>NZ_CP026304.1:5812684-6458538 GCF_003054555.1 Streptomyces lunaelactis | reverse complement strand
TTCTTCTCGCGCGCCAGCTGGCTGCGGTGGTGCACGAGGAAGCAGCTCATGCAGGTGAACTCGTCGGCCTGGCGGGGCAGCACGCGAACGGACAGTTCCTCGTTGGAAAGGTCCGCTCCGGGCAGCTCCAGGCCTTCAGCCTGCTCGAACTCGTCTACATCGACGGCCGAGGTGGTCTTGTCGTTCCGGCGGGCCTTCAGTTCCTCAAGGCTGTCCGAATCGACGTCGTCATCGGTCTTGCGTGGGGTGTCGTAGTCCGTTGCCATGTGCCTCTCCCCCTCTGGGTGTCTGCGGTGTCTCCAGCGCACGTAACGCGTGAGAGGCCGGACTTGTGCCCGACCCGAGGCGGAGATTTTGCCTCACATCAAGGTCTGTTACTCAATCGACACCCAACCGGAGCCCTCAAGAGTGCTCGGGTTGGATGGCGATCGGGACCGTACACGGTCCGAATGTCGCACTTCACGGGCGCCACCCCGTGTACTTCCCGTGATCTCGACCCCCGGAAACCCGGACTTTTACCGGCTTTCCGGTAAGAGTCTTGATCACAGAGAGTAGATGGCCAGAAATTCGCCCCTGTGATCGATGCCACACGGACCTCTCGGACACGGGTCCCGAAAATTCAGCGTAAAGCGAACGAAGCGAACTCGCCGAGTCGCGTCGATCAGCATCTCAGACAGGGAGGGTGACACGCATCACGAGCCCGCCTCCCTCGCGAGGCTCCGCGATGATACGGCCTCGGTGGGCCCTCGCGACCGAGCGGGCGATCGAAAGCCCCAGGCCGACACCCTTGTCGCTGCCGGTCCGCTCCTGGCGCAGCCGCCGGAAGGGCTCGAAGAGATTGTCGATCTCGTACGCGGGAACCACCGGCCCCGTGTTCTCGACGACCAGGACCGCCTCGCCCTGCTGGAGCTCGGTGGAGACATGCACCCACCCGCCTTCCGGGATGTTGTAGCGCACGGCGTTCTGCACCAGGTTCAGGGCGATGCGCTCCAGCAGGACGCCGTTGCCCTGTACGACGGCGGGCGCGCGCTCCCCGCGGATCTCCACGCCGTTGGCCTCCGCCTCGGCGCGGACCTGGTCGACCGCGCGGGTGGCGACCTCGGCCAGGTCCACCGGTTTGCGTTCGACGATCTGGTTGTCGCTGCGGGCGAGCAGCAGCAGGCCCTCGACCAGCTGCTCGCTGCGTTTGTTGGTGGCCAGGAGGGTCTTGCCGAGCTGCTGGAGCTCCGCGGGGACCCCGGGGTCGGAGAGGTGGACCTCCAGCAGCGTGCGGTTGATCGCGAGCGGTGTACGCAGCTCGTGCGAGGCGTTCGCGACGAACCGCTGCTGCGCGCTGAAGGCGCGCTCCAGCCGGTCCAGCATCTCGTCGAAGGTGTCCGCGAGCTCCTTGAGCTCGTCGTCCGGACCGTCCAGCTTGATCCGGCGGGTGAGGTCCGAGCCGGCCACCTGCCGGGCAGTGCGGGTGATCTTGCCGAGCGGCGAGAGCACTCGTCCTGCCATGGCGTAGCCGAAGGCGAAGGCGATGACGCTCAGGCCGAGCAGTGCGAAGAGGGAGCGGCGCAGCAGGTCGTCCAGGGCGTGCTGGCGCTGCTCGTTGACACAGGCGTTCATCGCCGCGTTGAACTGCTCGGGCGGCGCCTCGCTGGGGAAGTTGCAGATGTCGCTCTTCACACTGCCGTTCACGATCTTGAACGGCAGCTCGCTGCCGATGTGCAGCGCCTGCGCGGCCAGCAGATAGATGATCGACAGCAGCAGGATGCCGGCGATCAGGAACATCCCGCCGTAGAGCAGCGTCAGCCGTATCCGGATCGTGGGGCGCAGCAGGGGCCGCACGGGATCGCGCGGGTCCCAGGTGGGTTTCGGAGGTGCCTGCGGTGGCGCCGGGGCGGTGGCCATCCGGTCAGATCCGGTAGCCGGAGCCTGGCACGGTGACGATCACCGGCGGCTCGCCGAGCTTGCGGCGCAGGGTCATCACGGTCACACGCACCACATTGGTGAACGGGTCGGTGTTCTCGTCCCAGGCCTTCTCCAGGAGCTGCTCGGCCGAGACGACCGCGCCCTCGCTGCGCATCAGGACCTCCAGGACCGCGAACTCCTTGGGCGCGAGCTGGATCTCCTTGCCCTCGCGGAAGACTTCGCGTCGGTTGGGGTCGAGCTTGATGCCGGCGCGCTCCAGGACGGGCGGCAGGGGCACGGTCGTACGGCGGCCCAGGGCGCGGACCCGGGCGGTGAGCTCGGTGAAGGCGAAGGGCTTGGGGAGGTAGTCGTCCGCGCCGAGCTCGAGTCCCTCGACACGGTCGCTGACATCACCGGAGGCGGTCAGCATCAGTACCCGGGTCGGCATGCCCAGCTCGACGATCTTGCGGCAGACGTCGTCACCGTGGACCAGGGGGAGGTCGCGGTCCAGCACCACTACGTCGTAGTCGTTGACCCCGATACGCTCCAGGGCGGCTGCGCCGTCGTACACGACGTCGACGGCCATGGCCTCCCGGCGCAGTCCGGTGGCCACCGCATCGGCGAGCAGCTGCTCGTCCTCGACGACGAGTACGCGCACGTCGCTGTCCTTCCGCTGTGCCCGTCAGACGTGATCGGGCAGATGTGTGAGCACTGGCTGTGCGCATCCATCCTGCCTGTTACGCGCGTAAACCGGCTGTAAGGCGAAGCCGGTCGACAACCGCCGACCTGGGGCTGAAGGAATTCACCGGATTCTCGGGCCAGTTGAGGTTTCTCTGAGGGAGCCCCTGGGGAGGACGACTAAACACCCTAGATCACGCCCTGTAAGTGGCACGCCACGACCTGTTCCAGGGTTGATCACCCACCGTCGGCACACCCCCGTGCCACCGACCCACGACGAGGGGGCGCACCATGGACGCATTCACCGCAGGACTTCTGCAGCGCATAAAGGCCGCCGAGACCGACCTCACGCTGGCTCAAGAGGCGGGCGACGACTTCCTGGCGGATGTCGAGCAGGCCGAGCTGGACGACCTGCACCGCCTGGCCGCGGAGCACGGCGTGCACGTCAGCGCCGCGTAGCGCCGGACCGTACAGGTACCGGACCTGAGAAGGGCCCCGACGCCGCGGGACGGTGTCGGGGCCCTTCTGTTGTGGCTCGGTTCACGCGCATCTGTTGTGGCTCGGTTCACGCGCACGGCCGGGTGTCAGTCGTGCCAGGCGCCGAGCTCGTCCAGCAGGGACTGGAGCGGCGCGAATACGCCGGGGCTCGCCGCCACCGCCAGATCGCCGCTCGCCGGTTCGCCGGGGCGTCCGCCGGTCAGGGCGCCCGCCTCGCGGGCGATCAGATCGCCCGCGGCGAGGTCCCAGGGGCTGAGGCCGCGCTCGTAGTAGCCGTCCAGGCGGCCGGCGGCGACGTCGCACAGGTCGATGGCCGCCGAGCCGCTGCGGCGGATGTCGCGCAGGCGCGGGATGAGCCGCTGGGCGACGTCCGCCTGGTGGCTGCGTACGGTCGTGACGTAGTTGAAGCCGGTGGAGACCAGGGCCTGCTCCAGCGGGGCCGTGGGACGGCACTGGAGGGGCTTGTCGTCGGCGTACGCGCCGCCACCGAGCACCGCGCGGTAGGTCTCGCGGCGCATCGGGGCCGCCACCACCCCCACGACCGTCTCGCCGTCCCGCTCGGCGGCGATGGAGACCGCCCAGGTCGGCAGGCCATAGAGGTAGTTGACGGTGCCGTCGAGCGGGTCGATGACCCAGCGGACGCCGCTGGTGCCGACGGAGGAGGCGCCCTCCTCGCCGAGGAAACCGTCGTCGGGGCGGTGCTCGGCCAGGAAGCCGGTGATCAGCTTCTCCGCCGCGATGTCCATCTCGGTGACGACGTCGATGGGGCTGGACTTGGTCGCGGCGACGCCCAGGTCGGCGGGGCGGCCGTCGCGCAGCAGCTCCCCCGCACGGCGGGCGGCCTCCAGGGCGAGACCGAGGAGTTCGGACAGCAGCGGATCGGACACGGGAGCGTCGGTCACAGGGCTTCCTTACGCGTACGGGCTGTCGGCACCGGCGGCCGCGGGCTTGGGCGCCCTGGCCGGGCAGCAGCCGACCGGGCAGAGGTCGTGGGAGGGGCCGAGGGCGCCCAGCGCGCAGCGCTCGGCGTGGACACCCCGCTCGGTCGCCGCGCGCTCCAGGACGAGATCGCGGACCGCGGCGGCGAAGCGCGGATCCGCGCCCACGGTCGAGACACGGCGCACGGGCAGCCCCAGTTCGGCGGCCTTGGCGGTGGCCTCGGTGTCGAGGTCGTAGAGGACCTCCATGTGGTCCGAGACGAAGCCGATGGGCACCATCGCCACCGCCGGTGCACCCGCGGCGTGCTGCTCCTCCAGGTGGTCGCAGATGTCCGGCTCCAGCCACGGGATGTGCGGGGCTCCGCTGCGCGACTGGTAGACGAGCTCCCAGGGGTGCTCGATGCCCGTCTCGTCGCGTACGGCGTCGGCGATCAGCCGGGCCACTTCCAGGTGCTGGCGTACATACGCCCCGCCTTCGCCGTGCTCTTCGGCCGGTCCTGAGGTGTCGGCCGCGGACGTCGGGATGGAGTGCGTGGTGAAGGCCAGCCGCGCGCCCGCCCGTACCTCCTCGGGAAGGTCCGCGAGGGACTCCAGGACGCCTTCGATCATGGGTCGCACGAAGCCGGGGTGGTTGAAGTAGTGCCGCAGCTTGTCCACGCGCGGCAGCTCAAGTCCCTCCGCCTCCAGGGTGGCCAGGGCGTCCGCCAGGTTCTCGCGGTACTGCCGGCAGCCCGAGTAGGAGGCGTACGCGCTGGTGGCGAGCACGGCGATGCGACGGTGGCCGTCCTGGACCATCTCGCGCAGTGTGTCGGTGAGATACGGCGCCCAGTTCCGGTTGCCCCAGTGCACCGGCAGGTCCAGGCCGTGCTCGGCGAAGTCCTTGCGCAGGGCGTCCAACAGGGCGCGGTTCTGGTCGTTGATGGGGCTGACCCCGCCGAACAGGAAGTAGTGCTGACCCACCTCCTTGAGCCGTTCCCCGGGGATGCCGCGGCCGCGCGTCACGTTCTCCAGGAACGGGACGACATCGTCCGGGCCCTCGGGTCCACCGAAGGAGAGCAGCAGCAGGGCGTCGTAAGGGGCTGGATCGCGCTGATCGGGCATGAGAACGATCCTGCCACCCCCTTCTGCCGGCGGGACAACCGCCGTGCGCGGGACAGCCACGGGGGCGTAACCTTCGAACGCCGCCTTTACGCCTTACGCTCGCGAAACCACCCACCGCACAGCAACCAACAACGCCCCCTGGCCCACGCCCACCACGGGCCACGGTGAGGCGCCTTACCGGAGAACTCCTTGCCCAGTCCGTACCGCGCCCTCTTCGCCGCCCCTGGCACCAAGGCGTTCTCCGCCGCCGGCTTCATCGGCCGGCTGCCCCTGTCGATGATGGGCATCGGCATCGTCACGATGATCTCGCAGCTCACCGGGCGCTACGGGCTCGCGGGCGCGCTCTCGGCCACGGTGGCACTCTCCGCCGCGGCGCTCGGCCCGCAGATATCCCGGCTGGTGGACCGGCACGGCCAGCGCCGTGTACTGCGGCCGGCCACCCTGGTCGCCGGCGTCGCGGCGGGCGGACTGCTGCTCTGCGCACACGAGGGCTGGCCGGACTGGACCCTGTTCGTCTTCTCGGCCGGGATCGGCTGTGTGCCGAGCCTCGGCTCGATGGTCCGGGCCCGCTGGGCGGAGATCTACCGGGGCTCGCCCCGTGAACTGCACACCGCGTACGCCTTCGAGTCCGTCGTCGACGAGGCCTGCTTCATCTTCGGGCCGATCGCCGCCATCGGTCTCTCCACGGTCTGGTTCCCCGAAGCGGGCCCGCTGGTCGCCGGCCTCTGTCTGCTGGCGGGCGTCTTCCTGCTGACCGCACAGCGGTCCACCGAGCCCGTACCGCAGCCGAAGGAACACCACACCAAGGGCTCGGCGCTGCGCGCTCCCGGCCTGCAGGTCCTGGTGGGCACGTTCGTCGCGACGGGCGCGATCTTCGGTTCGGTCGACGTGGTGACGGTGGCCTTCGCCGAGGAGCAGGGCCACAAGGCGGCGGCAAGCCTGGTGCTGGCCGTGTACGCGCTCGGTTCCTGCCTCGCCGGAGTGGTCTTCGGACTGCTGCATCTCAAGGGGTCGGGCGAGCGCAGGTGGCTGCTGGGCGTCTGTGCGATGGCCGTGAGTATGATCCCCCTCCAACTGGCCGGGAACCTGCCGTTCCTGGCCGTGGCGCTCTTTGTCGCGGGCCTTGCCATCGCACCGACGATGGTGACCACCATGGCCCTGATCGAGCAGCACGTACCACGCGCGAATCTGACCGAGGGCATGACCTGGGTGGGCACGGGGCTCGCGGTCGGGATCGCGGTCGGCTCGTCGGTCGCCGGCTGGGTGATCGATGCCGCCGGGGCGGACGCCGGGTACCTGGTCTCGAACGCGGCGGGAGCGCTCGCGGCCGCGGTGGCGCTCCTGGGGTACCGCCGGCTGAACAGGCCGGTGAAACCGGAGGGGATCGATGAGCAGGACGAGCGTGACCAGCGGGACGAGCAGTCCGTGGCGTAACTGGGCCGGGAACGTGACCGCCCGTCCGGTACGAGAGGTCTCGCCGGCCTCGACCGAGGAGCTCGTCGACGCCGTCCGCCGGGCGGCCGAGGACGGCCTGAAGGTGAAGGCCGTCGGCACGGGCCACTCCTTCACCGCTGCCGCCGCCACCGACGGTGTGCTGATCCGGCCCGATCTGCTGACCGGAATCCGGGAGATCGACCGCACGGCCATGACTGTGACGGTCGAGGCGGGCACCCCGCTCAAGCGGCTGAACACCGCCCTCGCGCGCGAGGGCCTCTCGCTCGCGAACATGGGCGACATCATGGATCAGACGGTCGCGGGCGCGACCTCCACCGGCACGCACGGCACGGGCCGTGACTCGGCCTCGATCGCCGCGCAGATCAAGGCCCTTGAGCTGGTCACGGCGGACGGCTCGGTGCTGACCTGCTCCGAGAAGGAGAATCCGGAGATCTTCGCGGCGGCCCGGATCGGGCTCGGCGCGCTGGGCGTCGTCACCGCGATCACCTTCACCGTCGAGCCCGTATTCCTGCTGACGGCCCGTGAAGAGCCGATGACGTTCGACAAGGTCACGGCCGAGTTCGACGCGCTCTTCGCGGAGAACGAGCACTTCGAGTTCTACTGGTTCCCGCACACCGGCAACTGCAACACCAAGCGCAACAACCGCAGCGCGGGCCCCGCCGCGCCGCCCGGACAGATCGGCGGCTGGATCGAGGACGAGCTCCTCTCCAACGGCGTCTTCCAGCTGGCCTGTTCGGTCGGCCGGGCCGTCCCCGCGACCATCCCGGCGATCGCCAGGATCTCCAGCCGCGCCCTCTCCGCCCGTACGTACACGGACATCCCCTACAAGGTCTTCACATCTCCGCGCCGGGTGCGGTTCGTTGAGATGGAATACGCGCTTCCGCGGGAGGCGGCGGTCGGGGCGCTGCGCGAGGTGCGGGCGATGATCGAGCGCTCGCCGCTGCGGGTGAGTTTCCCGGTGGAGGTGCGTACGGCCCCGGCGGACGACATCGCGCTCTCCACGGCATCGGGCCGGGAGACCGCCTACATCGCCGTGCATCTCTACCGGGGCACGCCGTACCAGTCGTACTTCACCGCGGTGGAGCGGCTCATGACCGCGCACGGCGGACGGCCGCACTGGGGCAAGGTGCACACGCGGGACGCGGAGTACTTCTCCGAGGTCTATCCGCGGTTCGGCGAGTTCACGGCGCTGCGGGAACGGCTGGACCCGGAGCGGCTGTTCGCCAACGACTACCTGCGCCGGGTCCTCGGCGACTGAGGGCAGTCACTCTCCGATCGCCGCACCGGCACCCGCGCCGGACCTGGGGTCCGGGGTCGTGCCGGTGGCTCGGTTCGTGGCTCGGGATCTGCGAAGGGGTGCTCGGCGGCGAGGACTTCTCACTGCCGCCGCGGACGACGGATGTCAGGGTCGTGCCCTTGCCGCCACTGAGGTCGGAGCCCGAGGCCAGTTCGTACCCGGTGACGCCGATCATGGCGACGCCGAACACGACAGCGGCGGCGACGGCGGAGCGCTTCCAGCCCCGGACGCGGGTGCCGTGCGTACTGGCCGGGCTGAACTCCTTCTCGCCGGGGGCGTCTTGTGGCCCGGAGTGCGGCAGCTGCGGCATCAGCCGGGTCGCCTCGGCGTCACCGTTCTGCGGCACCTGCGGGATCAGCCGGGTCCGCACATCCTCGGGCCAGGGCTCAGATCAAGCCGCCGTTCCTGCTCCCCGTCCTGTTCCGTCCGGTTTGTTTCGCTGTCCCACTTCTGATCCATCTCCAGCCCCTGCTTGCCCATCTGTCCCACCATGCACCAGGTAGGGACATTTGAGCGAAGCGAATAGTTCCCTTTGAGTGGGTTCTGTGAATCAGGACACCTCGTCATCCATGCCCCGGACGCCCAACTCCCGTGCCCCTGGAGAAGTTCGGCGGCGCGGCGGTCCACCCCCGTGGCCCGAATGGAGTACTGTGGCGAGCCCTGGGCCCGGGCTCCCTCGTGGGCGTTCGGACCCCAGGTGGGGGCCGAAAGCGGCGCTCGATCCGGCGGCGCCGCGGCACCGCACGGGTACCCGATGCGGAGAGTGACCAGCCAGTCACTCAGAGTCGCAAATAGGTAACCGTGCCATAACGGCGATCCAGGGCCTGTGCCCGACACGCCGGGCAACTCGGCAAGGTTGTGGCAGGCTGCACCCGGGCAGGCCACACTCGACTAGCGGAAGCAGCGACGCACGTGACGTCGGCAGGCACCACCCGGGAGGTCCCCATGCCCGAACTGCGTGTCGTGGCCGTCTCCAACGACGGCACACGACTGGTGCTCAAGGCTGCGGACAGCACGGAGTACACGCTTCCGATTGACGAGCGGCTGCGCGCTGCCGTACGCAACGACCGTGCCCGCCTCGGCCAGATCGAGATCGAGGTGGAGAGCCATCTCCGCCCCCGCGACATCCAGGCCCGTATACGTGCAGGTGCCTCCGCCGAGGAGGTCGCTCAGCTCGCCGGGATTCCGGTGGACAGGGTGCGGCGTTTCGAGGGCCCGGTGCTCGCGGAGCGCGCGTTCATGGCGGAGCGGGCCCGCAAGACTCCCGTACGACGTCCCGGCGAGAACAGCGGACCGCAGCTCGGCGAAGCGGTGCACGAGCGGCTGACGCTGCGCGGCGCCGAGAAGGACACCGTGCTGTGGGACTCCTGGCGCCGGGACGACGGCACTTGGGAGGTGCTGCTGGTCTACCGGGTGGCGGGCGAGCCGCACTCGGCGAGCTGGACGTACGACCCGCCGCGGCGGCTCGTCCAGGCCGTCGACGACGAGGCGCGTGCGCTGATCGGCGAGACCGACGACACGATCGCGGCGACGCAGGAGCCGAGCTTTCCGTTCGTACCGCGCATCGCGCGGCTGCCGAGGGACCGGCCGCTGGACCGGGCACTCGACCGTCAGCTGGAGCGTCCGACCGCACCGGCACCGCCGGGTGAACCGGAGAGCGAGCGGGACTCCCTGACGAGTCTGCTCGAGGCGGTGCCGAGCTTCCGGGGCGACATGGTCGTCCCCGAACGCCCCGCACCGCCGGAGCCGCCGACGGCAGAGCCGGTGCAGGAGCCCGAGGCGGAGGAGCCGGTGGCCCCTGCGGCCTCGGCGGGCGCGGGGTCGGCGTACGCGGATGTGCTGATGCCGCGTTCGGTGGCCGGTCACCGCGACCGCCTGACGGGCACGACGGACCGCCAGGCGGAGGCGGACGGCGTCCGCCCGGGCCGCCGCGCGGCGGTCCCGAGCTGGGACGAGATCGTCTTCGGCACGCGCCGCAAGAAGCAGGAGTAGGGGGCGCGGAGCCTCGCACAGGGGTCCGGCACCGAGAACAGGTGCCGGACCTTTTGCGTGCGGGGGGGTGTCCCACCCACTCGCCCTGGAGTTGGGGGTACGGGGTACTCCGTGGCCCCCGGCGGGAGCGCGGCGGCAGCTTCGCGCCGCTCGTTGGTTCCCACTGGCGCGCGCCGCCAACGCGCCTGTGTGCTCAGCCCGGTTGGGGGCCCGTCGCCACCGGGCGGGAGACGTCCGAGGACCATTCGGACCAGGAGCCCGCGTACAGCGCCGGCTCGAAGCCCGCGATCTCCAGGGCCAGGGCCTCGTGGGCGCCCGAGACGCCCGAGCCGCAGTAGACGCCGACCGGTTCCGCGGCCGCGGAGGCTCCCAGGGCCTTGAAGCGGGCCGACAGGGTCCCGGCAGGGAGGAAGCGGCCGTCCTTGTCGACGTTCTCCATCGTCGGGGCCGAGACCGCCCCCGGGATGTGCCCGCCCACCCGGTCGATCGGCTCCACGTCTCCCCGGTAGCGCTCGGCCGCCCGCGCGTCGAGCAGCACGCCCGAGCGGGCCAGGCCGGCCGCGGCGTCCGCGTCCAGCAGGGGAAGGGCGCCCGGGGCAGGGGTGAAGGCGCCCTCCGAAGGATCGGGAACCTTGGTCTCCAACGGGCCCGTCCACACGGCCAGACCGCCGTCCAGGACCCGGACATCCGCGTGGCCCGTCCAGCGCAGCAGCCACCACGCACGGGCCGCCGCCCAGCCCTGGCCGCCGTCGTAGGCGACCACCGGCGAGTCGGCCGAGACGCCCGCGCGGCGCATCACCGCGCCGAAGGCCTCCGGCTCCGGCAGGGGGTGACGGCCGCCGGCGCCCGGCGGGGCCGCCAGTTCCGCGTCCAGGTCGACGAAGACCGCGCCGGGGATGTGGCCCGCCTCGTAGTCGGACCGCCCGTGCGGCCCGCCGAGCTGCCAGCGGATGTCCAGGAGCACCGGAGGACGGGGTCCGGAGAGCTCGCTCGCGAGTTCCGTGGCGGTGACGATGGGGTTCATGTGGCCCATCCTCGCGCAGCGACCGGCCGACCCGTAACGCCGCCGAAACGGATGGGACATACCAAAACGGGCATCCTCCAGCGGGAACCCGCCAAATCCGGCGCGGCCGGGGCGCGCCGGGCGCTCTGTGGTGGAACCATCTGCACGGGGCGCACAGCCGCTCCGTACAGGGGCGCACAGCCGCCGTACAACGGCGCACGCCCGGTCCCCCCGCACGGCCACCACGATGGTCCGAGGAGAGAGTGACGATGACCGAGGCGACTCGGCACACGCCCGGCACACCCTGCTGGGTGAGCTTGATGGTGCACGGCCTTGACGCGACACAGGAGTTCTACGGAGCGCTGTTCGGCTGGGAGTTCTCCCCCGGCCCCGACCCGCTCGGCCCGTACGTCCGCGCTCTGATCGAGGGCAAGGAGGTCGCGGGCATCGGCCAACTCCCGACCAGCCGGCACCTGCCGATCGCCTGGACGCCGTATCTGGCGACCGACGACGCCGACGCGACCGCCGAGTCGATCAGGAGCTGCGGCGGCACCGTCGGCGTCGGCCCGCTGGACGCCGGGGACGCGGGCCGGCTGGCCATCGCGACCGACCCGGCGGGCGCGGTCTTCGGCGTCTGGCAGATGGGCGTCCACAGCGGCACAGCGGTGTACGGCACCCATGGCACTCCCGTGTGGAACGAGTTGGTGACCCTGGAGACCTCATCCGTCTGCAAGTTCTACGAGGCGGTGTTCGGCTACGAGACTGAGGCGGTCGTCTCGGCCGACTTCGACTACCTGACGCTGCACCTCGCGGGACGCCCGGTCGCCGCCCTCCACGGCGTGGGCCAGGCCCTGCCGCGCAAGGGCAGTCACTGGATGACCTACTTCGAGGTCGAGGACACCGACGTGGCCGCACACCATGTGGTGGAGCTCGGCGGGCATGTGGTGCAGGCGCCGAGGGCGAGCACCAGCGGCCGGGTCGCGACCGTCGCGGACCCGGAGGGCGCGGTCTTCACGATCGTACGGTCGGCCGCTCACTGACCTCGGCGGCCTCCACGGGCAGCACGTCCGGCGACAGTGCGGCCGCATGCGCGTTGGCGGCCGTCATCTGCCTGCGGTGGTGGCGCCGGCACAGCACCTCGTAGCCGATCTCGTCCGCCGACCGGTTGACGTCACCGACCACGACCTGGGCGCCGTCGAGGTCCGCTCCGCCGGCTCGGTCCCCGGTGACCAGGTCAACCCCTCGGCCGTCACCGCCATGGCCGAGCTGGGCATCGACATCTCCGACCTGAAGCCGAAGTTCCTCACCCCGGAGGCCACCCAGGCCTCCGACTACATCATCACCATGCCGGCGTCCATGGTGCGTTCATACCTCTGAGTGAGGTCGGTGGGGTTCAGGGGGGCGGGAGCAGAGATCTGCCTAGGGTGACTCCTGGGGTGGCGGGCAGCCTCTCCGATCGGCGCGTCGACTCATGTACGGGAGCTTGTGTGGCACAGCAGCACACGACGTCACTCCGGCTCCGTCTCCGGTACCGCTTCGACCATCTGGTCTCGGGGGGAACGACCGCGCTCATCGGCTGGCTCGCCCTGGCCTGCCTCGCCGTCGTCGTTCCGGCGAGCATGGTCCTCGTCTGGTCCGACCGGGCCGCTCCGGCCACGCTCTCCGGCCGGCTCACCGCCGTGTGGGCCAGCGTCGGCCAGACGCTGAAGATCGGGGGTGCGGTCGGCTCCCCGCTCTACGTGCTGGCCTCCGTATCGCTCGCGCTCGTGGCGCTGCTCTTCGTGTCGACCCTGGTCAGCCTGATCACCACGGGTATCAACCGGCGCATCATGTCGCTGCGCCTGGGTCACTCCACCGTGCTGGAGACGCGGCACACCGTCGTACTGGGGTGGTCGGACCAGGTCTTTCCCGTGATCGGGGAGCTGGTGGCCGCCAACGCGAACCAGCGCCGCTCCGCCATCGCCGTGCTCGCCCCGCAGGACAAGGTGTGGATGGAGGACGAGATCTCCACCCGCGTCAGCGACAGTGGCAGAACGCGGATCATCTGCCGCAACGGGAGCACCACCGACCCCGCCGAGCTGTGCCGGGTGAGTCCGCGCACCGCGAAGGCGGTGCTGGTGCTGCCTCCCACCGGGGACACCGGCGACGCCCACGTGGTGAAGACGCTACTCGCCCTCGACGCGGCCGCCCCCGGGTCCGGCGAGGGGGAAGCGGTGGTGGTCGCCGCCGTCCGTGACTCTCGCAACCACAGGACCGCCAGGCTGGCCGCCGGGCCCACGGGACACGTCCTGTGTGTCGACGACATCGTCGCCCGGCTCCTCGTCTCGACGGCCCGGCAGCCCGGCCTCTCGCTCATCTACTCGGAGTTGCTGGACTTCGAGGGCGACGAGTTCTACCCGGTCGCCGCCGAGGGCCTCGTGGGGCGGACGTTCGGCGAGGCGCTGCTGTCGTTCGCCACGTCCTCGGCGGTCGGCCTGCTGCACACCGACGGGAGCGTCACCCTCAATCCGGATCCGCGGGCGGCGATCGGCCCGGCCGACCGGATCATCGTCATCTCCCAGGATGACGACACGGGCGTGCGGGCGGACGTGGCCTCCCATGTCGAGGAGGACGCGATCGTGACAGCCGGGCCCAGGATCGCCCAGGCCGAACGCCTCCTCCTGCTCGGCTGGAACCGCCGCGCCCCGCTCGTCATCGAGCAGCTCGGCCAGTACGTGAGCCCGGGAACCACCCTGGACGTCGTGGCGCTCGGCGAGTACGCGGCCACGCGCGGCACCCGAGCCGTCACGGCCGAGCGGTCCCGCCTCGAAGTCTCCTTCCACGACGGCGACATCACCGACCCGCTCACCCTGGCCAAGCTGGACGTGCCCTCGTACGACAGCCTGATCGTGATCGGTGAGACGGAGCCCGCGGCCTCGGCCTCGGCCTCGGTCTCAGCCTGCGGCTCGGCCTCGGACACGCCCGTCGCCCCCCTCGCTCCGGTGACGGATCCGGATGCGCGGGCGGACGACAGGACGCTGGTCACCCTGCTGCATCTGCGGGCCATCGGGGACGCCGCGCAGCGGGAACTCGCGCTCACCACCGAGATGTCCGACGACGGCAACCGGCTCCTCGCGCCGGCCCGGGGCGGCGCCGACTTCATCGTGAGCGGCAGGCTGATCAGCCTTCTGATGACCCAGATCTCGGAGAGCCCGTATCTCGCAGAGGTCTTCGAGGAGTTGTTCAAGGCGGAGGGCCACGAGTTCCACCTCAAGCCGGCCGCGGACTACGTCCGGGCCGGTCATGAGGTCTCGTTCGCCACCGCCGTCGAGTCGGCGCGGCGGCGCCGGGAATGCGCGGTCGGCTACCGGCTGCGCGCGCGGAGCGCCACGGGCCCCGACTACGGGGTGCGGATCAACCCCGACAAGCGGCGACGGGTCCGGTTCTCCGAGGAGGACTGGCTGATCGTGCTCGCCGAGAGCTGACGGCGCCGGGGCGGCCGCTACGCCGTGTGCGCTTCCAAGGCGGTCCGCACCGCGGATTCCAGGGCTCCCTCGATCCACGCGGGCTTGATGGAGGTGTGGCATCCGGCGAAGTGCAGGTTGCCCTCGGCCTTTCGGACGTGGGGGAAGAGCTCGGTGTGCTGGCCGGGCAGCAGTACGGACGCCTCACCGTAGGCGTACGGGTCGCGCATCCAGGACTGGGTGCGGCCGACGCCGGTGTAGAACACCTCGATGCGCTGTCCGAACACCTCTTGGACGCCCGCGAGGGCGCGCGGGTAGCGCTCCTCGTCGTCCAGGGAGTCCCACTTCAGGGCGTCGTCCGACCAGCTGTAGGAGGCGAGGATGACGCCGCCGGCGCTGCCTTCGACGGGGTAGGAGGGCTGGAACATGAAGCGGTTGGGGTTGTCGGTGGCCGAGCCGCCGCCGATGACGCCGGCCGCCTCGGGCTGGTCGCGGGTGACCACGCGGCTGGCAGCGTAGTGGGAGCGCTGGCCTGCGGAGATGTGGCCCTCGGGTACGGAGGAGTGGGCGCCCAGCAGGGTTCCGTTCGCCGGGGTCTGCCCGGTCTGGTACTTCCGGTACAGGCCGGGCTGCACGGCCTCGAGCTCGCGCTTCCAGTCGGCCTCGTCGAACTCCCACCAGCGGAGGCTGAATTCGAGCAGCACCTTGGTGGCGGCGTCGTAGTGCAGCTCGGTGACCGCGCGCCGCTTGCCGTACGAGAGCGCCGGGGTGATGGGGATGTGGCGCAGCCCGGAGAAGGGGACGGTGATGATGGCGGTGTCGGCGGTGAAGGTCTCGCGCCGCACGGGGCTGCCGCCCCGGCCCTCGGACACGGTTTCGACGGTGACCTTGCCCTCGCCGTGGGTGATGCGGGTCGCGCGGCGGTCGAGCCGTACGAGGTCCTTGACGCGCGCGTACAGCGCGTCGGCCAGAGTGGCGGTGCCGTCGGGCAGTTCGTAGAAGGCGGTGTCGGGGCTGATCAGCGAGGCGCCGATGAAACTGTGTACGAAGGCGAGGTGCAGGCGGGAGGTGAGGTTCTCGACGGTTCCGATCAGGTCGATGGTCCGCTCGTCGAGCTTGGCCTCCTCCGTCAGGAAGCGATACATCGACATGTGGCCGTAGCGCTGGATGACGCGTGCCCAGCCCTCGACGAGTTCCTTGTCCTTCTTGCCCTCGATCTCCTTGCGTACGGGGGCGAAGGCGTCGCGGACGATCTGCGAGGCGGGGACGGACTCGTACGCCTGCGGCACTCCGAAGGAACGATTGAGCGCCTGCGGGGCGCGCGCGTAGTCGGCACGGCGGACGCGGATGCCGTTGACGTAGATCCACGTCCGGTAGGCGGGGCGGCCGGCCCCGTCCACGTCGACCAGGTGGAAGCGCCGGCGCTTGAGGCCGAGGCTGTCCATCAGTCCGGTGACCAGCGGGTGGCTGTCGGGGATGCGCATCGCGCCGGCCTCGGCGTACTGCTTCGGGTCGGCGAAGGCCGGGGCGGCGTTCTCGTGGCCGCCGGTGCGGAAGGTCTTGATCCGGCCGCCCACCCGGTTGGCGTTGGCCTCGATGACGGTGACCTGATGGCCGGCCTCGCGCAGGAGGTGTGCGGCGGTGAGGCCGGCCGGCCCGGCCCCGACGATCAGCACCTTCTTGCCGGGGCGGCGCGAGCGGGGCAGGCCGTTCTTCAGGAGGATGTCGGCGTAGCGCGGTACGAGCGGCTGGTCCTCGTCGTCCCGTACGAGGATGGCCCGGGCGATCGTCAGGCAGGCGCCCCAGTCGGCGACCGCGGCGCCGGGGACGGCCTGCGAGGTCTCGGCGGAGGTGACGGCAACCGTCAGCCCGCCGGCGGCCGCGACGGCGGCCGCGCCGGCGATGACGGTACGGCGGGAGGGCGCCGGTGCGGGCTCGGCGGGGGTTCCGGAGTTGGCATCGGGATCCATGATCATGACCCAACTCTTGCCGCCCGCCCGGGCCCGAACGGCCAGAATGCGCCCGCGCGGGCAAGTACCACCCGGACGTGCGTCGCCCGCCGTCCCTCACTGACGAACTGGGTTTCGAACGGACGGCCTTGGGTCCGGTCGGGTGGTCGCTGCGCGGGAGCGGTCGGGGTCAGGGTCGGGTCCGCGGTATCTCACAGGTCACCAACGGCGCCGACGGGCCATCGAAGCCGGCCGGCTCGGCCAGGCGGCTGTGCGCGCACGTACCTCAGGAGGTCCCGCCCACCTCGCGGCCGAGCGTCCGCGCGTGTGGCGGCGCGGGTGACGGCCTACGCGATGACTCGGCCGAGCAGCGGTGAGAGCGCCGCCGGGACGAGGGCCCGACCGCACCTTCGCCTTCGACGAGTTCGGCCCTCTGGGTATCCGTCCCACGGCCGGGTCGTGCTGGGCGCCCAAGGGCCGGCCCGACCGGTTGCCGGCGACCTTTCACCGCACCCATGGAGTCACCTATTTCCACGGCTGCTACTCGGTCGGTGACGACACCCTGTGGGGTGTCAACCGGCGCCGCAAAGGCATCGCCCCGACCTGGGCCGCGCTCAAGAGCATCCGTGCGGCGCGTCCGGACGGCGCTCCGATCTACGTGATTCTGGACAACCTGTCCGCCCACAAGAACTGGCGCATCCGCCGCTGGGCCGCGCAGAACAAGGTCGAGCTGTGCTTCACGCCGACGAACGCGTCCTGGGCGAACCCGATCGAGGCGCACTTCGGTCCGCTGAGTTCACCCTGGCCAACTCCCACCACCCCAACCACACCGTCCAGACCCGTGAGTTGCACCGCTACCTGCGCTGGCGCAACCAGAACACCCGACACCCCGACATCCTGGCCGCCCAGCGACGCGAACGCGCCCGAATCCGCAGCGAGAAAGGCGTCCGCTGGGGAGGCCGCCCAGCACCCGCACGGCAAGACACGACAGGCCGTGAGCAGACTCAATGGGCAGGGAGCCTCTCGCGCAGGAAGCCGAGAAGCAGATCGGTGACGACGGATGGCCGCTCCAAGCTGGGCAGATGACCTGCCCAGGGCAGTTCGAGGTGGCGGGCGTCCGACAGCAGATCCGGCAGGCGGGCAGCGATCCGCCGGAAGTCCGCCAGATCATGCCCACCGGACAGGGCGAGGCAAGGGGCTTCGATCGTCCCCAGGTCGAACTCCGCCTCGATCGGCTCGAACTCCTCGGCGGCGAGTTGCACCTCAAAGGCATGCCGCTGCATCAGGTGCACCGCCTCCCGAGCGGCCTCGTCGGCGTCCGGGCCCAGCCAGGTATCAGCCATCAGCTCAACCGCCCCGGCGATATCCCCAGCCTCAAGCAGCGCATCCTCACGCTCACCGACAGCCTCAAGTGCAGGACCGGGCTCATGGCCGGGAAGCGCGGAACACACCAGCACCATCGCGCTCACCCGGCCTGGCCACCGGGCGGCGATTTCCAAGGTGACCTGCCCGCCGTACGAGGCTCCAACCAGCGCCGCCTGGCCGATGCCGAGAGCGTCCAGGAGTTCCAGCACATCCTCAGCGTCGCTGTGGGGTCCACCCGCCGCAGCAGTCTGGCCGAAGCCCCGAAAGTCGCAGCGCACCAGCCGGTAGCCGGCATCGATCAAGGCAGGCGCCTGCGCGTCCCACATCCGCCGGTCACACACCCCGGAATGCAGCAGCACCAGTGCAGGACCGCTTCCGGCCACGTCATGGGAGATCGTCATCCGACAGACCTTACGCAGCAGGTACTTGAAACGCCTCCCAAATACCACCACCGTCGACCCACCCGCCAACCCGGTGAACCTTCCCGGTCACAGCACTGGCAACCATGCTCATCTGGAGCCGAGGTCGGCGATGATCCACAACAAAGCCGCCGGATCCAAGGACCCGATCCTCAGGTGTGTTCATCGGCGAGAGCGTCGAGCTCGGAGCCGCCGCGAGCCGACCGTTACTGTGCAGGCCATCCGATCGCGTTGAAGACTGCGACGGGGTCCAGGTAGTCCCGCCAGTGCGTGACTTTGCGGTCCTTGATGGTGATCACAGAGACGAAGTGGTTGTCGTAGGTCCGCCCGGTTTGGACTGCCTGCCCGTGCACCGCGTACTCGAGCACGATCACCGACGCCTCATGATCCCGGTGAACGGCCAGTTCGTCCGCGCTCCGAAGGAGCATGTTGCTGCCGTAGCTGCGGTACAGCTCGGCCACGGCCCGGCGTCCCTCGACCCGTCGCGGGTATCCGGGAACGGAAATCACGTAGTCGAAGATGACGTCTTCGGCCAGGAGATCGAAGAAGTGCCGTCCGTCAACGAAGCCTGCCAGTCCTTCCTCGATGATTCGGAAGAAGGGGTCCAGCGCCGCGAAGTCGTCGAAGTCGGCGATGGGCGTGGTCACTTGGACGCCTAGAGGGTCCATGCGGCAGCATTCCGCCGGGCGAAGTCCTGGAAGGTGACCGGCGGCCTGCCCGTGACCTTCTCGATGTCGTCATTCGGCCGGGAACCGTTGCCGGAGATGATGGTCCCCGTCAGCCAGCGGAGCATCACGGCGTAGTCGGCGGGTACGAGGCCGGCTGCGATCGCACCGCCGATCCATGCGTCAGGGTCGATGTCGTTGTGGGTGACGGGTCCGCCGGTCACATCGGCGATGATGTCGGCGACCTCGCCGACCGTGAGCGACTGAGGGCCGGTCGGGGCGTACTGCGCGCCGGCATGGGCGTCAGGGTCGACCAGCGTCTCGACCGCGACCGCCGCGATGTCCGCGGCATCGACGAAGGCTTCCGCGCCGCCGCCGGTCGGTACGGTGATGGCGCCTTCGATGACCGGCGTGTGTTCGTCACTGAAGTTCTGCATGACCCATGCGGGACGCAGGATGGAGTGTGTGAAGGCTCCTCGGCGCGCGAGGTCGAGCTCGACGGCCCGGATGTCGACCTCCGGTGGTGCCTGGTCGCTGCCGTAGGCGCTGAGGTACGTAACGTGCCGCACCCCGGCTCCTGCGGCAAGATCGAGGAAGTCGGACACCGGGCGGGCGTACTTGACCCGCATGACGGGTGTGACGAGGTAGACGCGGTCGACGCCGTCCAGGGCACGGGCATGTGTAGTCGGGTCGTCCCAGTCGAACAGCACGTCGGCGCCGTGGCGCGAGGCCGTACGCGCATTCAGGCCCCGCTCGATGAGTTTCCGCGCCACCAGCGATCCGGTTCGTCCGGTACCACCGAGCACAAGTGTCGTCTGCTGTGAATCGGTCATGACTCCATGGTGAGACCCAATTTCGATCGAATCAATGCGTGATCCTCTCAGTTCTTTGTTTCAAACGCTCACAGAATTGACTGCTGTGATTGTCCTGCTCAATGCTTGGCGCATGGATCTGCTGTACGACCACATCGCGAGAGCGCGCGCTTCGGGCGCTGTTTTCGCTCGAACGGTGGCCACGCCCCCCTGGGGGTTGCGGCTGGGGGGCTCTATCCAGCTCGCGGTGCACGCTGTCGTACGGGGGCGGGGGTGGCTGTGGTTCGACGACGACTCTCAGAGCCCGATGGAGCTCTCGCCGGGCGACGTGACGCTTGTCCGCGGGGGCCCCGATCACTACATCGGCCATGAACCCGGTGCCGACTGCCTCGAACCGGAGGAGTTCCGGGCCCATCACGGGCGCGACGGACGCTCGGACGACCCACAGGCCACAGTGTTCCTGTGCGGCGCCTACCGGCTTTCGGGGGACATCGGCAGCGGCCTGCTCGATGCGCTGCCCCAGGTGCTGCCACTCTCGGCAGCCGTCGGCGATCCCCTGCGCGACGTCATTGGCCTGCTGTCCCGCGAGCTGGCTTCCCCTGAGCCAGGTCAGCCCACTGTGCTGGACCGGCTCCTCGACATACTTCTGGTTCTTGCCATCCGTACCAGTTTCCGTCAGAGCACCACCGCACCTCGCTGGTACCGGGCGTCGGCGGATCCCCGGCTGAACGCAGCGTTGCAAGCCATACACGAGGATGCCGGGCACCCTTGGTCGGTCCCGGAGCTCGCCGAGATCGGCGGACTGTCCCGGGCGGCCTTCGCACGAACCTTCCGAGACGCGCTCGGCCAGACCCCGATGCAATACCTGACGGATTGGCGAATGACCTTGGCCCGCGACTACCTGCGCAACGGCGAGCTGGGCCTTGCGAAAATCGCCAACGTCATCGGCTACGGCTCGCCCTACGCGTTCGCCGCAGCCTTCCGGCGCCATCACGGAGAGCCGCCCGGAGTATGGCGGCAACGGGAGTTGACCCGCACCAGCAGTCCGGTAGCCGACGACCGCATCCACCTCCGCTGACGCCCGCACTCCTCAGCCAGCCTTCCAGATGGGCCGTGGTCAATCAGATGCGACTGGCAGAACGTCCGACGACAGTGCGCCCGCATGCACTGCCGCGCTGGTCATTCTGCGTTGATGATGACGTCGGCACAGCACCTCGTAGCCGATCTCGTCCGCCGACCGGTTGACGTCACCGACCACGACCTGGGCACCCTCGACGACCATCGCCCCGCCGACGGTACGGGCGTTGTGCGTGGCCCGCGCCCCGCACCAGCACAGCGCCTCGACCTGCAGCACCTCGACCCGGTCGGCGAGCTCGACGAGCCGCTGCGAGCCGGGGAAGAGCCTGGAGCGGAAGTCGGTGGTGATCCCGAAGGCGAAGACGTCCAGGTCCAGGTCGTCGACGACCCGGGCGAGCTGGTCGACCTGCTCGGGCGCGAGGAACTGCGCCTCATCGGCGATGACATAGTCGCAGCGGCCGCCCTTGGAGAGATGGGCGACGAGGTACGCGTAGAAATCGAAGCCCTCCGCGGCCTCGACCGCGTCGGTGACCAGGCCGAGCCGGGAGGAGAGCTTGCCCTCGCCCGCACGGTCGTCGCGCGTGAAGATCATGCCCTGGAGCCCCCGGGTGGACCGGTTGTGCTCGATCTGAAGAGCGAGGGTCCTTTTGCTTGGGCATCCACCATCTCAAAGGACATGTCCCGTAAATGATCTTCGAGTGAGTGTGGGTGCCGCTCATGGCGTGTTGTACGTCGCCGCCCTTGAGGCGCCGACAGCCCGGTCGACCGCTCTCGGCGCCCCCAGCGGGGCCATCCTCGAACGCACCTTTCCGCCGCCGGAAGGCCTGTCATGACGGTCGCGAGCGGTACCCACGCTCAGCGGCTACTTCGGCGGTGACCGTCCACGCCGGAAGAACACCGCCACCAGTCACGCTCAGGGCCGACCGCGCGGGAAGCACCAATCGACGCCCATCAATCCCCGCCGGGTCACACCCCGGTGAGAGCTTCCTCCGGCGCGTTCTCCTCCGCGGCGAGCGCCTTGTTGCGGCGCAGCGAGGACCAGAACGACCAGGCGATCAGGATCACGCCGACCAGGCCGGTGATGATCTCGCTGATCTGGTACTGGATGGTGACGAGCAGGATCACGGCGAGCGCGCCGATCGCGTAGTGCGCGCCGTGCTCCAGGTAGACGTAGTCGTCCAGGGTGCCCTGGCGGACCAGGTAGACCGTGAGCGAACGGACGTACATCGCGCCGATGCCGAGGCCGAGCGCCATCAGCACGATGTCGTTGGTGATGGCGAAGGCGCCGATGACACCGTCGAAGGAGAAGGACGCGTCCAGGACCTCGAGGTAGAGGAACATGAAGAACGCGGCCTTGCCCACCATCACCGCGGCCGAGGCGGGCTTGCCGGCCTTCTTGGCCTCCTCCTCGGCCTCGTGCTCGCGCTCCTCGGACTCCTCGAGCCTGTTCTCGAAGAAGCCGGAGAGCCCGCCCACGACCAGATACGTGATCAGACCGGCGATACCGGAGACCAGCACCGTCTGGGCCTTGTCCGCGTGCCCGGCGTGCTGGTGGGCGTTGACCGCGAAGGTCATCGAGCTGACGAGCAGGACGATCAGGGCGAGGCAGACCGACAGCATGTCGACCTTGCCGAGCTTGGCCAGCGGGCGCTCCAGCCAGCCCAGCCACTTGATGTCACGGTCCTCGAAGATGAAGTCGAAGAAGATCATCAGCAGGAACATACCGCCGAACGCCGCGATCGACGGGTGCGCGTCGGTGACCAACTGCTCATAGCGCTCGGGCTCGTTGAACGCCAGGTCGACGGCCTCCACCGGGCCCATACTGGCGCTGACGGCGACGATCACGACAGGGAAGACCAGTCGCATACCGAACACGGCGATGAGCACGCCGATCGTGAGGAAGATCTTCTGCCAGAAGGCACTCATCTTCTTCAGGATTCCGGCGTTGACCACCGCATTGTCGAAGGACAGCGAGATCTCGAGGATGGACAGGATCAGGACGACCCCGAACGCCGTCCACCCGCCGAAGAGCACCGCTGCGACCAGACCGAGCGCGGTGACCGCGAACGACCAGCCGAAGGTTTTCAGAACCACTGGTACCCAATCGTGTAAGTACGGGGCGCGCTGACGAACTCGCGCATGGTTGGCCATGACGCACTCTGAGGCGACGGAATGTCAGGAATCTGCTTTCACCGCGAGGACCGGGCATGGCGAATCCAGGAGGATCCGCTGCGCCGAAGAGCCCATGAGGAGCTTGCCGACCGCACTGCGGTGCCTCAACCCGATCACCACCAGAGAGACTTCGGACGACGCCGCCAGGTCGAGGATTTCCTCGGCGGCATCGCGCCCGCCGACCACCTGGCGTATGTCGAAGTCGACGCCCAGCTCGGTCAGGTCCCGTCGGACATGGTCGAGGTCTTTTTGCTGGGCGAAACCGCGGTCGACATACGCGTCGCCTCGCGAGGTGTTCATCACCAGCAGGGTCTCGCCTCGGGTGCGGGCCTCGTCGACTCCCGCGCGCAGGGCCGCCTCTCCTTCCGGCGAGGGCACATATCCAACCAGTACCGTCATGACTGCCCCTTTCAGGCCCGTCGCTCGACGAGTGGACGTGCGATGTAGCGGCGGACCAGCGGCCAGGCCAGTACGAGCACGATCACCGTGTAAATCACATAGGACACCGGTCCGCCCAGCAGACCGGACAGTTCGCCGCCCGACAGCTGAAGCGACCGCCGGCCCTGCAGTTCCGCGCGGGGGCCGAGGATGACGCCGATGATCAGCGGCAGCACCGGCAGCCCGAATCGCCGCATGGCGAAACCGATCAGCCCGAGCGTCAGCAGGAGGAACAGGTCCAGAGGCTGTGCGTTGACCGCGTAGGCGCCCATCGACGCGAAGAACACAATCCCCGCGTACAGATAGGGGCGCGGTATCCGCAGCAGCCTGGCCCAGGCCGGCGCAAGCGGCAGATTCAGCAGGAGCAACAACAGATTGCCGATGAACAGGCTGGCGATCAGCGCCCAGACAAGCCCCGATTCGCGCTCGAACAGCAGAGGGCCGGGCTGGATGCCGTACGACTGGAATGCCGCGAGCATCACCGCGGCGGTCGCGTTCGTCGGCAGCCCGATGGCGAGCATCGGCACCAGGGTGCCCGCCGCGGACGCGTTGTTGGCCGCCTCGGGGCCGGCGACTCCCTCGATTGCTCCCTTGCCGAACTGCTCGGGGTGCTTGGTCAGCTTTTTCTCTGTGGCGTACGACAGGAACGTCGGGATCTCCGCGCCACCGGCCGGCATGGCCCCGAAGGGGAAGCCGAACGCGGCGCCGCGCAGCCATGGCTTCCAGGACCGTTTCCAGTCCTCCCGGCCCATCCACGGCACGCCGACGGGGATCACCCCCGCGGGCTTGCGCCGCAGATGTGCCGCCACCCAGAGGGCCTCGCCGACAGCGAAGATACCGACGGCGACCACCACCACATCAATGCCGTCGGCGAGCTGGGGGACGCCGAAGGTGAGCCGCTGCTGCCCGGAGACCGAGTCGATTCCGACGATGCCGATCACCAGGCCGACGAGCAGCGAAGCGAAACCGCGGATACGCGACGAGCCGAGTACCGCGGTGACCGCGACGAAGGACAGCAGCATGAGCGCGAAGTAGTCCGGTGCGCCGAGGCTCACCGCGAACTCCACCACGAGCGGGGCGACGAACACCAGCAGCAGGGTGCCGATCGTTCCGGCGACGAAGGATCCAATCGCCGCGGTGGCGAGCGCCTGCGCCGCCCGGCCGGTCTTGGCCATCTTGTTACCCTCGATGGCCGTGACGACCGAGGACGACTCGCCGGGCGTGTTCAGCAGGATAGAGGTGGTCGACCCGCCGTACATGCCTCCGTAGAAGATGCCGGCGAACATGATGAATGCCTGGGTCGGCTCCATTCCGTAGGTCACCGGCAGTAGCAGGGCCACGGTCATGGCCGGACCGATGCCGGGCAGGACCCCGACCGCCGTGCCGATCGTGACGCCGATCAACGCCAGCAGAAGGTTCATCGGGGTGGCGACGTGCGCGAACCCCTCGAGCAGATGATTCAGGTTGTCCATTACAGGATTCCTTGCAGCACACCGGCCGGGAGATTGACACCGAGCCCGATCGCGAAGGCGTAGAAGGTGATCAGCGACAGCGACACCGCGATCGCCAGGTTGCGCACGTAGTGCCGGTTGCCCAGGGCGAAGGCCGTTCCCCAGAACAGGAGGGCCCCGCTGATCACCCAGCCGAGGGGTTCGATCAGCACCGCGTTGACGACGAACGCGCCGATCAGCAGCAGCACGGTGCGCCAGTCGATCGCATTCGTCAGGTCAACGTCCTCGCCGGACTCCGGTTCGGCGCGGCCGCCCCGCGCGACATCGACGACGTACACCAGGGCGATCACAAGGAGCAGGACGCCGAGGAGCATCGGTACCGTGCGCGGCCCGATCGGGTCGGTGCTGCTCGTCGAGTGCGCGATCCCGGTGGCGTCGACGATCACCAGCACGCCCAGCAGGGCGAGGAACGCGCACACACCGTACTGTGCGCGGTCCCCGCCCTCAGACTGGCGGGAACCCGAGTCGTTCCGCTCGTTGACGTCCAGGCTCATGCCAGGCCGAGCTCTGTGAGGATGTCGGCGACGGCCTTGTCCTGTTCCGTCAGGTAGGTGGCGAACTCGTCGCCTGCCGTGAACGCGTCGGTCCAGCCGTGCTTGGTCAGCTCGGCCTTCCACTCCTTGGAGTCGTGCATCGCGGTCAGAGAGTCGACCCAGACCTTCTTGTCTGCGTCGCTGATGCCGGGCGGGGCGACGATTCCGCGCCAGTTGGTGAAGACCAAGTCGATACCCGAGGACTTCAGCGTCGGGGCATCCTTGAGGGCTTGGACCGGCTTCTCGCTGGTCACCGCGAGCACCCGCACCTGACCGGCCTCGATCTGGTCGAGGAACTCACCGAAACCGCTGGCACCGAAAGCGATCTTGTTGCCGAGGATCGCAGGAAGCAGCTCACCACCGCCGTCGTAGCCGATGTAGTTGACTTCCTTCGGCTCGATGCCGACCGCCTTGGCGAGCTGCATCGGCAGCAGGTGGTCCGGTCCGCCGGGCGACGAGCCGCCGCCGACCGCGATGCCCTTGGGGTTCTTTTTCCAGGCGGTGACGAGATCGTCGATCGTCTTGTACGGAGAGTTCTTGGGCACGACGATCGCGCCCGCCTCCTCCATCAGCTTGGCGATCGGCGTGGTGTCCGAGAGCGTCGCCTTCGACTTCGAGGCGTACGACGCACCGACGACTCCCAGCCCCATCTGCATGGCGAGCTTGCCGTTGCCCTTTTCGTTCACGGTGCGCTGCAGACCGACCGTGCCGCCGGCGCCCGGAAGGTTGAACACCTGAACACCGGACGCGATCTTGGTGTCCTCCATCACCTTGGCCGCGGTCCGCGCCGTGGTGTCGTACCCGCCGCCCGGGGTGTTGGGGACCATGATCCTCAGGCCGGTGACGGGCTCGTCGCTGTTGCCCGTCCCCTTCTTCTCCGCGGTGGCGCCGCAGGCACCGACGGCGAGCATGGACATGGCGGCCAGGGCACTGACGACAGCAGCTCTGCGAGTTCTCATGGCTTGTCTCTTTCACTTCCGGCAGTCGGACGCCATGATTGTGCGACTCGGCAGACACCACGTCTGTGTTGTGTCAGCATTGAAGATTGAGTTAATTGTGGTCGTAAGATTTCGCCGCCACACCCTCGCGGGCGAGCTGTTGGTACTCCAGCTCGCCATCGTCGTCGTGGTGCTGCTGGCGGTCGCCGCGGTCTCACTGGCCCAGTCGGAAGCGACCTTCAACCGGGTCGAGGGACGCCGGGTCACCGCGCTGGCCGAGCAGCTGGCCGGCAACCCCCTGGTGCCCAGCCAGCTCGTCCGGCCGGCGCCGCGAGAGACGCTCGCCCCGCTCGTCCAAGCCACGCTGACCCAGTCCGGCGTCACCTCCGTGACGGTCGCCGACAGCAACGGCAAGATCGTCAGCTCTACGAATCCCACGGTGGTCGGTACCCGCTTGTCGCTCGGCCCCGGCGTCGCCGAGGCCCGCGGCTGGTCGGGCGAGCTGGTCCTGGACGGTGCCCAGGAGCTGGTGGCCCAGGTCCCGGTGATCGGAGCGGCTCAGCCCGACTCCGGCCGGCATCTCGGCACGGTGATGATCGGTGCGGCGTCACCGACGATCTGGCAGCGGCTGAGTGGCGCGTCGTCGTATCTGCTCGCCTACCTCGGCATCGCGAGCGGGCTCGGCCTGATCGGGTCGTGGCTGCTGGCGCGGCGTACCAAACGCCAGACCCTCGGTCTCGAGCCACGCGAGATCGCGGGGCTCGCCGAGCACCGCGAGGCAATGCTGTACGGGATCGCGGAGGGCGTGATCGCCCTTGACCCGCAGTTGCGGCTCACCCTGGTGAACGAGGTCGGCAGGCGGTTGCTCGATCTGCCTGAGCACTGTGTGGGGATGAGCCTGGCCGACCTCCGGATCGAGGGCCGACTGCTCGACGTACTCGCCGGATCCCCCGGCGGCACGGCCGAGCGGCGCGACGAAGTCGTCATACGCCGGGGCCGGGTGCTGGTGATGAACCGGATGACCATCACCAAGGACGGCCGCCGGCTCGGCTCTGTCACGACCTTGCGGGACCGGACCGAGCTGGCCCAGCTGGAACGCGAGATCGGATCGTTCCGGAGCTCCGCCGAACTGCTGCGCGCCCAGGCCCACGAGTTCGCCAACCAGCTGCACACGATCTCCGGGCTGGTCCAGATCGGCGAGAACGACGAGGTGGTGCGGTACGTCCGCGCGCTGAGCCGGCACCGCCAGTCACTGGACATGACACTGAGCAGGCGGGTCCGCGACACCACCGTCGGCGCCCTTCTGATGGCGAAGTCCTCGCTCGCAGCCGAACGGAAGGTCGCGCTGCGCGTTTCGGAGCGCACGGCGCTCGACCGGCTGGCGCCGGAAGATTCAGCCGACGTGGCGACGGTGATCGGCAACCTCGTCGACAACGCCGTCGACGCCGCCGCGCCGGGCGACGACGGTCAAGACGCCTGGGTGGAGATCGAATTGCGGCAGGACGCGTCCAGCCTGGAGATCGTGGTACGCGACTCCGGCCCTGGCATCGCGCCCGAACTCGCCCAAGAAGTGTTCTCGCACGGCTTCACCACGAAGGCCGCCCAGGAGGGAGAGCGCGGCATCGGGCTGGCGCTCACCCGGCTCGTCTGTGAGCGCCGCGGCGGCGAGATCGCAGTGACAAACACACCCGAGGGTGCCATGTTCACCGCTCGGATGTCGGTCGGTCACCCGGCCGACGCGGTACCGGAAGGGGCCCGATGATCGACGTACTGATTGTTGACGACGACTTCATGGTGGCAAGGGTGCACCGCGCCTTCGTCGACCGTGTTGAGCCCTTCCGCGTCGTCGGCACGGCGAACACCGGCGAACAGGCCATCGCGGCCGTCGGCGAGCTGCGCCCCGACCTGGTCCTGCTCGACCTCTATCTCCCGGACATGTTCGGCCTGGACGTCATTTCGCGTCTTCGGACCGCCGGGCACGACTGCGACGTCATGGTGATCAGCGCCGCGCGCGAGGCCGACGCGGTCCGCAACGCCGTCCGCCAGGGGGTGGTCAATTACCTGCTGAAGCCGTTCGAGTTCGAAGACCTGCGCCATCGCCTCGAGCGGTATGCCGCCAAGCGCAACAGCCTGCTCACCACGGTCGTCAGAGGCCAGGCCGACGTGGACCGGGTACTGACCGGGACCACCTTGGCGGCACCGAGCGTCTCGCTGCCGAAGGGCATGAGCGTGGAGACCGCAGAGCTGATCGAACGCACACTGCGCGGTACCGACGGAACGCTGTCCGCCGCCGAGTGCGCGGCCCGGACCGGCATATCCCGGGTCAGCGCACGCCGTTACCTCGAACACTTCCACGACACCGGCAACGCCGAGGTGTCCCTGCGGTACGGAGCCGCCGGCAGACCCGAGCGACGCTACGGTTGGCGCGCCTGAGTTCGCTCTGCCGCTCCCGCCGCCATGGAGCCGGCCCCTCCCCACTCACAGCAGCGAAGGCATGGGGAGCAATGTGCGCAACGCGACGTGAGCCCAGCGGCAAGGCCGTGACTCTGTTGGTGATGTTGGTGGGGTGCGGGCGGTATCCCTGCGGCCGGAGAGCCATCAGCGGATCCCGGTGAGGACGGCGCGGGTGGCGTGTGCTGCGCCTTCCCAGAAACGACCACGGGGACGGGCATAGAGGAGGACGGTCAGGCGTGGTTGACCGGCAGGACGTCCGGGGAGAGGGCGCCGGCGTGGGCCGAGGCACTGGTCATGCGGCGGCGGTGGTGGCGGCGGCACAGAACCTCGTAGCCGACCTCCTCGGCCGGGCGGTTCACGTCGCCGACCACGACCTGTTCGCCTTCGACGACCATCTCACCGCCCACCGTACGAGCGTTGTGGGTGGCACGGGCGCCGCACCAGCACAGCGCCTCGACCTGGAGGTGCTCGATCCGGTCTGCGAGCTCGATCAGCCGCTGGGAGCCGGGGAAGAGCTTGGTGCGGAAGTCCGTCGTGATACCAAAGGCGTAGACGTCCAGTCCCAGGTCGTCGACGACCCGGGCCAGTTGGTCAATCTGCTCAGGGGCGAGGAACTGCGCCTCATCGACGATGACGTAATCGACCTTGCCGCCCCTGGAGAGCTGGTCGACGAGGTACGCGTACAGGTCCATGCCCTCGGTGGCCTCGACCGCCTCCGTCACCAGGCCCAGCCGGGACGACAGTTTGCCCTCGCCCGCCCGGTCGTCACGGGTGAAGATCACGCCCTGGAGCCCGCGGGCCGAACGGTTGTGTCCGATCTGGAGCGCCAAAGTGCTCTTTCCGCAGTCCATCGTTCCGGAGAAGAACACCAGCTCGGGCATGGGGAGTTGAGGACCTTTCGAGTCTGCGTGAGGGGAGGCGGTCAGGGGGTGTCTTTTGGATCAGGCCGGATCAGTGAGCGGGGTCTGGCGTGGTGCATCGCAAGGCGGAGGAAGGAGCCGACGCGGAGCGTCGGCGACTGACGACCACGCAACGAGGTGCCGTGCCGGGGCACGCGAGCCCGGCAAGATCCGAAAGACACCCCCTAGGAGCGTACTTCGAGGAGCGGGACGAGCTGCTCGACGGGGGTCATGGAGCCGTGCATCCCGACCATCGCCGACTCGTGCGGCTCATTGACGGAGGCGGTGATCACCACGTCGTCGTGGGCCGCGGCGACGACGTCGCCGATTCGTCCGTACACCCGCTCGTCGACCGTCGGGCCGAACCAGCCGGCCGCGATCGCCTCGTCGCGGCTCGCCACCCAGAACTGCTCGCCGAGCACCTCGCGCCAGACGGTGAGCACATCCGCCTCGGCGCCCGGGACGGCGTAGATGTGGCGGGCGCGGCCCTCACCGCCCAGCAGGGCGACTCCGGCACGCAGCTCCCAGTCCTCGTCGAAGTCGATGCGCGACTGCTCGTCGAAGGGGATGTCGATCATGCCGTGGTCGGCGGTGACATACAGGGTGGCGCGGGGCGGGAGCTGCTCGGCGAGCCGCTGTGCCAGCCGGTCGGCATACATCAGCTGGCCGCGCCAGGCGTCGGAGTCGACACCGAAGCGGTGGCCCTTGCCGTCCACGTCGCTGTAGTACGTGTAGACCAGCGACCGGTCCCCCGCGGCCAGTTGCTCGGCCGCCAGGTCCATCCGCTCCTCGCCGGAGAGCCGGCCGAGGAAGCTGCCGCCGCTGAGCGCGATCTTGGTGAGCGGGGTGTGCTGGAAGGTCGGCGAGGACACCTGCGCGGTGTGCACGCCCGCCTCGTCGGCGAGCTGGAAGACCGTGGGGTACGGCTGCCAGACGCGCGGCTGCGTCCACGGCTTCCAGCGCAGCTGGTTCATCAGCTCGCCGGTCTCCGGGTTGCGCGCGGTGTAGCCGGGCAGGCCGTGCGCGCCGGGCGGCAGGCCGGTACCGACGGAGGCGAGCGAGGTGGCGGTGGTGGCGGGGAAACCGGCTGTGATGGGCCGGCCCGTGCCGCCGCGCGAGGTGGCGAGCAGCGAGGTGAGGTACGGCGCCTCGTCCGGGTGGTTCTTGATCTGCTCCCAGCCGAGGCCGTCGATCAGGAAGACGCAGTTCCGGTCGGCGGGGGTGAGCTCGGGGATCTGCTGGGCCAGGCCCGGTACGCCCTGGCCCGCGGCGAGCGTCGGCAGCAGATCGGCGAGCGATCCGGTGCCGTACTCGGGGACGGGTGCGGTGTCGAGCGCGAGGGGAACGGGGTCGTCCGGCCAGGGGGCGTGCTGGGCCATCAGCGCGTGGCTGCCGTGGCTTCGGAGAGCGACTGGGCGAAGACGAGGGTCTGGCGGACCGCGTCCGGGCCGTCGCCGGCCTCGCTGACGCGCAGGCTCAGATCGTCCGCGGTGGAGTTGCCGGTGTAGCCGTGATCGGCCTCGCAGTTGGGGTCGCCGCAGGCGGCGGGCTCCAGGTCGAGACGGGCGACGGCGCCCCAGCCGATGGTGAGGACGACCTCGCGGGGCAGGGTGCCCGGGGTGTACGACTCGGGGTTGGCGACGACGCGGCTGACCACGACCGACGAGATACGGCCGAGCTTGACCGATTCGGTGGAGGTGGTGGCGTACGGCGTCGGGGAGCTGGTGTCGGCGGCCTGCTCGTCGGTGTGGCTGACGATGAAGCGGTTGGCCGTCAGGACGAGGACGGTGACATGGCGACGCACCTCGTTCGCGTCGAAGGTGGTCTCCTGGTGCACCAGGAACGACGCGATCTGCTCGCCACCGACAGCGGCCTCCACCGCCTCGGCCACGAGGGCCGGGTAATAGCCGCTTCGCTCGATCGCCGCGCGCAGCCCCTGGGTCGTCGTACCGGTCTTCGCCATGGGGTCCATCCTACGGGGCCCCGGGGGGCGCTGAGCGCTCAGTAGCTGGGGAGTCGGCGGGGGCCGAGGTCGGTGCGGGCGGGCGGCGGCGCGAGCCGTACGGACGCGCCGAGCACGGACAGACCACGCTGAGCGACAACGACCGGTTCGAGGCTGATCGCGACCACTTCGGGATGGTCGTCGACCAGTCGTGACACCCGCAGCAGCAGCTCCTCGAGAGCCGGGGTGTCGACGGGCGCGGAGCCGCGCCAGCCGAAGAGGAGCGGGGCCGTCCGGATGCTTCTGATGAGCTCGGCGGCGTCCCGGTCGGTGGCGGGGACGAGCCGGTGGGCGGTGTCGCCGAGCAGCTCGGAGGCGGCTCCGGCCAGCCCGAAGGAGAGCACGGCGCCGACGGCGGGGTCGATGGCCGCGCGTACGACGGTGTCCACGCCGCGTGGGGCCATCGCCTGGACGACCGGCTGCAGCTCCGCTGGCTTGCCGAAGGCGTCGGTCAACTCTCGGTAGGCCTGCCGCAGTTGCTCCTCATTGGCCAGATCCAGCCGTACGCCGCCGAGGTCGGCGCGGTGGCGCAGGTGCGGGGCGGTGGTCTTGAGGGCGACGGGGTAGCCGAGGCGATCTGCTGCCGCCACGGCGGCGTCGGGGCCGGGTGCGGGGTGGGTCGGGCGTACACAGATGCCGTACCGGCCGAGCAGCTCGCGGGCGGCGGCCGGGTCGAGGGTGCCGCCACGGTCCGAGATCCCTCCGAGCAGGCTCTCGATCCGGGCGGCGGCGCCCACCTCGTCGATGTCCTCGTACTCGGGCACCTTGCCGGGCTCGGCGGCCTCCCGGCGCCACTGGGCGTACTTCACGGCCTCGGACAGAGCACGGACGGCCCGCTCGGCGGCCGGGTAGGCGGGGATACGGGCGGCGTGCGGGGCGCTCGCGGGAGCCGGGGCCGCGTAGCGGACGGCCGCGGACACACCGGCCGTGCTCGGCGCCGGTGGGCGGGTGGGGTGGCGGGGCCGGGCGGCGGCATCCGGGACTCCCCTGGTGTCGTCCTCGGGATCGTCCGCCTTCGGGGCCGGGCCCGTGCGCGTACTGGAGGCGGCCGCCAGGGCCTCGGCCAGGCCGCCGATCTCCACATGGACCACCGCCACCGGCTTGGCCGGGGCAGTCGTCGCCGCCGCGCGCAGGGCTGCCGCCAGCACCTCGCCGTCGCCCGACTCCGTGACGCCGTTCTCCCCCACCCACGGGATGGCCGTAACCACGACCGCGTCGCAGGACTTGTCCAGCAGGGCCTCGGCCAGGGCGGCGCGGAAGTCCGCGGGCGTGGCCGCCGTCGTGAGGTCCCGGGGCCGGAGCGGGCGCAGGCCCTCGGCGAGGCAGGCGTCGTACGTGAGGAGGCCGAGCGACTCGGAGTTGCCGAGGATCGCGACCCGCGGCCCCGCCGGCAGCGGCTGGCCGGCGAGGAGCAGGCCCGCGTCGACGAGTTCGGTGACGGTGTCGACGCGGATCACGCCCGCCTGACGGAGCAGCGCGCCGACCGTGGCGTCCGGGATCCGGGTCACCGGGACAGCGTGTCCGGGCGGCGCGCTTCCGCTGTGCCGGGCGCCCTTGACCACGACGACCGGCTTCACCGCGGCCGTACGCCGGGCGAGCCGGGTGAACTTGCGGGGGTTGCCGATCGATTCCAGGTAGAGCAGGACCACATCGGTGTCCGGGTCCTCGTACCAGTACTGCAGAAAGTCGTTGCCGGACACATCCGCGCGGTTGCCCGAGGAGATGAAGGAGGACAGCCCCGCGCCACGCCTGTGCAGCCCCGAGAGGAGGGCGATGCCGATCGCGCCGGACTGGGTGAAGAGGCCGATGCGGCCTGGGGCAGGGGCCTCGGGGGCCAGCGAGGCATTGAGGCGGACGGTGTCCGAAGTGCTGATGATGCCGAAGGAATTGGGACCGATGACGCGCATGCCGTACGAGCGGGCCAGCCGCACCAGTTCGCGCTGGAGCTCCAGTCCGGCGGCCCCGCTTTCGGCGTATCCCGCGGTGAGGACGACCAGGCCCTGGACGCCGTGCTCGCCGCAGTCGGCGACGACCTCGGGCACCCGTTCGGCCGGAACGGCGACGACCGCGAGATCGACGGTCTCCCCGATCTCGCCGACGGAGCGGTGGGCCGGGACGCCGTCCACCTCGGTCAGGTCCTCGGGGAAGGCGGTGTTCACGGCGTATGTGCGACCGGTGAATCCGGCGTTGAGGAGGTTGCGCAGGGCGGTGCGGCCCACGCCGCCGGTCGCGCGGCCGGTGCCGATGACGGCGACCGACCCGGGTGCGAGGAGGCGTTGCACCGAGCGGGCCTCCGCGCGCTGTTCGCGGCCGCGCTGGACCGCGAGGGACTCGGCGGTCGGTTCAAGGTCGAGGGTCAGATGGACGGAGCCGTCCTCGAAGCTGCGCTTCTGGGTGTAGCGGGCATCCCGGAACACCTTGATCATCTTGTTGTTGGCGGGCAGCACCTCGGCGGCGAAGCGCCGGATGCCGCGCTCGCGGGCGACCTCGGCGATGTGCTCGAGCAGGGCGGAGGCGACGCCGCGCCCCTGGTGGGCGTCCTGGACGAGGAAGGCGACCTCGGCCTCGTCGGCGGGGGCGGTGGCGGGCCGGCCATCGGCGTTGATCCGGTCGTAGCGGACGGTGGCGATGAACTCGCCGCCCACGGTGACAGCCAGACCCACCCGGTCCACATAGTCGTGATGGGTGAACCGGTGGACGTCCTTGTCGGAGAGCCTGGGATAGGGCGCGAAGAAGCGGTAGTACTTCGACTCGTCGGAGACCTGCTCGTAGAAGCTGACCAGGCGTTCGGCGTCGTCGGTGGTGATGGGCCTGATGTGCGCGGTGGCACCGTCGCGCAGCACCACGTCCGCTTCCCAGTGGTCGGGGTAAGCGTGATCCGACGAGGTCTGCATGGGGAAAGCGTACGGCTCACGCACCGGTCGCGGAGGAGGTTGCCGCGGGGCAGTCTGAGGAGGCCGATCGGCGGCGTTCCGGGGCCCGGGGTCGCTATGAGCACGCGGCAACGCATGAGAGACTGGTCTAGACAACCCGCTAAGACTTGAAGGGCAACACCATGGCTGAGCGCCGCGTCAATGTCGGCTGGGCCGAGGGCCTGCACGCCCGCCCCGCTTCCATCTTCGTCCGTGCCGCCACGGCCGCCGGCGTCCCCATGACGATCGCCAAGGCGGAGGGCAACCCGGTCAACGCCGCCTCCATGCTCGCGGTGCTCGGCCTGGGTGCCCAGGGTGGCGAGGAGATCGTGCTCGCCTCCGAGGCGGACGGCGCCGACGCCGCCCTGGACCGTCTGGCCAAGCTGGTCGCCGAGGGTCTCGAGGAGCTCCCCGAGACCGTCTGAGCCGGACTGCCGAATGACCCATCACGAAGCCGTGGCGTCCCGAATTCGGGGCACCACGGCTTCGTTCTTTTCCGGGTCCCGGTGCCATTCAATTTCGGGCAGCAGAAAAGAAGTCCCGCGGATATCTTTCCTTTGTATACGGCGCCACTGTTAATGCTGGACGCTCGCGGTGTTTACGGGATGTTGCGAAGTCCTCACGCGCTCGGGGCGGCGCAGCCGGTGCGCGGCGGTGGCCCGTTCGGTGTGCAGGGCCGTCAGCGCCCGCGCCCTCTCCACGTCGCCGCGCGCCACGGCGTCCACGATCGCGCCGTGCTCGGCCCAGGACTCCATGGGCTTGGCCGGCTGCTCGACGGCGTACATCCAGGCGATCTTGTGCCGCAGCTGGGTGAGCAGGGCGATCAGCGCGGGGCTGCCGGAGGCCTGGGCGAGCGTCTCGTGGAACCATCCGCCCAGTGACCGCAGATCCTCGCCCTGGCCGCGGCGGGCCCGCTCCTGACCCAGTCTGACCAGGCCACGCAGCACTTTGAGGTGTGCGTCGGTACGACGCTGGGCGGCACGCGCCGCGCCCATGGGCTCCAGCAGCATCCGGATCTCCAGGAGGTCGGCGGCCTCCCGCTCGGTGGGCTCGGCGACGCAAGCGCCGGCGTGCCGGCGAGTGGTGACGAAGCCCTCGGACTCCAGGGTGCGAAGGGCTTCGCGCACCGGGACGCGGGAGACGCCGTAGCGGCGGGCCAGCTGCTCCTCGGTGAGCCGGCTGCCGCGCTCGAATACACCGGAGACGATGTCGTCGCGGATCGCCGTGCATACCGAGTGCGCGGGAATGCGCATGACCGAACCTCCGCTTTAATCCGCGCGAAACGCAGCCGATTGACGTCTGTCCGGTGACTCTATTGCAGTGGGCCGGATTTTCCGATGGCCCACCGGAATCCATGGATATCTTTTGGCCAGGGGTCCAGGTGCGCGGCAAACACCGAAGGCCCCGGCGGGGGGTGCCGGGGCCTTCGGTGAGCAGTTCCGCGGAGCTGCGCTCAGACGTTCACGCCGTGCGCGCGCAGGTACGCGAGCGGGTTGATGTCGGAGCCGTACTCGGGGCTGGTCCTGGCCTCGAAGTGGAGGTGCGGCCCGCTGGTGTTGCCGGTCGCGCCGGAGAGGCCGATCCGCTGACCCGGGGTCACGCTCTGGCCGACCGAGACGCTGATGGACGAGAGGTGGCCGTACTGCGTGTACGAGCCGTCGTTCATCTTGATCACGACGTTGTTGCCGTACGCGCCGCCCCAGCCGGCCTCGACGACGGTGCCCAGGCCCACCGCGTGCACGGACGTGCCGGACGCGGCGTGGAAGTCGATGCCGGTGTGGCTGCCGGAGGACCAGACGGCGCCGCCGGCCTGGTAGCCGGTGGAGACGTAACTGCCGCTGATCGGCGACACGAAGGAGTTCAGGCGCTTGCGCTCGGCCTCACGGGCGGCGCGCTCCTTGGCCTCGCGGGCCTCCTTGGCGCGGGCTTCCGCCTTGCGCTTCGCCTCGGCCTCGGCCTTCGCCTTGGCGGCGGCCTCAGCGGCCTCCTGCTTCTGGGCGGCGGCCTGGTCGGCGATCTGGTCGGCGAGGGAGTCGGCGGCCACGATCTGGGTCAGGCCGGTGTCCTCCACGGTGGTCGCGCCGGTCTCGGCAGCGAGCGCCGGGGAAGCGAGGGTTCCGATGACGCCAGTGGTGGCGAGAGCCGCGACGCCGGCGAAGTTCGCCTTCTTGCGCGTCATTCGGCCCGGGGCACGGTGCTTCCCGGTGGCACGGGTGAACGCCATGAAGTGGCTGATCCTTTCCTTCCTTCTCGCCTACCGGGTTAGCTGACGGGTTCGGAGCAGGAAGGTCTCCTACGGGCCCCTCCAGGTGCGAAGGCGCCCGATTCACCCCAGGGACTGAGTGGGTCCCCGGCTCCCCAGGCTCGCGCCTGACGGGGACTCGGCGATGGCTGTCCGATGCCGCGGATGCGGCGGGCTACTGGCGGACAGCCGCACCGACGCTAGGCGGCTCATCTTTCAATCACCAAACAGACAGCCCCTTTTGTAGCGCACGCCACAGGGCAGACAGGCAACCTCTCCAATAAAACGGACAAAAGGCGGAACCCCGGCAACGCTCTGGATGCCGGGGTTCCGCTTGCGCGTCCGGAATTGTTTGCCGGACGTACTCAATCAGCCTGTGACAACAGTCACTTCACCGATGCCCAGCGCCCTGACCGGCTCCTCGATCTTCGAAGCATCGCCGACGAGCACGGTGACCAGACGGTCCACCGGGAAGGCGCTGACGGCCGCGGCCGTCGCCTCCACGGTGCCCGTCTCGGCCAGGCGTACGTACAACTGCGCCTGGTAGTCGTCCGGGAGGAACTGCTCGACCTGGTCGGCGAGCGTGCCCGCGACGGACGCGGCCGTCTCGTACTTCAGCGGGGCGACGCCCACCAGGTTCTGCACGGCGACATCGCGCTCGGCGTCGGTGAGCCCCTCCGCCGCGAGCGTGCGCAGCACCTTCCAGAGGTCGTCGAGCGCCGGGCCGGTGTTGGGGGTGTCCACGGAGCCGCTGATGGCGAGCATCGCGGCGCCCGACCCGTCGGGCGCGGAGCGCAGCACCTGGCCGAAGGCCCGCACGCCGTAGGTGTAGCCCTTCTCCTCGCGCAGGACGCGGTCGAGACGGGAGGTGAGGGTGCCGCCCAGGCAGTACGCGCCGAGCACCTGGGCCGGCCACACACGGTCGTGGCGGTCCGGGCCGATGCGGCCGATCAGCAGCTGCGTCTGGACCGCGCCGGGGCGGTCCACGATCACCACACGGCCGGTGTCGTCGGCGGTGATCGCCGGTACGGGACGGGGCGACGCGCTGTTGCCCGTCCAGGTGCCGAGGGTGTCGGCGAGCACCGCGTCCACATCGACGCCGGTGAGGTCGCCGACGATCACCGCGGTGGCGGTGGCGGGCCGGACATGCGCCTCGTAGAAGGCCCGTACGGCCGCGGAGTCGATCCGGGCGACGGTCTCCTCCGTGCCCTGGCGGGGGCGCGACATACGCAGCGTTGCCGGGAAGAGCTCCTTGGAGAGCTGCTTGGCGGCACGGCGGGACGGGTTGGCCGTCTCGTGCGGAATCTCGTCCAGGCGGTTGCGTACGAGCCGCTCGATCTCGTTGTCCGCGAAGGCAGGGGCGCGCAGCGCCTCGGCGAGCAGGCCGAGCGCCTTGGGCAGCCGGGAGACCGGGACCTCGAGCGACGCGCGGACACCGGGGTGGTCGGCGTGCGAGTCGAGCGTGGCGCCGCAGCGCTCCAGCTCGGCGGCGAACTCCTCGGCCGTGTGCTTGTCGGTGCCCTCCGACAGGGCGCGCGCCATGATCGTGGCGACGCCGTCCAGGCCGTCCGGCTCGGCGTCCAGCGGGGCGTCGAGGGAGATCTCGACGGCCACCACCTGCTGACCCGGGCGGTGGCAGCGCAGCACGGTCAGGCCGTTGTCCAGCGTGCCGCGCCCGGGGGCCGGGAACGCCCAGGGGCGGGCTTCTCCGGCCGTCGGCTGCGGGTGGAACTGCATGGTCACGGCAGCGTCGCTCACTGGTCCGCCCCTTCGTGCTCGTCGTTCTCGTCGCTGTCGCTCGCGTCACCGTCGTCCGCGGAGAGCGGCTCATAGACCAGTACGGCCCTGTTGTCGGGGCGCAGCCGGGCCTTGGCGACGGCCTGCACCTCTTCGGCGGTGACATCCAGCACCCGCTGTACGGCGGTCAGCGCCAGCTGCGGGTCGCCGAACAGCACGGCGTACCGGCACAGTTCGTCGGCGCGGCCGGCGACCGTACCGAGCCGGTCCAGCCACTCGCGCTCCAACTGGGCCTGCGCGCGCTCCATCTCCTCGGGCGTGGGGCCCTCCGCGGCGAACCGCGCGAGCTCCTCGTCGACCGCGGCCTCGATCTGCGGGACCTCGACACCGCCCGACGTCTTGACGTCCAGCCAGCCCAGCGAGGGTGCTCCGGCCAGGCGCAGCAGGCCGAAGCCGGCCGCGACGGCCGTCTGGTCACGGCGCACCAGGCGGTTGTGCAGCCGCGAGGACTCGCCGCCGCCGAGGACGGTGAGCGCCAGGTCGGCGGCGTCGCACTCGCGCGTGCCGTCGTGCGGCAGGCGGTAGGCGGCCATCAGCGCGCGCGCCGGGACCTCCTCGACGATCTCCTCGCGCAGCTGCTCACCGATGTTCTCCGGGAGCGAACCGTCGCGCGGCGGCTGCTTGCCGTCGTGGGAGGGGATGGAGCCGAAGTACGTCTCGATCCAGGCGAGCGTCTGCGCCGGGTCGATGTCGCCGACGACCGACAGCACGGCGTTGTTCGGCGCGTAGTACGTACGGAAGAAGGCGCGCGCGTCCTCGAGGGTCGCCGCGTCCAGGTCGGCCATCGAGCCGATCGGGGTGTGGTGGTACGGGTGGCCCTCCGGGTAGGCGAGGGCGGTCAGCTTCTCGAAGGCCGTGCCGTACGGGACGTTGTCGTAGCGCTGGCGGCGCTCGTTCTTGACGACGTCGCGCTGGTTCTCCATCGACTCGTCGTCGAGGGCGGCGAGCAGCGAGCCCATCCGGTCGGCCTCCAGCCAGAGCGCCAGCTCCAGCTGGTGGGTGGGCATCGTCTCGAAGTAATTGGTGCGCTCGAAGCTGGTGGTGCCGTTCAACGAGCCGCCGGCCCCCTGCACCAGCTCGAAGTGGCCATTGCCGTGGACCTGCTTCGAGCCCTGGAACATCAGGTGCTCGAAGAGGTGGGCAAGGCCGGTACGGCCCTTGACCTCGTGGCGCGAGCCGACGTCGTACCAGAGGCAGACCGCGGCGACCGGGGTCAGGTGGTCCTCGGAGAGCACCACGCGCAGGCCGTTGGCCAGCCGGTGCTCGGTCGCTGTCAGGCCGCCGGAACCGGCCTGCGCTGTGGCCGTGTGACCCATGGGCATGTACGTCCCTTCGATCGCTGTGCTGCGTCTTCTTTGTCAGCCCTGCCACTTTAGAGGGGAGGTCTGGGCCCGGGCGGCGCCGCGGGCCGATCCCGGACCTCCCCCCATGCAAGCGCGCCGGCACCTGGCGAAGTTCCCGGGTCGCGGTCGGCGTTGTCAGTGGGACGGTCCACAATGGTCGGCGTCAGCCCCAGACCTGGTACGTGAAGGAGCAGCAGCCGCGATGGCCCGCCGCAGCACGAAGACCCCGCCTCCGGACGATTTCGAGGAGAAGATCCTCGACATCGACGTCGTCGACGAAATGCAGGGCTCCTTCCTCGAGTACGCGTACTCGGTGATCTACTCCCGGGCTCTGCCGGACGCCCGCGACGGCATGAAGCCGGTGCACCGCCGCATCGTGTACCAGATGAACGAGATGGGCCTGCGCCCCGACCGCGGCTATGTGAAGTGCGCCCGCGTCGTAGGCGAGGTCATGGGTAAGTTGCACCCGCACGGCGACGCGTCGATCTACGACGCCCTGGTGCGGATGGCACAGCCGTTCTCGATGCGCCTGCCGCTGGTCGACGGCCATGGGAACTTCGGCTCCCTCGGCAACGACGACCCGCCGGCCGCCATGCGGTACACCGAGTGCCGGATGGCCGACGCCACCAGCCTGATGACGGAGTCGATCGACGAGGACACCGTCGACTTCGAGTCGAACTACGACGGCCAGGAGCGCGAGCCCCTCGCGCTGCCAGCCGCCTACCCGAACCTGCTGGTCAACGGCGCGTCCGGGATCGCGGTCGGCATGGCGACGAACATGCCCCCGCACAATCTGGGCGAGGTCATCGCCGCCGCGCGCCATCTGATCAAGCACCCGGGCGCGGACCTCGAGACGCTGATGCGCTTCGTCCCCGGACCCGACCTGCCGACCGGTGGCCGGATCGTGGGCCTGAGCGGAATCAAGGACGCGTACGAATCCGGCCGCGGCACCTTCAAGATCCGCGCGACGGTCGCGGTGGAGGACGTCACCGCGCGCCGCAAGGGTCTGGTCGTCACCGAGCTGCCCTTCACGGTCGGCCCGGAGAAGGTGATCGCGAAGATCAAGGACCTGGTCTCGTCGAAGAAGCTCCAGGGCATCGCTGACGTCAAGGACCTCACCGACCGTTCGCACGGCCTGCGCCTGGTCATCGAGGTGAAGAACGGCTTCATCCCCGAGGCCGTGCTGGAGCAGCTCTACAAGCTGACGCCGATGGAGGAGTCCTTCGGCATCAACAATGTGGCGCTGGTGGACGGCCAGCCGCTCACCCTCGGCCTCAAGGAGCTGCTGGAGGTCTATCTCGACCACCGCTTCAATGTCGTGCGGCGGCGCAGCGAGTTCCGGCGGACCAAGCGGCGCGACCGGCTGCATCTGGTCGAGGGCCTGCTCGTCGCGCTGATCGACATCGACGAGGTCATCCGCCTCATCCGGTCGAGTGACAATTCCGCGCAGGCGAAGGAGCGGCTGATCGAGCACTTCTCGCTCAGCGAGGTCCAGACCCAGTACATTCTGGATACTCCGCTCCGCCGGCTGACCCGGTTCGACCGGATCGAGCTGGAGAGCGAGCGCGACCGGCTCACCGGCGAGATCGACGAGCTGACCGGGATCCTGGAATCGGACGCCGAGCTGCGCAAGCTGGTCTCCTCCGAACTGGCCGCGGTGGCGAAGAAGTTCGCCAACGAGCGGCGCACGGTACTGCTGGAGTCGGCGGGCACGCCGGTGGCGGCGGTGGCGCTCGAGGTGGCGGACGACCCGTGCCGGGTGCTGCTGTCCTCGACCGGCCTGCTGGCCCGTACGGCCAACGGCGAGCCGCTGGTGGACGAGGGCGGCAAGCGCGCCAAGCACGATGTGATCATCTCGGCCGTGCCGGCGACGCAGCGCGGCGACGTGGGTGTGGTCACTTCGGCCGGTCGGCTGCTGCGGCTCGCGGTGATCGATCTGCCGCAGCTGCCGGACACGGTGTCCGCGCCCAACCTCTCGGGCGGGGCGCCGATCGCGGAGTTCCTGTCGCTGGACGAGGACGAGACGGTCGTCTGTCTGACCACGCTCGACGAGTCCTCGCCGGGCCTCGCACTCGGCACGCTGCAGGGTGTGGTCAAGCGCGTCGTGCCCGACTACCCGGCGAACAAGGACGAGTTGGAGGTCATCACCCTCAAGGACGGTGACCGGGTCGTCGGCGGTGCCGAGCTGCGTACGGGCGAAGAGGACCTGGTCTTCATCACCTCCGACGCCCAGCTGCTGCGCTACCAGGCCTCGCAGGTGCGGCCACAGGGCCGGGCGGCGGGCGGTATGGCCGGTATCAAGCTGACGGACGGCGCCGGGGTGATCTCGTTCACGGCGGTGGACCCGGCCGCGGACGCGGTGGTCTTCACGATCGCGGGCTCGCACGGCTCGCCGGCCGACTCGGAGACGACGGCGAAGCTGACGCCGTTCGACCAGTATCCGCGCAAGGGCCGGGCCACCGGCGGGGTGCGCTGTCAGCGCTTCCTCAAGGGTGAGGACGTGCTGGTGCTCGCCTGGGCGGGCGCGGCTCCCGCTCGTGCGGCGCAGAAGAACGGCACACCGGCCGAGCTCCCGGAGCCGGATCCGCGCCGCGACGGCTCGGGTACGCCGCTGACATCGGCGGTGGCGGTTCTGGCTGGCCCAACCGGCTAGGGAGTCCCTAGGCCTCTTCCGGTACGAACCGCAGGACGCCCCACATGCTGTGCTCGTCGGGGATGTCCTGCGGTTCGTTCTGTACGCAGGCCTCCAGCTCCTTGCGCAGCGCACCCGCGTCGACTCCGGAGCCGATGAGCACCAGCTGAGTGAGTCGCTGAGCACCGCGCGGCCAGGGCTCGGGGTAGAAGCGCAGAAAGCGGCCGACCGCGTGCACGGCGTATCTGTTGCCCGGGTCGGCCGCGCCGAAGTCGACGAAGCCCTTGATCCGGTAGAGCCCTTCGGGCCGGGTGTCGAGGAAGTCCATGAGCCGGCGCGGGTTCATGGGCTCCTGCGCGGTGAAGTCCACGCTCTCGTACGCGGCGTGCAGATGGTCCGCGTGATCATGCTCGTTGTACTCGTCCGCGTACAGGTCCTCGAAGGAGAGCTGGCGCACCCTCTCCTCGCGCTCCGGCCGTGCGGCGGGGTCGAAGAGAACCTCCGCATCGACCCGCCCGTACTGCGCGGTGATCACCGGCGTGCCGCCGCCGATCTCGCCGAGCGTGCCGCGCAGCCGGTCCAGCGCCGCCTCCCCCACCCGGTCCGCCTTGTTCAGGACGACCAGATCGGCGATCGCGAGATGCCGGTCGATCTCGGGATGCCGCTCGCGGGTGGCGCCGAACTCGGCCGCGTCGACGATCTCGACGAGTCCCCCGTACACAATGCGCGGATTGTCGCTGGCCAGCAGCATCTTGACGAGCTCCTGCGGCTCGGCGAGCCCGCTCGCCTCGATGACGATGACATCGATCCGCGCGGCGGGCCGGGTGAGCGTCTGAAGATACTCGTCCAGCTCGCTCGCGTCGGCGGCGCAGCACATACAGCCGTTCCCGAGGGAGACGGTCGAGCCGACCTGCCCGGCGACGGTCATGGCGTCGATCTCGATGGACCCGAAGTCATTGACGATCACGCCGATGCGGTTGCCCCCGTTGCGGCGGAGCAGCTGGTTGAGCAGGGTGGTCTTGCCGGACCCCAGAAAGCCCGCGAGTACGACGACGGGGATCTGCGGCTTGCTCAAGGGGGCACCTCGGGGCTTCTCGGCTGCGGTCCTGACTGCCATGGCGGCTCCCCAGGATATGGCGGTCCCGCAACGGCCCCCGCCCGCCCCGGGCCGTAGCCGTGAGCGGGCGGGAGCGTACGGTCGGGGGGAAACGGTGACGCATGACCGGCGACGCCGGCCGCGGCTTCAGGTCCGCAGCCAGACCGCCGTGTCCTGGGGGAGCCGCCCGTCCTCGTCCAGGGGGCCGCTCGTCAGCAGGACGCTTGTGTGACCGGGGAGTTCGGCGGGTTGCCCGGCGAGATTGACGACACAGATCAGGCCGCCGGTGCGGACAAAGGCGAGGGCTCCCGGGGCGGACCGCAGCCAGGTCAGCGGCCCGTCTCCGAAGCCTTCTTCGGTACGGCGCAGGCGCAGGGCCTCGCGGTAGAGAGCAAGCATCGAGTCCCCCGACGCCTCCTGCCGGTCGGCGGCGTACGAGGCCCAGTCCGCGGGCTGCGGAAGCCACGGCCCCGTCTCCGAGCCGAATCCGTAGTACGGCGCGTCCGCCACCCACGGCAGCGGCACCCGGCAGCCGTCACGCCCCGGATCCACGCCGCCGGAGCTGAAGTGCATCGGATCCTGGATGCGGTCCCGGGGAATGTCCGCCTCGGGCAGCCCCAGTTCCTCGCCCTGGAAGAGATAGACGCTGCCGGGCAGGGCGAGCGACAGCAGGGCCGCGGCCCTCGCCCGCCGGGTGCCGACGGCCAGGTCGGTGGGGGTGCCGAAGCGCTTCTTCGCGAAGTCGAAGCCGGTGTCGTCCCGCCCGTAGCGGGTGACGGTGCGCGTCACGTCGTGATTGCACAGCACCCAGGTCGCGGGCGCGCCGACCGGAGCGTGGTACGCGAGCGTGGTGTCGATGGAGGCGCGCAGCTCGGCGGCGTCCCAAGGGCGGGCCAGGAAGTCGAAGTTGAAGGCCGTGTGCAGCTCGTCCGGGCGCAGATAGCGGGAGAAGCGGTCCGGGTCGGGCACCCACAGCTCGCCGATGAGCACCCCGTCGTACTCGTCGGCGACGGCACGCCAGGCGCGGTAGATGTCGTGCAACTCGTCACGGTCGACGTAGGGGGCCGTATCGTCCTCGTCGGCGTCCGGCAGGGCGGGGTCCTTGGCGCACAGGGCGGCCGAGTCGATCCGTACACCGGCGGCTCCGCGCTCGAACCAGAAGCGCAGCACGTCCTTGTGCTCCTGGCGTACTGCCGGGTGGTCCCAGTTCAGGTCGGGCTGCTCCGGTGTGAACAGGTGCAGGTACCACTCGCCGTCGGGGACCCTGGTCCAGGTCTCCCCCGAGAACTGCGACGGCCAGTTGTTGGGCGGCAGTTCGCCCCTCTCACCGCGGCCCGGACGGAAGTGGAACAGCTCACGCTCGGGACTGCCGGGACCCGCTGCGAGGGCCGACCGGAACCACAGGTGCTGGTCCGAGATGTGGTTCGGGACGATGTCGATGATGGTGCGGATGCCCAGCTCACGGGCCTCGCTGATGAGCTTCTCGGCCTCGGCGAGGGTGCCGAAGGCCGGGTCGATGGCGCGGTAGTCGGCCACGTCATAGCCGCCGTCGGCCATCGGGGAGAGGTACCAGGGGTTGAACCAGATCGCGTCGATGCCCAGTTCGGCGAGATGGGGCAGCCTGGCTCGCACCCCCGCGAGATCGCCGGTGCCGTCGCCGTCGCCGTCGGCGAAACTCCGTACGTACACCTGATAGATGGCGGCGCTGCGCCACCAGTCGTCCGTGCGATCCACGTCCGTGTGATCGGAATGAGGGGCTGCCACGTGACGGTCCTTTCGGGCAGGGTGGGACTCCGCCGCCGGCCCGGACAGCGGGGCGCCGGAGAGAGGCCGGCGGCGGAGGCTTGTGGGCAGGCAGGGAGGTCAGCCCTTGAGGCCGCCCGCCGTGAGACCGCTCATGATGTTGCGCTGGAAGACCAGGAAGATCAGCAGCGTCGGTACGGACGCGATGGTCAGCGCGGCGATGAGCACGTTCTCGGGCACTCCGTTCGAGAGCGAGTAGATGCCGACGTTGAGTGTCTGTTTGGACGGATCGGGCAGCGTGAGCATCGGCCAGAGGAAGTCCTTCCAGACGCCGACGATCGCGAAGATCGAGACGACGCCCAGGATCGGCCGGGAGATCGGCAGCACGACCGACCGCAGGGTCCGCAGCGGGGACGCCCCGTCGATGGACGCGGCATCGAGGAGCTCACGCGGTATCGAGTCGAAGAACCGCTTCAGCAGGAAGATGTTGAAGGCGTTGGTGACGGACGGAAGCCAGATCGCCCAGGGCGAGTTGAGCAGATTGCGCTCGACGATCGGCACGTCGAGCACCGTCAGATACTGCGGTACGACCAGGACGGTGGCCGGGATCATCAGCGTGACCAGCATCATCGCGAGGATGGCTTTGCCGAACACGGGCCGGAGCTTGGAGAGCGAGTAGGCCGCGGCGACATCGAGGATCAGCTGGAAGGCGAGCGCGCCGAAGGCGTAGTAGAGGGTGTTGAACAGCAGCCGGGACAGGTCCATCACATCCCAGGCCCGGGAGTAGTTCTCGGGGTGCACGGTCTTCGGCAGGAAGGTCGGCGGTGACTGGACGACCTCCTGGGTGGTCTTGAGACCACCGGAGACCATCCAGTACAGCGGGCCGAGGAAGACCAGCGTGAAGAGCCCGACGACCAGGACGAAGACCACCCAGTAGAGGAACTTGCCCCGTGGCCGGGCGAGTTGGGCCGGTGAGATGAGTGTGCGTGTGGTCATGCCGTTTCCCCCGTCCTACTCGTCCTCGCCGCCGCGGCTGAGCCGTACGTACGCCGCGGAGAACCCCGCGAGCAGTACGAGCAGGATCAGACCGAGCGCAGCCGCGCTGCCGTAGTTGTTGAAGTTGAAGGCGTACTGGTAGATGAGGTAGACGACGGTCGTCGTCGATCCCTCGGGACCCGCGCCGTTGGTGAGCAGGAACGGCTCGGTGAAGACCTGCATCGTCGCGATGATCTGCATCAGCAGCATCAGCGAGAGGATCAGCCGGGTCTGCGGAATGGTGACGTACCAGATCTTGCGCAGCACGCCGGCGCCGTCGAGCTCGGCCGCCTCGTAGAGCTCCCCCGGTATGCCCTGCAGTGCGGCGAGGTAGATCAGCGTGGCGCCGCCCATGTTCATCCAGGTCGCGGCGATGACCACCGAGAGCATGGAGGTGTCGGGGTCCTGCAGCCACTGCTGCTGCGGGAGGTGCAGCAGCTCCAGGACGCGGTTGAAGAGTCCGTATCCGGGGTCGTACAGATACTTGAAGAGCAGGACGGACGCGACCGGCGGGAGCATCACCGGCAGATAGACCAGCAGCCGCAAGTAGCCCTGGGCGTGCCGGAATTCGTTGAGCACGAGGGCGACGACGAACGGAACGGCGAAGCCGAGAACCAGTGCGAGACCGGTGAAGAGCAGGGTGTTGCGCCAGGCCTGCCAGAAGGCCGGGTCGTTGAGGACGGTGGTCAGGTTGGACCAGCCGGCCCAGGTGGTCTCTCCGCCCTCGGTCTTCTGGAAGGCCAGAATGAACTCCCTGACCATCGGATACCAGGAGAAGAACGAGAAGCAGAGCACGGCGCCGATCAGGAAGCCGTGTGCCGAGAGATTGCGGCGCAGGTCCCGTACGAACGCCTCGCGGGAGGCGTTCGGACGGGACCCGGCACCGCGCCCCGGGGGCGGTGCGGCCTTGTGCGGGGAGAGGGTGGGAGCCGACATCGTCTACTGGTTCGCGAGGATCTGGTTGACCTGCGACTCCGCGGTGGAGAGCAGCTTGTTCACGTCCGCGTTCTTGTTGGTCAGCACTCCGGACATCACGTTGTCCAGAACCTTGTAGATCTCCTGGGCCTTGGGCGGTTCGGCCTTGCCCTTGACCGGGTTGTCCATGAAGGCCTTGAAGTTCTCGACCGGCATCGTCGCGCTGGCCGCGCGCGCCGCGTCGTCCTGGGTCTTGCTGGTGTTGAGCCAGAAGTTCGGCTGCGGGACTCCGACGGGCAGGCCGTCCGCCTTGGTGCGCGCCCAGTCGAACTGGCCCTTGCCGACGGTGAGGTTCTTGTAGGTGAGCCAGGCGACCGCAGCCTTGATCTTGTCGGAGGACATCCCCTTCTTGATCATGTAGTTGTTGCCGCCGAAGAGGGTGGCCTTGCCGCCGGGGATCGGTCCCATGCCGAAGTTCTCGAACGTGGCGCCGAGTTGCTGGACCATGTACGCGATGTCGTCGGGCGCGGCAAGGAACATGCCGAGCTTGTCGCTGGCTGTCTGCTTCTGCAGATCGCCCCACTTGAGCAGCTGGGTCTTGCCCATGCTCTCGTCGTCCCAGCGCATGGCGTGGAGGTTGGACACCACCTGCTTGCCCAGGTCGTTGTTGAACACGGACTTCTTGCCGCTCGCGTCGACGATGTCGCCGCCGAGGCCGTACATGGTGGCGGTGTAGTGCCAGCCGCCGGTGTTGCCGGCGCTGTACTCGCCGTAGCCCGCGATTCCGTTGCCGAGTCCGGCGATGGCCTTGGCGGCGCTACGGACCCCTTCCCACGTCGTCGGCGGGTTGTCGGGGTCGAGCCCGGCCTGCTGGAAGAGCTTGCGGTTGATGAGCAGGCCCATGGTGTAGTTGCTGGTCGGGAGACCGTAGAGCTTGCCCTCGTGCTTGAGGGAGTTCATGACGTCGGGCTGGATGTCCGCGAGCGCGGGGACCGTCTTGGCGGTGACGTACGCGGAGATGTTCTCGGCGCCGGCGTTGTCCAGCACCTGCTGGAGATCGGTGAAGTACGTGTAGAAGACGTCCGGTTGGGACTTGGCCTTCAGCATCGCGGTGAAGCGCGGCGGTTCAAGACACTGACCCGGCGTCGACCGGCCCTCGATCTTGATGTTCGGGTAGATCGTGTTGAACGCCTTGACGTCCTCGTTCCACTCCTTGAGCTCCGGCTGCTTGGCGGCCGGAGGCATGCAGTCGATCGTGAGCGTCAGCTTGGTCTTCGGGTCCAGCGGAGCTGACGGATCGGACGAACCGCCGCCGGATCCCTCGTCGTTGTTGCCGCTGCTGCTCGTGCCGCAGGCGGCCAGGGCGGTCAGGGCGAGCACGGAGACAAGGGCGGTCGCGGTGGTACGGCGCGTACGACGGAACCAAGCACTTCTCATCGGTGGTCCCCTTCGGGCATGAGCGTGGAAGACCCGCGGCTGACACGCAGCGGGGGCGCGGCACACTCAACCACCGGCAACAAGAGAGCGCAATATCTCGCGCCGATTTCGTAAATGCTTGACAGTCGGGTCTCAGTCGCGGACATGGGGCCACCGCGGAGCGGGCGTCGGGCCGAGCACGGGTCCCGACGCCCGACCTGACACGGGGCCGGACACGGGGCCTAGCGCGGCGCCTGCGCGGTCGAGCCGCGGACCACCAGCTCCGGCTCGAAGAGCAGCTCGCCGGGCGGGACTTCGCCGCCCTGGATCTGCGTGCACAGCAGCTCGACCGCGGCCCGCCCCATCGCCTCGATGGGCTGACGGACGGTGGTCAGCGGCGGCTCGGTGCAGTTCATGAAAGCGGAGTCGTCGTAGCCGACGACCGAGACGTCGCCCGGGACGCCAAGACCGCGCCGGCGAGCGGCCCGTACGGCCCCGAGAGCCAGCGGATCGCTCGCGCAGATGATTCCGGTGACCCCCCGGTCGAGCAGCCGCGTGGTCGCCGCCTGCCCGCCTTCCAGCGAGAACATGGAGCGCTCGATGCGCTCGTCGGGCAGCTCACGGCCGGCCGCCTTCGCAGCCGCGTGGGCAGCGGCCAGCTTGCGCCTTGACGGCACATGGTCGAGCGGGCCGAGGACAAGACCGATGCGCTCATGGCCCAGCGAGGCCAGATGCCGCCACGCCTGCTCGACCGCGACGGCGTCGTCGCAGGCGATGCAGGGGAAGTCGAGATTCTCGATGGAGGCATTGATGAGCACCACCGGAATCCTGCGGTCCGCGAGCAGCCTGTAGTGCGCGTGCGGCGCGTCCGCCTGCGCGAACAGCCCGCCCGCGAACACCACGCCGGACACCTGCTGCTGGAGCAGCAGCTCGACGTAGTCCGCCTCGGAGACCCCGCCCTTGGTCTGCGTGCACAGGACGGGGGTGAGCCCCTGCTGGGCCAGCGCCCCTCCGATCACCTCGGCGAACGCCGGGAAAATCGGATTCTGCAGCTCCGGCAGGACCAGTCCGACCAGTCGCGCGCGCTCGCCTCGCAGCTGGGTCGGCCGCTCATAGCCAAGGACATCCAGCGCTGTCAGCACGGACTGGCGGGTGGCCTCGGAGACTCCCGGCTTGCCATTGAGCACCCGGCTGACCGTGGCCTCGCTGACCCCTACCTTCTTCGCTACCTGAGCAAGTCGTCGCGTCATACACGCAAGACTAGCGCAAGCCTTGCAAACGGCTTGCGCTAGTCCGCGCTGACGGCGACGACTCGCCTGGGCCGTCCTAGGGGTTGATGTTGATCTTGAAGGTGGAGGTGGCGTTCTTCACGTCCTGCACGTTGTTGCTGAAGGTCAGGCCATTGAAGGTGACCTCACCGACCGGCGGGCCCTGACCCGCCTCGGGCATCTCGTTCGCCCAGAGCCCGAAGCCGGACTTGGCGTCGTACGCGTCCCCGCTCCTGCGAGCGCCGGAGATCGAGATGTCGCTGAGGATCGTGTCCTTGACCGGGAACTGCGGCTGTCCTCCCACGTAGTTGGTCTGGAACATGATTCCGCTGTACGTCGGATCGACGATGTCGACGTTGTTGACCCGGATCCCCTGGAACACCTTCGAGGCCGAGAAGAGCCAGATCCCGGGGAAGGTCTGCGCGCCCCAGAAGTGACCGCCTGCCCGGACGATGGAGACGTTCTCGACCGTCGTCGGTTCGGTCCCGAAGCCGTTCATCGGATAGCCGAAGTCCAGCGAGCTGATGGTGATCGCGGAGTAGACGAGCGTGTCCGCGATGTGGATGTTGCGGAAGGTGTTGTTGAAGCCGCCGTAGACGGCGATGCCTGCCGCACGCCAGGTGAGGATCGACGTCAGATTCTCGTAGACGTTGTTCTTCATGTCGCTGCCCCCGGCGTCGATCGCCGAGAAGAGCGCGAAGCTGTCGTCTCCGGTGGCCCGCGCCTCGTTGTTGGTCACGAGGTTGTCCGTCGACCCGTTGGTCATGTTGATGCCGTCGGCGAACATATTGCGGATGCGGGAGTTCTTGATGGTGATCCTGTCGGTGTTCAGGCCCCAGTAGAGGCACACCATGTGCTCGTTCCAGATGTTGTCGATCACGATGTCCGTGACATTCGAGAAGTCGAACACCTTGCCCGGGCCGTCGATGCGCGAGGTGTAGTTCCCGAAGTACGCGAAGTTCGCGAACGACGAGCCCTTCGCGGTCGCCTCCGCCCGGAAGCCGACATCGGTGTTGTCCTGTGTCGAGGGCGCGTTGAACCGGGTGTACCAGGGCCCGGCGCCGACCACCTTCACCGCCTTGCCGTAGACCTGGAACTTGCCGGCCGTCTGGTAGTCGCCGGCCGGCAGATGGACGCCGACCAGCGCGCCGGCGGTGTCCATCCGCACCTTGTCCAGGGCGTTCTGGACGTCCTGGTGGGTGAACCCGGCCGGCACCGTGTATGTCGCCGGATCGGGGTTGGCGATGGGCGCGACCTGCTCCAGGCTCACGAAGTCGATCGCGTACCGGGAGCCGTTGGCCGTGTCCTTCTGCAGCTTGATCCTGCTGCCGGCCGGGACGGAATCGCCCAGCATGATGTGCGCCTCGTCGTAGATGTGGCGCGGAGCACCGGATCCCGGAGAGTTCCCGGGACTGGCCTCCGCCCCGTACAGCCAGGCGTACTTGGACGTGAGGTCGACGGCCTTGCGGAAGGTCCCGTTGACGTAGACGTTGAGCGTGGACTCGGTGCCTCCACCGCCGGGCGAGTCCGGGATGGAGAACCGCGTCACCAGGGTGTTGGTGCTGGCCCGGGTCGTGAACTCCACATAGTTGCCGGTGTTGTTGAGGGTGACGGCCTTGCGGCCCGAGGCCTCGCCCGCGACGTCGCCGATGGTCCGGTTCGGCCCGACGACCTGTGCGCCGCCGCCGGCCGCACCGTCCTCCGCCTCGTACATGTCGTACGGCATATTGGCGCCGCGGCCGACGAACAGTGCCTGGGTGCTGGTGTTGTTCTCGCGCTTGACCGGCAGTTCATTGGCGTCGTCGGCGATGACGACCTTGACGGTGTACGAACCGTTCGCGGCCGTCCAGCTGCCGAGGTTCACCGGCACTGTGGTGGCGCCCACGGCGATGATTCCGCTGTGCGCACCGGTCAGGGTCTTGACCGTCGCCCCCTTGGAGTCGATCAGGGAGAGGGTCAGACCGTGGCTGCCGCCCGCGGACGGCTGTGTGCCCTGGTTTTTGACGGCCACGGAGAAGGTGACGCTGTCGCCGTTGGCCGGGGCCGAGGGCGAGGTGCTGACCGCGGCGGCGACCAGGTCCGAGCCGGCGACCGGCTTCACCACCAGGGACGTGGGGCTGGTGTAGGTGTTGTTGGTCTCGTTCTGCTCGATGACGGTGTTCGCGTCGTCGGCGACGGCGCTGAGCTGGTACGTATCGGCGTCACGCGCCCCAATCGACGCGCTGACGGTGGTCGAGGCCCCGGCCGCGAGTGCGCCGGCCTGGGCCGTGGCGACCTTGGTGCCGCCGAGCCGCAGGGCGACGGCGCTCGCCGCGGAGGCGAGGGGACCGCTGTTGTGCACGGTCGCGGAGAGGGTGATCACGTCCGATTCGACGGGAGCGGCGGGTGAGGCCGTCAGACCGGTGACCTCCAGATCGGGGTTGGGCGCCGGGACGCCCAGGATCTGGAACTCCGCCACCTGGCCCGCGGTCGCGCCGGTGTTGGACGTGAACCTCAGCTGCACCTCCGCGACTCGCGCGTCGACCGGGACACTGACCGAGTTGTCGCTCGCCGGGCTGAAGGTGTAGTCCTTCGCCGCCACCAGACTGGTGAAGCCGGACGCGCTCTGCTCGCGCCCGAGCACCTGGATGTTCTGGGTCCTGTTGCCCCAGCTGCTGTCCGGATTGAGCTTGACGACCACGCTGCTGAGATCGGCGTTGGCGCCAAGCTTCACGGTGAGGGTGCCCGGGTAGCTGCCCGCCGCACCCTCCCAGTAGGTCGTCAGGCTGTTGTCGTTGGCGTTCTCCGCGACGAAGGTGTGGATCACGGAGGACGCGGTGATCGGCTTGCCGACGGCGAGGTTGGACGCCGTGCCCGTGGATCCGTTACGGGTGACGGCGTTGCTGTTGACCGACTCGTTTCCGGCCGCGTCCTTCGCGCGCACGAAGTACGTCACCGTCGCGCTCGCCGGCTGCGTGTCGGTGTACGTCGTCACATCGCCCGCCACGCTCTTGCGCAAGGAGTTGTCGGCGTAGATGTCGTAGCCGGTGACCGCGGTGTTGTCGAAGGAAGCTCCCCAGCTCAACTTGACCTGCCCGGAGGTGGGTTCGGTGAAGGAGAGGCCGGCGGGTGCGGTCGGCGCCTGGGTGTCGCCCGTGTCAGCCCTGCGGGTGACGGTGTTGCTGTTGCCCGACTGGTTCCCGGCCGCGTCCTTGGCGCGTACGAAGTACGAGACCGTCGCGTTCGCCGGCTGCGTGTCGGCGTAGGTCGTGACGTTACCGGCGACGCTGGTGCGCAGTTCGTTGTTGGCGTAGATGTCGTAGCCGGTGACCGCGGTGTTGTCCAAGGACGCCTCCCAGGTCAGCTTGATCTGGCCGGTTGCCGGCTCGGTGTAGGCCAGCTCGGCCGGAGCGGTGGGGGCCTGCGTGTCACCGGTCGCCGGGCCGTAGATCTCCAGCTCCGACACTTGGGCTGCCGCCCGTCCGGTGTTGGCGGTCACCAGGACGCGTATGTACCGCGTGGTGGCGGCGTCGAAGGAGATCGTCACCGACTGGCCGCCGGCGGGGCTGAACTCGTAGCCCTTGGACGCGGTGAGATCGCTGAAGTCCGAGCCGTTGGCGCTGCCCTGGAGTTTCAGGGTCTGGGTTCTGGCATCCCAGCCGTCCGGCAGGCGCAGTACGACGCGGTCGACGCGGACGGAGGAGCCGAGGTCGGCCTGGATCCACTGCGGGAAGTCGCCATTGCGGCTCTCCCAGTAGCTGGCCCGGTTTCCGTCGTTGGCGTTGGCGGCCGTGTACACCTCGGTGTAGCTGCCGGCCGTGAGCGTTCTGCCCTGGGCGAGGTTCACCGAGGACTCACCGGCCGCGTGGACCTCGAGCTCGGACAGCTGAGCCGCCTGCCAGCCCGTGTTGGCCGTGATGTGCACGCGTACGAACCGGGTCTGGGTGGCCGGGAAGGCGACGGCCACCGTATTGGCCTGCCCCGGGTTGAAGGTGTGAGCGGCCGAGGCCTTCAAGGTCGAGAAGCTGGTGCCGTCGGCGCTGCCCTGGACGGAGAGGGTCTGCTGCCTGCTCTCCCAGCCGGCCGGGAGCTTGAGCACCACCTCGTCGATCCGGGCGGTGGAGCCGAGGTCGGCCTGGACCCACTGGGGGAAGGTACTGCCGGCGCTCTGCCAGTACGACCCCTGATTTCCGTCGGTGATGTTCCGGGCGGTGTACTCGGCGTGGGCGCTGCTCGCCGCCGCGGGACTGCCCGCGGCGGTATTCGGGCCGTCGGCCGCCGAGGCGGTGAGGGACGGCCGGCCGATCATCAGAAGACTGGTGGTGATCACGGCGGAGAGAACCCGCCATCTCCAGCGTTGCGGTCTCATATGTCCCCGATCTTCGGCCCCGTGCCCTGACGGCAACGAGGGTGCGGCTCTGTCGGCATAGCTGCGAGACAAGCATTTGTGCACTGATGGGCAGAGTCTTTGCGTTTTGCGGTCAGAGAGTTGCAGAGATATGCCAGGACGTCTACCGCCATGACCGCGTCAAGTCGCCGCTCTCACAGGGGTCGGAACCCAGCAATCTGCTGACACCAGCGGCTTTGTCGCCGACTTCCAAGAAGACGTAAGTCCACTGCAAAATGCGCAAGCCATTTGCGTTGAGGAGAAAATTTCAGAAACGGACGCTCCGCCCTTACCGTCTCTAGGCATGAGCCCCGTACCGACCGCACCGGCCCGACGCCGGCGGTTCGGCTGGCCGCAGCGGGTCTTCTCCCAGGTCCTGCTGATGCAGCTGGCCATAGCCACCGGTGTCACTGTGCTCGCCACCGGTCTCTTTCTCGCGCCTCTCAGCGCCCAGCTCGACGACCAGGCGATGCGCCGCGCCCTCGCCATCGCCGAGACCACCGCGTCTGCGGAGCTCGCCGACGAGCTCGTCGGCTCACGGCCGACGGCCGCCGGTCCTGTGCAGGCCAAGGCCGAGCGCATCCGGCAGGCCACCGGCGCCGAGTACATCGTGATCATGGACAAGCGCGGAGTCCGCTGGTCCCACACCGCGCCCGAGGAGATCGGCCGGGTCGTCTCCACCGACCCCAGCGACGCCCTCGCCGGCAAGGACGTGATGGAGATCGACAGCGGGACGCTCGGCCGTTCCGCCCGCGGAAAGGTGCCGCTGCGCGACGACAGCGGCCTGATCGTCGGCGCGGTGTCGGTCGGCATCGAGTACGACAGCGTGCGCGCCCGGCTGCTGGCGGCGATCCCGGGGCTGCTGGCGTACGCGGGCGGGGCGCTGGCCGCCGGCGCCCTCGCCGCCTATCTCATCTCCCGCAGGCTCCAGCGACAGACCCATGATCTGGCCTTCTCCGATATCTCGGCGCTGCTGGTGGAGCGCGAGGCGATGCTGCACGGCATCCGGGAGGGGGTCGTCGCGCTCGACCGGGCGGGCAGGATCCGGCTGATGAACGACGAGGCGCAGCGGCTGCTGGGCCTCGGCCCCGAAGCGATGGGGCAGCCGCTCGACGAAGCGCTCGGCGACGGTCGCACCACCGATGTACTGGCGGGACGGGTCACAGGCGAGGATCTGCTGACCGTACGGGGCAGCCGGGTGCTGATCGCCAACCGGATGCCCACCGACGACGGCGGCGCCGTCGCCACACTGCGCGACCGCACCGAGCTGGAGCAGCTGGGCCGCGAGCTGGACTCCACCCGCGGCCTGATCGACGCCCTCCGCGCACAGGACCACGAGCACGCCAACCGGATGCACACCCTGCTCGGACTCCTCGAGCTGGAGATGCACGAGGACGCGATGGAGTTCGTCACCGAGGTGGTCGGGGTGCACCGGGCCACCGCGGAACAGGTCACCGAGAAGATCCACGACCCACTCCTGGCCGCGCTGCTCGTGGGCAAGGCGACGGTGGCGGCGGAACGCGGTGTCTCGCTGCGCATCGCGCCCGGGACACTGCTGCCCGACCGGCTGGTGGACCCGCGCGGTCTGGTGACGGTCGTCGGCAATCTCGTGGACAACGCGCTGGACGCGTCCGCGGGTTCCGAGAACCCCCAGGTCGAGGTCGAGCTGCGTGCGCAGGGCCGCACGGCCGTGCTGCGGATCGCGGACAGCGGCCCCGGAGTCCCGCCCGGACAACGGGAGTTGATCTTTACGGAGGGCTGGTCCACCAAGGAGCTTCCGGCCCACGGCAAACGTGGCCTTGGACTCGCGCTGGTGCGCAGGCTCGCGGAACGCCAGGGCGGCAGCGCGGGGGTGCGCGAGGCGGCGGGCGGTGGCGCCGAGTTCACCGTCGTACTCCCGGAGGCGCTGACCGAGCCGGGGCCGGCCACTGCCGTGGAGGTGCGATGAGCGAGCTGAAGGGCGAAGGACCGGCTGGTGGACTGATCGACGTCCTGGTGGTGGACGACGACGTCCGGGTCGCGGAGATCAACGCCGCCTATGTGTCCAAGGTGCCCGGTTTCCGGGTCTCCGCGACGGCCCACTCGGCCGCCGGGGCGCTCGCCCGGATCACGGACCGCCCGGTGGATCTGATCCTCCTCGACCACTATCTGCCGGACGGGAACGGCCTTGCGGTCGTACGGGAGCTGCGGCGGCTCGGCCACGAGACCGACGTGATCATGGTGACGGCGGCGCGCGATGTCGCCACCGTCCAGGCTGCGATGCGCCATGGGGCGCTCCAGTACCTGGTGAAGCCGTTCAACTTCGCGGGTCTGCGCACCAAGCTGGAGGCGTACGCCACGCTGCGCCGCACCCTGGAGAGCGGCGGCGAGGCGGAACAGGCCGAGGTGGACCGGATGTTCGGGGCCCTGTCGGCCGGCTCGGTCGCCCCGGATCTGCCCAAGGGCCACTCGCCGACCACAGCCGAGCTGGTACGCCAGGTGCTGCTGGCCGCCGAAGGGCCGCTCTCCACCCAGGAGATCGCGGAACGCGCGGGGGTGAGCAGGCAGACGGCGCAGCGCTATCTGAAGCTGCTCGAGCGGGCGAGCAGAGTGCGGCTCACCCTGAGGTACGGCGAGACGGGCCGCCCGGAACACCGCTACGTCTGGTCCTCCAGCCCGTCCGGCGCTTGAGCCACTCGCCAGCCCGTCAGGTGCCCGCATTCAAGCCCGTCCGGCGCTTGAGGACAAAACGGCCCCCGGACGGCTCCGGGCCCCACACCGCCCCGAGCCTCACGCGGTCCCGGGCTTCAGACCGCTCCCGCTCCCGTCAGCGCCCGCACCTCCGTCTCCGCGTGCTTCGCCTCATCCGGCGGCTCCGTGGACATGGCCGTGCCGATCCAGCCCGCCAGGAACCCGAGGGGAATGGAGACCAGACCCGGGTTCTGGAGCGGGAAGACATGGAAGTCCACGCCCGGGAAGAGCGCCTCGGGGCTGCCCGAGACGACCGGCGAGAGCACCACCAGCAGCATCGCGGGGACCAGCCCTCCGTACACCGACCAGACCGCGCCGCGCGTGGTGAAGTTCCGCCAGAACAGCGAGTAGAGCAGTACGGGCAGATTCGCGGAGGCGGCGACCGCGAAGGCCAGACCCACCAGGAACGCGACGTTCAGATCCCGGGCCAGCAGGCCGAGCGCGATGGCCGCCACACCGATGCCGACCGCGGCGACGCGCGCGACGGCGACCTCGCTGTGCGGTGAAGGGCAGTCCCTCCCGGGCGCGGCTCCGGGGGAGCGACGGCGCCGGAGCGAGGCGTACAGATCGTGGGCGACGGAGGCGGACGAGGCGAGGGTGATCCCGGCGACGACGGCGAGGATCGTCGCGAAGGCGATGGCCGCGACCACCGCGAAAAGGACCGTCCCGCCGGTGGATCCCGCTCCCCCGCCGAGGTCCAGCGCGAGCAGCGGGACCGCGGTGTTGCCCGCCGCATTCGACTTCCGTACCTCGTCGCTGCCGACCACGGCGGCGGCGCCGAAGCCGAGCACGATCGTCATCAGGTAGAAGCTGCCGATGAGACCGATCGACCAGATGACCGAACGGCGGGCTGCCCGCGCGGTCGGCACAGTGTAGAAGCGGGACAGGATGTGCGGCAGCCCGGCCGTACCCAGCACCAGCGCCAGGCCGAGGCTGATGAAGTCGAGGCGCGCGATCCAGTCCCCGCCGTACTTGAGGCCCGGCGAGAGGAAGTCCTTGCCGTGGCCGCTGCGTTCGGCGGCGGTGTTGAGCAGCTGGTTGACGTCGCCGTGGAAGCGGGTCAGTACGAGCACGGTCATCGCGATCGCGCCCGCCATCAGCAGCACGGCTTTGACGATCTGGATCCAGGTGGTGGCTCGCATCCCTCCCAACGACACATAGATCACCATCAGGGCACCCACTCCGATGACGGTCCACGAGCGCGCGGCCTCGCTCGTGCCACCGAGAAGCAGCGCGACCAGGCTCCCGGCTCCCACCATCTGCGCCACCAGATAGAGAACGGACACGGTGACCGAAGAAGTTCCCGCCGCGATACGGACAGGACGCTCACTCATCCTCGACGCGACGACATCGGCGAGCGTGAACCGGCCGCAGTTGCGTACGAGTTCGGCGACGAGGAACAGAACGACCAGCCAGGCGACCAGGAAACCCACGGAGTAGAGCATTCCGTCGTAGCCGAAGAGGGCGATGAGGCCGGAGATCCCGAGGAAGGACGCGGCGGACATGTAGTCGCCGGCGATGGCGAACCCATTCTCCATGGGGGAGAACAGCCGCCCGCCCGCGTAGAACTCCTCTGCCGAGCCATGCCTGTTGCGGCTCACCCAGGTCGTGATGGCGAGAGTCGCCGCCACGAACGCGCTGAACAACAGCAGCGCCAGGGTCTGGTGGTCGCCGCTCAACGCTCGAGCCCTCGCGTCATTTCCTGTGTGTCCCAGCGCAGATCGAGCGCGGCGCGGTCCCGGCGCAGCCGCGCATGGCGGGCGTACGCCCAGGTCAGCAGGAAGGTGGTGAGGAACTGTCCGAGCCCGGCGACCATGGCCACATTCACCGCTCCCGTCACCGGCCGGGCCATCAGCCCGGGAGCGGTGGTCGCCGCGACGACATAAGCCAAGTACCAGACGAGGAAGGCGAGAACGGTGGGGACGACGAACCGCCGGTAGCGGCTGCGCACCTCCTGGAAGGCGACGCTGCGCTGCACTTCCAGATAGATGTCGCCGGCGCTGGGGCCGGGGCTCTCCGGCGCCGCGGGCGGCGCCGGCACGACGGGCGCGGGGGCGCCGGTGCCGTCCAGCTCACCCCAGCCGGAGGCCAGCGCGTCGTACCACGGGTCGTCGAGCCGCACCGCCGCGGCATCCCGTCCTTCCGGCTTTTCCACCGATCAACTCTCCTTGTCAGCGAACCATTTCGGCTCACATGCCCAAGGATGGACAGAGTGGGAAGATCCCGGACTCTTCTCCCGGCGCACTTCACCCCATCAGGTGACGGTCGTGCCAGGTGGCTGCGCCAGACCCTCCCGATAGGCGTACCGGACCGCCTGGGCCCGGTCATGGATGCCGGTCTTCGCGAAGAGGTTGTTGATATGCGTCTTCACCGTGGCCGTGGAGATGTGCAGTCGGCGCGCGATGTCGGTGTTGGTGAGGCCCTCGGCGATCAGGGTCAGCACTTCGCCCTCGCGCGCGGTCAGTCCGTCGGGCAGCTTCGGCCCGGTCGGCTCGGGCGCCCCGGTGACCTGCTCGAGGAGGCGTCGCTGCACCACCGGTGAGAGCCCGGCCCGGCCCGCGAGGACGTCCTGGATGGCCCGTACGATCTCGTCGCCGTCGGCGTCCTTGGTGAGATAGCCGCGCGCTCCGGCCCGCAGCGCGGGGAAGAGCGAGTCGTCGTCTGCGTAGGTGGTGAGCACCACGACCTGGGTGCCGGGGTGTTCGCTGCGGATACGGCGGGTCGCCTCGACCCCGTCGCAGCGCGGCATCCGCAGGTCCATCAGGACGACATCGGGGGCGAGTTCGGCGACGAGGGCGACCGCCTCTTCGCCGTCCCTGGCCGAGCCGATGACCTCGATGCCGGGCAGCAGCCCGAGGAGCATCACAATGCCCTCGCGCACCACCGCCTGGTCGTCGGCGACGATCACTCTGGCGATCTGCCCGGTCATACCGGCACTCGCAGCCGCACCACGAAGCCCTCTCCCTCTGGTCCCGCCTCCAGGGAGCCGCCGAGCAGCTCGGCCCGCTCGCGCATTCCCAGCAGACCGTACCCGGCGCCGGACGCCCCGAGCTCACCGGCCGTGGCTGTGGTGCCCGAGTCCCGTACCTCCAGGGCCACTTCGCCCTCCGCGTACGCGAGCAGCATGCGCACCTTGGCGCCGGGCGCGTGCTTGCGCACATTGGTCAGGGCCTCCTGGGCCACCCGCCGTACCGCCTGCGACGCTTCGGCGCACAGCTGCCGCCGCTCCCCCGTCACCGCGGTCTCCGCTCCGTCCGCGACGGACAGCTCCCGCAGATAGTCCTCGACGGGAGCCGTCTCGCCGCGCAGGGCGGAGAGCGCCTGGCGGGTCTCCTCGAGGCCCTCGCGTGCCATGCCGCGTGCCGCCACCACCCGCTCCAGGATCTGGTCGCGGAAGGGCCCTGCCGGTCCTCGCTCGATCTGCAGCCGGGCCGCTTCCAGGTGCACGAGCTGCGCGGAGAGGCTGTGTGCGAGGACGTCATGGATCTCGCGTGCGATACGGGCCCGTTCGTCGAGTGCGGCGGAGGTGGCCTCGGCCTCGCGGGCGGCCCGTTCCTGGGCGAGCAGCAGGAATCCCGCGCCGCGGGCGCCGGCGTCGAGACGCAGTGAGTACCCGCCGAGCAGTACCGAGCCCACCGTGATCCCTGCCGCCAGGGCTCCGTTGTCCTGGGTCAGGGGGAAGAGTGCGACCGTCACCACGCCGATGACCAGGCCGGGGGCGAGCGGGAGTCGCTCCATCGCCATGACGGAGACGGAGATCCACAGCACCACCGAGGGAACCGCTGCCCCGGCTGCGTACGCCCCCGCCCCCACTACGGCGATGGCCGCCAGCAGGCCGAGGGAGGGCAGCAGTCGGTTTGCCAGCGTCGTCCGGTGGTAGCGCAGGACGGCCGCAGCGCAGCAGAGCAGGGCGAGCGGCGGGAGCACTGCGCGCCACCCGTGGAAGAAGCCCGATGTGTACGCGCCGGACATCGCCCAGGCCGCCATGCCCGCCAGCACGGCGACGTCGAGAGCGATACGGACGCGCGGTACACCGACGCGGGACAGCGCTTCCCGCGTGGGCCACGCGATCCACTTGCTGCTGGGCACGTCAGCCTCCTCCGTCGCCCTTGATGCTACGGAGCGGGAACCTGGCCCGGGATCGGGTCAGGGGTGGAGCCGACGGCTCCACCCCTGGGTGGGCGTGGCGGCGTCAGGTGTCGATCCGCGAGCGGTCCAGCGTCGCCGCGGAGCTGGTGATGAACTCCTTGCGAGGCGCCACCTCATTGCCCATCAGCAGATCGAAGACCTGCTCCGAGGACTCGAGGTCGCCGATGTTGATCCGGCGCAGCGTGCGGTGGCGCGGGTCCATCGTGGTCTCCGCGAGCTGGTCGGCGTCCATCTCGCCGAGACCCTTGTAGCGCTGAATGGAGTCCTTGAAGCGGACCCCCTTGCGCTGGAACTCCAGCAGTGTCGTCCGAAGCTCGCTGTCGGAGTACGTGTACACGTACTTGTCCTGGCCCTTCTTGGGCTGGGTCAGCTCGACGCGGTGCAGCGGCGGTACGGCGGCGAATACGCGGCCCGCCTCCACCATCGGCCGCATATAGCGCTGGAAGAGCGTGAGCAGCAGACAGCGGATGTGGGCGCCGTCGACATCGGCGTCGACGAGCAGGACGATCTTGCCGTAGCGGGCGGCGTCGATGTCGAAGGTCCGGCCCGACCCCGCTCCTATGACCTGGATGATCGCGCCGCACTCGGCGTTCTTGAGCATGTCCGAGACGGACGACTTCTGGACGTTGAGGATCTTTCCGCGGATCGGCAGCAGCGCCTGGAACTCGCTGTTCCGCGCGAGCTTGGCGGTGCCGAGCGCCGAGTCCCCCTCGACGATGAAGAGCTCGCTGCGCTCCACGTCGTCGCTGCGGCAGTCGGCGAGCTTGGCAGGCAGCGAGGAGGTCTCCAGCGCGGTCTTACGGCGCTGCGCGTCCTTGTGCTGACGGGCCGCGATACGCGTGCGGGCGGCGGCGACGGCCTTCTCCATCACCGCACGGGCCTGGGCCCTGTCGTCGCGCTTGGTGGAGGTCAGGAAGGCCTTGAGCTCCTTGGCGACGACATTGGCGACGATCCGGCTGGCCGCGGAGGTGCCGAGCACTTCCTTGGTCTGGCCCTCGAACTGCGGCTCCGCCAGCCGGACTGTGACGACCGCGGTGAGTCCCTCCAGGGCGTCGTCCTTGACGATGTCGTCCTCGGCGACGCGCAGCATCTTGGCGGAGCGCAGCACCTCGTTCATCGTCTTGGTGACGGAGCGCTCGAAGCCGGTCATGTGGGTGCCGCCCTTGGGGGTGGCGATGATGTTGACGAAGGATTTGACCCCGGTGTCGTAGCCCGTGCCCCAGCGCAGGGCGATGTCGACGCCGAGCTCGCGGGTGACCTCGGTGGGGGTCATATGGCCGCGGTCGTCGAGGACCGGCACGGTCTCCTTGAAGGTGCCCTGCCCGGTGAGCCGCTGCACGTCGCAGACGGCCTTGTCCTGGGCCAGGTACTCGCAGAACTCACTGATGCCGCCGTCGAACCGGAACGTCTCTTCCGTCTTGCCCTCGCCGTCGATGCCGCGCTCGTCGCGGACGACGATGGTGAGGCCCGGCACGAGGAAGGCGGTCTGGCGGGCGCGCTGGTAGAGGTGGTCCAGTGAGAGCTTGGCGTCCTTGAGGAAGATCTGCCGGTCGGCCCAGTACCGCACGCGCGTGCCGGTGCGGCCCCTGGGTACCCGCTTGCCCTTGAGCAGCCCGTTGGCCGGGTCGAAGGGGCTGTCGGGGCCCTGCTCGGTGAACATGCCGGGGGCGCCGCGCCGGAAGCTGATGGTGTGGGTGGCGCTGTTGCGGTCCACCTCGACGTCGAGGCGGGCGGAGAGGGCGTTGACGACGGAGGCGCCCACGCCGTGCAGTCCGCCCGATGCGGCGTACGAGCCGCCGCCGAACTTCCCGCCAGCGTGCAGCTTGGTCATCACGACCTCGACACCCGAGAGGCCGGTCTTGGGCTCGACGTCGACAGGGATGCCCCGGCCGTTGTCCTTGACCTCGACGGATCCGTCCTCGTGAAGGACCACCTCGATGTGGTCGCAGTGGCCGCCGAGAGCCTCGTCGACAGAGTTGTCGATGATCTCCCAGAGGCAGTGCATCAGGCCGCGGCTGTCGGTGGACCCGATGTACATGCCCGGGCGCTTGCGGACCGCCTCGAGCCCCTCGAGTACGAGCAGGTGCCGCGCGGTGTAGTTGGAACCGTCACGGTCTGCAGTCAGCAGCGCTGTGGACGGCACGGACGTTTCGGCGGTCACGCGGTTCGCTCCTCGCTGAATTTGAGATGTGGCCCAAGTGGGTAAAGGCCCGGCGTCGGTCGCCGGTCAGAGGGTACCGAGGCCTGGTAGAGCCGATGTAACGCCACCCTCGTGATTTCTCATGCTAGTCCAGCGTCGCATGCATGTTCGATCCCTCGATGGAGTGACGTGGACATCACGTTCCCTTCGAGGCATGAACCATTTAGGCTCCGGGCACGTCCTCATCAACAACCGGCAACCCAGCCGGGAGGAACCCAAGAGACAAGCAACGCGAAATCCGTAGAGCGAAGCAATACGGCTCATTCGCCGCCAACCGGCAGCAGACAGCCACCTCGGGAAGAAGTTTCGAGGAAAAGCCACGAGCGGGAACGTTTTCGGCCTGGTTGGATGTTGACCCTGGTACGACAGCTCGTCGAGCTAGAGAAGAGGCGACGTGACTACTGTTCTGACCCCCGCGAGCCCGCTGACGGCCGCTGACCGCTGCGACCGCTGCGGCGCCCAGGCTTATCTGCGCGTCGTCCTGACCAGCGGTGGCGAGCTGCTCTTCTGTGCCCACCACGGGCGCAAGTTCGAGCCGGAACTCAAGAAGATCGCCGCAGAAATACAGGATGAGACGGAGCGACTGACGGCTGTGCCGGCCAGCGTCGGCGAGGAAGATCGCTGACACCTTCGCATCCACGACGAGCGAAAGGGCCGGTCCAGGACCGGTCGACGGGCGGACGCCCCTGGCTACCAGGGGCGTCCGCCCGCTCTCATAACGTGACCTCGGAGCGCGCCGTTGAGACGCTCGGGCCGTTGAGCACCCGTGGTGCCGTCTACGACGCGGCCACCGCCGAGATGCGTGTGTACACCCCTGGGCTGTCGGCCCGGCCGCAGCCACTGCCCCAGGAGACAAGTCCGATGAGCCGCCCTCGGGCGACCAGCGGCCCTCCGCTGTCCCCCTGACAGGCGTCGCGCCCGCCCCGCGGGTGTCCGGCGCAGAGCATCGTGGACTCCAGGTACCTCCCGCCCAGGCCACCGGGATACGCCTGCCCGCAAGCCGAGTCCGGCAGCACGGTCACGCTCGCCGCCCGCAACGAGGACGCATAGCTTCCGCTGCCCGTCATATCGCCCCAGCCGTAGACGGTGGCGCTCGTACCGGGCGCGTACGCCGGATCGCCGACGCCCGCGAGGCCGATCGCATGGGAGGCGGGCAGCGCCTCCGCCAGCGTCAGCACCGCCAGGTCCGAGCTGTTCGTCCCCGGGGAGTACTCCGGCGCGATCCAGGTGGCGCTCACCGGGATCTCGCGGCCGCCCGTACCGAGCAGCCGCGTGCGCCCCGAGACGACCGCCAGATCGCGCACACCAGTCACGTCCGTGCCGAGTACGGTCCGGCTCAGGCAGTGGGCGGCGGTCATCACTTTCGTCGGCGCCACCACCACACCGCCGCAGAACTGACCGGCTCGCGTTCCGCCGAACCGGTCACGGCTGGACAGCGCCACCACCCATGGACTGTCCTCGACCTGCACCGAATAGCCGCCCACGACCACACTGTCGGCGGCCGCGGGGGCGGGTGAAGCGAGCGGCGCCACGGCAGCCACCGTGATCAGGGCCAGCGCCCCGGTCAGGGCTCGGGCGAGAGGATGACGCATACGGCCTCCTGACTCTGCGTTAAGCGTGTCCACTCAGAGTCGGCCAACGCGCCACGGCACGCACCCGCACACGGCCGAGGGCCCGGTCCCCTGACGGGATCCGGGCCCTCGGCCGACTGCTGCCTACTGCTGTGACGACCTAGTCGAGGTAGTCGCGCAGAACCTGCGAACGCGACGGGTGACGCAGCTTCGACATGGTCTTGGACTCGATCTGACGGATGCGCTCACGCGTCACGCCGTAGACCTTGCCGATCTCGTCCAGGGTCTTCGGCTGGCCGTCCGTGAGACCGAAGCGCATGGAGACCACGCCCGCCTCACGCTCGGACAGGGTGTCGAGCACCGAGTGCAGCTGCTCCTGCAGGAGCGTGAAGCTGACCGCGTCGGCCGGTACGACCGCCTCGGAGTCCTCGATGAGGTCACCGAACTCGCTGTCGCCGTCCTCACCCAGGGGGGTGTGGAGGGAGATCGGCTCGCGACCGTACTTCTGGACCTCGATGACCTTCTCGGGGGTCATGTCGAGCTCCTTGGCCAGCTCCTCCGGGGTGGGCTCACGGCCCAGGTCCTGGAGCATCTGACGCTGGACGCGCGCGAGCTTGTTGATGACCTCGACCATGTGCACCGGGATACGGATGGTGCGGGCCTGGTCAGCCATGGCGCGGGTGATCGCCTGACGGATCCACCAGGTGGCGTACGTGGAGAACTTGTAGCCCTTGGTGTAGTCAAACTTCTCGACCGCGCGGATCAGACCCAGGTTGCCCTCCTGGATCAGGTCCAGGAAGAGCATGCCGCGGCCGGTGTAGCGCTTGGCCAGCGAGACGACCAGGCGGAGGTTGGCCTCCAGCAGGTGGTTCTTGGCGCGGCGGCCGTCCTCGGCGATGATCTCCAGCTCGCGCTTGAGCTTCGGCGCGAGCTTGTCGGCGTTCGCCAGCTTGTCCTCGGCGAACAGGCCCGCCTCGATGCGCTTGGCGAGCTCGACCTCCTGCTCGGCGTTGAGGAGCGGGACCTTGCCGATCTGCTTGAGGTAGTCCTTGACCGGGTCGGCGGTGGCGCCGGCGACCGCGACCTGCTGCGCAGGCGCGTCGTCCTCGTCGTCGTCGGAGAGGACGAAGCCCTTGTTCTCGCCCTCGGCCTCTTCCTCCTCGCCCTTGGCACCGGGCTGGGCCTCATCGACCTCTTCGCCCTCGGCGGCCTCGTCGGAGTCCTTCTTGCCCGCGGTCTTCTTGGCCACGGTCTTTTTGGCGACGGTCTTCTTCGCCGCCGTCTTCTTGGCTGCCGTCTTCTTGGCGGCCGCCTTCTTGGCAGGCGCGTTCGCCTCAACCTCGTCGGCCTGGACGTCGACGGTCTCGGCCGCCGGCGCCGCGGTGGCCGCGACGGTCTTCGCCGTGGCGGTCTTGGCCGCGACGGTCTTGGTGGCGGTGCGCTTTGCCGGGCTCTTCGCTGCGACGCTCTTGCGGGCGCGCTTCGGCGACTCCGCGGCACTGACCATCAGCGTCACACCCTCTTCCTCGAGGATCTGGTTGAGGCTGCGCAGAACATTCTTCCACTGGGTTGGCGGAATCTGGTCAGCCTCGAAGGCCCGACGCACGTCATCGCCGGCGATCTGCCCATCAGCCTTTCCCCGCTCGATGAGCGCCATCACAGATTCGGACTCGGCGATCTCCGGCGGGAGCGTACGGGATGTGCTGGCCGACACGAACAACCTCTCGGAACGATGGAAAAGAATTCCGGCCCCACCCATGATCGGGCCGGAACCGACGACCACCAGGCTGCGGATGTGCCGGTGGCGCGGGCTGAGCCTCGGAGCTGAACAGCGCCGCAAATGGCTGCTGTATTCCCTCTTCGGCTATCACCTCTTAGGTCATCGCACTGCTCCGAGGAGTGTTACGCCCAATCCGCGTGGCCCGAGTCACACCTCATTTGCGACGAATCGGCCAGAAGGGGCGTTCACCACACAATCGTGCCGCCGGACCCCCGTGGAATCCGGCGACACGCGATGCCTACGCCTTCGTACTCCCCGACCGACTTCTGCGGTCAGTGCTCGCGCGGAGCGGGCACGACTCGCTCCACCTCCTGGTGAACCGTGAGCAGTTGACGCATGGCGGACTCGGCTGCGTGCGCATCGCCGGTGGCGAGGGCGTCGGCAATCCGCGCGTGGTGGGCCAGGGACGCCTCGGTAGGGCGGTCACAGCCGGCGACCGGGCCGCCGGAGACCTGAAGGGCGGCCGAAACGATGCCGGAGAGGTGCTCCAGCATGCGGTTGCTCGCGAGCTGGATCAGGAGGGAATGGAACTCCGCGTCCGCCCGGGAGAAAGTAATCCCGTCACCCTGAGTGAGGGCGTGGCCCATGATCTCGACCATGTCGCCGAGACGCTGCTGAACGTCCTCGCGGCCGTGCCCCGCGGCGAGGCGCGCGGCGAGCGGCTCGATGGTCCACCGCAGCTCGCTCAGCTCCCGGCGCTGATCGTCACGCTGCGGACCGAAGGCACGCCACTCGATGATGTCGGGGTCCAGCAGATTCCAGTCGCTGACCGGACGGACCCGGGTGCCGACATTGGGGCGGGCGCTGACAAGGCCCTTGGCCTCGAGGACGCGCAGGGATTCACGGACGACGGTGCGGGAGACCTCGAAGCGCTGGCCGATCTCCTCGGGTACGAGCGGGCGGTCGGCGCCGAGGTCCCCGGAGACGATCATCTGGCCGAGCTGCTGGACGAGTTGGCCGTGCAGTCCGCGGCCCCGGTTGCCTGCCGCGCGGCGGCCGACCCGGCCCAACTCGACGTCGGCACCGTCCCAGGGGGGAGGGCCTACGCGGCCGGCGCCGGGCGACTCCGCGTAGGGGTATCGGTCGAGGTCGCCCGGGCCGGCGAGGCCGGACTCGGCGGGGCGGGCGGCGGTCATCATGGTGTGCGCAAGGGTACTCACGCATCCTTTGTCGGCGTGGCTCCCGAGACCCTTGAGGTCTTTGGTGAAAAGCACACGAAAGGGTGATCGGCGCTCGCCTCGCAATTGACGCCTTATCGGAAAGAAACGGGCGCACTCAAGGGAGTTGCGAACAGTTCGTCGAGTCCCGGTCGATCATGGTCACCAACGTGCGCCGCGACGAAGGCCCGTGAACAGATATGCGCAGATCAGGGCCGACAACGACAACGTCAGTGCCGCACCGACAGGTTGGGCGACGAGGCGTACGACTGCCATCAGCAGGAGGTCGGCCTGCTGCGGCAGCTGCACCCAGGCCAGCTCGCGCAGCCTGCTCGGCAGTCCGGCGATCGAACGTGCTGACGGAACGACGAGGGCCTTCTGTACGAGGGGGGCGATCAGGACGGGTACGGCGAGCACGGCGGCCACTCCGGCGGCCGCGACCCGGAAGACCCCGGCGGCGAGCAGCCCGGCCCAGGCGCAGCCGACCGCCAGCCCGCCCCAACTGGCGATCAGCGCGGGCCAGTTCTGCAGGACGGGGGTCAAATCGCTTCCGTACACGAGGCGGAGGGCCTGGGAGTCGGCGGCCGCGACGAGCACTGCGAGCAGCAGGGCGGTCGCCGCGGTCACCGCGAGTTTCGCGAGGAGCAGGCCGAGGCGGCGGGGCACGGTGCCGCGTGCGGTCGCGAGGGCGGGGTAGCGGAACTCCTCACCGAAGGAGAGCGCCCCGACGAGGCCGGCACCGAAGGCGGCGGGCGGCAGGGGCAGGAAGTCGGGCCAGGCGGCGAGGAGGGCGGGCAGCGGGGTGTCGCCGATGCGGGCGAGCAGAACGCACAGGGCGACAGAGGCGACGAGCACGGCGGTTGCGATGAGCGCGGCAGTACGGACTCCGAGGAGACGGCGGAGTTCATAGCGCAGCGGCCTCAGGGGGCTGCGTACGGGGCGCGGAGGGGACGGGTGGGACAGTGCGCCGGGGCGCTCCGCCGAGGGCGGGACGAGCCGTTTCTCGCCGTCGGTGCCCGCGGTCGCCGCAGATGCCGCTCCCCGTGCTGCTACGGGGGCAGGTGCGGGGGCGGGGCCCCTGTCACCCACCTCGTCGGTGAGCCGGTGGACCAGTACACCGTGCCGGAAGGCGGTCTCGCCGATCTCGGCGCAGTTGCTGCCGTAGACGGAGAGGAGGTTGCCCTCCTCGGTGACCACTTCGACGGAGCGCTGAGCGGCGCGCGCCTCGCCGGCGACAACCGCGGCGAGGCGGGCGGCGTGCGGGGTGCGGACGGCGACCCGGGGGCGGAGCCTGGTTCTGGAGAAGGCGGCCGCGTCCTGATCGGCGACGAGTCGGCCACCGTCGAGGGTGACGACGCGGTCGGCGAGGCGGGCCGCCTCCTTGGGGTCGCTGGTGGTGTAGAGGACGGTTCCGCCGTAGGAGGCGTGCGTACGCAGCAGTCCGGACAGCCAGCTGTTCTCGCGGGGCGAGAGGCCCTTCGACGGCTCGTCGAGAATGAGCGTCTGCGGGTCGCCCAACAGCGCGGAGGCGAACCCGAGTCTGCGGTCCATGCCGAGGGAGAGCGTGCCGAGCCGCCGGCCCCCGAGGCCCGCGAGACCGACGACGTCCAGCATCTCGTCGGCGCGGGACACGGGCACCCCGGCAGCCGCGCAGAGCAAACGGAGCTGGCCCCGGGCCGTCCGCGCGGGATGACCCGGTACGTCGCCGAGGAGCACCCCGACCTCACGGGCCGGGTGGGCGATGCTGTGGAGGGGATTGCCGCGGAAGTACGTGACACCCCGGCCGGACTCGAGTTCGAGCATCAGCCGAAGAGCCGTTGTCTTGCCGGAGCCGGGGGCGCCGAGCAGGGCCGTGACACAACCGGACCGGGCTTCGAAGGTGAGATCGTCGACGGCGGGCGGAAGGTCTCGGCGGTGGGTGCTGGTGAGTCCGATGGCCTGGAGCATCGCTTCTCTCGCGGGAGGTGAGACCGCTCGGCGGCAGTGGGTACCGCAGCAAGATAACGCGACATTTCAGACTTTTTGCGCAGCGAGGAGACCCCGGGTGTCAAACCTCCGCCGCACCCTCCGTCAGACCTCCGGGCGCAGCATCGGCGGATTGAGTACGGTGGCGCCACCAGCCCGGAAGAGCTGAGCGGGGCGGCCGCCCTGGCGGGTGGTGGTCCCGCCGGCCGGGACCAGGAAGCCCGGGGTGCCGGTCACCTTGCGGTGGAAGTTCCGGGGGTCGAGAGCGACGCCCCACACCGCTTCGTACACCCGTCGCAGCTCACCGACCGTGAACTCCGGCGGGCAGAAGGCCGTGGCCAGCGAGGAGTACTCGATCTTGGATCGGGCCCGCTCCACCCCGTCCGCCAGGATCCGCGCATGGTCAAAGGCGAGCGGGGCGGGCTGCTCGCCCTCCCGGCCGAACCCGTTCTCCTGGCCCAGGTGGTCCTCGACCGAGGCCCAGCGCGCGCTGTTCGCGTCACCGCCCGCGCGGGGTGCGGGCAGGTCCGGTGCGAGCACCAGATGGGCGACGCTCACGACCCGCATACGGGGATCCCGCTTGGGGTCGCCGTAGGTGGCGAGCTGCTCGAGATGCGCGCCATTGCCCGGCGCCGGCGAGGCGGGGTCGTGGGCACACAGCCCGGTCTCCTCGGCGAGCTCGCGCGCTGCCGCCGCCGCCAGATCCTCGTCGCCCCTGACAAAGCCACCGGGCAGCGCCCACCGACCCTGGAACGGCGGCTCTCCGCGGCGTACGACCAGCGCGCAGAGTGCATGGCGGCGCACGGTGAGCACGACCAGGTCGACGGTGACGGCGAAGGGCGGAAAGGCCGACGGGTCGTAGGGCGACATGCCGCGATCATAGTCGTCTGCCTGACGATAAACACTCCCTTCTCCGGCAGCGGTGACTGTTTCTTCACGCACTCCCCCGCTCTGCCCGCCCACCCGGCTCACACCCCCAACTGGAGGCCGTCGGCGGCCTGCTCGACCATCGAGAGACCGAGCCGGCTGATCCGTACGGCAAAGGGTTCACCGGCGACGCACAGCCCCGAAATCTGTACGGCTCCGAGGGGTGCGGAACGCACCGGATTCAGCGAGACGGTGCGGGCGGGGACATGGGGGCGGATGCCCGCGAGGGTGGTCAGGAGCTGGATCCCGGCCGCGACGGCCAGGTGCTCCGACACGATGGTGAACGGTGGACACGGGCATCCGGGTCAAGGGCGTCATCGCCCGCTCCTGGTGCCGCGGTCCCCGCTGCGCCTGCGGGCGCGGCTGCGATTCCCCGGCGCCGGCGCTCCGGGACGTGTCCCGGAGCCCGGCATGCCCTTCTTACCGGTGGCCGGCCGGGCCTGCTGCGGCCGTGGACGGTGCTTGCGCGCGCCGCTCCTGCGGGTCCCCGAGTCCGCCGCCGCACCGCCTGCCGTGCGCAGACAGCTGCGCAGCGTCTCCGGGTCCAGGCCCTCATTACAGGCTTGGTGCAGCAGTCGGGCGAACACGTACTCCGGGTCGACGCTCAGGGCGAGTCCGAGGGCGACTCGTGCGCCGGTTTCGTCGCCGGCGGACCAGGCGACCCAGCCGGCGAGGGTGAGCGGTGCGGCGGCGTGCTCGGAGTACGGGCCGACGCACCGGCGGGCCATCGCCCGCCAGAGCCGCAGCGCCGGGTCTGCGTCCGGTCCCTCCATCCATTCCGCGGCCCGGTCTCGGGTCTCCCGGTCCTGAAGGCCGAGGATCAGTGCGGCGGCTTCGTCATGCGCGATGAGCCGGTCGTCCGCGACATCGGACTCGGCCCAGCCACCGGTCCTTGGTGTCTCGGCGATGCGCTTCATCATTCGGCCGGCCAGCGCGAGGGTCTCCGTAGCAACCTGCTCACGACCCGCTCCGTCAAGGATCCGGGGCAGCAGCGCGGCACCTGCGGCGTCCAGCGCCTTCTCCTGGTCGGCAACTGCCGGGGTCGTCCAGGGAGCGAGCCTGCCCTCCATCTCCCGGAGGGAGCCGCGTACTTGGATTCCGGCGTAGGCGGCGGCCGCGGCCATCACCGAAGTACCCGGCAGGGCCAGTGCATTGCCTTCGGGCGGACAGCAGCGCGCGTCGGGGCAGCAGTAGGACCAGAATCGGCCGCCGGAGATGCAAAGAGCCTCGTAGACAGGCACTTCGAAGGTGCCGCAGGCGGTGCGCAGCCGTTGTGCGAGGGGGCGCAACCGCTCCATCACCAACCGGCTCGTCTCGCCTTCGGCCGGGTCCTGGCAGAGGAAGACGACGATGCCGTCGGGGCGGGAGCCGCGGCGCTCACTGCCTTCGATCAGGCACTCCGCGAGCTGCTCGGCCACGGGCGACCATTCACGCGGCGAGCGTGGAATGCCGAGCCTCAGCCGCCCGCCGAAGCGGCCGCGGCTGCCGTGCAATGCGACGAGCACAATCGAATCGTTCGGATGGAAGCCCATCATGTACGGGAGGGCATCGGCCAATTCGGACGGACCGCGCAGGGTGATCTGCTGCTCGTCGGCCGGACCGGTGGGTTCGTGGTGCTTGTTCATGGCACGAAGATCCCGTGGCGGTCCCCGCGGCGCGACCCCTGTGGATAACTTTATCCACAGGCTTGTGGCCCCGTTCGCGCTTTGTCGGCGCCATCGGGTTGCATGGGGGCATGACCAACCCAGACCGCGCAGACCTCAGGGCCTCGGCCGACTCAGTACTCGCCCGTCTCGTCTCGGACACCACGGGCAAGGCCCGCCTGCGCGAGGACCAGTGGCGGGCGATCGAGGCACTGGTCGCCGACAAGCGCCGGGCGCTGGTCGTGCAGCGGACCGGCTGGGGCAAGTCCGCGGTGTATTTCGTGGCGACCTCGCTGCTGCGGGAGCGCGGCAGCGGCCCGACCGTGATCGTCTCTCCCCTCCTCGCGCTCATGCGCAATCAGGTGGAGGCCGCGGCGCGGGCCGGCATCAGTGCCCGCACCATCAACTCCTCCAACACGGAGGAGTGGGACACGGTCCAGGCCGAGGTGGCCGCGGGCGAGGTGGATGTGCTGCTGGTCAGTCCCGAGCGGCTGAACAACCCCGATTTCCGTGACCAGGTGCTCCCCAAGCTGGCCGCCGCCACCGGACTGCTCGTGGTGGACGAGGCGCACTGCATCTCCGACTGGGGCCATGACTTCCGGCCCGACTACCGGCGGCTGCGCACCATGCTCGCTGACCTGCCGGCCGGCGTCCCGGTGCTCGCCACCACCGCCACGGCCAATGCCCGTGTGACAGCCGACGTCGCCGAGCAGCTGGGCACGGGGGCGGGCACGGACGCCCTCGTCCTGCGCGGCGCGCTGGACCGCGAGAGCCTCAGCCTGAGTGTGCTGCGGCTGCCCGATGCCGCGAACCGTCTGGCCTGGCTCGCCGATCATCTCGGCGAGCTGCCGGGCTCCGGGATCATCTACACCCTCACGGTCGCGGCAGCCGAGGAGGTCACGGCGTATCTGCGCCAGTGCGGGCACACGGTGGCCTCGTACACCGGCCGTACGGAGAACGCCGACCGTCAGCAGGCCGAGGAGGATCTGCTCGCCAACCGCGTCAAGGCCCTGGTCGCCACGTCTGCGCTGGGCATGGGCTTCGACAAGCCCGACCTCGGATTCGTCGTGCACATGGGGTCGCCCTCCTCCCCCATCGCCTACTACCAGCAGGTGGGCCGCGCGGGCCGTGGTGTGGAGCACGCGGAGGTACTGCTGCTGCCGGGCAAGGAGGACGAGGCGATCTGGCAGTACTTCGCCTCGGTCGCCTTCCCGCCGGAGGAGCTGGTCCGGCGCACCCTCGCTGTGCTGGGGCAGGCGGACCGGCCGCTCTCGCTGCCCGCCCTGGAACCACTGGTCGAGCTGCGGCGTACGCGGCTGGAGACGATGCTCAAGGTCCTCGACGTGGACGGCGCGGTGCGCCGGGTGAAGGGCGGCTGGACCACGACCGCGCAGCCCTGGTCCTACGACTCCGAGCGCTACGCCTGGGTCGCGCGGCAACGTGAGTCCGAGCAGCAGGCGATGCGCGACTACGCGACGTCGACCGACTGCCGGATGGAGTTCCTGAGGCGGCAGTTGGACGACGACGAAGCCGCGCCGTGCGGGCGCTGTGACAATTGCTCGGGGGCCCGGTTCAGCGACAAGGTGTCCGGGGCTGCCCTGGATGCCGCTCGCGGGGAGCTGGGCAGGCCGGGTGCGGACGTGGAGCCCCGTAAGATGTGGCCGACCGGGCTGGCGGCTGTGGGCATCAGCCTCAAGGGCCGTATCCCCGAAGCGGAGCAGTCATTCCCGGGACGGGCACTGGGGCGGCTCTCCGACATCGGCTGGGGCAACCGGCTGCGGCCGATGCTGGCGGCGCAGGCCCCCGATGGCCCAGTGCAGGACGATGTGGTGAAGGCCGTCGTGACCGTGCTCGCCGACTGGGCCAAGGGCCCCGGCGGCTGGGCGTCCGGAGCGGCTGACGCACCGCCCCGGCCGGTAGGTGTGGTCACCGTCGCCTCGCGCGGCAGGCCCCAGCTGGTCGGATCCCTCGGCAGCCGGATCGCCGAGGTCGGCCGGATGCCGCTGCTGGGCTCCGTCGAGTACGCGCCCGAGGCAATGGATACACGGATCTCACGTACCAACAGCGCCCAGCGGGTGCGAGCGCTGCACGAGGCGTTCACCGTGCCGCCCGAACTGGCCGAGGCGCTGGCGGCGGCCGACGGGCCCGTGCTGCTGGTCGACGATCTTTCGGACAGCGGCTGGACTCTCGCGGTGGCGGCGCGGCTGCTGCGCAGGGCAGGTGCAAGGGGGGTGTTTCCGCTGGTCCTTGCCATTCAAACGTGACAGGAGGGGTCGCTGGGGCGGAAGCTGGGCAGGGATATGAACGTCAAACCCGCCGATTCCCGTCGGTGGGGCCAAAATGCGCGTTGCCGCATGCGCACGCGGCAGCAAGAATTGGACCGCTCCCCGCACGGTCCGTTCGCGGTCCGGAAGGGCCGTGCCGCGGTGCGCCCTCATCCGACCTCGCCCGCACTGTGGGCGCGTATGCGAAGGGAGGACCGTGACCTTCGGATTCGCTACGTCCGCAGCCACTTCGATCAACACATCGGCCAACTCCGCGAGCCGCCTTGCCAGGATGCTCGAGCCCGCCGAGTGGGCGGCAGCCGGGATACCGCTGCTGCGCAATCCGCGTGAGGTGGTCAGCGGACTGCACACCCGGCACACGCCGGCACCGGCGACTGCCGTCGTCGCCGTGCTCGACCACGAGGAACGGCTCGCGGCCAGCGCTTCGTTCTACCGGCGTTCCACCCCTGCGGACGGCTGGGAGTTCCGCAACGTCCTGCTGGCCAATCTGCGCCGGGTCATCCCGCACGATCTGCGTCGCCGCACACCGGTACGCACCGCCGTACTGCTCTACTGCCGCGAGGGCGACGAGCGCTGGACGGAGGAGGACGGGGCGTGGATGTGGGGGCTGCGGGACGCGTGCACGCTGCACGGGCTGCGCTGCGGTGCGTACATCACGCTCACACGCGGTGGCTGGCAGGTGCTCGGCGAAGGCCGCGGTGGCCGCCGGCCCAGCTCCCTGTCGTCGCCGGGCGATCTCTCCGATGTCGGTGCCGAAGTCGAGCCGTTGCCGCTGCGCACCGCGAGTGGCGCGGCCGAAGCGCTGCGGCGCGCAGCGGCGCGCTGACATCGACGTCCGGCTGCCCATTGTCTGGGCAGCCGGTTCACGACCGGACCAGTGGTCCGTGCAAGCCGTGCACGCCGTGCGGCGAACGGGCGGTACGGCTCAGGCGCCCGTGCCGAGCACAGCGTTGATCCGCTTGGGGTCACCGCACACGATCAGCAGCGCGGTGGCCTTCGCCATGGCCGCGGGAAGTGCGCCGGCGGCCACGTCGTCGGCGCCTCCGTTGACCGCGACGACCACCACGGGCCGGGCCGAGGCCCGGCCCGCCGCAGCGGCGTCGGCGTAGAAGACGTCGTCGCCGGCGTCGTGCTGGCCCCAGTAGGCAGCCTCGCCGAACGACAGCTCGTGCGCGGCCCAAGGGTGCTGCTCACCCGTGGTGAGCACCAGGACGTCGCCCGGACCACGGCCGGAGTCAAGCAGCAGGTCGACCGCCTCGTCGGCGGCGTCGAGCGCGCCGTCCGCAGGGGCGGGGATCAGCTGGATCCGCGGTACGGAAGGAGTCTCCGGCCGGGCAGCCTGCGGCTGCCCGGCGGAGGTGTGCGTACGCGGCGGCGCGGGCCTGGCCGAACCGGGGCCCGGGTGTCCGGGGCGCGGCGAGGCCGCGGAACGCGGTCCGGGTACGGGACGAGGGGTCGGCGCGGTACGGCCTGCGGCCGGAGTGGCGCGGGGACCCTGGGCACTCTCGTGAATCTGAGGCTCCTCGGGGATGAGAGGCATGGGTGGATGTCTATCAAATGCCGGTGCGCAAAGCATCGGCGGGTGGGCACATAGGTGCGATCCTGCTACGGGAAGGGCGAGTTCAGAATTCGAAGCCGAGCTGGCCCCCGCTTTCCAGTGCGAGCGCCTCCGCGGAGACGCGGACCTTCTTGAGGTGCCGCCACTGGGGCAGCGCGTCGAGATAGGACCACGAGAGCCGGTGGTAGGGCGTGGGTCCCCGTTCCTCGAGCGCGGCCTTGTGCACGGGCGAGGGGTAGCCGGCGTTGGCGGCGAAGCCGAAGTCCGCGAATTCTCCCTGCAGTTCCGCCATCATCGCGTCCCGGCGCACCTTGGCGATCACCGATGCGGCCGCGACGGCCACGCAGGACTGGTCACCCTTGATGACCGTACGGACCTTCCAGGGCAGTCCCAGGTAGTTGTGCTTGCCGTCGAGGATGACGGCGTCCGGACGTACCGGAAGCGCCTCCAGCGCACGGATGGCGGCCAGCCGCAGCGCTGCGGTCATGCCGAGTTCGTCGATCTCCTCCGGCGAGGCGTGCCCGAGGGCGTGCGAGGTGACCCAGTCCTCCAGCAGCCCGGCCATCTCCGTGCGGCGCTTGGGGGTGATCAGTTTGGAGTCGGTGAGCCCCTGGGGCGGTCTGCGAAGTCCGGTGACGGCCGCGCACACGGTGACCGGCCCGGCCCACGCGCCGCGTCCGACCTCGTCGACACCAGCGACGATCTTGGCGCCGGTGGTGGCTCGGATCGAGCGCTCGACTGCGTGGGTGGGTGGTTCGTACGGCATGGCGCCAGCAAGGTTACGCCGCCGGACCCCGGCGGTGACAACCGGATTCCCTTCAGCGGCTCAAGGTCTGCGCTCAGCCGGTACGCGGGCGGAGCAGAGGGACCATGACCTGATCGATCATCTCGGCGATGTCGTCGTCCGGCCATTCACTTCCGCACACCTTGGACCGGTACATCATCAGCCCCGGAATCACATCGAAGACCAGCTCACAGGTGGCATCCGGACGCACGTCGCCACGTGCCACGCCACGGCGCACCACCTCCCGGAAGAGCTGGGTGGACGGCTCGATCACCCCGCGCACGATCACGGCGTGGAAGCGCTCTGCGGCGGTGGTGTCGCACTCGTAAAGCACGGAGCGGAGTGCAAAGCCGGACCGTGAGTACATCGTGTCCCGCACCCGCCGGCACAACTGAAAGAGGTCCTCGCGGATACTGCCGTGGTCCGCGGCCACGTCGAGCGTCGGCAGCCCGGCCTCCAGCGCGTCCGCGACCAGGTCCTCCTTGGACGGCCAGCGCCGGTAGACGGCGGCCTTCCCGGTCTGGGCCCCGGCGGCGACGCCCTCCATGGTGAGCCCGCTCCAGCCGACCGTACTCAACTGCTCCAGAGCGGCCTCGAGGATCGCCCGTTCCAGCACAGGTCCTCGACGGCGCAGCGAGACCGGGGGCGTCTCTGCGGCGGCAGTCCAGCGCGAATTGGCCATGTTCTTCTCTCCGTTGGGGACAGGAGGTTCAGTGAACGCTTGCGTTCACTGACGGGGATTCTCTACGGTTGACGAGACAGTGAACGGCTGCGTTCACTAACTCACTTGTGGGGGATCCATGGTGACAACCTCTCAACTAACAGCTCCAAGCAAACCGGGAGCGGCCCGCAGGCAGGGACGCCCCGGCATCGCCCTCACCGTCATCGCCGCCCTGCAGCTCATGGTGGTCCTCGACACCACGATTGTGAATATTGCGCTCCCTCACATTCAAGGAGCGCTCGAGTTCACCACAACCCAGCTGTCATGGGTGGTCAACGCCTACACCCTCACGTTCGGCGGGCTTCTGCTGCTCGGAGGCCGGGCAGGCGACATTCTCGGCCGCCGTCGGGTGTTCGTCTTCGGTGTGCTGCTCTTCACCTTCGCCTCACTGCTGTGCGGTGTTGCGCAGGAGCCTTGGCAGATGCTCGCGGCACGCGCGCTTCAGGGTGTCGGCGGCGCCATCGCCTCGCCCACGGCGCTCGCGCTCATCACCACGACCTTCCGCGAAGGCCCGGAGCGCAACCGCGCGTTCGGGATCTTCGCCGCGGTCTCGGCCAGCGGCGCGGCCATCGGTCTCCTCGCCGGCGGAATGCTCACCGAGTGGCTGAACTGGCGCTGGGTGTTCTATGTGAACCTGCCGATCGGCATTCTGATCGCCGTCCTCGCGCCGGTCTTCATCAATGAGTCCGAGCGGCACTCCGGCCGGTTCGACATCACGGGCGCGCTGACATCGACCGTGGGCATGGCGTCCCTGGTCTACGGCTTCATCCGGGCATCCGAGGACGGCTGGAGCGACGGGCTCACGCTCGCGGCGTTCGCGGCGGCGATCGTGCTCCTCACGGCCTTCGTACTGACCGAGCGGCGGGCGAAGGAACCGATCACTCCGCTGCGGATGTTCGCCGACCGGAACCGCTCCGGCACGTATCTGATCATGATGAGTCTCGCCGCGGCGATGTTCGGGATGTTCTTCTTCATCGTCCTGTTCGTGCAGAACGTGCTGGGCTACAGCCCCATCACCTCCGGTCTCGCGTTCCTGCCGGTCACGGTCATGATCGTGACCGCGGCCGGAATCTCGTCGAAGCTGCTGCCGGTGCTCGGGCCCAAGCCGTTCCTGGTCGCGGGTGCGGTGCTCACCGGGGGCGGCATGGCCTGGCTCACCGCGCTCGACCCGGGCAGCTCGTACGCGGGCGGGGTGCTGGGCCCGATGCTGCTCTTCGGGTTCGGCATGGGTCTGGTATTCGTGACGGCGACGCTGACGGCGGTATCGGGCGTCGCGCAACACGAATCCGGTGCGGCCTCCAGTCTGCTCAACGCCACACAGATGGTGGGTGGTTCCCTGGGACTGTCGATTCTCATGACCGTCTTCAGCACCGCCGGCCGCGACGAGGCCGAACGGCAGCTGCCTTCGTTCCTTGCGGATTCGACACCTGCCCAGAAGGCGGTCTTCGAGAAGACGCACGAACTGCCGCCCCCGTGGGGGCACCAGGTGCTCGCCGAAGGCATCGCGACATCGTTCTGGGCCGGGGTGGGTCTGGTCGGACTCGCCGTGCTGACCGCGGTGTTCGTCCTCCGGGTCCGCAAGAGCGACATGGAGGCGCTCAGCGGGTCGGCCGGGGCGGGCGGCCCCGCCGCATAGACCGGGGACCGGGGATCGCGAGGTACGGGACGTGCGCAGAGGGACGGCCCGTACCTCGGCCTTCGTCTTTCAGTGACGAGTCCCGCCGGCCGCCGTTCGGAGCGTCCTACGGACCGTCCTACGGGCCGATCTCGCCGTCCTCTTCGAACTCCGCGTCCCCGTCGTACTGATCGCGCTCCCCACCCTGCAGACCCTGATCCGCGCAGGCGTACCGGAAGGTGTCGACCTTCCGCTCCGCCAGGATCTGCCGCGCCCGCCGCTCGCCCCAACTGGTCGCATACCAGGGCTTGTCCATGTCCTCGAGCTCTCGCGCCAAGCCTCCCAGCGCGCAGGAGCGCAGCGGTTCCGGCAGCGTGTCGAGGGCCGGTACGGCATCGGCCGACAGCTCCTGGAAGTACCCGATGTCGATCTTTCCGGTGCGCTCGTAGCGCTGCACGTTGCGCTCCGCGACCATCCCGTCCGGGGAGAGCAGGCCGAAAACGAGAACGGCGGCCGCCGCACTCGCGGCGACTGCGCGCGGCAGCCACTTCGCGCCGAAAGCACCGGCTGCCAGGATCAGGAGGATCACCAGGCCGAGCCACAGCTCCATCGCGGCCACCGAAACCCTTAGCCGCGTCAGCCCGTACGCGTCGACGTAAAGATCCATCCTGCGCAGCGCAGAGGCGACCACGACGAGCGTGAGCACGCACAGGGCGCCGAGGACCGCGCGGACCAGTGTGCGGTCGCGGCCATCGCCGCGCGGGGCCCAGCGCAACGCGAGCGCGATCACCAACAGCGTGAGCAGGGTGGCCCAGAGCAGCTGCCAGAAGCCCTGACGTGCGTACTCGGCGTACGTCAGTCCGGTTTCCTTCAGCACCTTGTCGTAGCCGCCGAAGAGAACGGCGAGCTGGACGGCGATGAAGGCCGCGAAGAGCAGATTGAGCACGACGAGCGGCAGCGCCCACTCCCAGCGGCCCCGGGCCCGGCCGGGACGCACGCCGAGTCGGTCCCAGCGCACCGGAGCCGCGGCGGTGTGTGCGGCCGCGAGCGCTCCGATCAGGCCGAGGAGGAAGAGGAGCAGGCGCCAGGGGCCGTCCTCCACCGAAACATCCGGTATCAGTCCGCCGAGCAGATCGGCGAAGGCCGCGTCGGCGCCCGCGAAGAGCGCACCGAAGACGACGAGGAGCACCGCGGCCACCGCTGTCGTACGTACAACCGGCCCCCAGCGGCCGCGCGAGGTGTCCGCGCGCTCGCGCAGTCCCCGCACCCCCCACGCCACGCCGGAGCCGATCGAGTCCAGCAGTCCCAGCGAGCCCAGGAGTACGCCCGGCCAGGTGCGGCCGCCGTGCAGGGCGAGGGATCCGGCGGCGAGCGCGCCGACGATGGCGAGGAAGGTCGGCCAGCCCGCGTCCCTCAGCGCTGGAACGGCCAGCAGCACAAGCCCGCCGACCGCCCATACGAGCGTCCATGGACGGAGGCGGCGGCCGGCGGTCCGGGCGGCGAAGTACGCGGCGAGGGCCGCGGGAACCGACACGATCAGCAGGTTGAGGCCGAGTCCGTCGCCCAGCAGAAGGGCGCTGAGCAGTGCGGTGGCCAGGACCGACCACAGCGTGGCGGCCCGGATCCCGGCCGGTGGGTCCGGGCGTACCCGTGCGAGCCAGGCCGCCGGCTCGGTGGTCTGCCACTGCTGCCAGTGCGGCGGCGGCTTGTACGGATCGGCCGGCACCCGCTTCGGCTCCGTGACCGGGACCCGCGGCGTGTTGCCCGGATCGGGCTCGGAAGCCGACGGCGGCGTGGAGCGTACGTCTGGCACGGGACCCCCTCCCGACCGGGCCCCGCGCGCCAACAGGAAGGCGCGTACGGCCCGGTGTCTCGTCTGCGCCCGCCCGTGATGATCAGCGGGCGGCGTGCCGGACACGCTAGCTCCAGCACACCGGATCGACCCAGCGGTTACCCGCCTGAGGCCGGACCGTGACCGACAAACAGCGCAGGAGGTGATCAACAGCCCGGCACTACGGCCGGCGCGACCTCAGCGGGACTGGCCGGGCACCCACTGCGGAAGGGCTTCGGTCTGCTCCAGCCAGTCGGCGGGCGGCTGTCCCGACTTGCCCGCGGCGACCACTCCGCAGGCGATGGCACAGGTGGTGTCGACATCGCCGCCCACCTGGGCGGTCGTCCAGAAGGCCCGCTCGAAGTCGCCGAGCGAGCGGGCCGCCGACCACAGTGCGAACGGCACCGTGTCGTGCGCGCTGGTGCGCCGACCACAGCCCAGTACGGCGGCGACGGTGCCGGCATCGCTGTAGTCGAGCATGTCGCGCGCCCGGCGCAGACCGGCGCCCACCGCGCTGCGCGGTACGAGCGCGATGACCCCGTCGAGCAGATCCGAGGGCCCGGGGGGTCCGGCCGGATCCGCGGCGAGTGCGGCGGCCGCCGCCACGGCCATGGCGCCGACCACGGCCTCGCGGTGCTGGTGCGTGGTGTACGAGGAGATCTCGGCCTGGTGGGTCGCCTGCTCAGGGTCGGAGGCGTACCAGGCGCCGAGCGGCGCGATACGCATGGCGGAGCCGTTGCCCCACGAGCCCTGACCGTTGAAGAGTGCGGCGGCCAGCTCGCGCCAGTCGCCACCCTCCCTGATCAGCCGGAGCATCCGGTTCACCGCAGGCCCGTAGCCACGGTCGAAGTCATGGTGCTCGGCGAAGGAGCGGGCGAGTGCGTCCTGGTCCACGCGGCCGTGGTCGGCGAGCACGGCCAGTACCGAGCAGGCCATCTCGGTGTCGTCGGTCCACTGCCAGGTACCGGGCGGCAGCTCGCGCCGCTTCAGCAGTGGATAGTTCGAGGGTACGAAGAACTGGGAGCCCAGGGCGTCTCCCACGGACAGTCCGCGCAGGCTGTCCAGGGCGCGTTCGAAGCGCCGGTCGCGAAGGGAATCAGCGGTCATCTTCCTGCCACTCTATCCGGTGACGCCGTACGGCTCCGGGGTGCGCCAGCGTTCGAACGGCCGGTCCAGCGTGTAGCGCCCGTCGTCACCGAGCTGCAGTATCCGGGTCTCGCCGTTGCCGGGGTTGGACAGCGACTCGAACTCCGCCACCGACCAGTGGAACCAGCGCATACAGAACAGCCTCATGGTGAGTCCGTGCGTGACCAGGAGCACGTTCGGCGGGTGGTCGGGCGCCTCGAAGCTGCGGTACAGGCTCTCCAGGAACGCCCCGACCCGGTCGTACACATCCGCGCCCGACTCGCCCTGGGCGAAGCGGTAGAAGAAGTGGCCATAGGCGTCCCGGTACGCCTTCTGCAGCCTTACGTCCTCCCTGTCCTGCCAGTTCCCCCAGTCCTGCTCGCGCAGTCGCGGCTCCTCCCTGATCCTCACCCGCTCCGGGTCGAGGTCGAAGGCCCGGAAGGTCTCATGGGTGCGGCGGTAGGGCGAGACATAGACGCTGACGGGCTCGCGGCCGAACAGCTCACGGAGCCGCGCCCCCGTCGCCTCGGCCTGGTCCCACCCGGTCGCGGTCAGCCGCAGCGCATGGTCGGGCTCGCGTTCGTACACCGTGTCATCGGCGTTCCCCTCCGACTCGCCGTGCCGGACAAGGACGATTCGTCGCGGTCGTGCCATGCCATGACCCTAGATCGGTCCGGACCCGGTCGAGCGGTCGACCCGAGTCCATCCGGCGTATCCGCGGGTGGAGCGGCGAGGCGGGGGGAGTCCTCACACCGTCCAGGACGGTTCGAGCTGTACGACGTCACCGGCCAGCGCCGCGACATCCGCCTCGGTCTGCGCGCGCAGCAACAGCCGTTCCACCCGCTCCCGCCGGTACTTTCCGTGCTCTCCCGCCGACTGCCACATCGACATCACCAGGAACTCGCTCCCCGGCGCCTCCCCGAACACCCCGCGCACCATCCCGGGCGACCCGGCCATCGCCGGGTTCCAGACCTTCTCCTGCATCAGCGCGTAGTGCTCGACCCGGTCCTGGTGCACCCTGCAGTGGGCGACCCGCACGACGTCGGCGTCCGTGAACCGCGGCTCGAACCCCGTCTTCACATCGAAGCGGTAGTCGAACAGCTTGACCTGTATGTCCTTGTACGTGCCCGACTGCCCGGACGCCAGCCGGTCGTGGGAGCGCGCCATGAAGGAGTCGTAGAAGGCCCGGCTCTCCCAGAAGGCAAATACATGGGCGACATGCGGTCGCCCCCTGCTCCACCCACCGCCCTGTCCCCGGAATCCCGGCTCACCCAGCAGCCCCGCCCACTTCCGCTGCCCCCGCTCGAACCCTCGACGGTCCACCACGGTGCAGCGAATCCACTTGACCAGCACCGCGCCATCGTACGGCGCGGAACGTGGCGCGGGTCACGCTCGGGCGGACTGCTCCCGTACCAGCGCTGCCGAATCCCCGGGATCCAGTACCACCCGCGAGGTCGTACGGCAGCGGGCACCGCGTCATATCCCGCACTGGGCGGACGCCGCACCCCATGGTGCGGGAGTGTGAGCGTGACAGCATGGTCAACCGACGTAAGGGTCCTGGCAGTTATGGGGAAGGAGAGATCTGGTGAGCAGTCTCAACAAGGGGGTCCGCAGGGTCGAGGTGGCTCTCAGGTGGGATCCCAGCCCTCTGGGCGAGTCGGCCCATGATCTCGACATAGTCGCCGCTACGTACCGGGCGGACGCTCCGTACGGCGCACCTTCGTACGTCGTGCACTTCGACAGCCGGTCGCCCGACGGCACGATCACCCTCACCAGGGACAGCAAAACCGGCCAGGGCTTCGGCTCCGACGAGGTCATGACTCTGGAATTCGACCGCCTGGCGGCCACGTACGGCCGGGTCGTGGTGGGTGTGGTCATCCAGCAGCGGGACGGACGGAAGGTGTTCGGCGACGTGGCGAACACCGTCGTCCGCATCCTTGAAGGTCCCGTCGAGCTGGGGAAGAACGAATTCGCCGACGTCTCCGCGTCCACCGCCGCGGTCGTCGGGGAGTTCACCCGGAGCGACGCCGGCGAGTGGGAATTCCGCCCGGTGCTCCGTGGTTTCGACGCCGACCCGCAGTCCTTCGTCGGGGAAATGGGCAACAGTACCTACTGAGCACGCGTTGCACTGCGTACGCACGAGGGAGGGGCGCCGGCACGATGCCGACGCCCCTCCCTCAGTAATTACTGTGTACTACCGCTCGCGATCAGCTGCAGCCGCTGGTCGATCCGCAGCCCTCGCAGATGTAGCAGGACCCGGCCCGCTGCATCTTCGTCCCGCAGGAGAAGCACAGCGGCGCATCCGCGCTGATGCCCAGCTGCATCTCGACCAGCTCCGCCGAGGTGTGCGCCTCCTTCGGCGCCGGAACCTCCGCCTTCGGGACGACAACCGCCCTCAGGGGCTCCTGCTGACGCGGGGCCGACTGGGCCAGACCCTCAACGTCCATGTCGTCGTCGGAGGGCTCGTACGAACCGGTCTCCAGGTGGCGCTGACGCTCAGGGGCCGAGTGGATGCCGAGCGCCGAGCGAGTCTCGAAGGGCAGGAAGTCCAGCGCCAGGCGGCGGAAGATGTAGTCCACGATCGACTGCGCCATCCGCACGTCCGGGTCGTCCGTCATGCCTGCCGGCTCGAAGCGCATGTTGGTGAACTTCGAGACGTACGTCTCGAGCGGAACGCCGTACTGCAGACCCACCGAGACGGCGATGGAGAAGGCGTCCATCATGCCCGCGAGGGTGGAACCCTGCTTGGACATCTTCAGGAAGACCTCTCCGAGCCCGTCGTCCGGGTAGGAGTTGGCGGTCATATAGCCCTCGGCGCCGCCCACCGTGAAGGAGGTGGTGATCCCCGGACGGCCCTTGGGCAGACGCTTTCGGACCGGGCGGTACTCGACGACCTTCTCGACCGCGGCCCGGATCGTCTCCTCGGCCTTCGCGGTGACCTCCGCCTTCGCCTTGTCCTTGGTCTTGGCGGAGAGGGGCTGGCCCACCTTGCAGTTGTCGCGGTAGATCGCGAGCGCCTTGACGCCCATCTTCCACGCCTCGAAGTAGACCTGTTCGACGTCCTCGACGGTGGCGGTCTCCGGGAGGTTGACCGTCTTGGAGAGTGCGCCGGAGATCCACGGCTGGATGGCCGCCATCATGCGGACGTGGCCCATCGCGGAGATGGAGCGCTCGCCCATGGCGCAGTCGAAGACCTCGTAGTGCCCGGTCTTGAGACCGGGAGCGTCGATCACATTGCCGTGGTCGGCGATGTGGGCGACGATCGCCTCGATCTGCTCCTCCTGGTAGCCCAGGCGGCGCAGGGCCTGCGGGACGGTGCCGTTGACGATCTGCATCGAGCCGCCGCCGACCAGCTTCTTGAACTTGACCAGCGCGAGGTCGGGCTCAAGACCAGTGGTGTCGCAGGACATCGCGAGACCGATGGTGCCGGTGGGCGCGATGACCGAGGCCTGCGCGTTGCGGAAGCCGTTCTTCTCGCCGAGGCGGAGCACGTCCTGCCAGGCCTCCGTGGCCGCGGCCCAGATCGGCGAGTCCAGGTCGTCGACGCGGACGGCCTCTGTGTTGGCGTCGGCGTGCTGCTTCATGACGCGCTTGTGGGGCGCGGCATTGCGGGCGTAGCCGTCGTACGGGCCGACCACCGCGGCGAGCTCCGCGGAGCGCTTGTACGACCTGCCCGTCATCAGCGAGGTGATGGCGCCGGCCAGCGCACGGCCGCCGTCGGAGTCGTAGGCGTGTCCCGTGGCCATCAGGAGGGCGCCGAGGTTGGCGTAGCCGATGCCCAGCTGACGGAAGGCGCGAGTGTTCTCGCCGATCTTCTGCGTCGGGAAGTCCGCGAAGCAGATGGAGATGTCCATCGCGGTGATGACCAGCTCGACGACCTGGGCGAAGCGCTCGACCTCGAAGGACTGGTGGCCCTTGCCATCGTCCTTGAGGAACTTCATCAGGTTCAGCGAGGCGAGATTGCACGAGGTGTTGTCGAGGTGCATGTACTCGCTGCAGGGGTTCGAGCCGTTGATCCGGCCGGACTCCGGGCAGGTGTGCCAGTTGTTGATGGTGTCGTCGTACTGAATGCCGGGGTCGGCGCAGGCCCAGGCAGCCTCGGCCATCTTTCGGAAGAGCGACTTGGCGTCGACCTCCTCGATGACATCGCCGGTCATCCGGGCGCGCAGCCCGAACTTGCCGTCGGCCTCGACGGCTTTCATGAACTCGTCGTTCACGCGGACCGAGTTGTTGGCGTTCTGGTACTGGACGGACGTGATGTCGTCGCCGCCCAGGTCCATGTCGAAGCCCGCGTCACGCAGCGCGCGGATCTTCTCCTCTTCCTTCACCTTGGTCTCGATGAAGTTCTCGATGTCGGGGTGGTCGACGTCGAGGATGACCATCTTGGCCGCGCGGCGGGTGGCGCCGCCCGACTTGATCGTTCCTGCGGACGCGTCGGCGCCACGCATGAAGGAGACCGGTCCCGAGGCGTTTCCGCCGGAGGAGAGCAGCTCCTTGGAGGAGCGGATCCGGGACAGGTTCAGGCCGGCGCCGGAGCCGCCCTTGAAGATCATGCCCTCTTCCTTGTACCAGTCGAGGATCGACTCCATGGAGTCGTCGACGGACAGGATGAAGCAGGCGGAGACCTGCTGCGGCTGGGGCGTGCCGACGTTGAACCACACCGGCGAGTTGAAGCTGAAGATCTGGTGCAGGAGGGCGTACGCCAGCTCGTGCTCGAAGATCTCGGCGTCGGCGGGAGTCGCGAAGTAGTTGTAGTCCTCGCCCGCCTTCCGGTACGTCCTCACGATCCGGTCGATCAGCTGCCTCAGACCGGTCTCGCGCTGCGGGGTGCCGACGGCCCCGCGGAAGTACTTGCTGGTGACGATGTTGACCGCGTTCACTGACCAGAAGTCGGGGAACTCGACGCCACGCTGCTCGAAATTGACCGAGCCGTCGCGCCAATTGGTCATGACGACGTCACGGCGCTCCCAGACAACCTCGTCGTACGGATGTACGCCGGGGGTGGTGTGGATTCGCTCGATACGCAGACCCTTGCTCGCCTTGGATCCCTTGGCGCGGGAACCTCGTGCCGGGCCGCTCGTCGTCTCTGTCATGCCGCCTCCCATACATGGGCAAAAACGCCCTGAAGTGCCCAGATCTTCCCGTGGCACATGTGTGTCCGATGCCCCGGGCGCAGACAGCGCCCGTGACAGGTCTTTTGCCGCTCTGCTGCCGCTCAGTGGGCCGATTCCGCGGGCCCGAGCCGGTCAGCCGGTACTGCTCAGTCGGCGGCGGTGGCGGGCACGGGGACCTCGAGGGTCTCGCCGGTCCCGCATTCCTCAGTGGGAGGCCGTTCCACGCGGAGCTCCGCGATGGCGGCCTCGAAGTCTTCGAGTGAGTCGAAAGCCCGGTACACGGACGCGAAGCGCAGGTACGCGACAAGATCGAGTTCCTGCAGGGGGCCGAGTATGGCCAGACCCACGTCGTGGGTGGTCAGCTCGGCACTGCCGGTGGCGCGCACCGCTTCCTCGACCCGCTGGCCGAGCTTGGCGAGGGCGTCCTCGGTGACCGGCCGCCCCTGGCACGCCTTGCGCACGCCGGAGATGACCTTGGTACGACTGAAGGGCTCCGTCACACCGCTGCGCTTGATCACCATCAGTGAGGCGGTTTCCACCGTCGTAAAACGGCGGGAGCAGTCGGGGCACTGCCGGCGTCGCCGGATCGACGTTCCGTCGTCGGTGGTACGGCTGTCGACGACACGACTGTCGGGGTGCCTGCAGAAGGGACAGTGCATGGCTCCCACCCCTCCTTCACAGCACGACTGAATAGCCTCGACAGGCGGTCGAAGCCCTTCGAAGCAGCCCCAAGCATAGGCGATGGCCGCGGTCTTGGAGCACCGGGGACCACAACTTCTGGGCGGCTGACACAATCCAACCACTAGATCTGGGGTTTGGTCGCACTTTTCCACTCGCAGCGCGTGTCGCGCGGCGGAGCACGGCGAGAACGCGGCGGCAGTGCCGCGGGTACGCCGCGACGGCGGCGCACGAGCCCCTTCTCGGGCCGCCTCTCGGCGACTTCGGGGCGGCACGGGACCGGGCACGAGGGTACGGGAAACGCGCGGCTCCGCGGATTCCGGGCCGCCGGGTGCCAGACTGGAATCACCCCGCCTCACCGCCCCGGCGGTGAGGTTACCGTAACGGCCGGAATTGCCTCGCGGACCGCTCGTTCGCACATACACCCAGCCAGACGCCCACGTCAGGCAATCTGCGATTTTTCACTCGAACGTGTGTTTGGCGCAACCTTTCGAAACCCACTACCGTTGTCCAGCTAGGGAGACCATTCGAGAGGGGCCGACGTGACCACCACCGCAGACAGTGCCACCATCACTGCCCAGGACCGCTCCCAGAACCGATTCGAGCCGGTGCATGCCATGAATGACGCAGCCACGACCCCGGAGGGCCCCAAGCCCACGCGTTCGCTGCCCGGCCGACCTCCAGGGATCCGGGCCGACAGCTCTGGTCTCACGGATCGGCAGCGGCGTGTCATCGAGGTGATCCGGGATTCCGTGCAGCGGCGGGGGTACCCGCCGTCGATGCGCGAGATCGGCCAGGCCGTAGGGCTGTCCAGCACCTCCTCCGTGGCCCATCAGCTGATGGCGCTGGAGCGCAAGGGCTTCCTGCGCAGGGACCCGCACCGGCCCAGGGCGTACGAGGTTCGCGGCTCCGACCAGCCCAGCAGTCAGCCGACGGACACGACAGGCAAGCCCGCCGCGTCGTACGTTCCGCTGGTCGGCCGGATCGCGGCCGGCGGCCCGATCCTCGCCGAGGAATCCGTCGAGGACGTCTTCCCGCTCCCCCGCCAGCTCGTGGGGGACGGCGAGTTGTTCGTGCTGAAGGTCGTCGGTGACTCGATGATCGAGGCCGCGATCTGCGACGGGGACTGGGTGACGGTACGCCGCCAGCCGGTCGCGGAGAACGGGGACATCGTGGCCGCGATGCTGGACGGCGAAGCCACGGTCAAGCGGTTCAAGCGCGAGAACGGCCATGTGTGGCTGCTCCCGCACAACGCCGCATACCAGCCCATCCCCGGTGACGAGGCGACGATCCTCGGCAAGGTGGTGGCGGTGCTTCGGCGGGTGTGACAGACCTGCCGGCTCTGACCGGGCCCCGGGACCCACTGCGCCGGTCCCGGGGCCCTGCTGTGCCCGCGTCCCGCCAAGCCGGCGCCGGCGTGTGCGGGACTGCAGGCGACCGCAGTCCCGTGCAGGACTGCCCTGCACCGTCGGGGGAGCTACTTGCCGTCCGCCTTGGCTGCGGCGTCGATCGCTGCCAGCGAGCGACGCGCCTGACCGCGGTCCGTGGTGTACCAGAAGTCCGGCAACGAGGCGCGCAGATAGCTGCCGTACCGGGCATTGGCCAGCCGCGGGTCGAGTACCGCGACGACACCCCGGTCGCCCGTGGCACGTACGAGACGGCCCGCGCCCTGAGCCATCAGCAGCGCCGCATGCGTCGCGGCGACAGCCATGAAGCCGTTGCCGCCACCCTGCTCCACCGCCTTCTGCCGGGCGCTCATCAGCGGATCATCGGGGCGCGGGAACGGGATACGGTCCATCACCACCAGCTGACAGCCCGCACCCGGCACATCGACGCCCTGCCAGAGCGAAAGCGTTCCGAACAGGCAGGTCTCGGGGTCCGCTGAGAACGCCTTGATCAGTTCGCCGAGGGTCTCCTCGCCCTGGAGCAGGATCGGCTTGTCGAGTCTGCCGCGCAGCTCCTCCGCCGCCGCCTGGGCGCCCCGCATGGAGGAGAAGAGACCGAGGGTACGGCCGCCGGCCGCCTCCACCAGCTCGGCGAGCTCGTCCATCATGTCGTCCCGCGAGCCTTCGCGGCCGGGCGTCGCCAGATGGCGTGCGACGTACAGGATGCCCTGCTTCGGATAGTCGAAGGGCGAGCCGACATCGAGCCCCTTCCACTGCGGAACGTCCTCGCCCTCGGTTCCTTCGGGGGCGAGTCCCAGCGAGGCTCCGACACCGTTGAAATCACCGCCCAGCTTGAGGGTGGCCGAGGTCAGCACCACCGATCGGTCGGCGAAGAGCTTCTCTCGCAGCAGCCCGGAGACGGAGAGCGGAGCCACCCGCAGGGAGGCGCCAAAACGGTCGTGCCGCTCGTACCAGACGACGTCGTACTCGGAGCCCTGGGTGATGCGTTCGGCGACGCCATGGATGTTCTCGACGGCGGCGAGCGCCTGCTTGCGCACGGCGTCCTCATCCTGGACCGACTTGTCGCGGGTGGAGCCGAGGGCCGAGATGACCGTTCGCGCCGCGTCGCGCAGCGCCATCAGGGCGTACCCGAGATCCTCGGGGATCTCCTCGAGACGGCCGGGGAGCGCGAGCTCCATCACCCGCTCGAAGGTCTCGGACGCGGTCTGGAGGGAGTCCGCGGCCTTCTCGTTGACCAGCTTGGCGGAGCGGCGCACAGCGCGATTGACCTGCCCGGGAGTGAGCTCGCCGGTGGCGACTCCGGTCACCCGGGAGACCAGCTCATGGGCCTCGTCCACGATCAGCACTTCGTGCTGAGGGAGCACAGGAGCACCCTCGATCGCGTCGATCGCGAGGAGCGCGTGGTTGGTGACGACGACATCGGCGAGCTTGGCGCGCTCGCGGGCGGCCTCGGCGAAGCACTCGGCGCCGTACGCGCACTTTGTGGCGCCCAGGCACTCCCGAGAGGAGACGGAGAGCTGTCCCCAGGCCCGGTCGGAGACCCCGGGTGTGAGGTCGTCGCGGTCTCCGGTCTCGGTCTCGTCGGCCCAGTCGCGCATCCGCAGCAGGTCCTTGCCCAGCTTGCTGGTGGGCGTGGCGGCCTCGAACTGGTCGAAGAGCCCGTCCTCCTCTTCCTGCGGTACGCCCTCGTGCAAGCGGTGCAGACAGAGGTAGTTGGAACGCCCCTTGAGCATGGCGAACTCGGGCCGGCGCCGAAGCAACGGGTGCAGCGCGTCGACCGTGCGCGGAAGGTCACGCTCCACGAGCTGGCGCTGCAGGGCCAGGGTGGCCGTGGCCACGACGACTCGCTCCCCGTGTGCCAGAGCGGGCACCAGATAGCCGAGGGACTTTCCGGTACCGGTGCCGGCCTGCACAAGGAGATGGGAATTGTCGTCGACGGCTTCGGCGACGGCCTCGGCCATGGTGACCTGGCCTGGCCGTTCCACGCCGCCGACGGCGGTGACAGCGGCGTGGAGGAGCTCGGGGAGGGATGGCTTCGTCATAGCCCGACCACCCTACGGGGCGCCACTGACAACGCGATCACGCGTCCGGTCATCAGGAGGCGCTCAGCGGGTTCGGGACGGTGCCATGGACCGCGGCGTGGGGGCGGTGGGGACGGTCGCGGTAGCCGTCCAGGTGGAGCCGGTTCCGGTTGAGGCAGAGGCGCTCGATACGCGGCGTGAGCAGGTCGAACATCTCGTAGCGCTCCTTGAGCTCCGGGAAGCGCGCCTGGTGCCGCAGGATCTCCGCCCGTACGAGCGAGTAGAACCGCACTTCCGATACGCCCAGCTGCTCCTCGCAGAGCGGTGCGAGAAAGCGGAACACACCCACGAAGAGCCCGGAGTGGATGAACTGAGTGAGGAAAGCGGGCTCCTCGGTAAGGAGGGTCCGCCGTACGTCCTCGGGCATCGAGTCGTGTTCGGGCAGCGGCCGGGCGCTGACGTTCACATCGTCGACGAAATCCTTGATCGCGAGACGTACCGGAACATCCTGCTCGTCGTAGACGACGATGGCGTTCTCGCCGTGCGGGGAGAAGACGGTGCCGTAGCGGTAGAGGAAACGCAGCAGCGGAGGCAGCAACGCGGAGAAGAGTCGCTGGAGCCAGACGGTGGGGGCGAGCCCGGAGCGCTCGACCAGCTCCGCGGTGAAGGAGCGGCCCCGCGGATCGGTGTGGAGGAGCGAGGCGAGGGTACGGGCCCGCTCGCCGGGGGCGAGCCGGGCGTGGAGCGGCTCGCGCCAGATCGCGCCGAGGAGTTCCTTGTACTGGTACGGCACCTCAGGGAGGTGGTCGTAGAGGGGGTGCTCGACGGTGACCGAGGCGACCTCGCCGAGCAAGATCACACCGCACTCGTCGCGCAGGAAGGGGTCCGCGTCGCACAGTCCGTGCACCCAGGAGGTGACGGCGGGAGCGGCAAGGGTGCGTTCGGTGGGCAGTCCGCGCCAGACCAGGGTGTTGAGGATCGACAGCGGAAGCTTGACGGTGTGCCGGTCGGTGCGGTCCAGGTTCGCGAACGTACGGATGGACTGCTGCGGCAGCCGCCGATCGCCGTCGGTGGGGAGCAGGACGATGTTGCCCTGGGCGATGGCGGGAGCGAAGAGGGGCAGGAGCACCTCGTCCCACTGCCAGGGGTGTACGGGCAGGAAGAGGTACGTGGCGGGGTCGAGGCCTCTGGCGCACAGCGCGGCTGTGAAGGACTCCCGTACGGGGGCGTCCAGTTCGCGGGCGTAAAGGTCCTCGGGGGCGGCGAGCGCAGGCACTCCGCGGTAGGCGGCGAGGGTGGAGCTGACCGCGATCCACGGCAGCCGGGCGGGTCGGCGGGCCTCGGGCGCCCACAGGGCGGTGTCGGTGGCGGAGAAACCGATGCGGCCCTTGTTGAGAACGATCCAGGGGTGGCCGGTCTGGTGGCCTTCGAGTTCGGCATAGCCGAGCTCCGCGAGCTCGGCCGCGGTCAGCGCGGTGTGATCGAGCCTGGTGTCGGAGGCGAGGGTGGTGGTCAGCTCTCGCAGCAGATGGCCGAGGGTGGCTCCGTCGAGGGCGAGGAGACGGCGCGCCCGGGCGAGGAAGGCGAGCGGGTCGCTGAAGCGCCTGCCTTCGTACTCGATGGAGTCGGGGTCGACGCGCCAGCTTCCGTACGCACCGCGCCGGGCCCGGAAGGACAGTGTGCCGGCGTCGTCGAGCGCGAGGCTGTACCGGCCGTCCTCGCCCGGGACCGGCTCGATGATCTCTTCGTAAGAGAACTCGCCGAGCGTCTTGGCGAGGAGGCGGCCGGCCGCCCGGTTCCAGGCCTGCGAGTTCAGTCCGGGCGGGGTGAACGGGACCGCCGTCGGCTGTGCGGAGTCAGGGGTGGCAGGGGACTTCGGCACGGGGACTCCTCGAGTGGAACCGATGCGGGTCGAGCGGTGTATGTAAGGCAGCGGATCGGTCACAACAGTCTGCGAAGGGCGCGGTCGCGGACCATGAGGGCGGCTCGCTTGTCAGGGAGGTCGACTTCGGCGGAGAAGCGGAAGCCGGCGCTCAGGAAGGCTGAGACGGAGGGGGTGTTGCGCAGGTGGGGTTCTGCGATGACACGTGCACAGCGGGGGCGATTGTCGAGAACGAGGTCGGCGACGGCTCTGAGGAGGGTGGAGCCGACACCGCGGCCGCGGTCGGCGACGTTGCCGATGAGGAGATGGATACCGGTGTCATGAGGACGGGCTGGATAGTGCCGTGCCAGCGGGTCGAGGTCGGCGCGGTAGATCTCGAAATAGCTCATCGGGGTGCCGCTGAGTACTCCGAGACAGGGGATGCTGCGCCCGTCCCCGTCGAGCTGGGTGCGCAGATGGGCGGCGGTGATGGATTCGGGTCCCGCGAGTTCCCAGAACGCCGCCACGGCAGGGTCGTTCATCCAGCGGCTGATCAGGGGCAGATCGCGTTCGATGCGTACGGGGACGAGGTGGACGGAGCCGACCGAGGTGGTGACGGGCCCCCAGTCGGCGGGGGCGTCCAGCAGATCACCAACACGACTGACGTCCGGCTGAGGGGAGCCGAAGGTCAGCTCGTCCTCCCGGAACAGCGCGAGGAGCTCCTCGGGAAGCCGCAGATCCAAGGTGTCCTCGACGCCCCTGCCCAGCTGGGGGGTGGGACCGGCTCCGGTGTCGGTGCGCGCATCGGTGGGAGGCACGGTGGCGCTCTCCTCTCGCAGTTCGGTCGGGTTGTGTTCCCTCAGGGACGAAGGGGGTTGGTGATGGTGACGTAGACGGACTGGGTGTCGACAGGACCGACGAGTTCGTCGAGGCCGTGCAGCCGGGTGAGCAGGTTGGCCTTGGACCGCAGCGTGGCTGCTTCGAGAAGTTGCCCGGGCAGCGGCGAGCCGAGGCCGGTGTTCGCGGCGAGGAACTGTCGGAAGGCGGCGATGAGTACGCGCTCGTCGGCGAGGTGCTGAGATCCGAAGGCGCCGATCAGCCCGAGGACGTTGTTGATGCCGAGGTAGTAGGCGAAGCGCTCGTCGGTGACGTCGTCGGATACAAACGTGTCGCTGACTGTGCTGATGCCGGGGAGGCGGTGCTCGAGTTCGGCGCGGTGGGACTCGCGGAAGTAGTAGCCCTGGTTGTCGCGGTAGCGGCCGCCGACGGGCCACCCGTCGGGGTCGAGGATCACCAGCGTGTTCTGTTGGTGGGCTTCGAGAGCGATACCGGCGGTGGCGTCCAGCCAGAGCACCGGACGCACGACATGGTCGAGGTAGCGCAGGAACCACTCGGCGGCGACCGCGCCGGTGGGACGGCCGGTGTGCGCGGAGAGCCGTTCCACGGTGTCGGCGAGGCGCGAGTGCATTACGGCGCGGCCCGGCCAGGGCCGGAGCGCGGTCAGTCCGGCGATGCAGACGGCGTCGTCCCCGAGGCCGAACGGGTTGTGGCGCAGCATGACGTCGAGTCCGGGCACGGGTTCGCCGTCGGCGGTGTCGACGGCCAGCCAGGCCGGGTCCCGCACGATGTCGAAGCCGGGGTGGGCGGCCCGCCACTGATCGGCGAGGCCGGTGCGGAGCAGCCGGTGCACCTCGACGCCGCGGTGGAGTTCTTTGCGGAGGTTCTCACGACGGGAGTTGGTGATGCGTACGCCGAGGGAGAGCTTGAGCATGGCCGGGGCGCCGGGACGGTGGACGGTGCGGACCGACGACGTGGGGTGCCACCGCTCTCCGTAGGGACCGAGGTCGTGCAGGAGACCGGCGTCGAGGAGGGCGGCGACGGCGGGGCGGTGCTTCAGTTCGCGGGCCTGCCAGGGGTGCAGCGGCAAGGGAACCGTGTGGTCGGGGAGTTGGAGGTCTCCGCAGAGTCGGGCGGTGAGTTGCTCGGCCGGCAGGGTGCGGCCCTGTTCGGTCCAGGCCGAGTCGGTGGCCAGGACAGATCGGTCGACGGCCATCCAGTGCAGCGGGAAGGAGCCGTACAACTCCGGTGAGTAGAGCCCCACTTCGGCCTCGGAGAGCCCCTCGCGACTCTTGGGCGTCGGGTGCAGGGGGTGGCCGAACAGGAGCGACTGTTCTGCGGTGAGGAAGAGATCCGCCTCGGGCGCGGGTGTGGGGCGTGCGCGGCGGTCGGTGATGAATTCGGCAGTGCGCCGTACCGAGTCGGCGACCCGGCCGACCAGTTCGGCTCCTTCGCTCTGGCCCGCTTCCCGGCCGAGGAGCGCGGCGACGGTGACGGCGTCCGCGCCGGGGGCGTCCTGCTGTCCTCCCTCCAGGGCGGGCAGGCCGAAGCGGTGCCATCCGGTGGCCGACCAGTACCGGACGGGCACGAGCAGCGCGGTGCCGCTGGCACTCAGCGGGATGCGCAGGGTGGCTCCGTCCGGCTCGGGGAGGCTGTTCTCCCGTACCCAGCAGCGGAGCAGATTCTCGACGGCCGCCGCGTCGGCTGCGCGGTACGGGTCCGGGTGGTCCAGGAGTTGCGCCGATCGGGCGCCGGGGGGCGAGCCTGCGGAGGAGGTGAGCTGTTCACCGAGACCCCCCGTCTGTTGGCGCGGCACCGTCGCCGCCTCGGCCGTGAGGGGGCCGCACATTTCGCCCTGTCCTCGGTGGTAAGTGGTGGGACGGCCGTCGGCCTCGGGCACATCGGGTACGGGGGTGGGGTTCACGGCAGGGCTTCCTTGTGTTTTGTCCGGGTCAGCAGGACTGCCCGCTGTCGGTGCTGTCGTGCATGGAGCGCTCGGCGGCTGCCAGGGCGTCGGCAAAGCGGTCGAGTACGGCCCCGGCCTGTTCGTCGGTGAGGGTGAGGGGAGGGAGCAGCCGTACGACACCGGAGTGGCGTCCGCCGAGTTCGACGATGAGCCCGCGGTTCAGGCACTCCTGCTGGACGGCGGCGGCGAGGGCGGGTGCGGTCGGCGGGACCAGGGCGTCGGGGGCAGCGGCGTCCGGGTCGACGAGCTCGACGCCGATCATCAGGCCCCGGCCTCGTACGTCTCCGATGCAGGAGTGGGCTGCGGCCAGCCCTTGCAGGCGGCCCAGCATTCGGGCGCCGAGGGTGGCCGCGCGGTCGGCGAGCCTGTTCTCGCGTACGAACGCGAGGGTGGCGGCGCCTGCTGCCATGGCGAGTTGGTTGCCGCGGAAGGTGCCCGCGTGGGCGCCGGGCTGCCAGGCGTCGAGTTCGGACCGGTAGACGATCACAGCGAGCGGAAGGGACCCGCCGATTGCCTTGGAGAGCACCATCACATCGGGCACGACTCCGCTGTGTTCGACCGCCCAGAAGGTGCCGGTCCGCCCGACTCCCGTCTGCACTTCGTCGGCAATCAGGGGGATGGAACGGGCGGCGGTGATCTCACGCATCCTGCGCATCCAGTCGTCGGGGGCGGGGATCACTCCCCCCTCCCCCTGCACCGGTTCCAGGATCATCCCGGCCGGCGTGGGCACGCCGCCCTTGGGGTCGTCGAGCAGGCTCTCCGTCCAGCGGGCGGCGAGTTCGGCGCCACGTTCGCCGCCGATCCCGAAGGGGCAGCGGTAGTTCTGCGGGAAGGGCAGCCGGGTCACGCGTACGTCGGTGGCGCCGCCCGAGACGTCGAGCGCCCCGGCCGTCATCCCGTGGTACGCGCCGGTGAAGGCGAGGAGGCCACTGCGGCCGGTCGAGGTGCGGACGAGCTTGTTTGGGCCGCCTCGACCGCGTCGGTGCCGGCCGGTCCGCAGAACTGGATCCGCGCGTTGTCGGCGAACTGCCGCGGCAGCGTGGCGAACAGCTCGGTGGTGAAAGCGTCCTTGACCGGGGTGGCGAGGTCGAGGACGTGCAGCGGCGCCCCCGAGTCGATGACCTTCCTGATCGCCTCGAGCACCACGGGGTGGTTGTGGCCGAGCGCCAAGGTGCCCGCGCCGGAAAGGCAGTCGAGATAGCGCCGCCCGTCCGCTCCCTCGATCGTCAGCCCCCGGGCCCGTACGGGAACGATGGGCAGCGAGCGCGCGTACGTACGGGCTGCCGATTCGCGGAGCGACTGTCGGCGCAGAATCCCCTCGTGCGCGGCGGGCAGCGCCACCGGGGCAGGTTCGGTCACGGCCACGGCTGTTGGTCCTCCAGCTGTAACAGTTGCGTTGCACATCGGTACCGCGCTCTTGGGCCGCCCACCTGGGCTGAACGCTGACCTTGTGTCCCCCGTACGTACCAACGACGCCGACAGCCGGGGATCACGGGCAATCGGAAGATCCTTGCGGGCCGGAACCGCGGACCTGCCGCAACTCGTCCCCATCGGCACCGGCATAGTGGGGGGCCGCACTCCGGCTCCGGTTGCCACCGCCGGGGTGAGCAATGTTTCGCACATTTCCGACAGTTCAGAGTTCTGAAGTCCCAGGGGGATCACGACATGCGACCCATTCGCCCGACGCTGGCCGCGGCTTCCATCGCCGCCGTGCTCGCGCTGGCTGCCACCGCCTGCGGTCCGAGCGAGGACAACGCGGGCGACAAGCCGAGCGCAACCGCGACCTCGTCCGCCGACGACAAGATCACTATCCCGGACGATCTCAAGGACCGCCTCAAGGAGCGCGGGATCGACCTGGACAAGTGGAAGAACGGCGAGTGGAAGAACTGGGACAAGGACAAGTGGCTGCGTGAGGCCCAGGACTTCGTCAACCCGATGATCGAGGACCTCTGGGACTCGGACCGGATGCGCGATGCGGAAAAGCCGCCGGAGAAGCCCGTCGACAACGACATCGCGGGCGACGAGGGTGTCACCGACCCGACGCCCGCGCCGGTCAACGCGCAGGCTGTGAAGGCGCCTTACCACTCCAGCGCCGCCGAGGCCGGCAAGGTCTTCTTCGACGGCCCCGAGGGTTCGATGGTCTGCTCCGCGACCGTCGTCAAGGACCCGGCCAACCCTGGCAAGTCCAACATGGTGTGGACCGCGGGCCACTGTGTACACGCCGGCAAGAGCGGCGGCTGGTACCGCAATATCGCCTTCGTGCCGTCGTACAACGACAGCGCCAAGTCCACCGCCGACCTGGAGAAGGCACCCAAGGAGCAGATCGCTCCCCACGGTGTGTGGTGGGGCGACTGGGCCCAGACGTCCGACCAGTGGATCTCCCAGGGCGCCGCGACCGGCGGCCAGGGCGCCCCGTTCGACTTCGCCGTCATCCACGTCACCCCCGAGAAGGGTGGCACCGGCAAGTCGCTTGAGGAGACCGTCGGTTCCGCGCTTCCGGTGGACTTCAGCGCCCCGGCCGTGCCGGAGATCGACAACATGACGGCGACCGGCTACCCGGCGGCGCCGCCGTTCGACGGCCAGAAGCTCTTCCAGTGCGCCGACAAGCCGGGCCGGCTGTCCATCAAGGCCAACGACCCGACGATGTACCGCATCGGCTGCACCATGACCGGCGGTTCCTCCGGCGGCGGCTGGGTGGCCAAGGGCCAGGACGGCAAGGACGCGCTGGTGTCCAACACCTCCATCGGCCCGGTCACGGCCGGCTGGCTGGCCGGTCCGCGCCTGGGTGACGAGGCCAAGGGCGTATACAACGCGGTCAGCAAGAAGTTCGCGGGTCAGTAAGCCTGCTGGACACGCAGGACACCGAACGACGGAAGGCCCGCCCCTCAACGAGGGGCGGGCCTTCCGCTTGGTTCAGTACCTGATCAGCCGGCCACCGGCACATACGGCGCCAGCGCCGCCGCCAGCTCCTCGTGCACCCGCGCCTTGAGCAGGGTGCCCTCCGTGGTGTGCTCCTCGGAAAGAACCTCGCCCTCGGCGTGCACCCGCGAGACCAGCCCGCCCTGGGTGTACGGCACGAGCACCTCGATCTCGACCTTGGGCCGCGGCAGCTCCACGTCGATCAGCGCGAGCAGCTCGTCGATGCCCATGCCGGTCCGCGCCGACACCGCGATCGCGTGCCGCTCGATGCGCAGCAGCCGCTGCAGTACGAGCGGGTCGGCCGCGTCCGCCTTGTTGATCACCACAATCTCGGGCACGTTGGTCGCGCCCACCTCGCGGATCACCTCGCGCACAGCTGCCAGCTGCTCCTCCGGCGCCGGGTGCGATCCGTCCACCACATGCAGGATCAGGTCGGAGTCGCCGACCTCCTCCATGGTGGAGCGGAAGGCCTCGACGAGGTGGTGCGGCAGGTGCCGTACGAACCCGACGGTGTCGGCCAGCGTGTACAGCCGCCCGCTGGGCGTCTCGGCCCGGCGCACGGTCGGGTCGAGGGTGGCGAACAGGGAATTCTCCACCAGCACGCCCGCGCCCGTGAGGCGATTGAGCAGCGAGGACTTTCCGGCGTTGGTGTAACCGGCGATCGCGACGGAGGGCACCTTGTTGCGCCGGCGCTCCTGTCGCTTGATCTCGCGGCCGGTCTTCATCTCCGCGATCTCCCGGCGCATCTTCGCCATCTTCTCGCGGATCCGACGCCGGTCCGTCTCGATCTTGGTCTCACCGGGACCACGGGTGGCCATACCGCCGCCGGAGGAACCGGAACCGCCACCGCCCATCTGTCGGGACAGCGACTGACCCCAGCCGCGCAGCCTCGGCAGCATGTACTGCATCTGCGCCAGCGCGACCTGTGCCTTGCCCTCTCGGGACTTGGCGTGCTGGGCGAAGATGTCGAGGATCAGGGCGGTCCGGTCGACCACCTTGACCTTGACGACATCCTCGAGGTGAATCAGCTGGCCCGGGCTGAGCTCACCGTCACAGACGACGGTGTCGGCGCCGGTTTCGAGCACGATGTCACGCAGCTCCTGCGCCTTGCCCGAGCCGATGTAGGTGGCCGGGTCCGGCTTGTCACGGCGCTGGATGACGCCGTCGAGCACCAGCGCGCCCGCCGTCTCGGCGAGCGCCGCCAGCTCCGCGAGGGAATTCTCCGAGTCCTGCACGGTCCCCGTGGTCCATACACCGACCAGCACCACACGCTCCAGGCGCAGCTGCCGGTACTCGACCTCGGTGACGTCCTCGAGCTCGGTGGAGAGGCCCGCCACGCGCCGCAGCGCCGCACGCTCGGAGCGGTCGAACTGATCGCCGTCCCGGTCTCCGTCGATCTCGTGGCTCCAGGCGACGTCCTCTTCCATCAGGGCATCGGCCCGAAGGCTCTCGGTGCGCGTCTCCGCGAAACTCTGCTCGTCCTGGGAAGGGGATGAAGAGGAGGTCATTGGATCCTTACGTCGATGGGAGTCGATGGAAAAGGGACCGGAGAAAAGTCCGGTACGCCAGTCACAACGCGTAACGGACCCGGATGATTCCCGATCAGGATTCCGTCCCCGGCCGCGTCGCCGACCTGTTGATGGTCGCACGGGCCTGCCAGGGCCGTCATCCCGGTTTCCGTGGGGCCTGGAAGCTCCTCCGTGCGGCTTGGAGGCCTTTCCGAGCGGCTTGGAGGCCTTTCCGTGGCCGCCGCCAGGCACCTTGGGAGTCGCGATGGTCAGTGGGCCTTGGGCGCCGCGACGGCCTTGCTCCGCCAGTCCGCGTGCCCCGGCATCGGCGGCGTCCGCTCCCCGTACAGCCACGCCTTGAAGAACACCGACAGGTCGCGCCCGGCGATCCGCGAAGCCAGTGCCGCGAAGTCGGCGGTGGTCGCCGTCCCGTCCCGGTATCCGCTCACCCAGGCCCGCTCCAGCCGGCCGAAGGCCTCCTTGCCGATCGTCTGGCGCAGCGCGTACAGGACGAGCGAGCTGCCGTCGTACACCACAGGCCGGAAGAGACTGATCTTCTGCCCGGCGGTCGGCGGCTTGGGGGCAGCCGGCGGTCCACCCGCAGCCCGCCAGTTGTCGGACTGCTTGTACGCGTCGCGCATCCGCAGCTCCAGCGACTGATGCGCCTTCTCCTCGGCGTACATCGCCTCGTACCAGCTGGCATGCCCCTCGTTCAGCCACAGATCGGACCAGGTGCGGGGCGAGACGCTGTTGCCGAACCACTGGTGTGCGAGCTCGTGCACCATGATCGACTCGACGTACCACTCCGGGTAGGCGCCGGAGGTGAAGATCGAGCGCTCGAAGAGCGAGAGCGTCTGCGTCTCCAGCTCGTATCCGGTGTCGGCGTCGGCGATCAGCACTCCGTACGTCTCGAAGGGATAGGGGCCGACCTGCTGCTCCATCCACTCCAGATGTCCCGGGGTCTTACTCAGCCAGGGCTCGAGCTTCGTCCGGTCAGCGGCCGGGACGACATCGCGTACGGGCAGTCCGTGCGGCCCCACGCGCCGGACGACGGCCGAGCGGCCGATCGACACCTGGGCCAGCTCGGTGGCCATGGGGTGACTGGTCCGGTACGCCCATGTGGTGGTGGACCCGGCCTGGGCCTTCGCCGTCCGCACCCCGTTGGCCACGGCGGTGAGCTCGCTGGGCGCGGTGATCCGGAAGGTGAAGTACGCCTTGTCGGCGGGGTGGTCGTTGGACGGGAAGACCCGGTGCGCGGCATCGGCCTGGTTCGCCATCACCAGCCCGTCGGAGGTGCGCACCCAGCCCTCGCCGCCCTTGGTTCCTCGCGGGTCGCTGGTGTGGGTGACGGTGATCCGCAGCCGCGATCCTTCCTCGACGGCGTCCGGCGGTGTGACGACCAGGTCCTCCCCGGCGGTCGCGAACTCGGCGGGGAGGCCGTTCACTTCGACCGTGCGGACCGTGCCGTGCGTAAAGTCGAGGTTGACGCTGTCCAGTCGCCGAGTCACGCGCGCGTCGATCTTGGTAACGGCGTCCAGCGGCTTGCTGTTACTTCCCCCGTAGGTGAAGGCGATGTCGTACGCGAGAACGTCGTAACCGGGATTGCCCAGGTGAGGGAAGAGCGGATCGCCGATGCCGAGTGGTGCGGGCGAGGGCAGGGCCGCGGCGACGAGGGTGGCCGAGGCGGCGGCCAGGAGGGCGGCACGCAGGCGGCGCCGAGAGGTGTGCAGCATCCCCTACCGCTATCAGCGCGCCCGGCGAGGAGCGTGACGCCGCGCGTCGTGCCCACCCGAACGGGGTCAGGCGGTGGCCGCCGGATGCTGGGTGCGGCTCACGTCGTACACCCCCGGCACATCGCGCATGGCGCGCATCAGGGCGGGAAGACCTGCGGCATCGGGGAGTTGAAGGGTGTACGTGTGGCGTACGCGCTGTTCGCTGGGCGGCTCGACAGTGGCCGAGACGATCGCGGCGCCCTCGGTGGCGATGGCTTCCGTGAGGTCGGCCAGCAGACGCGGGCGGCCGAAGGACTCGGCGATCAGGGTCACCCGGCACTCTGCGGCATCGCCCCAGCTCACCCCGATGGGCTCGCGGTCCAGGGCTCTCATACGGGCCACGGCCGGGCACTCCTCGCGGTGGACCGTCACAGCGCCGCCGCGTACCGCGAAGCCGGTGACGGCGTCGGGCGGCACCGGCGTACAGCAGCCGGCGAGACGTACGGTCGCGTCCGGCAGATCGACGACGGCGTTCGCGGCGGCGCGCCGGTCGGCCGTGACGGGTGCTGCCCGGCGGGGAGCGGCCGCGGGGATCTTCGCCCCCTCCGGATGCGACTGGAGCCAGCTGCTGATGGCGATCCGCGCGGCCGGCGTACGCGCTTGGTCGAGCCAGTCGGGCGAGGGGCCTGACGCGGCGTCCTGGGCGAGCAGCAGATGCACTGTGTCGCCGTCGCTCAGCACCGTGCTCAGCGTCGCCAGCCGGCCGTTGACGCGCGCGCCGATACAGGCGTGCGCCTCCTCGCCGTACTGCGCGTAGGCGGCGTCCACGCAGCTCGCTCCGGCCGGCAGCCCGAGCATGCCGCCGTCGGCGCGGTAGACGGTGATCTCCCGGTCCTGCGCCAGATCAGCGCGCAGGGAGGTCCAGAAGGTGTCGGGGTCGGGGGTGGACTGCTGCCACTCGAGGAGGCGGGAGAGCCAGCCGGGCCGGGTGGGGTCGGCACGTTCGCCGTCGGCCGGCTCCATCCCCTCGGCCGGCTCCAGGGGTACGTACGGATTACCGAGGGCGATCACCCCGGCTTCGGCGACCTTGTGCATCTGGTGTGTACGGATGAGGACTTCGGCGACCGCGCCGTCCGGACCCGCGACGGCGGTGTGCAGCGACTGGTACAGGTTGAACTTGGGGGCGGCGATGAAGTCCTTGAACTCGGAGATCACCGGGGTGAAGCACGTGTGCAGCTCGCCCAGGACGCCATAGCAGTCGGCGTCCTCGCCGACCAGCACCAGCAGCCGTCCGAAGTCCGTGCCGCGCATCTCGCCCCGCTTGAGCCGCGAGCGGTGCACCGACACGAAGTGCCGTGGCCTGATGAGGACTTCGGCCGCGATGCCGGCGTCCCGCAGCACCACTCTGAAGTCCTCCGCGGTGGCGGCGAGCGCGTCGCCCGCGGTGGCGTTGTCGGCGATGAGGGCGCGGGTGCGTTCGTACTCCTCCGGGTGCAGGATCGCGAAGACCAGGTCCTCCAGCTCGGTCTTGAGCGCCTGTACGCCGAGCCGTTCGGCGAGGGGGATGAGGACGTCACGGGTGACCCTGGCGATCCTGGCCTGTTTCTCGGGGCGCATGACGCCGAGCGTGCGCATGTTGTGGAGCCGGTCGGCGAGTTTGATCGACATCACACGGACGTCGTTGCCCGTGGCGACGAGCATCTTGCGGAAGGTCTCCGGCTCGGCGGCGGCGCCGTAGTCGACCTTCTCCAGTTTGGTGACGCCGTCGACCAGATAGCAGACCTCGGCGCCGAACTCCGTACGCACCTGATCGAGCGTCACCTCGGTGTCCTCGACGGTGTCGTGGAGGAGGGACGCGGTCAGCGTCGTGGTCTCCGCACCCAGTTCGGCGAGGATCAGGGTGACGGCGAGAGGGTGCGTGATGTACGGCTCGCCGCTCTTGCGGAACTGCCCGCGGTGCGAGGACTCGGCCAGGACGTACGCCTTGCGCAGATTGGCGAGGTCGGCGTCCGGGTGATGCGCGCGATGCGCCTCGGCGACATGGCCGATCGCGTCGGGGAGCCGGTCCCGGGCGGTGGGCCCCATGAGGGCGGCACGGCCGATCCTGCGGAGGTCGATCCTGGGACGGCCGCGCCTGCGGCTGTGGGCACCAGGGTTGGTGGCCTCTGCGCTCATGGGGACCTCCGGCAGTTTCGACCGGCGGTGGAAAGGGCAGGCGTGCACTCCGTGCCGGTGCTTGATGCTACCGACCCCACCACGTGGAGCAGTCCGTCTCTCGCTCAGCGTGAACCGGATCACCCATTCGAGCGAAGCTCTATGCGATCACGGTTTCGGTCACAGCGAGGAAGGCCGGGTCGATGTGCCCCTCGGCGACGATCACGGCGGGGCCCGTCATCTCGATCTCGCCGTCCGTCCGCTCGGTGATCACCAGGCGCCCGCCGGGGAGATCCACGGTGTACGTGACGGGGGCGCCGGTGACGGCGGGGTCCGCGCCGTCCCTGCGGGCCGCGGCGACAGCGACGGCGCACGCGCCCGTACCACAGGAGCGGGTCTCGCCGGAGCCGCGCTCGTGCACACGCATGGCGACATGGCGCTCGCCGCGGCCGACGACGAATTCGACGTTCACGCCGTCGGGGTAGACCGAGGCCGGCGTGCAGGGCGGTACGGCGTACAGGTCGCCTGCGTGGTCCAGGTCCTCGACGAAGGCGACCGCGTGCGGATTGCCCATGTTCACGTTCCTGGCGGGCCAGTTGCGGCCGTCGACGGTGACGGTGACCCCGTCCTCGGGGAGCAGCGCGCGGCCCATGGAGACGGTGATGTCTCCCCCCTTGGCGAGGTGCACCTTCTTGACGCCGCCGCGGGTCGCCACCGCGAGGTCGCCCGCCTCCACATGGCCCGCGCGCTCGAGGTAGCGGGCGAAGACACGTACGCCGTTGCCGCACATCTCGGCGATCGAACCGTCTGCGTTGCGGTAGTCCATGAACCACTCGGCCTCGTCCGCCATGGCGCGGGACTCGGGGTGCGCCGCGGACCGTACGACATGCAGCAGGCCGTCGCCGCCGATGCCGGCCCGGCGGTCGCAGAGCTTGGCGACGGCGGACGCGGGCAGGTCGACAGCATTGTCCGGGTCGGGGACGATCACAAAGTCGTTCTCGGTGCCGTGGCCCTTGAGGAAGGGCATCGGGGAGGTCTGCGGAGTGCTCACGCGGCCCATCGTACGAGGCCGCTGTGACATCCGGACAGGTAAGTCCTGTCCGGACGATCTTGCCGGGCAGGACTCAGACACGGCCTAGCGGAGTCGGGCCACGCGCCAGACGGCCAGCGCGACGAGCGCGGCGCCCACGCCGACGTACAGGGCGATGACCCGCCAGTCGGGACGCTCGCCGGAGCCGCGGGCCGGCAGTCCCGGCCAGGTGTGACCCACGCGACGGGCGGCCATCACGCCCCAGCCCGCGGCGCAGCAGCTGATCAGCAGCCCCAGCATGGCGACGACAGCGCCGCCGTCACCGGTGCCGAAGGCGAGCGGGAAGGCGAACATCAAGGAGCCGACCGCGGCCAGCATCACGATGGGGGCGAGCTGCCAGATCCGCAGCCTGCGCTGCGGGCGCAGTTCGACCTCGACCTCGTCCGCGATCACGTCCTGCTCGTCAGGTCCGTCCGGACTCAGACGGGACGCGCTGTCCGCTACGTCCCGTCTTCCCTGTTCTCTGTCGCGAGGGCCGGCCTCCATCGCCACGCGCCCTCCCAACTCGGACTCCACGTCGATCGATGCTCGATGATGGCACGCTCCAGGGTGCCGAAATGACGGGCAGAGCGTCCCGATGCCATCACGTGATCAGGCTGTAACCGCTCGTTCGACCAACGCCAGCGCCTGCTGCGGAAGTTCCCCCCTGTGCTCGGCCGCGCCGCTCAGCCAGTGCACCCGCGGGTCCCGCCGGAACCACGAGTCCTGGCGGCGCGCGAAGCGCTTTGTGGCGCGCACGGTCTCCTCGCGCGCCTGCTGGTCGGTGCACTCCCCCGCGAGCGCCGTGAGCACCTGCTGGTAGCCGAGCGCACGCGAGGCCGTGCGCCCCTCACGCAACCCCTGCGCCTCTAGCGCGCGCACCTCGTCGACGAGGCCCGCCTCCCACATCCGGTCGACGCGCAGCGTGATGCGCTCGTCCAGCTCGGGCCGGGCGACGTCGACGCCGATCTGGACGGTGTCGTACACGGAGTCGTGGCCGGGGAGGTTCGCGGTGAAGGGCTTGCCGGTGATCTCGATGACCTCGAGCGCCCGGACGATTCGGCGGCCGTTGCTGGGCAGGATCGCGCTGCCGGCCTCGGGATCGGCGGCGGCGAGCCGGGCGTGCAGGGCACCGGAGCCGCGCTGCGTCAGCTCCTCCTCGAGCCGGGCGCGGATCCGCGGGTCGGTGCCGGGGAACTCGAGGGCGTCGATGGCACCGCGTACGTACAGCCCGGAGCCGCCGACGAGAACGGGCGTGCGGCCTTCGGCCAGCAGTCGGTCGATCTCCGCCCTGGCCAGTTTCTGGTACTCGGCGACGCTCGCGATCGCGGTGACCTCCCAGATGTCGAGGAGCTGGTGCGCAATGCCGCCGCGCTCTTCGGTCGTCAGCTTGGCGGTCCCGATATCCATCCCCCGGTAGAGCTGCATGGAGTCGGCGTTGACGATTTCGCCGCCCAATCGCTGGGCCAGGAAGACGCCCAGATCGGACTTTCCGGCCGCGGTGGGACCGACGACTGCGATGACCCGCGGTGCGGGAGCTGCACTTCTCACCGCCCCAGTCTCGCAAACCCCCGGGCCTGTCCCCGAACGAGCGAGGTGACGGCACAGGGGTGGGTTCGTTGCCTGTTGCGAGGTTCCGAACGCCGGTTTCTTGGACCGGTGCCCGCGAGCGGCGCAATGGAACGCTCCGGGCGGCGCGGAACTTCGCCCACACGAGTAGGCTATGGAGTAGATATGGGCGTTTTTTCATGGTTTCGTCGTAAGTCCAACACGACTGCCGAGGCGTCAACCGAGGAGGCGGCTGTCAGCACTCTGACGGCCGAGTCCGCGGTTGAGTCCGATTCCGGGTCCGAAGCGTCGAAGGACGCGGCGGCCGAGGTCACCGAGGCCGAAGAGGCTGAGGTCACCGAAGCCGCGGCGGCCGACAGCGTGGAGATTCCGAAGCAGCAGTCGGCCGAGGAGGCGGCGGACAACGAAGCCGGAGAGGGCGCCCGCAAGTAATCCCCGGCGAGGGAACACAGGGAAGGTGGCCCATGGGCTTCATGGACACGCTGAAGGCCAAGCTCGCCCCGGCCAAGGACAAGGTCTCCGGCCTCGCGCACCAGCACGGGGGCAAGATCGAGCACGGTCTGGAGAGAGCCGCTAAGTCGGTCGACAAAAAGACCAAGGGCAAGTACAGCAGCAAGATCGAGACTGGCACCGGCAAGGCCAAGGACGCCCTGGGGCGCATCGCCCACAAGGACGGCGGCGGCACTCCGCCGGCGGCCTGATATTCACCGGCGGACGGCCGCGGAGGACTTCCTCCGCGGCCGTCCGCCGTTGTGCGTTTGTCCTGGTACCGTCCGCCGGGTACTCCCCAGGGTCCGGCCCCTCGCGTCGTCCGCTACGACCAGGCGGCGACGAAGTAGCCGACGCCGTACGGGGCGTCCTCGTACAGCAGCTGTCCGGCCAGTCCCGCGCCATCGGCTGCTCCCCCGAGCACCTGCCAGGGCGCGCGCCCCGCCGCCTTGAGTTCGTACGCGAGTGACACGTCCAGCGCCTTGAGTGCCTCGACGTCGGCCGCGCCCAGGGCGCGCGCGGCCTCCCGGTCGAAGTCCGCGGCCCGCTCGTCGAGATAGCCGGGGGCCTTCAGGGTGCGGCAGGCGCTGCCGTCACCCATCACCAGCAGCGCGACGCGTTCCGCGCGGGCTGCGAGCTCCCGCCCGACGGCCACGCAGCGCTCACCGGCGAGCCGTTCCCCGACGCCGAGGCCCTCCACCGGCGCATCCGCCCACTGCGCACGGGCGAGCAGCCAGGCTCCGACGGCCAGGGAGGGAGGCAGCGGCCGTTCCTGGGCCTCTCCCTCTCCCAGCCGTACCTCGAAGTCCACACCGAACCCGTGGAAGTTCCCGGTCGCGCCCGCGGGATGCGGCCCGCGGCCGTCCTGTCCGGCCGGTCCGACCACGACCATGAGGTCGGGCCGGGCGGCGGCGAGCACCCCGAGAGCGTCCGCGCACGCGTTCCGCGCGGCGTCGAGTTCGGACGCGGCGCCGGCGGCGACGTCGGGCACGAGCAGCGGCGGGCAGGGGCACACGGCGGCGGCGACAAGCATGATCGGCAGCCTAGTCCGTGCTCGGACCGGCACCCGGAGCAGGCGTATGCCCAACTCCCCGAGAGGTGAGTCAGTCGCAGCCGCAGCCCGGGGCGGCCGCCACCGGCAGCGGCTCCGGTACGCCGATCTTCGGCAGCCCCAGCATCACTCCGGCCGGCTTCTCGGCCGCCGCGGCGTTGCGCTTCTCCCAGGCGTCGCCCGCGCGGGTGCGGCGTACCGACTGGACAGCACCCTCGGCGAGCAGGTGGTGCGGAGCGGCGTAGCTGATCTCGACTGTGACCACATCGCCGGGGCGCACCTCCTCGTCCGGCTTGGTGAAGTGGACCAGCCGGTTGTCGGGCGCCCGGCCCGAAAGGCGGTGCGTCGCACCGTCCTTGCGGCCCTCCCCCTCGGCGACCATGATCTCCAGCGTCCGGCCGACCTGCTTCTTGTTCTCCTCCCAGGAGATCTCCTCCTGGAGGGCGACCAGGCGCATATAGCGCTCCTGGACGACCGCCTTGGGGATCTGCCCGTCCATCTCCGCCGCCGGGGTGCCGGGGCGCTTGGAGTACTGGAAGGTGAAGGCGTTCGCGAAGCGGGCCTCGCGCACGGCGTGCATGGTCTGCTCGAAGTCCTCCTCGGTCTCGCCGGGGAAGCCCACGATGATGTCGGTGGAGATGGCCGCGTGCGGGATCTCGGCACGCACCTTCTCGATGATGCCGAGGAAGCGCTCCTGCCGGTACGAGCGGCGCATCGCCTTCAGCACCGTGTCGGAGCCGGACTGCAGCGGCATGTGGAGCTGCGGCATGACGTTCGGGGTCTGGGCCATCGCCGCGATCACGTCGTCCGTGAAGTCGCGGGGGTGCGGCGAGGTGAAGCGCACGCGCTCGAGCCCCTCGACCTTCCCGCAGGCGCGCAGCAGCTTGGAGAACGCCTCGCGGTCGCCGATGTCGGAGCCGTACGCGTTGACGTTCTGACCGAGCAGGGTGATCTCGGAAACGCCCTCCGCGACGAGCGCCTCGACCTCGGCCAGGATGTCGCCGGGCCGCCGGTCCTTCTCCTTGCCGCGCAGCGCCGGGACGATGCAGAAGGTGCAGGTGTTGTTGCAGCCGACCGAGATGGAGACCCACGCGGCGTACGCGGACTCACGGCGGGTCGGCAGTGTCGAGGGGAAGGCCTCGAGCGACTCCGCGATCTCGACCTGCGCCTCTTCCTGGATACGGGCGCGCTCCAGGAGCACCGGCAGCTTGCCGATGTTGTGCGTACCGAAGACGACGTCGACCCACGGCGCCCTGGTGACGATGGTGTCGCGGTCCTTCTGGGCCAGGCAGCCGCCGACGGCGATCTGCATACCGGGCCGCTTGGTCTTCATCGGCGCGAGCCGGCCGAGATTGCCGTACAGCTTGTTGTCTGCGTTCTCCCGCACCGCGCAGGTGTTGAAGACGACGACATCGGCATCACCGTCGGCGCCCGCGGGCGCACGGACATAGCCGGCGTCCTCCAGCAGGCCGGACAGGCGCTCGGAGTCGTGGACGTTCATCTGACACCCGTAGGTGCGCACCTCGTATGTTTTCGCACTCATCGCGCCCACCAGGGTACGGGGTCGCACCGACGCTCGGCCTCAGCCTTCCACGAGGCAGGGCCTGGCCATCACACGGAGTGAGCTGGCAGGATCGCGCCATGCTCCCGGCCCTCTCCCGTCTCAGCCGCCGCCGTGCCCTGCAGGGGTCGGCCGCCGCCCTGGTGGTGTTCGGGCTGCTGCTGTGGTGGCTGCTGCCCTTCGGGAAGTCGTCGCCGAGCGGGACGCTCACCTTCAGTACGGGCGTCCAGAGCGGGGTCTATCAGCGGTACGGCGTGCTGCTGAAGCAGGCCCTCGCCCAAGATCTGCCGGACGTGGAGATCGATCTGCGGACCAGTGAGGGCTCGCAGCAGAACATCGCGCGGGTGGCGGCCGGCGAGGCCGACTTCACGATCGCGACCGCCGACGCGGTCGCCAAGTACAAGCGCGACCGCAAGCCGGGTGCCGACCGGCTGCGCGGCTGCGCCCGGCTGTACGACGACTACGTACAGCTCGTCGTCCCTCGCGACTCCCCCGTGAGGTCCGCCCGCGATCTTCGCGGCAAGCGGGTGGGGATCGGGCCTGAGGGGTCGGGTGTGCGGCTGATCGCCGAGCGGCTACTGAAGGCCTCGGGGATCGATCCGACGCGGGACATCACTCGGGTCCCGGCCGGGATCGACACCGTGCCGGGGCTGCTGGAGGCCGACGAGCTCGATGCCTTCTTCTGGTCGGGCGGGCTGCCCACCAGCACCATTCAGGACCTGTCCGAGCGCTTCCAGATCCGGCTGATCCCGCTCGAGGCCGATCTCGTCGACAAGCTGCACGCCACGGGCGACGCGACCAGCTACTACCGCTCGGCGGTGATGCCTGCCGACGCCTATCTGCAGGCGCAGAGCGGGGTGCCCGTACCGACGGTTGCGGTGGCGAATCTGCTGGTCACCACCGACCGGATGGATCCGGCGATGACCGAGGGCTTCACCCGTACGGTGATCAAGAGCCGGGACCGTATCGGCAACACGGTGCACCCGGCGCAGCTGGTCGATCTGCGGACCGCGGTCTACACCGATCCGCTGCCGCTGCACGAGGGAGCCCGGCGCTACTACCGCTCGGTCAAGCCGTAGCAGTCATACCGGAGCAGTCAGGCCGTCGGAGAGGTACGCGGGACGGTGACCGTCACCCGCAGCCCGCGCGGCTCGTGGTGCTCGTACGCGATCGAGCCGCCGCCGGCGGCCAGCAGCGCGCGCGAGATCGACAGGCCGAGACCCGAGCCCTTCACGTTCTGATGACGCCCGCTGCGCCAGAAGCGGTCACCGATACGGACCAGCTCCTCGTCGGTCAGGCCAGGACCACCGTCGGTGATCACGACCTTCGAGGTCGTGCCGTTGGAGGCGACCGAGACGATGACCTCCTCGCCCGGCGGTGTGAACTTCAGGGCGTTGTCGATCACCGCGTCCAGAGCGCTGGAGAGCGCCACCGGGTCGGCCCAGGCGGTGACCGCCGCACCCTGTTCGGTCAGCCGGACGCCCTTCTCCTCGGCGAGGGGACGCCAGGCCGCGACCCGCTCGGCGGCCAGTTCGCCGATGTCGGTGAGCTGGAGGTCCGCGGGGGCGTGCTCGGCCAGCGCGAGGTCCAGCAGGTCGTCGAGGACCTGGGCGAGGCGCTTGCCCTCGGTGCGGACCGAAGCGATCTCCTCGTTGCCCTCGGGAAGTTCGAGGGCGAGGAGCTCGATACGGAGCAGCAGTGCGGCGAGCGGGTTGCGCAGCTGGTGGGAGGCGTCGGCGACGAACGCCCGCTGCTGTTCCAGTACTTCTTCGACGTTGTCCGCCATCTCGTTGAACGAGCGGGCCAGGCGTCTGAGTTCCGGAGGTCCGCTCGCCGCCGCGACGCGCGAATTCATCTGCCCGGTCGCGATGCCGTGGGTGGCCGCGTCAAGGACCCGTACGGGCCGCAGTACCCAGCCCGTGAGGCGGAAGGCCGCACCGACGGCGACCAGCATCGCCACGCCCTCGCCGGCCGCGATCAGCAGCCAGCCCGTCAGGACGCGTGAACGCAGCTGACTGGTGGGCGAGTCGGTGAACACGACGGCGACGACGTCCCCGTCCCGCACGACGGGTGAGGCGACGACGAGCCGGCCGCCCTGCTGCCACGGCCAGACCTGCGGCGGGTCCTGGCTGCGCCGGCCCGAGAGTGCCTCCTGGAATGCCTCACGGCCCTCGCCGCTGCGCGGCACGGACCAGTTCTCCGGGGCGCGGGCGATGTCGTCGCCGTCGCGGGTGAAGACACCCGCCTTGATGCCGTACGTGTCGTGGTAGCGATCGAGCTGCTCCTGGAGCGTGGAGCGCCGCTCGTCCATTCCGGAGCTCTCGGTGACGAACTGGGCCAGCGCCGCGAAGCGCACCGTGTCGTCAATCCGGTCGACGACGACCCGCTGCTGCTGCGCGGCGGCGACGCTCACGGCGAGCGGGAAGCCGAGCGCGAGCAGCACGCCCGCCATGAGGACGATGAGCAGGGGGAGGAGTCGGGTACGCACCTGGGGTTACGGGCCTTACGCGCCGGCGGGGGCGACGAGCCGGTAGCCGACTCCGCGCACGGTCTCGATCAGGGCGGGCATCCGCAGCTTGGAGCGCAGGGACGCCACATGTACCTCGAGCGTGCGGCCGGTCCCTTCCCAGCTGGTCCGCCACACCTCGCTGATGATCTGCTCCCGGCGGAAGACGACCCCGGGCCGCTGGGCGAGCAGCGCGAGCAGATCGAACTCCTTGCGGGTCAGCTGCACCGCCTCGCCGTCGACGCTGACCCGGCGGGTGGAGAGCTCGATGATGACCGGGCCGAGCCGCAGGGCGTGCTCGGGGCCGGCCGCACCGGCCTCGTCACCGGGCGCGTTGCGCCGGCTGACGGCGTGGATACGGGCGAGCAGCTCACCCGTGTCGTACGGCTTGACGACATAGTCGTCGGCCCCGAGATTGAGCCCGTGAATCCGGGAGCGGACGTCGGCCCGCGCGGTCACCATGATCACAGGGGTCGAGGTGAGCTTCCTGATCTTGCCGCACACCTGGTAGCCGTCCTGGTCGGGCAGCCCCAGATCGAGAAGTACGACCCCGAAGGGCGGCTTGTCGGGGTGCTTGGCGGGCAGGACGGCCTGCAGCGCCTCCTCGCCGTTGCGAGCGTGCACGACATCGAAGCCGTGCTTGGCGAGCACGGCTGACAGGGCGGCGGCAACGTGGTCGTCGTCCTCGACCAGCAGCAGTCTCATGGCCCCCCTCCGGTCGTGCGGTCGTCTGTCCTGCGGTCGTCTGTCCTGCGGTCGTCTGGCGTACGTCTTGTGGTCGTCCGACGTACCCAGGGCATCAAGGCGGATGTCTGCCTGTCAGTCAAGGGGCTTCCCGTTACATGATGGTTTCCGTTACCCACCCGGTACGCCGACGAAGGCCCTGTTCACACATAGTGTCCGCTTGAGGCCGGATCGTTATGCTCAATTCTCCCTCAGATGTAATGACGCTGGTCGCACCACGTGAATAGGGTCCTCCCAACCGAGGAGGACGGAGCAAGAAGCCGATGAGCGGAGTGTCAGTGACCAAGGGCGCCGACGACGCCGTACCCGCAGCGGGCGACCTGGTCGTGCTGAGCAACGTGAACAAGCACTTCGGCGCGTTGCATGTACTCCAGGACATCGACCTGACGATCACCCGCGGCGAGGTCGTGGTGGTGATCGGACCGTCCGGGTCCGGAAAGTCCACGCTGTGCCGCGCCGTCAACCGTCTGGAGACGATCGACTCCGGCGACATCACGATCGACGGCAAGCCGTTGCCCCAGGAGGGCAAGGAGCTCGCCAGGCTCCGCGCCGATGTCGGCATGGTGTTCCAGTCGTTCAACCTCTTCGCGCACAAGACCGTGCTGGAGAACGTGACGCTGGGCCAGGTCAAGGTCCGCAAGATGGACAAGAAGGCTGCCACGGAGAAGGCGCGCGCCCTGCTCGACCGGGTGGGTGTCGCCGAGCAGGCCGATAAGTACCCGGCCCAGCTCTCTGGCGGCCAGCAGCAGCGCGTCGCGATCGCGCGGGCGCTGGCGATGGACCCCAAGGTCATGCTGTTCGACGAGCCGACGTCGGCCCTCGACCCCGAGATGATCAACGAGGTTCTCGAGGTCATGCAGCAGCTGGCGCGGGAGGGGATGACAATGGTGGTCGTCACACACGAGATGGGCTTCGCCCGCTCGGCCGCGAACCGGGTCGTGTTCATGGCGGACGGCAAGATCGTCGAAGAGGCCACACCCGAGGAGTTCTTCAGCAACCCGCGCAGCGACCGGGCCAAGGACTTCCTGTCGAAGATCCTTCACCACTGAGTCCTGGATCCCCCGATCCACATCACTTCGCGTCAACTCTAGGGAAGTCATCATGAAGCTTCACAAGGTCACAGCCGCCACGGCCACCGTGTTCGCGCTTGCCCTGACCGCCACCGCCTGCGGCTCGGACAGCGACAGCGGCTCGGGCGACGGGGGCGGCAAGAAGATCACGGTCGGCATCAAGTACGACCAGCCGGGCCTCGGCCTGAAGACGCCTGACGGCAAGTTCACCGGCTTCGACGTCGACGTGGCGAACTACGTCGCCAAGGAGCTCGGCTACGACAACGTCGAGTTCAAGGAGACGAAGAGCGCCGACCGCGAGACCGCGCTGGCCCGCGGCGACGTGGACTTCATCGCCGCCACGTACTCGATCAACGACGAGCGCAAGCAGAAGGTCGACTTCGCCGGCCCCTACCTGCTCGCCCACCAGGACCTGCTGATCCGGTCCGACGACAACGTCGCGAAGGGCGAGGACCTCAACGGCAAGAAGCTCTGCTCCGTCACCGGCTCCACGTCCGCCCAGAACGTGAAGAAGGACTTCGCGCCGAACGCCCAGCTGCAGCAGGTCGGCACGTACTCGGAGTGCATGGCTGCCCTCCAGAGCGGCGCTGTCGACGCGGTGACCACGGACGACTCGATCCTCGCCGGCTTCGCGGCGCAGGAGCAGTACAAGGGCAAGTTCAAGCTCGCCGGTCTGAAGCTCAGCAACGAGAACTACGGCATCGGCGTCAAGAAGGGCGACCAGGCGATGGTCGACAAGATCAACGCCGCCCTCGAGAAGATGGTCAAGGACAAGGCCTGGAACAAGGCCGTGACGGACAACTTCGGTCCGGCCAACTACAAGAACGAGCCCGCCCCGAAGATCGGCAACATCGTCAAGTGAAGCAGGGCTGAGACGGCACGCCGCCACTGATGGCGGCGTGCCGCGCCCTCCTACACGCGGAAGCGCGGGAGACAGTGTTCGACTTTCTTGAAGGTTACGACTTGCTCGGGGCGTTCTGGGTGACGGTGCAACTCACCGTCCTCTCCGGAATCGGCTCCCTGGTACTGGGAACCGTCCTTGCCGCGATGCGCGTGAGCCCGGTGCCCCTGATGCGTGCGTTCGGCACGGTCTATGTGAACGTAGTCCGGAACATCCCGCTCACCGTGATCATCGTCTTCTCCTCGCTCGGTCTCGCCGATGTCTTCGGCATGACGCTGGGCGCGGCCGACGACTTCGACGCCAAGTACTTCCGGCTGGCTGTCTTCGGGCTCGCGGCCTACACCGCGGCGTTCGTCTGCGAGGCCGTGCGGTCAGGCATCAACACGGTGCCGGTCGGTCAGGCGGAGGCGGCGCGGGCCATCGGCCTGAGCTTCACCCAGGTGCTAACGACTGTCGTTCTTCCGCAGGCGTTCCGCTCGGTCGTCGGTCCGCTCACCAATGTGCTGATCGCCCTGACCAAGAACACCACGGTCGCTGCGGCCATCGGTGTGGCGGAGGCGGCTCTGCTCATGAAGGAGATGATCGAGAACGAAGCGCAGCTGGTGCTCATCTCGGCGGTCTTCGCCTTCGGTTTCGTGGTTCTGACTCTCCCCACCGGTCTCCTCCTCGGCTGGGTCGGCAAGCGTGTGGCGGTGAAGCGATGACCTCGGTCCTCTACGACGCTCCTGGCCCCCGCGCCAAGCGCCGCAATATCGTCTACACCGTCGGATTCCTCGCGCTGCTTGCGCTGGGGATCTGGTGGGTCATCAGCGTGATGTCGGACGAGGGACAGCTCGATTGGTCCCTGTGGAAGCCGTTCACCGAGGCACCGGCCTGGACGACCTATCTGCTGCCCGGTCTCGCCAATACGTTGAAGGCTGCGGCCCTCGCGATGGTCATCGCACTGCCCCTGGGCGCGATCTTCGGCATCGCCCGGTTGTCCGACCACCGCTGGGTCAGAGGCCCGGCCTCGGTCGTCGTGGAGTTCTTCCGCGCGATTCCGGTCCTCCTTCTGATGCTGTTCGCGAACCAGCTCTACGCCAACTCCGGCAGCATCAGCAGTGACGTCCGTCCGCTGTACGCCGTGGTCACCGGCCTCGTCCTGTACAACGCCTCTGTGCTGGCGGAGATCGTTCGGGCGGGCATCCTGTCGCTGCCCAAGGGCCAGACGGAGGCGGCCAAGGCGATCGGTCTGCGCAAGGGTCAGACGATGACCAGCATCCTGCTGCCGCAGTCTGTGACCGCGATGCTGCCGGCGCTGGTCAGCCAGCTCGTCGTCATCGTCAAGGACACCGCGCTCGGCGGGGCGGTGCTGGCCTTCACCGAGCTGCTGAACGCTCGGGGCACGCTCGCCGCGAACTACGCGAACGTCATCCCCAGCTTCATCGTCGTCGCGGTGATCTACATCATCCTCAACCTGATGCTCACGACCTTCGCCTCGTGGCTGGAGCGCAGGCTGCGCCGCGCGAAGAAGAGCACAGGCGCGGTGCTCAGCGCCGACCTGGCCGGTGCCGAGGAGCCCGTCGCCGAGCCCGGAGTCAAGAAGGATGACGGCCGAGCCGTCTGACGGTTCATCGGATGTTGGACCAGTGAGGGGCGGTGGCCGTGAGGCCACCGCCCCTCGCCGCGTCCCGGTGACAGCTTGACGCGGACACTCGCAGTGAGTTGCATACGTTCTGTGATCGCGCACCGGGCTTCCTCCGCACTTCTCCGCACCACTCTTCGCGCCCGAGGAGTCACCTCGTGGACCCGGTGATCGTGGTCGGCGCAGGCCCGGTCGGCCTCGCCCTCTCTCTCGCCCTGGCCGCCCAGGGAGTCCCCTCCGTCGTACTCGACGAAGGTCGGGGCAAGGACGAGCCGCGCCCCGCCCGTACTGTCGTACTGCGGCCCGACACGGCCGCCATGGTGGAACGGCTCGGCTGCGCCACTGTCCGTGACGAAGGAGCCCGCTGGGCCGGCTGGCGCTCGATGCGTCGGAAGCAGGACGTACGACAGCTCATCCTGGGCGACGCCGGCGCCCCCGCTCCCCTGCACATCCCCCAGGACGCCCTCACGCGCGGACTCCGTAACGCCGTCGCCGGGCAGCCGCTGGTCCGGATCGTCACCGACAGTCGCCTCGACTCGCTGGAGCAGGACGCCGGCGGGATCAGCGTGCACACCCGCGGAACCGGGGCGACCTGGTGGCGCGGCAGCTACCTGGTCGGCTGCGACGGCGCACGGTCCACCGTCCGCAAGCTCCTCGGCATCCGCTTCCCCGGGCGTACGGCGGTGGAGCGGCACGCCGTCGCCGCGCTGCGAACCGAACTCCCCTGGCCCGACGAGGCGTTACTGCACCGGCAGCCGCCGTGGCGCACCGGCGGCGACGAAGTGACGGCCCGTCCCCTGCCGGAGGGCGTCTGGCGGCTGGACTGGCTGCTGCCGCCGCGCGGTGAACTGGTCACCCCCGACGCTCTGGTCGCCCGGGTGCGGGACACGCTGGCCGGCTGGTGCGGTGGGACACCTCCGTACGAGCTCATCGACACCGGCGTCTACACACTGCACCACCGGCTCGCGCGGCGCTGGCGTGTGGACCGTGCGTTCCTCGCGGGCGACGCCGCCCATCTGCTCGGCGCGCTCGGCACCCAGGGGCTCGACGAAGGGCTGCGGGACGCCGACAACCTGGCGTGGAAGCTCGCGCACACCTGGCACCACGGAGTTTCCGAGCCGCTGCTCGACAGCTATCAGGCGGAGCGGCGGGCCGCCGTCGCCGCGCGGCTGCGCGCCGCCGACCAGTCGCTGCCGATACTGCGCGGTGCCGGCGCGCTGCGTACGTATCTGCCGGGCGCAGCGCGGGGGCACGACATCCTGCTCACCGACGGCCATCTGGGGCACGGCCCGCTGGGCGCGCCCCCCGTCTACACGCACTCCCCCCTCGCACCCGAATACGCCCCTTCCCAGACACTCGTCGGCACGGAGGCAGGCGCTCCGGTCGCGGATGTGCGGGTGACCGTGCCCGACGGAACCAGCGCACGGCTGCGCGACAGGCTGGGGCAGGGACGGCTGCTGGTGATGCTGGTCGCGCCCGGCACCGGGGTGTGGGACCGGCGGCACTGGGTGAGCGCGGGCGTGATGCCGCGGCTGGCGGCGGCCGTCACCGCACTGCCGGTACGGGCCGAGCTTCTGGTGACGGAGAGCTACCCGGGTGCCACGGCTCACACGGTGCTGCTGGTGCGGCCGGACGGGCATCTGGTCGCGTCGTTCACGGGTGTACGGCCCGCCGAGCTGTACTCGGCGGCGGACGCGGCGCGCGGCGGGTCTCCCTCAGCGGTCCGCAGTGACCGCACTGCGGACATCAATTGACCCTCGAGGGCCCACATGGTGTACTCCGGAGCGTGACCGACACCAATGTGCGCCTGTGGCGGAGGGTCCATATGGACCTCGTCCGCTATGCGGGCTGCGTGTGTCGACCGTCCTGCTGAATTCGCCTTCTCTCGCGCTGTGGCCCGGTGTGCCCGCGCACCCTCCCGCGAACTTCCAGGACGGTATCCGTGTCCCAGCCCCTCCCCACCCCTGTCGCCACGCATGGCTCGAGTGCTCCGACGGTCGCCGAGCTGCTCGACTTCGTGCGGCGCTCCGCCGCCGACGAGGACCTCATCGCCTCACTCCCACTCGATCCCGAGGGCCGTACGTGGGTACACCTCGAGGGTCCGGGCGGCAGTGAGGCCTGGCTGATCGCCTGGCCACCCGGCACAGGCACCGGCTGGCACGACCACGCCGAGTCGATCGGCGCGTTTGCCACGGCCTCGGGTGAGTTGAAGGAGAACTCACTCGCCGTGCGACTCCCAGCGAGCGGGTGGCGGACCCTGGAGCTGAACGAAGGCGTCGACCGCGAGCGGCGGCTCGGGGCGGGCCAGGGCCGGGCCTTCGGCACGCACCATGTGCACGAGGTGCTGAACGAGTCGCCCGCCGAGCACGCCGTATCGGTGCACGCCTACTATCCGCCGCTGCCGCTGATCCGGCGCTTCAGCCGGTCCGGCGCGGTGCTCCGCCTTGAGCAGGTCGAGCGTCCGGCGGACTGGCAGTGAGCGAGCGCGTAGGGATCGACGAGCTACTGGAGCGCGTACGGCAGGACCTGGACCGCGTCGAGCCGAAGGACGCCTTCGAGGCGGCCGCGGACGGGGCGCTGCTGGTGGACATCCGGTACGCGGCGCTGCGCGAGCGTGACGGGGTGATCCCCGGTGCGCTGGTCGTGGAGCGCAATGAACTGGAGTGGCGGCTGGATCCGCAGGGCAGCCACCGTGCGCCGGAGGCCGTCAGTCACGATCTGCGGGTCGTGGTGGTCTGCAACGAGGGGTACGCGTCGTCTCTGGCGGCCGTGTCCCTGCGGCAGTTGGGACTGCACCGCGCGACCGACCTCGTCGGGGGCTTCCAGGCGTGGAAGTCCGCGGGGCTGCCGGTCACGCGGTAGGGCCTGCCTTCAAAGGCGTCGGCCCATGCGTCGTCGGCACCACCGCTCTCCCGCTGGAGCCACTCGAAGAGCTCGAGATCTGCGGCGTAGGCGTGGTGGTTCAACTCGTCGCGTCAGAAGGCCCCACGAGAAGGCGCCCCCCGTCGTCAGAAGACCCCGCCCTCGTCGAGGTCCTCCGTGTCCTCGCCCTCTTCCTCCAGGGCGCGCTTGACCACCCTCAGGGCCATGCCCTCGGGGTACCCCTTGCGGGCCAGCATGCCCGCCAAGCGGCGCAGGCGGCGGTCGCGGTCGAGACCCCGGGTGGAGGGGAGTCTGCGGGCGACCAGCTCGCGGGCGGTCTCCTCCTCCTGCTCGGAGTCGAGCTGCCCGACCGCCTCGTCGATCAGCGCGGAGTCCACGCCCTTGGTGCGCAGTTCCCGCGCGAGGGCCCGCCGGGCGAGGCCCCGGCCGTGGTGCCGGGACTCCACCCATGCGTCCGCGAAGGCCGCGTCGTTGATCAGCCCCACGTCCTCGAAGCGGCAGAGGACCTCCTCGGCCACCTCCAAGGGGATCTCACGCTTGTGCAGCGCGTCCGCGAGCTGCTTGCGGGTGCGCGGGGTCCCGGTGAGCAGGCGCAGACAGATCGCCCGCGCCCGCTCCGCCGGGTCCTGGGGCGACAGCTCCTTCTCGGCCCTCGACGAGTCGGCGCTGTCGCCCGGCCATTCGGTTCGCCGGGCCACGCGCTACCCCTTGGCCGCCGCCGTCTTGGCCGACTTGGCTTTGGAGGCGGGCGCGGGCACCGACTTCGTGCCGTCCTCGGCCGGAGCCGCCGCCGCACCGGCTGCGTCCGCACCCGGCTCTGCCGCCAGGGCCTCCGGCTTCACGCCGACGCCGAGCTTCTCCAGGATCTTCTTCTCGATCTCATTGGCGAGATCGGGGTTGTCCTTCAGGAAGTTACGGGCGTTCTCCTTGCCCTGGCCGAGCTGGTCGCCCTCGTACGTGTACCAGGCGCCGGCCTTGCGTACGAAGCCGTTCTCCACGCCCATGTCGATCAGACCGCCCTCGCGGCTGATGCCCTGGCCATAGAGGATGTCGAACTCGGCCTGCTTGAAGGGCGGCGCGCACTTGTTCTTGACGACCTTGACGCGGGTGCGGTTGCCGACCGCGTCCGTGCCGTCCTTGAGGGTCTCGATACGGCGGATGTCGAGCCGCACCGAGGCGTAGAACTTCAGCGCCCGGCCACCGGTCGTGGTCTCCGGCGAGCCGAACATCACGCCGATCTTCTCGCGGAGCTGGTTGATGAAGATCGCGGTGGTCTTGGACTGGTTCAGCGCGCTGGTGATCTTCCGGAGCGCCTGGCTCATCAGTCGCGCCTGCAGACCGACGTGCGAGTCGCCCATCTCGCCCTCGATCTCCGCGCGCGGCACCAGGGCCGCCACGGAGTCGATGACGATCAGATCGAGGGCGCCTGAGCGGATGAGCATGTCGACGATCTCGAGCGCCTGCTCACCGTTGTCCGGCTGGGACAGGATGAGGTTGTCGATGTCGACGCCGAGCTTCTTCGCATACTCGGGGTCGAGGGCGTGCTCGGCGTCGATGAAGGCCACCTGGCCGCCGAGCCGCTGCGCATTGGCCACCGCGTGCAGCGTGAGGGTCGTCTTGCCGGAGGACTCCGGTCCGTACACCTCCACCACACGGCCGCGCGGCAGGCCGCCGACGCCGAGCGCGACGTCGAGCGCGGTCGACCCGGTGGGGATGACCTCGATGGGCTCGTTCGGCCGTTCGCCCAGGCGCATCACAGCGCCCTTGCCGAACTGCCGTTCAATCTGTGCGAGCGCGGCGTCGAGCGCCTTCTCGCGGTCGGTTCCTGCCATGGGTTCCACCCGATTTGCTTGAGTCGATCGCTTCACGTCAAAGACGCTATCCCCTGCCACTGACAACGGGCGCCGACGCCCCTTCCAGCCTGTGGATAACTCTCGGAAACCGAGGGCCGGAATTCCATAAGAATGGATGTTCGATTTTAGTGTCAAGCGCACCACGCGGCACTCCGGTCAGAGGCCGCCGCGGCCCCGCCGGCCAGGCTGCCGCCCGTCAGGTCGAGGCCGTCCCCACGAGCGGCGCGGCCTCGACCGCGGCCGGGATCCTGCGGCGATGTTCCGGTCCTGCGGCCGAGAGGGGCACGCCACCGGCGAGAGGGGCAACACCACCGACGTCAACGCCTTCCTCGACGCCGGCAAGGGCGCCTTGGGGCGCGTAAGGGCGAGCCCGCCAACTGAGGCGCCAGGCACGCCCGTCCCCCGCCTATCCTTCGTGGCATGGTCATCCCCTACCGCGCCCCGGGCGGCCGCCTGTCCGCGCGTACGACCGACGCCATCGTGACCCTGCTGGTCACCGCCGTCGTGGTCGTCTGGACGCTGGTCGTGATGCAGTACGAGAGCGAGCCGCCGGCCCGCACAGTCATCGGCTGGGCCCTGATCGCGGTGGGCTGCGGCACGCTCTACTACCGTCGCCGGTGGCCCGTCGCCGTCGCCGTCGTCACCCTGCTGGCCTGCGCGGCCTACTACCCGCTGAGCACCTTCGACGGCCCGCTGATGATCACCTTCGCGCTCGCGCTCTACAGCGTCGCCGCCGAAGGCCGTTTCACCGCCGCCATCGCCCTGGCGGCCATCACCCTCCTCGCCGTCGGCTTCGCCGAGAGCCGGCAGAGCCCTGGCCACCGTCAGATCGACGACACCTCCCTGGTGATGCTCGCCGGCTGGCTGATCAGCCTTGTCGCCGTGGGCCGCGCCCAGCGCACCCGTATCGCCTATCTCCACGAGGTCGAGCTGCGCGCCATCGCCGCCGAGCGTGAGCAGGAGGCGCGGGCCCGGCAGAGCGCCACCGAGGAGCGGCTGCGGATCGCGCGGGAGTTGCACGACGTACTCGGCCACAGCATTTCGCTGATCAACGTCCAGTCCAGCGCCGTACTGCACAAGTTGAGCAAGCAGCCGGAGCCCGCGGACGCGCTGACGGCCGCCGAGGCTGCCCTGGAGGCGGTCAAGGCCACCAGCAAGGACGCTCTGCGCGAGCTGCGTTCCACCCTCGGCGTACTTCGCCAGGCCGACGAGGCCGCACCGACCGCCCCCGTCTCGGGACTCGACCGCCTCGGCGAGCTGGTCGAGCGGGCCCGCGCGACGGGTATCGAGGTCCGTACGGACACCGAGGGCACACCGCGTCCGCTGCCGCCGCCGGTCGACCTCGCCGCCTACCGCATCGTCCAGGAGTCGCTGACCAATGTCGCCCGGCACTCGCGCGCGAGCAGCGCCCTGGTCACCATCGCCTACACCGACGAGGACGTCCGGGTGCGGATCGACGACGACGGACAGGGCACGGACGACGAGCAGTCGCAGGGCAGCGGCATCATCGGGATGGCCGAACGCGCCAAAGCCTTCGGCGGCGAACTGACCGCACGCAACACGGCGGACGGCTTCCGGGTCAGCGCCCGGCTGCCGCTGAGGCCGCTTAAGGGGACCGAATGATTCGCGTGGTGCTCGCCGACGACCAGACACTCGTACGCGCCGGCTTCCGCTCCATCCTCACCGACGAGTCCGATATCGAGGTGGTGGGCGAGGCCGCCGACGGCGAGCAGGCCATCGCCCTCGCACGCGAACTGCGCCCGGACGTCGTGCTGATGGACATCCGGATGCCCGGCCTCGACGGTCTGGAGGCCACCCGCCGTATCCTCGCAGACCCTCGGCTCGAAGCCGTACGGGTGATCATCCTCACCACCTTCGACGTCGACGACTATGTGTACGGCGCGCTGCGCGCGGGCGCCTCCGGGTTCCTCGTCAAGGACACCGAGCCGATGGAACTGCTGCACGGCGTACGGGTGGTGGCGCGCGGCGACGCCCTGATCGCGCCCGCCGTCACCCGCCGTCTGATCGCCGAGTTCGCGGGCCGCAGCAAGCAGCCCGACCCCAGCCCCCGGCTGAACGCCCTCACCGAGCGGGAGCGCGAGGTGATGGGCCTGGTCGGCGCGGGTCTGTCCAATGACGAGATCGCGCAGCGCCTCGTACTGGCTCCCGCCACCGCGAAGACCCATGTCAGCCGGATCATGACGAAGCTGAATGTCAGAGACCGGGCGCAGCTGGTGATCCTGGCGTACGAATCCGGGATGATCACCCCGGGCTGGATGGCCTAGGGTCTTTCGTCCGGAACAGGCCGGACAGGACTCAGCAACTTCCGTAGTACGCCGACAGGAGCGCCCGCAACTCCTGGGGTACGCCGATTGTCCTCCCCGGGCCGACGACCCGCCCAGAGCCGTACGCCGACTCTGACAGCGTGACCCAGGAGACGCTCGACCTCGCACGGCTGCAGTTCGCCCTCACGGCGGACGGCCACTTCCTCTGCGTCGCCCTCACCCTGGGGCTCGCGACCGTCGTCGCCACCGGTACGCCGGGTTCCGCCGCTTCGGGACCGGTCGCCGTCCTCACCACGTTCGCGCTCATGGCGCTGTTCGCCATGCACGGGCTCGCGTTCGCGGTCGTACGGCTGACGGGCGCTCCCTTCGAGCGGGCCCGGCTGCCGGTGGGGCGCACCGGCCCCTGGCAGGCCGCCAGGCGTGGATGTGGGACGCCTTCCGGCACCGCGTGACCCGCCCTTCCTGCCTCTGACGCACTGCCAGAACACCGCCGACGCACCTCGGACGCACCCCGGATCTCTCAAGCCTCCGACACCCCTCAGAGCGACCTCCCTCAAGGAGAACCACGATGAACACCGCGACGCGCAATGCGACGCCCACCACGACGCGCACCAGCGTCTTCGAACGGCTCGCCGCCTTCTCGTACACCCACCGATGGCGGGCGCTGATCCTTTGGGTCGTAGTCCTGGTCGGGATCACGGGCGCCTCCGTGGCCGCGGGCAACGCGTACCACAACGACTTCTCGCTGCCCGGTACGGATTCCCAGCAGGCCCAGTCCGTACTGGAGGAGCACGGCTCGGCGCAGGCCGACGCCGCCGTGCAGATCGTGGTCAGGGCCACGGACGGCATCCGGGACGGCGCGGTGGAGGGGCGCGTCGGCACGATGCTGGAGAAGGTGGCCGGGCTGCCGAGCGTCACCGACGTACGCAGTCCGTACGAGGACGCGGCCGCCGTATCCAAGGACGGCACGGTCGGCTACGCCACCGTCACCCTCGACGGCGAGGCCCAGAACGTGCCCAAGGAGGACGTACGGAAGATCATCGACACCGCCGCGTCCATCGAGGGCGAAGGAGTCGAGGCAGCGGTTGGCGGTGACGCGGCACGCGGCGCCGAGGAGGCGGAGGGCGGCGCGGCCGAGGGCGCGGGCATTCTCGGCGCGCTGGTGATTCTGGTCTTCCTCTTCGGGTCGCTGGTCGCCGCAAGCCTGCCGGTGGTCACCGCGCTGTTCGCGGTGGGCAGTTCGATCGGTCTGATCGCGCTCGCCTCGCAGTTCGCGGACGTCGCCGACTTCACCCCGCCGATCATGATGCTGGTCGGTCTCGGCGTCGGCATCGACTACGCCCTGCTGATCTTCTCGCGGTACCGGGGCGAGCTGCTCAAGGGTGCCGAGCCCGAGCGTGCCACGCGCACCGCGCTGGACGCGGCGGGCCGTACGGTCTTCTTCGCCGGCTGCACCGTGATCATCGCGCTGATGGGTCTGGTCGCCCTGGGTCTCGGCTCGCTCCAGGGCGTGGCACTGGCGGTCGCACTGACCGTGCTGGTCACGATGGCCGCCTCGCTGACCCTGCTCCCGGCCCTGCTCGGCATCTTCGGTGGGCGCATCCAGCGGCAGGTCGCCAAGCGCGCCGCGAAGGCCCAGAGAGTCGAGGGGGCCGGCTGGCGACGCTGGGCGACGGGTGTGCAGCGGCGGCCCTGGGCGGCGCTCGTCGTGTCGCTGGTGGCCCTGGGCGCGCTGGCCGCGCCCGCGCTCGACATGCGGCTCGGCTTCGCGGACGCGGGCAACGACGCGGAGTCCAAGTCCAGCCGCCAGGCGTACGACATGCTGGCGGAAGGCTTCGGTCCGGGCTTCAACGGTCCGCTGATCGTGGTCGCCGACGGCGGCGGCACGAACGCCGCGGACCAGGTGCGGCTGGCCCTTGAGGAGACGACCGGCATCGCGGCGGCCACCGGGCCCATCCCGACGAAGGACGCGTCGGTGGCTACGGTCATCGCCTTCCCGGACTCCGCGCCTCAGGCGGAGGAAACTTCTCGACTTGTCGACCGGCTGCGCGACGACGTACTCCCGCCGCTGGAGAAGTCCACGGGCGTGGAGCTGCTGGTCGGCGGGCCCACGGCGGCCACCGAGGACTACGCGTCCACGGTCTCCGACCGGATGCCGCTCTTCGTCGCGATCGTCGTCGGGCTGTCAGCGCTGCTGCTGCTCGCGGTGTTCCGGTCGGTTCTGATCCCGCTGAAGGCCGCGCTCCTCAACCTGGTGTCGATCGGAGCGGCGCTCGGCGCGATCACGCTGGTCTTCCAGGAGGGCTGGTTCGGGGTCGAGCCCGGTCCGATCGAGGCCTTCATCCCGGTGATGATCTTCGCGATCGTCTTCGGGCTCTCGATGGACTACGAGGTCTTCCTGCTCTCGCGCATCCATGAGGAGTGGGAGCACACGAAGGACCCGCAGGGTGCGGTCCGTGAGGGGCTTGCGGCGACGGGCAAGGTCATCACGGCGGCTGCGGCGATCATGATCGTGGTGTTCTCGGCATTCCTGCTCAGCCCGGACCGGATGCTGCAGCAGTTCGGTCTGGGGCTGGCCGTGGCGATCCTGCTGGACGCGGTGGTCATCCGCTGTCTGATCGTGCCGGCGGTGATGCAGCTGCTGGGGCGGAGTGCGTGGTGGCTGCCGGCGTGGCTGCGCAGGGCGCTGCCGAAGGTGGAGCTGGAGCGCCACTGAGGCCGAAAGGCCTGTCGTAGGCCTCCGGGCAGGAAGCCCCAGGGCCGGATGTCTCAAGGCCACATGCCTCAAGGCCGGTCGTCGGTCTCCGCACCGGCGTCCGGCCCGCCCTCGCCGGAGTCACGCCCGCCCTTCCCGGCGTCCGGTGCGCTCTCGTCGACGGCCGAGCCGTTGCGGCCCTTGTGCAGGGCGCGCCGCATCCGCCTGACCGCTCTGCCGTCGCGCAGCCGGTGGCCGTGGACACGCGGGTCGTCGGTCACCGCGTACCGCTTCACATACGCGCCGAGGAACGCCTGGAGCGTCGCGACCGCCGGGATCGCGATCAGCGCGCCGACCGCCCCCAGCAGCGCGGTGCCCGCGACGACCGAACCGAAGGCCACCGCGGGGTGGATGTCGACGGTCTTTGCGGTGAGCTTGGGCTGCAGCACATAGTTCTCGAACTGCTGGTAGATCACGACGAACCCGAGCACCCAGAGCGCGTACCAGGGATTGACGGTGAATGCGATCAGCATCGGCAGCGCGCCCGCAAGATACGTGCCGATGGTCGGGATGAACTGCGAGACCAGACCGACCCAGACCGCGAGCGCCGGAGCATACGGCACACCCAGGATCTCCAGCAGGACGTAGTGCGCGACACCGGAGATCAGTGCCATCAGGCCGCGCGAGTAGAGATAGCCGCCGGTCTTGTCGACCGCGATCTCCCAGGCGCGCAGCGCCTCGGCCTGCTTGGCCGGCGGGAGTACGGAGCAGATCGCACGCCGCAGCCGGGGCCCGTCGGCCGCGAAGTAGAACGAGAAAAGGAAGATCGTCAGCAGCTTGAACAGTCCGCCGAGGACGGTGGCCGAGATGTCGAGCACCCCGCTCGCACTGTTCTGGACATACCTCCGCAGCCAGTCGGAGCGCAGCAGACTGTCCTGAACCTCAACCCGGGAGAGCTCGGTGTTGAAGGTGCTGTTGATCCAGCGGATCACCGAGTCGAGGTACTGGGGGAAGTCCTCGACCATGTCGATGATCTGGCCCGCCAGCATCGAGCCCAGCATGACGACGAAGCCGGCGCCCGCGGCCAGTACGGCGAAGACGACCAGGAAGGTGGCGAGGCCGCGGCGCATGCCGCGCGCCGCCATCCGGCCGACCGCGGGCTCGATCGCCAGCGCCAGGAAGAAGGCGATGAGGATATTGATCAGCAGGCCGATGAGCTGGTGGAAGGCCCAACTGCCGAGCTGGAAGCAGGCGATGAGCGCCAGCGCGAGCACCATGGCGCGCGGCAGCCAGCGGGGCATCCGGCCGGGACCGCCTGGGCCGCCCTCCGGCGCGGAGGGCGGAATGGCGGGCGGAGTGGTGTCCTGAGCGCTCATGTCCTCGGCGGCCGCGCCCGCGGCAGGTCTGCCGTGAGGGGGCACGCCCTCAGTGGTCGCATCCTGGGCGGTCACGTCCGGAGGAGTCAGGTCCGGGTCGGTCTTGTCGGTCGGGGCCACGGAGCCAGTGTCGCCTACCGCCGCCGCGGGTGATCGTCCGCCCCTGTTCCCCGGTTACACCGCCCGCGACGCCGACGGCGTCCCCACCGACTCGCGGCTCGACCCCGGGTCCGAATCACGCCTGGCCCACCGCACGCATCAGTGACGGCTCGCTGCCGGCTCACCGCTTCTCGGCGGGGACGCCGGCCGCGGCACAGACCCCGCGCCACACGTCCTTCGCCTCCCAGCCCGCAGCCAGCGCCTCATGGACCGTACGCCCGCCAAGCTCGGCCATCACATGGTCGCGCGCGAAGGAATCGGCGTACGCCTGACCGAAGTGGTCTGCCATCCGCTCCCAGAAAATCGTCAACCGCATAACGCCATTATCCCGCCCCCGGGGGTGCGGCCCATCCGTCGCGCATGCCGAAAGCCCTTTCCGCTCTACGGTCTGAACATGGCTGGAACTGGAGCAACCCCCGCGCCTCCGCTCGCGTCCCCTCTCGCCCGCGCCGAGCACTTCATCTGGCTGACGGCCCGGGTGCTGGAACAGCGGCGGTTCGCGTACCACTTCATGGGCGGCGGCTCGGACACCGTCGAGACGGCGCTGGCCGCTTACCTCAACGAGGACGGCGGCTACGGCCACGCCCTCGAACCCGACCTGCGCGGCCCGGTCAGCCAGCCGCTGCACACCGCACACGCCCTGCGCGTCCTCGACTCCATCGGTCGGTGCGGCGGACTGCGCGTGGAGCGGATGTGCCGCTATCTCACGGAGGTGTCCACGCGCGACGGGGCGCTGCCCGCGATCCACCCCTCCCAGCGGGGATACCCGGCCGCGCCCTTCATCCCGATCGTCGACGACCCTCCGAGCGAGCTGCTCGCGACCGGGCCGGTCGTCGGTCTGCTGCATCGCAATCAGGTGTGGCACGCCTGGCTGTTCCGGGCGACGGACTTCTGCTGGGCCGCCGTCGACGCTCTGGAGAAGTCCCATCCGTACGAGATCGAGGCCACGGTGGCCTTCCTGGACGGTGCCCCTGACCGCTCGCGCGCCGAGGCCGCGGCGGACCGGCTCGGCCGGCTGGTGCGCGAGCAGCACCTGGCAGTGCTGGACCCGGAGCGGCTCGACAAGTACCCGGTCGCGCCCGGCTATGCGCCGGGCGAGCATCATTTCCCGCACGACTACGCCCGCGAGCCGGAGTCCCTCGCCCGCCGCTGGTTCACGGACGAGGAGATGGCGCGCTCGCTCGACCATCTCGCGGACGAGCAGCGCGAGGACGGCGGCTGGCCTGTCAACTGGCGCCAGTGGGCACCGGGGACGGCCCTGGAGGCGCGGCCGATCGTGACGATCGAGGCACTGCGGACGCTACGGGCGCACGGCCGCGCCATCGACTGACGCGACCCGGCGCCGTCAATGCGCGCCGCCGACTGCGGCTTCAGAGCCGGTCGATCGCGGTCGGTCAGTCGAGCCACAACTCGTACACATAGATTCCACCCACCGAGTCATCGTCCAGCGGACCGATCTTCTTCGCCCGGAACTGGAATCCCTGCTCCTTCAGGATCTGCTCGTACAGAGAACGTGACAGCTTGAAGTCACCCTGCTTGGCCAGGCCGGATTCAAGTGCGGCAGATTCCAGTCTGATCAATTCTCGATGCGCATGAGCCTGCTCGTCCTCGCCACGACTATCATGCTCGGCAGCGCGAGCAGCAGCGAATTCAATGATGTGCCCGTGATAAACGCGCAATGCCGCCTGCCAGGCTTCCATGTCGCCCGGATCGTATTCCGGCAAGAACTCATCACCGACGATGATCCGGCCGCCCGGCGCCAGATTGTTCTTGACGTTCTCGAAATAGCGACTCTTGTCTTCCAGCTTGATGTGATGGTCCGCGAAGGAGGAGAAAATGAACTGGAAGCGACCACCTTGCCCACCCTCTCGATAGGTGCGACTGTCGGCATTCACCGCGACAGCGTTCGACCGGTTGCGCAGATTGCGCTCAAGTTTATTGCTGCACGCAAAGTCGATCTCGACCGCCACGCAGTCGACCTCGGGCTCATTCGCGAGACGGCGAGTGAAGATCCCCGTCCCGGCACCGAGTTCCAGCGCCTGACTGCGCTCGGGATCGCGCGAATACCTGCGGCCGCGCCGAGCACGGAAGACAGCCAGCATCTCGGCCATCATCTCGACATAGTAGGCATGTCGCTCTTCGAATTCATCATAGTCGTCGATCGCGATGTACAGCGACATCTCTGCCGTTTTGAGCATGAGCGGTGAAAGCTTCCAGTCTTCGAAGATCTGCTTGCTTGCGGTCAGTACTTTCCCCCGATCGTCCGGGACGATCGGGCGCGACACGGCAACAATCCTGTCCAATACGCGTTCGTGATCGACAACTTCGTCGACGTCGGCAGAGAAGCGTATAACCTTCTCGCCGAGGGGGCCAGCGTAGCTGCCCAGAACTCGGTCACCGTCCGCCTCGATGATCGAAAAATCCTTGCCGAAGGCACTGAATTTCGCCACCAAGTGCTCATAGCTGATGGCATACACTCGATAAATTCCGGCGTAATACGTCAGCGTCTCGAACATACGATGAAAATCGCCGGACGACGTGAATGCGAAAACTCGAACGCTTTCCGGTTGAGCCGATTCGTTGATTACCCTCCCGACCCCTTGCTGCCAGAATAATTCCTCCTGGTCCACAAGGGCCAGCGCCTTGACTCGGGCACGCAACACGTTCTGGGCAGATATCAGATAGAAAGGATACTGGGTGGCCGGCACCATGTACTGCGAACCGCCGCCGATCGACTGGAGCTGGTTTCCCATTTCGCGTAACGACTGACTGACAATGTGCTGAAAACACCTGTTTCCCTGAAAGTCGAGGTTCGCGCGAATCTGCTGAGCCGTGCTCTGCACCTCCTCAAGACCCTCGGTGAACTCCCGAGGGGCAGGCGGCAGAAAGTTCAGCGTCTTGATCAGATCACCCCACGGCGCCGAGTGCCGACGGAAATCAAACCCATGCAACGGATCGAGCCGTGACGGCCGGGACGTCACTTCGAAGCGAAGCGGGAACACCGGGACACCGACGCCCAGGGCATAAGCCCACTCCGACGCCACCTCTTCGGAGGTGCGCGCCGCCTCGGTAAGAATCACGAGAGTCGCCTGCGACGACCTGATCAGCCGGAACAGTTCGGTACGCCATTCCTGACCGGCCTGCAGAGCATCCTGGTCGACAACGACGTCGAAGCGGGCCGACCTCAGCTGCCGAATGACTCGCTCCGCATACAACTTATCGACGTGACTGTACGAGATGAAGACTCGACCCATCGCCCCTCCATACCTACAAGGCCAGCACGAGAACTTTAGCAAGATCCAATCTTGTTCCGGGAGTATCCAGAATTAAACTCAGCTCCGTGTGTGCAAATTTCTTGGCCACGGCACTCCGATGGTTGGACCGTCGCATTCCATCCCATAAAGGACCGTGGGCCGCCTGCCCTCACGGAGAAGGAGCTGGTTTTCCACAGCGCGGGGGCTCGCCAGGGCCGCGGAATCCGCGTTGTCAGTGGCGCGGTGCACGATGGGGTGCATGACGGCTTCAGCGCTCGGCTCCTTCTCCCCCGCGACCCGGAGCTGGTTCACGGGGGCCTTCAGCGCGCCCACCGCCGCGCAGGAAGGGGCCTGGCAGGCCATCGGGGAGGGCTCGGACGTGCTGGTCGTGGCCCCGACGGGCTCGGGCAAGACCCTGGCCGCGTTCCTCGCCGCGCTGGACCGCCTCGCCTCCGTGCCCCCGCCCGCGGATGCCAGGATGCGCTGCCGAGTGCTGTACGTATCCCCGCTCAAGGCCCTCGCGGTCGATGTCGAGCGCAATCTCCGCAGCCCGCTCACCGGGATCCGGCAGGAGTCGGTGCGGCTCGGGCTGCCCGAGCCGGAGGTGCGGGTCGGTATCCGCTCGGGCGACACCCCGGCCGCCGAGCGGCGGTCGCTGGCCACCAAGCCGCCGGACATCCTGATCACCACCCCCGAGTCACTGTTCCTGATGCTGACGTCGGCCGCCCGGGACGCGCTGGCGGGCATCGAGACGGTGATCCTGGACGAGGTGCACGCCGTCGCGGGGACGAAGCGGGGCGCCCATCTCGCCGTATCGCTGGAGCGTCTCGACGAGCTGTTGCCGCGCCCTGCCCGGCGGATCGGCCTGTCGGCGACGGTGCGGCCGGTGGACGAGGTGGCCCGCTATCTGTCGCCGCAGCGCAGAGTGGAGATCGTCCAGCCGCGCTCGGACAAGGAGTTCGACCTGTCGGTGGTCGTACCGGTCGAGGATCTGGGCGAGCTCGGCGGCTCACCCGCGTCCGAGACCTCGGCGGACAGTGCCGAGAAACCCTCGATCTGGCCGCATGTCGAGGAGCGCATCGCCGATCTCGTCCAGGCGCACCGCTCCACGATCGTCTTCGCCAACTCCCGCCGCCTGGCCGAGCGGTTGTGCAACCGCCTCAACGAGATCGCGTACGAACGTGCCACGGGTCAGCCGATGCCCGACGGCGCGCCACCGGCCGAGATCATGGCGCAGTCCGGGGCGGCGCAGGGCGCCCCGCCCCTCCTTGCCCGCGCGCACCACGGCTCGGTCTCCAAGGAGCAGCGGGCCCTGGTCGAGGAGGACCTGAAGGCGGGCAGACTGCCCGCCGTCGTGGCCACCTCCAGCCTGGAGCTGGGCATCGACATGGGCGCGGTCGACCTGGTGGTCCAGGTCGAGTCGCCGCCGTCCGTCGCCTCCGGTCTGCAGCGGGTCGGCCGCGCCGGACACCAGGTGGGCGCGGTCTCGACCGGTGTCGTCTTCCCCAAGTACCGGGGCGATCTGGTGCAGGCGGCCGTGGTCACCGAGCGGATGCGCACCGGCTCCATCGAAGCGCTGCGCATCCCGTCCAACCCGCTGGACGTGCTGGCCCAGCAGCTGGTCGCCATGGTCGCCCTCGACACCTGGCAGGTCGACGATCTGCTGGCCCTGGCGCGCCGGGCGGCGCCCTTCGCCTCACTCCCCGAGTCGGCCTTCACCGCTGTCCTCGACATGCTCGCCGGACGCTATCCCTCCGACGCCTTCGCCGAACTGCGCCCGCGCGTGGTCTGGGACCGCGTCGCGGGCACGGTCACGGGCCGCCCGGGTGCGCAGCGCCTCGCCGTCACCTCCGGCGGCACGATCCCCGACCGCGGCCTCTTCGGCGTATTCCTCGCGGGAGCCGACCCCAAGAAGGGCGGCGGCCGGGTCGGCGAGCTCGACGAGGAGATGGTGTACGAGTCCCGGGTGGGCGATGTCTTCACCCTGGGCACCACCACCTGGCGGATCGAGGACATCACCCGCGACCGCGTGCTGGTCTCCCCCGCCCCCGGGGTGCCCGGCCGGCTGCCCTTCTGGAAGGGCGACCAGCTGGGCCGGCCACTGGAGTTGGGGCGAGCGGTGGGCGCGTTCCTCCGCGAGGTCGGCGGCCTCACCACCGAGGACGCCCGTCTCCGCCTGCTGGCCGCCGGTCTTGACGCCTGGGCCGCCGACAATGTCCTGGCCTATCTCGACGAGCAGCGCCGGGCCTGCGGTCATGTCCCCGACGACCGGACGATCCTGGTCGAGCGCTTCCGGGACGAGCTGGGCGACTGGCGGGTGGTGATCCACTCCCCCTTCGGGGCCCAGGTGCACGCGCCGTGGGCGCTGGCGCTCGGTGCGCGGCTCGCCGAGCGGTACGGCATGGACGCGCAGGTCATGCATGCCGACGACGGGATCGTACTGCGGCTGCCCGACGCGGATCTGATGGGTCTTGACCTCCTCGACCAGGATCCGGTTCATCTCGACACGACGTACGACAGCGAGCAGGCCCCGGTCGGCGCGGCGGACGCCGTCTTCGACAAGGGCGAGATCAATCAGATCGTCACCGACCAGGTGGGCGGCTCGGCGCTCTTCGCCTCCCGGTTCCGCGAGTGCGCGGCACGTGCGCTGCTGCTTCCCCGCCGCAACCCCGGCAAGCGCACTCCGCTCTGGCAGCAGCGTCAGCGCGCGGCCCAACTGCTGCAGGTGGCGAGCGAGTTCGGGTCGTTCCCGATCGTCCTCGAAGCGGTCCGCGAATGCCTCCAGGACGTCTTCGACGTCCCCGGGCTCACGGAGCTGATGGGTGACATCGAGTCCCGCCGGGTCCGGCTGGTCGAGGTCACCACCCCCGAGCCCTCGCCCTTCGCGCGGTCACTGCTCTTCGGCTACGTCGCCCAGTTCCTGTACGAGGGGGACTCGCCCCTCGCCGAGCGCCGCGCCGCCGCCCTCTCCCTGGACTCCCGTCTCCTCGCCGAGCTCCTCGGCCAGGCCGAGCTGCGGGAGCTGCTCGACGCCGACGTCCTCACGGAGCTGGAGAGGGAGCTGCAGTGGCTCACCGAGGACCGCCGGATCAAGGACGCGGAGGGTGTCGCCGATCTGCTGCGGATGCTCGGCCCGCTCACCGACGCGGAGTTGATCGAGCGCGGCGGCGATCCGCAGTGGCCGCAGGACCTGGCCGCATCGCGGCGGGCCATCCGGGTCCGGCTCGCGGGCGCCGAGCACTGGGCGGCGATCGAGGACGCGGGCCGGCTCCGGGACGCGCTGGGGACAGCGCTCCCGGTCGGCGTACCCGAGGCGTTCACCGAGCCGGTCAAGGACCCGCTCGGCGATCTCCTCGCCCGGTTCGCGCGTACGCACGGGCCCTTCACCTCGACCGAGGCGGCGTCCCGCTTCGGCCTGGGCACGGCCGTCACGGACGGCGCCCTGCACCGCCTCGCAGCGAACGGGCGCGTCGTGCAGGGCGAGTTCCACCCCTCCGGCATCGGCCAGGAGTGGTGCGACGCGACCGTACTGCGCCGGCTGCGCCGCCGCTCGCTGGCCGCCCTGCGCCATGAGCTGGAGCCGGTCCCGCCCGCCGCGCTCGCGACCTTCCTCCCGCAGTGGCAGCACATGGGCAGCAACAGCCTGCGCGGCATCGACGGCCTGGCCCGCGCCGTCGAACAGCTCCAGGGAGCCGCGGTCCCCGCCTCCGCCCTGGAGAAGCTGATCCTCCCGTCCCGCGTCTCCGGCTACACCCCCGCCCTCCTCGACGAACTGACCACGACGGGCGAGGTCGTGTGGGCCGGAGCGGGCTCGCTGCCCGGCAAGGACGGCTGGATCTCCCTCTACCTCACCGACGCCGCCCCGCTGCTCCTGCCGCAGCCCCACCCTCTGGAGCTCACCGCGCTCCACGAGTCCGTCCTCAGCGCGCTCTCCCCCGGCTACGGACTGTTCTTCCGCCAGATCACCGACCAGGTCCGGGCCACCACCCACCCCGACGCCACCGATCCCCAACTGGCCGACGCCGTCTGGGACCTGGCCTGGTCCGGCCGGCTCACCAACGACACTCTGGCCCCGCTCCGTTCGCTGCTCGGCTCGGGCCGCACCGCCGGTTCCACCGCCCACCGCGCCAAGCGCACGATCCCCCGCGGGCGGTACGGCAGCCTCACCGCGGCCGCCCGCCCCGCCTCCCGCACCGGACCGCCGACGGTGAGCGGCCGCTGGTCCCTGCTCCCCGCCCCCGAGCCCGACCCGACCCACCGGGCACACGCCCTGGCCCGCACGCTCCTGGACCGCCACGGGGTGGTGACCCGGGGCGCTGTGGCGGCCGAAGGCGTGGAAGGCGGTTTCTCCGCGACCTACCGCATCCTCTCCGCCTTCGAGGACAGCGGGCAGGCGCGCCGCGGCTATGTGGTGGAGGGGCTCGGCGCTGCCCAGTTCGCGATGGACGGCGCGGTCGACCGCCTCCGCGCGTCGGCAACGGCGAGGGACCGGGCCGATGAGCACACGGCGCCCCGTGCCGTGGTGCTGGCCGCCGCCGACCCCGCCAATGCGTACGGAGCAGCCCTGCCCTGGCCCGAGCCGCCGACGGACGCCGGCCACAAACCCGGCCGCAAGGCGGGCTCGCTGGTCGTCCTCGTCGACGGCGAGCTCACCCTGTACATGGAGCGCGGCGGCAAGACCTTGCTGGCCTGGGCGACCGACCCGGACTCCCCCGCCCTCCACGCTGCGGCCGAAGCCCTGGCCCAGGCCGCCCGAGCGGGCGCGCTCGGCACGGTCACGGTGGAGCGCGCCAACGGCATATCGGCGCTGACCTCCCCACTGGCCCGTGCCCTGGAGATCGCGGGCTTCCACGCCACCCCCAGGGGGCTGCGCCTGCGCCCCTGACGACGAGCCGCTGACACCTGCCCGGCCGGCAGGCCCTGACCGCGAGCATGGCCCCCCGTCCACCGGTCCCTGACCCGCCGCGTCCCGCATCATGGATGCCATGCCCGAAGGAGACACCGTCTGGCAGACCGCCCAGCGCCTGCACACCGCCCTCGCGGGGCACGCCCTGACGCGGTTCGACCTGCGCGTCCCGCGTTTCGCCACCGCGGACCTCACCGACCGGACCGTCCTGGACGTCACCCCGCGAGGCAAGCACGTCCTGACCCGTATCGAAGGCGGGCTCACCCTCCACTCCCACCTCCGTATGGACGGCTCCTGGCAGGTGTACGGCCCCGGTGAGCGCTGGCGCGGCGGCCCCACGCACCAGATCCGCGCCATCCTCGGCAACGCCGCACACACCGCCGTCGGCTACCGCCTGCCCGTCCTGGAACTGCTGCGTACCGCCGACGAGGAACAGGCCGTGGGGCACCTCGGCCCCGACCTGCTCGGCCCCGACTGGGATCCGGGCACCGCCCTGGCCAATCTGCTCGCCGACCCCGCCCGCCCCCTCGGCGAGGCCCTCATCGACCAGCGCAACCTCGCGGGCATCGGAAATGTCTACAAGTCGGAGCTCGCCTTCCTGGCCCGCGCGACCCCCTGGCTGCCCATCGGCGAGCTGCCCGCCGGCATCCCCGAACGGCTCGTCAGCACCGCCCACCGGCTCCTCGAAGCGAACAAGAACCGCCCCGACCGCCGCACCACGGCCACCGCCCGCGGCACCACCACCGGCCGTCAGCCCGGCCCCCGCCTCCATGTCTACGGTCGCGAGGGCCTGCCCTGCCTGCGCTGCGGCACCCCGGTCAGCAAGGCCGACCAGGGCGACGGCAGCCGCGAACGCCCCACCTACTGGTGCCCTCAATGCCAGTCAGGGCCCACCGCCCGCTCCCACTAGTTGACGATCCGTCAGATCTGGTCGTACCGTCCCGGCATGGCCCTCAAGGCGTACGACCTCACCGGCCGCACCGCGTTCGTCACCGGCGCGGCCAGCGGCATCGGCCGCGCCTCCGCCGTTCTCCTCGCCGAGGCGGGAGCCACCGTCCACTGCGCCGACCTCGACGAGAAGGGCCTCCACGACACCCGGACCCTCATCACCGACGCGGGCGGGTCCGCGTACACCCACACCCTCGACGTCAGCGACCGCGCCCAGCTCGCGTCCGCGATCGACCACACCGCGAGCACCGGCCGGCTGGACATCCTGGCCGCCATCGCCGGGATCATGCACAGCAGCCCGGTCCTGGAGACGCGGGACGAGGACCTCGACCGCGTACTCGCGGTCAACTTCAAGGGGATCCTGTACGCCTGCCAGGAGTCGGCCCGCGCGATGATCGCCGCCGGCACCCGCGGCTCCCTCATCACCATGGCCTCGGGCGCCGTCGACGCCGCCAATGCCGGTCTGCTCTGCTACAGCGTGGCCAAAGCGGCAGTCGTCCAGCTCACCAAGACCCTCGCGACCGAGCTCGGGCCGCACTCCATCCGTGTCAACGCCGTCGCCCCCGGCTGGATCCGCACCCCCATGACCGAACGCCACGACGCCGCGCTCCAGCACCAGGCCGAGGCGGCGATGGTCCGGATGTCCCCGCTCCGCCGCGTCGGCGAGCCTGAGGACATCGCCCATACGGTCCTTCACCTGGCGTCCGACGCGTCCTCGTTCACGACGGGCCAGATTCTGCGCCCGAACGGCGGCGTGGCGATGCCCTGGTGATCGCGCTGGAAGCCGTCACATGCACCGGCAGCAGGCTCAGCCCCCAGCCGCCCGCTGCCACCGCCCCCTCGACGAGTCCCGCCTGCTCCGGCACGAGGACCAGCCGCAGCACGGCCCACCACCACAGCCCGCCGGCGACGAGCCCAAGAGCGACCACCGGAACGAGGACCACCCCGCGTACTGCCATGGCTGCCTCCTCCGGCTCACGCTAGACCGGCGCGAACACCCGCCGGGAGGGCGCACGGGTTGCACATCCGGCGCACGGAACGGCTTGTCCCATCCCCACAGTGCGACGAGAAGCCGAAGTCCGCAGACCGGGGCAGGGTCCCCGGCAGCCTGCCAAGGCCGGCACAGCGATGGCCCCCGACCACGAAGACCGGGGGCGAACGAGTACTCCTAAGCGCTCTCCGCCTGGAACATCCACGCGTGCTTCTCCAGGTCGGCCGTGAGCCCGATCAGCACATCCTGGCTCACCGGATCCGGACCTCCGGTCACCTCGATCCGCTCCCGCATCCGTCCGATCACCGCGCCGAGCGCTTCCACCAGGATCTGTACGGCGTCCGTGTCCTTGACCCAGCCGTCCGGTACCGCCCCGATCGCGCTCTGCGCCGCCACCGTCGCGGCCCGCCCGTCCGGCGTCACCCCGATCGCCGACGCGCGCTCCGCCACCGTGTCGGAGTGCAGCCGCGCCGTGTCCACGACCTCGTCGAGCTGCAGATGTACGGACCTGAAGCGAGGGCCGACCACATTCCAGTGGACCTGCTTCGCCACCAGCGAGAGATCCACCAGATCCACGAGCGCGCCTCGCAGCGCATCGCCGACCGACTTGAGGTCCGCCTCGGACAGGGGGCTCTTCACGACAGACATCCATGGCCTCCACTCGGTTCGGTTCCGGTGTACCGCCCGTCCACCATGGCACAAACGCACCATCTCAGATATCCAGGCATAACTGAGCCCCGGTCGGCCACAGGGGCTCCGACCGGGGCTCAGTTGCAAACAAGCCGTATCCAGCCGTACGGATCAGGCGGCGACGACGTCGACCGCCTCCGCAGGCGCCTTGATGGTCACCCGCTCCGTCGGCACACCCGCCACCGACGTCACGGAGACGGAATTGAGCATCGGACGTACTGGCGCAGGCACCGCATCACTCGCCGCTGCCGACTCGGCCAGCTCGGCCAGCGACAGCTCGTCGCTCACTTCGCGCATGAGCTCGGACATCCGTACGTCAAGCGCGTCGCAGATCGCGGAAAGCAGCTCAGAGGAAGCCTCCTTCTGCCCCCGCTCCACCTCGGAGAGATAGCCGAGCGAAACTCGGGCGGACGAGGAGACTTCGCGCAGAGTACGGCCCTGGCGCTGGCGCTGCCGACGCAGCACGTCACCCAACAGGCGACGGAGCAGAATCATCGGTGGCTCCCTCCTCGGACCGCGTAGCCGCATCCTTCACGCCCCACCGTACCGCCTCGTGCCGCGGCCGTGCGGGGAGCGATGTCGTGTTCACTCAGGGCTGCAAACATCAAGTCCCCCCGTTCTGTTCCGTATCCTGTGTCCGCGCATTCTCGTGCAGTTCGCCGGAGAGCAGCTCAAGCACGCTCCGTACACTCTCTCTACGAATGTCCGCCCGGTCACCGTTCAACCGCAGAGCGGCAACTTTCCCCGCACCGTCCGGCCCCGCGACAGCCACATAGACCGTCCCCACGGGCTGCCCGTCCTGCGGTTCAGGGCCCGCCACTCCGGTGGTCGCGATCCCCCAGCCGGCTCCCAGCAGCTGCCGTACACCCGCCGCCATCTGCCGTGCGACCTCGGGATCCACCGCGCCGCGCTCCGCCAGGAGGGTCCCGTCGACCCCCAGAACATCCCTCTTCAGGGTGGTCGCGTACGCCGTGACGGAGCCACGGAAGGATTCCGAGGCGCCAGGTACGGAGGTGAGCTCGGCGGCCACCAGGCCGCCGGTCAGCGATTCGGCGACCGCCAGTGTCTCGCCACGCTCCGCAAGCAGCGCCAGCACCCGGGCCGCCGTCTTCACCGCGCGTCCCGTGCGTCCCCCGCGGCCGCGCGCTCCGCCGCGAGCCCTTGGCGCCTGAGCACGATCGCCTGCCGCACATAGTCGAGGCCGGTGAGCACCGTCAGTACGACGGCGACCGCCATCATCCAAAAGCGCAGGGTGGCCAGCGGGCCGGTCAGCGCGAGAACGTACATCCCGACCGCCGTGCCCTGCGCGAGCGTCTTCACCTTGCCACCGCGACTGGCCGGAATCACCCCGTGCCGGATCACCCAGAACCGCATCAGCGTGATCCCGAGCTCACGGAAGAGAATGACGCCGGTCACCCACCACGGCAGATCCCCGAGCGCCGACAGGCAGATCAGCCCGGCGGCCATGATCGCCTTGTCGGCGATCGGATCGGCGATCTTCCCGAAGTCGGTGACCAGGTTGTACGTCCGTGCCAGATGGCCGTCGAAGATGTCGGTGATCATGGCGACGGCGAACGCCGCCCACGCCCAGGCCCGCCAGGCCGGGTCGTAGCCGCCGTCCTGCAGCATCAGCATGACGAAGCCGGGCACCAGAACCAGCCGCACCATGGTCAGGATGTTGGCGATGTTCCAGAGGCTGGCCTGATTGACGGCCGCGGCGCCCAGCTTTCCGCCGGGCGCCGGCCTGCCGGTGCCGCCCGCCGCGGATGCCGGCACTCCGGTCATCTGGCTGCCTCCTCAAGACACTCGGCCACCAGGTCGACGCCTTCCGTCCCCACAACCTTTGCCACGACCATACGACCGGGCACCAGCCCGTCGCCGGTGGTGAACACCACCTGGCCGTCCGTCTCCGGCGCCTGGTGCGCCGCCCGGCCCACCGCTCCGTCCTCGCCGTCCACGGACTCGACCAGCACCTCGAGGCTCTCGCCGAGCCGCTCCTCGGCGCGCTGCGCGGTCAGCTCCTCCGCGAGCCGCGAGAGGTGCTCGAGCCGCTCCGCGATGACGTCGGCATCCAGCTTGTTGTCGTACGAGACGGCTTCGGTGCCGTCCTCGTCCGAGTAGCCGAAGACGCCGACGGCGTCCAGGCGCGCGCCGGTGAGGAAGCGTTCCAGCTCGGCGAAGTCCGCCTCGGTCTCGCCGGGGAAGCCGACGATGAAGTTGGACCGCACACCCGCCTGCGGGGCCTTGCCGCGGACGGTCTCCAGCAGCTCCAGGAACCGCTCGGTGTCGCCGAAGCGCCGCATCGCGCGCAGCACGCCCGGCGCCGAGTGCTGGAACGAGAGGTCGAAGTAGGGCGCGATCTTCGGCGTCGAGGTGAGGACGTCGATCAGCCCCGGACGCATCTCGGCGGGCTGCAGATAGCTGACCCGCACCCGCTCGATGCCGTCCACCTCGGCCAGCTCCGGCAGCAGGGTCTCCAGCAGCCGGATGTCGCCGAGGTCCTTGCCGTACGAGGTGTTGTTCTCGGAGACCAGCATGACCTCCTTCACGCCCTGCTCGGCCAGCCAGCGCGTCTCGCCGAGGACATCGCTCGGCCGGCGCGAGATGAAGGAGCCGCGGAAGGAAGGGATGGCGCAGAAGGAGCAGCGCCGGTCGCAGCCGGATGCGAGCTTCACCGAGGCGACCGGGCTGGTGCCGAGGCGGCGCCGCAGCGGCGCACGGGGCCCGGAAACCGGAGCGACACCTTCGGGAAGGTCCTCCGGTGCCGTGTCCTGTGCGTGCCCCGGTAGCGCCACATCGGTGGCGTCCTGTCGCTCGGCAGGGCTCAGCGGCAGCAGCTTGCGCCGGTCGCGCGGGGTGTGGGAGGCGTGGATTCCGCCGTTGAGGATGGTCTGCAGGCGGTCGGAGATGTCGGCGTAGTCGTCGAAGCCGAGCACACCGTCCGCCTCGGGCAGCGCCTCGGCGAGCTCCTTGCCGTACCGCTCGGCCATGCAGCCGACAGCGACCACGGCCTGGGTTCTGCCGTGATCCTTCAGATCATTGGCTTCGAGCAGGGCGTCGACGGAGTCCTTCTTGGCGGCTTCGACGAAGCCACAGGTGTTGACGACTGCGACATCCGCGTCGGAGGCTTCCTCGACGAGCTCCCAGCCGTCCGCTGCCAAGCGGCCTGCGAGCTCCTCCGAGTCCACCTCGTTACGGGCGCAGCCAAGAGTGACAAGGGCGACGGTACGGCGTTCGGGCATGGGCTCAAGACTACTTTGTCCTGACCCACGCCCCCGCCCCGAGGGTTCTCGGCCCTCCGCATGCCTGCCGGGGTGGGTTCTGCCCGGTCGATCAGGCCGGATCAGGGAGCGGCCCGCCGCGGAGCGGCTGTGTCGCGCGTGCCAGGGCACGCGGGCCCGGCACGATCCAAACGAGCCCTAGCCGACCGCGGGGTCGCCCTTGGTGTACGAGAGCCGCTCGACCTGGCCCGTCTCGAACTCGTCCTCGACCCTCTTGCCGTTCACGAACAGCTCGATCGCGCCGGCGTTCCCGATGATGAGGTCGACCCGCTCGTCGTCCTGGAAGGTCTTGGACTCGCCCTTGAGCAGCGTCCCGTCGAAGAGCAGCTTGCCGTTGTGCGACTTGGCCGAGATCCAGCTCTTGTCGTCCAGGACGGAGAGCTTCACCGTCACCTTGTCCTTCGGAACCGCCGCGATGGCACTGTCCGACGGGTCGGGCTTCGGATCGGCAGGCTTGGTCGTCGCCTTCGGCGGACTGGGCTTCTGCTCGGGCGTCGACCCCTCCGCCACCTGACTGTCGCTGCCGCCGCCGTCTCCACCGTTGAAGAGCGTGAAGCCGACGAAGCCGACCACCGCGACGATCGCGGCGACCATGGCGGCGGTCCAGTTGGGACGGCGCCGTTCCGGACGGATGCGCTCGGCCTCGAAGAGCGGCGCGGCAGGCGTCGGCGAAGGGCGTCCGCCGTGATCCGCGTCGTACTGCGCGACGAAGGGATCGGGATCGAGACCGACGGCACGCGCGAGCGTGCGGATATGCCCGCGGGCGTACACGTCGCCGCCGCAGCGGGAGAAGTCGTCCTGTTCGATCGCCTGCACGATGGGGATGCGCACCCGAGTGGAGGTGCTGACCTCGTCAACGGTCAGACCTGCGTCGATACGGGCTTGCTGAAGCGCACGGCCGATCGAGGGCCGGTCGTCCTCAGCCGAGGGTTCAACTGAAGGCCGGTCGTCTTCGGGGGAGTTGCCGATGGACACGGGGGTGCCTTTCGAGCGTGTAACCACCTGCTGGAGGTTCAGTCTATGGGTGGTACGAAAGGGTGGGGCAACCGGGCGGAGGGACTTTGTACGCCATCAGAATGGCCGGACAACCTGATGGTGGGACATCTGTCTGTCCCTCCCTCCAACTTGACGTGCGACTAAGGGAAACGGTTGCCCTGAGAACCCTTACTAGTGAGACTCCCCGCGGATCACGGCGAGCACTCCATCCAGTTCGTCCGGTTTCACCAGAACATCGCGTGCCTTCGAGCCCTCGCTCGGACCAACAATGTTCCGTGACTCCATCAGGTCCATCAGCCTGCCCGCCTTCGCGAAGCCGACACGCAGCTTGCGCTGGAGCATCGAGGTCGACCCGAACTGCGTCGACACCACCAGCTCGGCGGCCTGACAGAGCAGATCAAGATCGTCGCCGATGTCCTCGTCGATCTCCTTCTTCTGCTTCGTCCCGACCACCACGTCCTCGCGGAAGACCGGCGCCATCTGATCCTTGCAGTGCTGGACCACCGCCGCGACTTCATCCTCGGTGACAAAGGCGCCCTGCATACGGGTCGGCTTGTTGGCGCCCATCGGCAGGTACAGGCCGTCGCCCTTGCCGATCAGCTTCTCGGCGCCCGGCTGATCGAGGATGACCCGGCTGTCGGCCAGCGAGGAGGTCGCGAAGGCGAGCCGCGAGGGCACATTCGCCTTGATCAGACCGGTGACGACATCGACCGAAGGCCGCTGGGTGGCCAGGACCAGATGAATGCCGGCGGCGCGCGCCAACTGGGTGATGCGGACGATGGCGTCCTCCACATCCCGCGGCGCGACCATCATCAGGTCCGCGAGCTCGTCCACGATGACGAGCAGATACGGATAGGGGGTGAGCTCGCGATCACTTCCCTCTGGCGGCTTGGCCTTGCCGTTCCTGATGGCCTGGTTGAAGTCGTCGATGTGCCGGTAGCCGTACGCCGCGAGGTCGTCGTAGCGCAGATCCATCTCCCGCACGACCCACTGCAGCGCCTCGGCGGCCCGCTTGGGGTTGGTGATGATCGGCGTGATCAGGTGCGGAATGCCCTCGTACGCGGTGAGCTCGACGCGCTTGGGGTCGACGAGGACCATCCGTACGTCCTCGGGGGTCGCCCGGACCATCACCGAGGTGATGAGGCAGTTGATGCAGGAGGACTTTCCCGAGCCGGTCGCCCCCGCGACCAGCATGTGCGGCATCTTCGCGAGGTTGGACATCACATAGCCGCCCTCGACGTCCTTGCCGAGCGCGACCAGCATCGGGTGGTCGTCCTCGGCCGCGTCGGCGAGGCGCAGGACGTCGCCGAGGTTGACCATCTCGCGGTCGGTGTTGGGGATCTCGATGCCGACCGCGGACTTGCCCGGGATCGGGGAGATGATCCGGACGTCCGGGCTGGCGACGGCGTACGCGATGTTCTTGGTGAGCGCGGTGATCCGCTCGACCTTGACCGCCGGGCCGAGCTCCACCTCGTACCGGGTGACCGTCGGGCCCCGGGTGAAGCCGGTGACGGCCGCGTCGACCTTGAACTCCATGAAGACATTGCTGAGCGAGGCGACGACCACGTCATTGGCGGCACTGCGCGTCTTGCCGGGGCCGCCCCGTTCCAGGAGGTCGAGGGAGGGCAGGGAGTAGGTGATGTCGCCGGAGAGCTGGAGCTGCTCGGCTCGCGGCGGGAGGGGCTGGGACTCGTCGGGCGCCGGCTTGGTCAGATCCGGTACGGCCGACTTCCCCTCGCGGCCCTTCCCCTCGCGCTCCTTCGGCGCGGGCTGCTCGGGCTCGCGCGCGCTCGGTACGGGTGTGGCCGCCCGCTTCCGGTCCGCGGTGACGTCCCGGGTCAGGTCGGCGACGAGCGGCGAGGGCGGCATGCCGTTCAGTACGGCCCCGTCGAGCGCGGCGGCGGCGGCCGCGGCCACATCCACGGCGTCCATCGGCCGGTCCATGGCGGGCTGTACGGACGCCCTGCGCGGGCGCCGGCGCTCGGAGAGCGCCTCAACCTCCGCGTGGTCCGGGTCGAACTCCTCCGGGGCCGCGCTCCGGCGCGCGGACCGGCGGCGGACGGGGACCGACTCGCGCCACTGCTCGTCGTACCGCTCGTCTTCCTCCGTGGCCTCGGCCCCGGGCTGGTACGGCGGGTCGGCGATGCCCAGCTTCGAGCCGAGCAGCCGCAGCCGCTGCGGGATCGCGTTGACGGGCGTCGCGGTGACCACGAGCAGCCCGAAGAGGGTGAGAAGGACCAGCAGCGGTACGGCGAGGACTTCGCCCATCGTGAAGATCAGCGGCTTGGAGGCGGCCCAGCCGATCAGACCGCCGGCGTCCTGCATCGCCTCCGTGCCCTCCCCGCGGCCCGGCGAGCCGCAGGCGATGTGCACCTGTCCGAGCACGCCGACGACGAGCGCGGACAGACCGATCACGATCCGTCCGTTGGCCTCGGGCTTCTCGGGATAGAGGATCAGGCGTACGGCGATCACGCCCAGCAGTATCGGCGCGAGCAGATCGAGCCGGCCGAAGGCGCCGGTCACCAGCATCTCGACGAGATCGCCGACCGGGCCGCGCAGATTGGACCAGGTACCGGCGGCGACGATCAGCGCGAGGCCGAGGAGCAGCAGCGCCAGACCGTCCTTGCGGTGCGCGGGGTCGAGCCCCTTGGCGCCTCGCCCTATGCCGCGGAACATCGCGCCCACGGCGTGCGCGAGCCCGAGCCAGAGGGCGCGTGCGAGCCGGTACACGCCCCCCGTGGGGGACGGCGCCGGCTTCGGCGCAGCAACCTTGGCCACCGCCTTCTTGGCGGGTGCCTTCTTCGCGGGTGCGCGCTTCTTGGCGGGCGCCGCCTTCTTCGCCGCGCCGGTCGTACGGCCGGCGCGCTTCGCGGTGCCCGCCGTGCCCTGGGAACCCTTGCCGGACGTACGTGAGGACATGGTGGTGAGGTTACCGGTGTCGACGGCAGCGGACACGTGTGCCCACTGCTTCACCCGTTCGTGTCGTCCATGCGGAGACGGGAAGCTGACGCTTCCTCAAGCGTGCGGCAGCGGTTCAGTTCTGCGAGGGAAGGCTCGGCGTAGCGCCGCCGGTGCCCGGTTCCAGCGCGTCCAGGGCCCGGCGAAGACCGGTCAGTTTGCGTTCGAGATGGGCTGCGGTGGCGACGGCCGCGGCGTCCGCCGAGTCGTCGTCGAGCTGTTTGGAGAGGGCTTCCGCCTGCTCCTCAACTGCCGCGAGCCGCGCGGAAAGTTCGGCAAGGAGGCCCGCGGGCTCCTTGGTGGCGCCGTGGTTCGCCTGGCCGCCACCCTCCAGCTGGAGCCGGAGGAGCGCGGCCTGCTCACGCAGTTGGCAGTTCTTCATGTACAGCTCGACGAAGACCGAGACCTTCGCACGCAGCACCCATGGATCGAACGGCTTGGAGATGTAGTCGACCGCGCCCGCGGCGTAACCCCGGAAGGTGTGGTGCGGGCCGTGGTTGATCGCGGTGAGAAAGATGATCGGGATGTCCCGGGTCCGCTCACGGCGCTTGATGTGCGCGGCCGTTTCGAATCCGTCCATTCCTGGCATCTGGACATCCAGCAGAATGACCGCGAAATCGTCCGTCAGCAGCGCTTTGAGCGCTTCCTCCCCTGACGATGCCCGCACCAGCGTCTGATCGAGCGCAGAGAGGATGGCCTCCAGCGCCAGCAGATTCTCCGGCCGGTCATCGACCAGGAGGATCTTGGCCTTCTGCACCATGGCCCGTCCTCCTCGCCCCGGAAGTGCACCGGGCGCCGCCCCAGGGGACGACTCCCTTGCGTCGCCCGTCCTTGTGCCGGTCATGGTAGCCGCACCCCGCCCGTCGCCACACCCTGTCACCGCGATGTCACAGTGCACGAAGCAGAAACGTAGCGGGAGACCAGAAGGTTCCCCGAATACCGCCGCCTCACACGCCTTCGGCCACAGTCAGTCAGCAACTCGCGAGGATTCATGCAGGCGTCGATCACTCCCCGCGCATCCACTGCTCCATCACAGAGAGCAAATGGTCAGGATCCACCGGCTTGGTGACGTAGTCGGAAGCTCCGGACTCGATGGCCTTCTCCCGGTCGCCCTTCATCGCCTTCGCGGTGAGCGCGATGATCGGCAACCCGGCGAACTGCGGCATCCTGCGGATCGCGGTCGTCGTCGCATACCCGTCCATCTCCGGCATCATGATGTCCATCAGTACGACCGTCACATCGTCGTGCTGCTCCAGGACTTCGATGCCCTCGCGCCCGTTCTCCGCGTACAGCACCGACAGACCGTGCTGCTCCAGCACGCTGGTGAGCGCGAAGACATTGCGGATGTCGTCATCGACGATCAGCACCTTCTCGCCCTCGAAGCTGAAGGTGCGCCTCGGCTCCGGCGCCTCCTGGGCGCCGTTCGCCCCGGCCCACTGCTCCTGGCCCGCGGCGGACCCGCCCTGGCCCGGCAGCGCGGACCGCTGGTCCATGGCGCCGAGCGCCTTGCGGCGCCGCCTGAACAGCGCTGCCGGACCCGAGTGCGTGTCGGCGTGCGCGGACGGCTGCGCATGCGTCTGCTGGACCCCGTCCTCAAAACCGTCGTCGACGGCGCCCTGCGGGTCGGCGGCGCCGGGGCCGAGCTGCGGGTAGCCCTGCGGCGGCAGTTCGCTCGGGTGAAGGGGCAGATAAAGAGTGAACGTCGAGCCACGGCCCGGTTCGCTCGCCGCGTGGATCTCGCCGCCCAGAAGCCGGGCGATCTCCCGGCTGATCGACAGACCGAGGCCCGTACCGCCGTACTTGCGGCTGGTCGTGCCGTCCGCCTGCTTGAACGCCTCGAAGATCACGCGCATCTTCCCCGCCGCGATCCCGATACCGGTATCGGTCACCGAGAAGGCGATCAGATCGCCGTCCATTTCACGCAGCGAACCGGCCTCCAGCAACTGCTCGCGGATCGACTGCGGCACATCGGCGCTCGCCGGCCGGATCACCAGCTCCACCGCACCGCTGTCGGTGAACTTCACCGCGTTGGACAGGAGGTTGCGCAGCACCTGCAGCAGCCGCTGCTCGTCGGTGTGCAGGGTCGCGGGCAGCTCCGGCGAGACCCGTACGGAGAAATCGAGACCCTTCTCCGCGGTCAGTGGCCGGAAGGTCGCCTCCACATAGTCCACGAGCTGGACCAGCGCGATACGGGTCGGGCTGACATCCATCTTGCCCGCCTCGACCTTCGACAGATCGAGGATGTCGTTGATCAGTTGCAGCAGGTCGGACCCGGCACCGTGGATCGTCTCGGCGAACTCCACCTGCTTCGGCGAGAGATTGCCCTCGGCGTTGTCGGCGAGCAACTTGGCCAGGATCAACAGGGAGTTGAGCGGCGTCCGCAGCTCGTGCGACATGTTCGCCAGGAACTCCGACTTGTAGCGCATCGACACCGCGAGCTGCTCGGCACGCTCCTCGAGGACCTGCCTGGCCTCTTCGATCTCGGTGTTCTTCACCTCGATGTCGCGGTTCTGCTGGGCCAGCAGCTCGGCCTTCTCCTCCAGTTCGGCGTTGGACGCCTGCAGCGCCTTCTGCCGGTTCTCCAGCTCCGCGGAGCGCTCACGCAGCTGCTCGGTCAGCTCCTGCGACTGCTTGAGCAGCACCTCGGTCTTCGTATTGACGCTGATGGTGTTGACGCTCGTCGCGATCATCTCGGCGATCTGGTTGAGGAAGTCCCGCTGGATCTGGGTGAAGGGCTGGAACGACGCCAGCTCGATCACACCGAGGACCTTCCCCTCGAAGAGCACCGGCAGCACGATCACATACGCCGGCGAGGCCTCCCCGAGCCCCGAGGAGATCCTCAGATAGCCCGGCGGCACATTGACCTGGATGGTCCGCTTCTCCTCCGCGGCGGTGCCGATCAGCGTCTCGCCCGGCCGGAACGACGTCGGCATCAGACCGGCGGAGTAGCCGTAACTGCCGCGCATGCACAGTTCGTACGAGCTCTCCCCGCTCGCCGCCGACACATCGGCGCCGGAACCCGTCTGCATGGCCAGGAAGAACGCTCCGTGCTGAGCCGAGACCACCGGGGTGAGCTCGCTCATGATCAGCGACGCCACGTCCTCGAGGTCGCGCCGGCCCTGCATCAGACCGGAGATGCGGGCCAGGTTGCCCTTGAGCCAGTCCTGTTCCTCGTTGGCGAGGGTGGTGTCGCGGAGGTTCGCGATCATCGTGTTGATGTTGTCCTGGAGGACCTGGATCTCGCCCGCCGCGTCCACATCGATCTTGAGGTTCAGATCGCCGCGGGTCACCGCGGTCGCCACCGCGGCGATCGCGCGCACCTGGCGAGTGAGGTTTCCGGCCATCTCGTTCACCGATTCGGTGAGGTCGCGCCAGGTGCCGTCGACGTCCCGCACCCGGGCCTGACCGCCCAGCTGTCCGTCCGTACCCACCTCGCGGGCCACCCGGGTGACCTCCTCGGCGAACGAGGACAGCTGGTCGACCATGGTGTTGATGGTGGTCTTCAGCTCGAGGATCTCGCCCCGCGCATCGATGTCGATCTTCCTGGTGAGATCGCCCTTGGCGATGGCGGTGGTGACCGTGGCGATCTGCCGCACCTGGCCGGTCAGATTGGACGCCATCGAGTTCACGGACTCGGTGAGGTCCTTCCACGTACCGGAGACGCCCGGCACATGGGCCTGACCGCCCAGCTCGCCCTCCGTGCCCACCTCTCGGGCCACGCGGGTCACCTCGTCGGCGAACGACGACAGGGTCGTCACCATCGTGTTGACGGTCTCGGCGAGCTCCGCGACCTCGCCGCGCGCCTCGACCGTCACCTTCTTCGTCAGATCGCCGTTGGCGACCGCCGCCGAGACCCGGGCGATGTTCCGCACCTGATTGGTGAGGTTGTTGGCCATCAGGTTGACGTTGTCGCTGAGGTCCTTCCAGATGCCGGTGACACCGCGCACCCGGGCCTGGCCGCCCAGCACACCTTCCGTACCCACCTCACGGGCGACCCTGGTCACCTCGTCGGCGAAGTCCAGAAGCTGGTCGACCATCGTGTTGACCGTCGTCACCAACTCGAGGATCTCGCCCTTGGCATCGACGGTGATCTTCTTCGACAGATCGCCCTTGGCGACCGCAGTGGTGACCTCGGCGATGTTGCGCACCTGTGAAGTCAGGTTGTTCGCCATGAAGTTGACGGACTGGGTGAGGTCCTTCCAGGTGCCGGATACGCCCTGCACCTCGGCCTGGCCGCCGAGGATGCCCTCGGTGCCCACCTCCCGGGCCACCCGGGTCACCTGCTCGGCGAAGTTGGAGAGCTGGTCCACCATCGTGTTGAGGGTGTTCTTCAGCTCCAGGATCTCGCCGCGCGCATCCACGTCGATCTTCTGCGACAGATCGCCGCGGGCCACGGCGGTGGCGACCTGCGCGATGTTACGGACCTGACCCGTGAGGTTCTCGGCCATGCCGTTCACCGAGTCGGTCAGATCGCGCCAAACTCCGGCGACGCCCGGCACCTGCGCCTGACCACCGAGCCGGCCGTCCGTACCCACCTCACGGGCCACCCGGGTCACTTGCTCCGCGAAGGCGGAGAGCTGGTCGACCATCGTGTTGATGGTGTTCTTCAGCTCCAGGATCTCGCCGCGCGCATCCACGTCGATCTTCTGCGACAGATCACCGCGGGCAACGGCAGTCGTCACCTGCGCGATCTGCCGCACCTGCGAGGTCAGATTCCCCGCCATGAAGTTGACGGAGTCGGTGAGTTCCTTCCACGTACCGCTGACGCCGTCGACACGCGCCTGGCCACCGAGACGGCCCTCCGTACCCACGTCCCGCGCCATCCGCGTGACCTGATCGGCGAACGAGGAGAGCTGCGCCACCATCGTGTTGACGGTGTTCTTCAGCTCCAGCATCTCGCCCGCGACATCGACCGTGACCTTCTGCGACAGATCACCATTGGCGACCGCCGTCGTCACCTGCGCGATGTCCCGCACCTGACCGGTGAGGTTACGGAACGCGGTGTTCACCGAGTCCGTGAGGTCCTTCCACGTCCCGGCCGCGCCGGGCACCTCCGCCTGACCGCCGAGGCGGCCCTCGACGCCGACCTCCCGGGCCACCCGGGTCACCTCGGAACCGAAGGACTGCAGCTGGTCCACCATCGTGTTGACGGTGTTCTTCAGCTCCAGCATCTCGCCCGCGACATCGACCGTGACCTTCTGCGACAGATCACCGTTCGCGACGGCCGTCGTCACCTGCGCGATGTCCCGCACCTGGGTGGTCAGGTTCCGGAAGACGGTGTTCACCGAGTCCGTGAGGTCCTTCCAGGTCCCCGCGGCGCCCGGCACCTGCGCCTGACCGCCGAGCAGACCCTCGGCCCCGACCTCGCTCGCCACACGCGTGACCTCGTCCGCGAACGTACGCAGCGTCTCGGTCATCTGGTTGATCGTCTCGGCGAGCTGCGCCACCTCTCCACGCGCGCTCACCGTGACCTTCTGCGACAGATCACCATTCGCGACGGCCGTCGTCACCTCGGCGATCCCGCGCACCTGCGAGGTCAGGTTTCCGGCCATGGTGTTCACCGAATCGGTGAGGTCCTTCCACACCCCGGCCACACCCGGCACCGCGGCCTGCCCACCGAGCTCGCCCTCGGTGCCCACCTCCCGGGCCACCCGGGTCACCTCGGAGGAAAACGAGGACAGCTGGTCGACCATCGTGTTGACGGTGTTCTTCAGCTGCAGCATCTCGCCGGCCACATGGACGGTGACCTTGCGCGACAGATCGCCCTTGGCGACCGCCGTGGTGACGAGAGCAATGTCACGTACCTGCGCGGTCAGTCGGTACGCCATGGTGTTGACCGAATCCGTGAGGTCCTTCCACGAACCGGACATTCCGCGCACCTGTGCCTGGCCACCGAGTTTGCCCTCGGTACCGACCTCCAGTGCCACCCGCGTCACCTCGTCGGTGAACGCCGACAGCTGGTCGACCAGGTTGTTGACCGTACGTGCGACCTTCAGGAATTCGCCCCGCAGCGGCCGTACGGACCCGTCGGCCCCGTCCACGGAGTGCGAGCGCAGCTCCATACGCTGCTCCAGGTCGCCCTCGGCGACCGCCGAGAGCACCCGCCCCACCTCGGACACCGGCCGCGCCAGATCGTCCACCAGCGCGTTCGAGGCATCGATCGCGGACGCCCAGGAGCCCTCGCAGGCCCCCGTCTCCAGCCGCTCGGTCAGCTTCCCCTCGCGCCCGACCATCCTGCGTACGCGCGCCAACTCGCCCGTGAGGTGCAGATTACGGTCCGCGACCTCGTTGTAGACGGCCGCGATCTCGGCCATCACATCGTCGCCCGACACGGTCAGACGCCGGCGGAAATTCCCGTCCCGCATCGACACGAGAGCCGCCAGCAGCCTGTTCAGGGCCGCTGTGTCCACTTCGGTCGTCCCATTGTTCCGGGACCGTCCGCCCTTCGCGCGCGTGTTCTTGCCACGCGCCGCCACGTCAGACTCCACCGTGTCCCTCCCGCAGGGGTTGACCGTACTGCCCGGGCTCTCTCAAGAAGCCTGCCCAGTGTTTCACCATGGCCGAACCAGGCCATAACAGTTCGGCAGCTTCGCATAGCGTCCCCGCCCCCGGTAGGCGGAAACAGCGGCGACCGGCATCCGCTCGGACAGCGAAGGTAAGTAACCTGGCATCCGGCTGTCCAGCCGCCCCGGTCCGCCCGGCGGGGGCGGTGTGGGGCAAGTACTACCACCGGGCACGGGGAGGGGCAGGCCGATCATGGCAGAGCCGGGCGTCGAGACGCGTACGAGGAGTTCTGTGATCACCGCGCGGGCGGCTGCCAGCTTCGACCCCGTCGGGCGGTCCGTCGCGACCGCCCGCGCCTTTGTCCGCGACACCCTGCAGGGGTGGGGGTACTCCGATGTCGTCGACGACGCCGTGGTCCTCACCAGCGAGCTGGTCACCAATGCCGTCGTGCACGCCGGCACCTCCGCCGATGTGCTCTGTCTGCGCACGGAGGACTCCGTACGGGTCGAAGTCGCCGACCGCTACCCGGAGCGCGAAATCCCCATACAGGGCACCGGCCTGTCGCTCGGCAGCCCCGACCGCGAGAACGGCCGGGGACTGCTGCTGTGCGCCGCCCTCGCCTCCCGCTGGGGCGTCGAGTACACCCCCACCTACAAACAGGTGTGGTTCCAACTCGACCTCCCCCAGCGCCCGGTGGGCGCCCGCTCGGCCGGCCCTGTGCTGCCCGTCGCCCTCCTCCCGGTCGCCGACGAGCGCGTACGCGTCGCCGTCACCCAGATCGACCGGACCGGCGCGATCGTCGTCTGGAACGAGGACGCCGAGCGCCTCTTCGGGTACGCCGCCGACCAGGTCATGGGCAAACCACTGACCGACTTCGCCGCCTGGCCGCACACTCCCGGCATCGGCACCGGCATCGCCGAGGCGCTCCAGCTCTCCCGCTGGGAAGGCAGCTACGGCATCCGCGGCACCGACGGCCGCGTCGTCCCCGTCTACGCATCGCACCTTCGGGTACGGGACACCAACGGTGAGCCCTCCACGGTCTGTCTGCTCGTACGCGACGACGAACGCGCCGTGCTGCAGACCCCGCAGCGCGCCCCCGTCACCGACTCGGGCGCCGACAGCCACGCCGCCGACCCGTTCGAGGTCTTCATCGGCTCCCCCGCCCCCGACGACCTCGACGGCCTTCTCCAGCGCACCGTCGAGCGCGCCCGCGACATGCTCGACGGCGACGCCGCTTTCCTGCTGCTGGCCACCGACGACGAGACCGAGCTGGAAGTACGGGCCTCCACCGGCCTCCCGTCGGCCCGCCAGCGCTTCGCCCGCGTCCCGGTGGAAGCCGGCACCGGCCGCTACGGCTCCGCCCGCATGCCTGCCGTCCACGAGGACCTCACAGCCGTCCCCGGCGCCGTCCCACTGCTCAACGCCACCGGCATGCGCTCGGTCGTCACGGTCCCGCTCAAGGTCGAGGGCCGCCTCACTGGCTCTCTCGGAGTCGCCGCCGAATCCGCCGGCCGGTACTCCAACGAGGAAGCCCTGCGCCTCCAGTTCGCCGCCGACCGGATCGCCCTGGCCGTCGAATCGGCCCGCCTGGGCGAACTGGAACGCCTGCGCCGCGGTTCCCTCTCCTTCCTCGTCGAAGCCTCCGACCTGCTCGCCGGAACGCTCGACCGGGACCAGACACTGGCGCTGATGGCCCAGATGACGGTCCCCACCCTCGCCACCTGGTGCGCCGTCTACACAATCGCCGACCAGGCCTCGGATCCCTACCTCAGCTACGTGCTGCACGAGGACGAGGAAAGAATCGACGGCCTCAAGGCCCTCCTCTCCAAGATCGACCCGCCCGACCCGGTCCCGACGCCGGGCGCCCGCGTGTGGACGGCGCCCGCCAACGCCGCCCAGCGGGCCGCCCTGCGCACCTCCAAGCGCGAACTCGGCCTGGGCTCCAGCCCGCCGGTCTCCTCCGGCATCGGCACCACCCTCGCCACAGCGGCAGCGGTCGGCGGCGAGACGGTCGTACTCCCCCTTGTGGCCCGCAACCGCGTCATCGGCATGCTGACCCTCGGCAAGCCCACCGACGACCACTTCCGCCAGGAAATCCTGGAACTCGCCGAGGACCTCTCCCGCCGGGCCGCCCTCGCCCTGGACAACGCCCGTCTGTACTCCGAGCGCATGGCCATCAGCCAGTCCCTCCAGCGCAGCCTGCTGCCGCCGGGACTCCCCCAGATCCCCGGCGTCGAGGTCGAGGTCATCTACCGCGCGGCCGGCGAAGGCAACGAAGTCGGCGGCGACTTCTACGACCTCTTCCCGATCCGCGACGGCGCGTACGGCTTCGCCATCGGCGACGTCTGCGGTACGGGCCCGGAAGCCGCGGCCGTCACCGGCCTGGCCCGGCACGCACTGCGCCTCCTCGCCCGCGAGGGCTTCGGCGGCCCCGCGGTCCTGGAGCGCCTGAACGCGGCGATCCTCGACGAGGGCGCCCGCAGCCGCTTCCTGACGCTCCTTTACGGCGAGTTGTGGCCACAGGAGGACGGCAGCGCGGTCCTCAAGATTGTCTGCGCCGGCCACCCGCTCCCCCTGCGCCTGCGCCAGGACGGCAGCGTAGAAACTGCCGCGGAACCGCAGCCGCTCCTCGGCGTCATGGAGGACCTGGAGCTGTACGAACAGGTGGTGACCCTCAACCCGGGCGACGTCCTGCTCTGCGTCACCGACGGCGTCACCGAACGCCGCGAGGGGACCCGCATGCTGGGCGACGACGGCCTGATCGACGTCCTCACCACCTGCACCGGCCTCACGGCGGGCGCGGTCGCCACCCGCGTCCTGCGCGCGGTCGAACGCTTCGCCGCCGAGCCGGCCTCCGACGACATGGCCATCCTCGCCATGCGCCTGCCGGAGCCCCACAAGGTCTGAGCGCGCCTCAAAACGCAGAAGGCCCCCGCCACTTGGCGGGGGCCTTCTGCATTGCTGAGCCCCAATACGGAATCGAACCGTAGACCTTCTCCTTACCATGGAGACGCTCTACCGACTGAGCTATTGGGGCGTGCTGCGCTGCGGCAACGGGATAGATCATACCCCGAACGCAGCGCTGCTCAGAACCATCCATCCCCACCAACACTCTCCGGGGCCGCCCGTCCGTGGCGCAGTGCCCGGGGAACGCAAAAATGCCTCAATCCCCGGACGAGGTCCAGGGATTGAGGCTAATAATTGTTCGGCGGTGTCCTACTCTCCCACAGGGTCCCCCCTGCAGTACCATCGGCGCTGAAAGGCTTAGCTTCCGGGTTCGGAATGTAACCGGGCGTTTCCCTAACGCTATGACCACCGAAACTCTATGAAAATATCGATCCGGAACCCGGCCTCATGTGACCTATGAGGCGGTTCGACAGTTCGTTACTTCAGAACTGACACAGTGGACGCGAGCAACTGAGGACAAGCCCTCGGCCTATTAGTACCGGTCAACTCCACACCTTGCGGTGCTTCCATATCCGGCCTATCAACCCAGTCGTCTACTGGGAGCCTTACCCTCTCTAGGAGGTGGGAGTCCTCATCTCGAAGCAGGCTTCCCGCTTAGATGCTTTCAGCGGTTATCCTTTCCGAACGTAGCCAACCAGCCATGCCCTTGGCAGGACAACTGGCACACCAGAGGTTCGTCCGTCCCGGTCCTCTCGTACTAGGGACAGCCCTTCTCAAGACTCCTGCGCGCGCAGCGGATAGGGACCGAACTGTCTCACGACGTTCTAAACCCAGCTCGCGTACCGCTTTAATGGGCGAACAGCCCAACCCTTGGGACCGACTCCAGCCCCAGGATGCGACGAGCCGACATCGAGGTGCCAAACCATCCCGTCGATATGGACTCTTGGGGAAGATCAGCCTGTTATCCCGGGTACCTTTATCCGTTGAGCGACGGCGCTTCCACAAGCCACCGCCGGATCACTAGTCCCGACTTTCGTCCCTGCTCGACCCGTCGGTCTCACAGTCAAGCTCCCTTGTGCACTTACACTCAACACCTGATTGCCAACCAGGCTGAGGGAACCTTTGGGCGCCTCCGTTACTCTTTAGGAGGCAACCGCCCCAGTTAAACTACCCATCAGACACTGTCCCTGATCCGGATCACGGACCCAGGTTAGACATCCAGCACGACCAGAGTGGTATTTCAACGGCGACTCCACAACCACTGGCGTGGCCGCTTCAAAGTCTCCCACCTATCCTACACAAGCCGAACCGAACACCAATATCAAACTGTAGTAAAGGTCCCGGGGTCTTTCCGTCCTGCTGCGCGAAACGAGCATCTTTACTCGTAGTGCAATTTCACCGGGCCTATGGTTGAGACAGTCGAGAAGTCGTTACGCCATTCGTGCAGGTCGGAACTTACCCGACAAGGAATTTCGCTACCTTAGGATGGTTATAGTTACCACCGCCGTTTACTGGCGCTTAAGTTCTCAGCTTCGCACGCCCGAAAGCGCACTAACCGGTCCCCTTAACGTTCCAGCACCGGGCAGGCGTCAGTCCGTATACATCGCCTTACGGCTTCGCACGGACCTGTGTTTTTAGTAAACAGTCGCTTCTCGCTGGTCTCTGCGGCCACCCCCAGCTCAAGGAGCAAGTCCTCTCACCAGTGATGGCCCCCCTTCTCCCGAAGTTACGGGGGCATTTTGCCGAGTTCCTTAACCATAGTTCACCCGAACGCCTCGGTATTCTCTACCTGACCACCTGAGTCGGTTTAGGGTACGGGCCGCCATGAAACTCGCTAGAGGCTTTTCTCGACAGCATAGGATCATCCACTTCACCACAATCGGCTCGGCATCAGGTCTCAGCCTTAATGTGTGACGGATTTACCTGCCACACGGCCTACACCCACCCGGACAACCACCGCCCGGGCTGGACTACCTTCCTGCGTCACCCCATCGCTTACCTACTACCACCTTGGGCCGGCGGCTCCACCACTCCCCTCAACTCCGAAGAGATCAGGGCGGCTTCACGGCCTTAGCATTAGAGGATTCAGTATTGGGCGTTTCAAAGCGGGTACCGGAATATCAACCGGTTGTCCATCGACTACGCCTGTCGGCCTCGCCTTAGGTCCCGACTTACCCTGGGCAGATCAGCTTGACCCAGGAACCCTTAGTCAATCGGCGCACGTTTCTCACGTGTATCGCTACTCATGCCTGCATTCTCACTCGTGTACCGTCCACCACTGCCTTCCGGCGCGGCTTCACCCGGCACACGACGCTCCCCTACCCATCCCAGCGGGCGTTGGCCCTATATGCTGAAATGACACGACTTCGGCGGTACGCTTGAGCCCCGCTACATTGTCGGCGCGGAATCACTTGACCAGTGAGCTATTACGCACTCTTTCAAGGGTGGCTGCTTCTAAGCCAACCTCCTGGTTGTCTCTGCGACTCCACATCCTTTCCCACTTAGCGTACGCTTAGGGGCCTTAGTCGATGCTCTGGGCTGTTTCCCTCTCGACCATGGAGCTTATCCCCCACAGTCTCACTGCCGTGCTCTCACTTACCGGCATTCGGAGTTTGGCTAAGGTCAGTAACCCGGTAGGGCCCATCGCCTATCCAGTGCTCTACCTCCGGCAAGAAACACACGACGCTGCACCTAAATGCATTTCGGGGAGAACCAGCTATCACGGAGTTTGATTGGCCTTTCACCCCTAACCACAGGTCATCCCCCAGGTTTTCAACCCTGGTGGGTTCGGTCCTCCACGAAGTCTTACCTCCGCTTCAACCTGCCCATGGCTAGATCACTCCGCTTCGGGTCTAGAGCGTGCAACTCAATCGCCCTGTTCGGACTCGCTTTCGCTACGGCTTCCCCACACGGGTTAACCTCGCTACACACCGCTAACTCGCAGGCTCATTCTTCAAAAGGCACGCAGTCACGACCCATTGAGTAAACTCAATGAGCGACGCTCCCACGGCTTGTAGGCACACGGTTTCAGGTACTATTTCACTCCGCTCCCGCGGTACTTTCACCATTCCCTCACGGTACTATCCGCTATCGGTCACCAGGAATATTTAGGCTTAACGGTGGTCCCGCCAGATTCACACGGGATTTCTCGGGCCCCGTGCTACTTGGGTGTCGCACAAGCAAGCCGTTGATGTTTCAGCTACGGGGGTCTTACCCTCTACGCCGGACCTTTCGCATGTCCTTCGCCTACATCAACGGTTTCTGACTTGCCCAACAGCCGGCAGACTGTTGAAGTGCAATCCCACAACCCCGTATGCGCAACCCCTGCCGGGTATCACACGCATACGGTTTGGCCTCATCCGGTTTCGCTCGCCACTACTCCCGGAATCACGGTTGTTTTCTCTTCCTGAGGGTACTGAGATGTTTCACTTCCCCTCGTTCCCTCCACACTGCCTATGTGTTCAGCAGCGGGTGACAGCCCATGACGACTGCCGGGTTTCCCCATTCGGAAACCCCCGGATCAAAGCCTGGTTGACGGCTCCCCGGGGACTATCGTGGCCTCCCACGTCCTTCATCGGTTCCTGGTGCCAAGGCATCCACCGTGCGCCCTTAAAAACTTGGCCACAGATGCTCGCGTCCACTGTGCAGTTCTCAAGCAACGACCAGCCACCCATCACCCCGCCCTCACAGGCGAGTTCACTGGGGCCGGCATCGCGAAGGTTCAGACTTTTCAGTCCGCACCCTCAGATACCCAACAGCGCGCCCGGCACGTCCAATCCAGATCCTGTGTTCCACGCCGAAGCAGTACTGACAGTCCCAAACCAAACGTGCCGAATAGTCAACGTTCCACCCATGAGCAACCAGCACCGGACATTCGCCGGTGTTCTGGCCTCTGACCGAGCAGGCTCGGTAAGAAGTGCTCCTTAGAAAGGAGGTGATCCAGCCGCACCTTCCGGTACGGCTACCTTACGACTTCGTCCCAATCGCCAGTCCCACCTTCGACAGCTCCTCCCACAAGGGGTTGGGCCACCGGCTTCGGGTGTTACCGACTTTCGTGACGTGACGGGCGGTGTGTACAAGGCCCGGGAACGTATTCACCGCAGCAATGCTGATCTGCGATTACTAGCAACTCCGACTTCATGGGGTCGAGTTGCAGACCCCAATCCGAACTGAGACCGGCTTTTTGAGATTCGCTCCGCCTCACGGCATCGCAGCTCATTGTACCGGCCATTGTAGCACGTGTGCAGCCCAAGACATAAGGGGCATGATGACTTGACGTCGTCCCCACCTTCCTCCGAGTTGACCCCGGCAGTCTCCTGTGAGTCCCCATCACCCCGAAGGGCATGCTGGCAACACAGAACAAGGGTTGCGCTCGTTGCGGGACTTAACCCAACATCTCACGACACGAGCTGACGACAGCCATGCACCACCTGTATACCGACCACAAGGGGGGCACCATCTCTGATGCTTTCCGGTATATGTCAAGCCTTGGTAAGGTTCTTCGCGTTGCGTCGAATTAAGCCACATGCTCCGCTGCTTGTGCGGGCCCCCGTCAATTCCTTTGAGTTTTAGCCTTGCGGCCGTACTCCCCAGGCGGGGAACTTAATGCGTTAGCTGCGGCACCGACGACGTGGAATGTCGCCAACACCTAGTTCCCAACGTTTACGGCGTGGACTACCAGGGTATCTAATCCTGTTCGCTCCCCACGCTTTCGCTCCTCAGCGTCAGTAATGGCCCAGAGATCCGCCTTCGCCACCGGTGTTCCTCCTGATATCTGCGCATTTCACCGCTACACCAGGAATTCCGATCTCCCCTACCACACTCTAGCTAGCCCGTATCGAATGCAGACCCGGGGTTAAGCCCCGGGCTTTCACATCCGACGTGACAAGCCGCCTACGAGCTCTTTACGCCCAATAATTCCGGACAACGCTTGCGCCCTACGTATTACCGCGGCTGCTGGCACGTAGTTAGCCGGCGCTTCTTCTGCAGGTACCGTCACTTTCGCTTCTTCCCTGCTGAAAGAGGTTTACAACCCGAAGGCCGTCATCCCTCACGCGGCGTCGCTGCATCAGGCTTTCGCCCATTGTGCAATATTCCCCACTGCTGCCTCCCGTAGGAGTCTGGGCCGTGTCTCAGTCCCAGTGTGGCCGGTCGCCCTCTCAGGCCGGCTACCCGTCGTCGCCTTGGTGGGCCATCACCCCACCAACAAGCTGATAGGCCGCGGGCTCATCCTTCACCGCCGGAGCTTTCAACCTCTTCCCATGCGGGAAGAAGTATTATCCGGTATTAGACCCCGTTTCCAGGGCTTGTCCCAGAGTGAAGGGCAGATTGCCCACGTGTTACTCACCCGTTCGCCACTAATCCACCCCGAAGGGCTTCATCGTTCGACTTGCATGTGTTAAGCACGCCGCCAGCGTTCGTCCTGAGCCAGGATCAAACTCTCCATGAATGTTTTCCCGTAATCGGGATGAACACCACTTAGAGCGGAACAGTCGACTCGGAATAAGAGCGACCGTTCACAGCGTCCTCGCTGTGTCATTGCCTACCCGCCACAAGGGCCAGTAGGACTTTCAAAGGAACCTCAACCCACCGAAGTGGGCCGGGGTTGTCAATCTGGCGTTGACTTTTGGCACGCTGTTGAGTTCTCAAGGAACGGACGCTTCCTTCGTACTCACCCTCTCGGGCTTTCCTCCGGGCGCTTCCCTTCGTGTTTCCAACCTTACCAGATTCTTTTTCCGTTCCGTTTCCGGTGAGGAATTCGAATCCAGTGGCCGTTGGGAGCCTTTTGCCTTTCGGCTGACCCGACTTTATCAGAGATTCTGAGTCGGAATTCCCGCCCCGTTCGGGAACTGTTCCGAGCGCACGAGTGCGCCGGGGTCCCGTTCAGGCGGAGATGTAAAGGTACTGGAGCGGGGCGCCCCGATGCAAATCGGGGGCCCCGCTCCAAGGTCGTGCGTCAGACCTCGACGACGACGGGGAGGATCATCGGGCGCCGACGGTAGGTGTCGGAGACCCACTTGCCCACCGAACGGCGGACGAGTTGCTGCAGCTGGTGGGGTTCCATGACGCCGTCCTGGGCGGACTTGTTGATGGCCTCTTCGATCTTGGGAACGACGGCGCTGAACACCGAGTCGTCGATACCGGAGCCCCTGGCCTGGATGTGCGGGCCGCCGACGATCTTGCCGCTGGAGCTGTCGACCACGATGAAGACCGAGATGATGCCCTCGTCGCCGAGGATGCGGCGGTCCTTGAGGGAGGTCTCGGTGACATCGCCGACCGAGAGGCCGTCGACGTACACATAGCCGGCCTGGACCTTGCCGACGATCCTGGCCTTGCCGTCGACCAGGTCGACGACGACGCCGTCCTCGGCGATGACGATGCGGTCCTTCGGGACGCCCGTCAGGGCACCGAGTTCGGCGTTGGCGCGGAGGTGGCGCCATTCGCCGTGGACCGGCATCAGGTTCTTCGGCTTGCAGATGTTGTAGAAGTACAGGAGCTCGCCGGCCGAGGCGTGGCCCGAGACATGGACCTTGGCGTTGCCCTTGTGGACGACGTTCGCGCCCCACCTGGTCAGGCCGTTGATCACGCGGTAGACCGCGTTCTCGTTACCCGGGATGAGGGACGAGGCCAGGATGACCGTGTCGCCCTGGACGATCCGGATCTGGTGGTCCCGGTTGGCCATCCGGGAGAGCGCCGCCATCGGCTCGCCCTGCGAGCCGGTGCAGACGAGCACGATCTCGTGGTCAGGGAGGTCATCGAGCGTCTTGACGTCGACGACCAGGCCGGCCGGAACCTTCAGATAGCCGAGGTCGCGGGCGATGCCCATGTTGCGGACCATCGAGCGGCCGACGAAGGCGACCCTGCGGCCGTACTCGTGGGCGGCGTCCAGGATCTGCTGGATGCGGTGCACGTGACTTGCGAAGCTCGCCACGATGATGCGCTTCTGGGCGTTCGCGAAGACCGTGCGCAGGACATTGGAGATGTCCTTCTCCGGCGGAACGAAGCCCGGGACCTCGGCGTTCGTCGAGTCGGAGAGGAGAATGTCGATGCCCTCCTCGCTGAGCCGCGCGAAGGCATGCAGGTCGGTGAGCCGGCCGTCCAGCGGGAGCTGGTCCATCTTGAAGTCGCCAGTGTGGACGGCCATGCCCGCAGGGGTGCGGATGGCGACGGCCAGGGCGTCCGGGATGGAGTGGTTGACCGCGATGAACTCGCAGTCGAACGGGCCGATGCGCTCGCGATGTCCCTCCGTCACCTCGAGGGTGTACGGGCGGATGCGGTGCTCCTGAAGCTTTGCCTCGATCAGGGCGAGGGTCAGCTTGGAGCCGATGAGCGGGATGTCCGGCTTGAGCCGGAGCAGATAGGGGACGCCGCCGATGTGGTCCTCGTGGCCGTGCGTGAGCACAATGCCCTCGACGTCGTCGAGGCGGTCCCGAATGGTCGTGAAGTCCGGCAGGATCAGGTCGATTCCGGGCTGCTCCTCCTCAGGGAAGAGCACACCGCAGTCGACGATCAGCAGCCGGCCCTCGTACTCGAAGACCGTCATATTGCGGCCGATCTCGCCGAGACCGCCGAGCGGGGTGATGCGCAGGCCGCCCTTGGGCAGCTTCGGCGGGGCGCCAAGTTCAGGATGCGGATGACTCAAAAGACTCTCCTCACCACGCACGCCACATACCGCTGGGGCACGTGGCGTACATGACATTTGTGCACTTGCAGTTGTCTTGGTCCGACCGTCTCGGTCGGTGTTCTTCTCGTATTCAGTTGTGAAGTCTGTGTTTAGAGCTGTACCCCACCGGCCGCGAGGTCGATCTTGAGCTGGGCGGTTTCTTCCGGAGAGAGCTCCACCAGGGGGAGCCTGAGCGGTCCGGCCGGGAGGCCCTGGAGGCTCAGCGCCGCCTTGGTGGTGATGACGCCCTGCGTACGGAACATCCCGGTGAAGACCGGGAGCAGCCGCTGGTGAATCTCGGTGGCCTTCTGGACGTCACCGTTGAGGTGGGCGTCGAGGAGGGCGCGGAGCTCCGGGGTGACGACATGGCCGACGACGGAGACGAAGCCGATTGCGCCGACCGAGAGCAGCGGCAGGTTGAGCATGTCATCGCCGGAGTACCAGGCGAGTCCGCTGCGGGCGATGGCCCAGCTGGCGCGGCCGAGGTCGCCCTTGGCGTCCTTGTTGGCCACGATGCGCGGGTGGTCGGCGAGGCGGACCAGCGTCTCGGTGTCGATCGGGACGCCGCTGCGGCCTGGGATGTCGTACAGCATCACGGGCAGTTCCGTCGCGTCGGCGATGGCCGAGAAGTGACGGAACAGGCCCTCCTGTGGGGGCTTGTTGTAGTACGGCGTCACGGCGAGCAGGCCGTGCGCGCCGGAGCGTTCGGCGGTGCGGGCGAGTTCGATGCTGTGACGGGTGTCGTTGGTGCCGATGCCGGCAACGACGTGGGCCCGGTCTCCGACCACTTCCAGTACGGCCCGTACGAGCTGGTCTTTCTCCGCGTCGCTGGTGGTCGGCGACTCACCGGTGGTGCCGTTGATGATCAGGCCGTCGTTGCCTGCGTCCACCAGATGGGTGGCCAGCCGCTGGGCGCCGGCGAGGTCGAGTGCGCCGTCCGCCGTGAAGGGCGTGACCATGGCGGTGAGGACCCGCCCGAAGGGGGTCTGCGGAGTGGAGATCGGAGCCATGGGTAACACGCTACTCGCTGCTCAGCACGCAGTGTCCCCTCGGGGGACGTGACGTACAACGTGGCATGAGGACCCGGCACTGCCTGCTCGGGGGTTCAAGCAGTGCCGGGTCCGTTTGATCAGCCTAGATGAACTTCTCGAAACGCCGCAATACGGACACTTCTCCGACCGGTCCGTACATCTGTGCCCTACGGGGCGACGCGACCGTTGGCATTGAAGGCGGCATACGTGAGCGGCATCAGCTGCGCCCAGTGCTTTTCCATCTTTTCGCCGACCATCTCGATCTCCCGCTGCGGGAAGGACGGGACGCTCGCCTCCTCGTGCTGGGTGCGCAGACCGAGGAAGTGCATCAGCGAGCGGGCGTTGCAGGTCGCGTACATGGACGAGAACAGGCCAACGGGGAGGACGGCGCGAGCCACCTCGCGGGCGACGCCCGCGGCCAGCATCTCCTGGTAGGTCTCGTACGACCGGCGGTACGAGACCTCCATGGCTTCCGTCACGAGCTTCTGCTGCTCAGCTGTGCCGTCGACGAAGACGTACTTGCCCGGGCGGCCCTGCTGGACCAGCTTGCGGTCCGCACCCGGGACGTAGAAGACCGGCTGAAGCTCGCGGTAGCGGCCGGACTCCTCGTTGTACGACCAGCCCACGCGGTGCCTCATGAACTCGCGGAAGACGAAGATCGGGGCGCTGATGAAGAAGGTCATCGAGTTGTGCTCGAAGGGGCTGCCGTGGCGGTCCCGCATCAGGTAGTTGATGAGCCCCTTGGAGCGCTCCGGATCCTTCGAGAGCTCCTCGAGAGACTGCTCGCCCGCGGTGGAGACGCGGGCGGCCCACAGCACATCGGAGTCGCCGGCGGTGTGCTTCACCAGTTCAACGGTGACATCGCTGCGGAAACTGGGCTGGGCGGTCTCGGCGGGGGTGTCGGTCACCGACAGGGTCCTTCCAATGGCTACGCTCGGGCGGCGACCACTCTAGACCACTCCTCGTGCTGACAATCGTCAGCCAATTCGGCGAAATCGGGCACCGATTCGGCCTGGCGCTCGTCTGTACCAGTAGCACCGTCCCGCACACGATTCCAGGAGAGTCCCTGATGTTCCGCCGGCGAGAGGCCGTCCCGTTTTCATTCGTCGCCGAGGCCGACCGCTTCCGCAGTAACGTCACTCCCCCGCCCCGCGAACGCCCCAGCAAGTCGCAGCTCATGGGCCATACGCTGATCGGGCTGACCGTCGTATCCGGACTGGTCGGCTCGCTGCTCCTGGGGCTTCCCGCGCTGGAAACCGGCCGGGCGCCGGGCCATTCGCAGCAGCCCGAGGCGTCCGACGGGCGCTGACTCGTACAGCCCCCTGGGGTGGTCGGTCAGTGACCGCCTCGGTAGCCTCACCAGCCACAGCCCAATCGAGTGTGCTGGTGAGTGAGGATCAGTCGTGCCCCTGCCCTTCCTGACAGCCGACCGTGCATTTGGCACGACCGCGCACGATGTCGCGCTGCCCTTCGACGATCACGACCACTGGCGGCGTCCGTACCGTCCCGGCCCCTGGCGGGTCGCTTCGGCGGCGGTGTTGCTGCTGCTCGCCTCGTTCGTGCTCCTCGCGGCGATGATCATCGCGTTCGCGGGTGCGCTGCCGGGCGCGGGGGTGTGCCTGGGCCTGGGGCTCGCGCTCATCGTCTCTGCCCTGCGGCTGCTGCGCGCGGGCGTCTGGGTCAGCCGGCACGGAGTGCGGCGCGTGGCCTTCTTCTCCACCACCACTGTGCCGTGGAACCGCGCCTCCGCGGTACGCACGGTGCAGCAGCCGGTGCGCTGGCTCGGTCTGCCGCGCACGGTGCAGGGGCAGGCGCTCGTCGTCGTACGACAGGGTGACGAGCCGCTCCCTCTGCTCACCGACCACAACGCGGACTTCCTGTCGCGCGCGGAGGCGTTCGACCGGGCGGCGGACACGGTGGAGGCGTGGGGGTCGGAGTACCGCGGGGCGTGACACGGGGTACTCCGCCCCCAGGGCCGCCCCCACGCCCCGGGCATCAATCGCCGGCGGGGCTGATTCTTGCGCCGGAGGGGCTTGTTCCGCCGTCGTGCAGGGTGATCGCGCGCTGCATAGCCTTGCGGGCGCGCGGGGTGTCCCGGGCGTCGTGGTAGGCGATGGCGAGACGGAACCAGCAGCGCCAGTCGTTCGGTGAACCCTCGGTCTCGGCGCGGCGTTCGGCGAAGAGTGCGTCGGCCGTGTCGCGGTCGATGCGCCCGCCGGCCGTACGCTTCGACTCGTCGGCCGGCAGGCCGCCTTCGGCCTCCAGCTCGCGCGCGAGCCGATGCGCATTGCGCGCGAAGCGTGTGGTGTGCCAGAGGAACCAGGCGCCGACGAACGGCAGCAGGAAGGCCACCGCGCCCATCCCCATGGCGGCCGGCTCCCCGGTCAGCATGAGAAGCACGCCCTCCAGCGCCACCACGCCGAAGACGATGACCAGCACGGTGGCGAGGAAGAAGTACGTGATCTTTCCACCCATGGCCGTCAGCCGAGGTCGAGGAAGTGTTCCAGGCCGAACGTGAGACCTGGAGTGGACACCACACGGCGGGCGCCGAGCAGGATGCCCGGCATGAAGCTGCTGTGGTGCAGGGAGTCGTGCCTGATCGTCAGCGTCTCGCCCTCGCCGCCGAGCAGGACTTCCTGGTGGGCGAGGAGGCCGCGCAGCCGGATGGCGTGCACGGGAACGCCGTCGACGTCGGCGCCCCGGGCGCCGTCCAGCGCGGTCACGGTCGCGTCGGGCTGCGGGGGGCAGCCCGCCTCGGCGCGGGCCGCCGCGATGAGCTGGGCGGTGCGGGTGGCGGTGCCGCTGGGGGCGTCGGCCTTGTTCGGGTGGTGCAGCTCAACGACCTCGACAGACTCGAAGTAACGCGCCGCCTGCTGCGCGAACTTCATGGTCAGGACTGCTCCGATGGAGAAGTTCGGCGCGATGAGCACGCCGGTCTGCGGGGACGCGGCGAGCGAGGTGTTCAGCTGCGCGAGGCGTTCGTCGGTCCAGCCGGTGGTGCCGACCACCGCGTGAATGCCGTGGCGTACGCAGAAGTCGAGATTGCCCATCACCGAGGCCGGGGTAGTCAGCTCGACCACGACCTGGGCGCCGGAGTCCACCAGGACCTCCAGCTTGTCGCCCCGGCCGAGTGCCGCGACCAGTTCCATGTCGTCGGCGGCCTCGACGGCTCGTACCGCTTCCGAGCCGATGCGGCCCTTTGCGCCGAGAACGGCCACGCGCAGCTTGCTCATTGCTCTTCCTTACGGTTAGGAGACCGCTTCGTGGAGGCGGTCCGCCTGCTTGTCCTTGAGCGGGCCGATCACCGACAGCGAGGGACGCTGTCCCAGGACCTCGCCGGCCACCGCGCGTACGTCGTCCGGGGTGACCGCGGCTATCCGCGCGAGCATGTCGTCGACCGACATCTGCTCGCCCCAGCACAGCTCGCTCTTGCCGATGCGGTTCATCAGGGCGCCCGTGTCCTCGAGGCCCAGCACGGTCGAGCCGGAGAGCTGGCCGATGGCGCGGCCGATCTCCTCGTCCGACAGACCGTCCGACGCGACCCGGTCGAGCTCGTCGCGGCAGATCTTGAGGACGTCGTGGACCTGGCTCGGGCGGCAGCCGGCGTAGACGCCGAAGAGGCCGGTGTCGGCGAAGCCCGAGGTGTACGAGTACACGCTGTAGGCGAGGCCGCGCTTCTCCCGTACCTCCTGGAAGAGGCGCGACGACATGCCGCCGCCGAGTGCGGTGTTGAGTACGCCGAGCGCCCAGCGGCGCTCGTCGGTGCGGGCCAGGCCCGGCATGCCGAGGACCACATGGGCCTGTTCGGTCTTGCGGTTCAGCAGCTCGACGCGTCCCGCGGTGCGCAGGGAGCGGTGTCCGTCGCGGGGAGCGGTCGGGACCGCGTCCGTACGGGAGAGGGCGCCGGCCTTCTCGAAGGCCTTGCGGACCTGGCGTACGACCGTGGCGTGGTCGACGTTGCCCGCGGCGGCGACGACCAGGTGCGTCGGGTCGTAGTGCTTCTTGTAGAAGCGGCGGATCCGGTCGGCGTCGAGCGCGTTGACGGTGTCGACGGTGCCGAGGACCGGGCGGCCGAGGGGGGTGTCGCCGAGCATGGTGTGCGCGAACAGATCGTGCACGCAGTCACCCGGGTCGTCCTCGGTCATCGCGATCTCTTCGAGGATGACACCGCGCTCGGAGTCGACGTCGTCCTGCAGGATCAGCGAGCCGGTGAGCATGTCGCAGACCACGTCGATGGCCAGCGGCAGATCGGTGTCGAGCACCCGTGCGTAGTAGCAGGTGTACTCCTTCGCCGTGAAGGCGTTCATCTCGCCGCCGACCGCGTCGATCGCCGAGGAGATGTCGAGGGCGGACCGCTTGTGCGTGCCCTTGAAGAGGAGGTGCTCGAGGTAGTGCGTGGCGCCGTTGAGGGACGGCGTCTCGTCTCGGGAGCCGACGTTCGCCCAGATCCCGAAGGTGGCGGAGCGTACGGAGGGCAGGGTCTCGGTGACGACCCGCAGGCCGCCGGGGAGAACGGTGCGGCGGACCGTGCCGATGCCGTTCTCGCCCTTGAGAAGCGTTTGGGTACGGGCGACGGCCCGCGCCTCCGAAGAGGTGCGGGCCGTCGTCGCGGAACTACGGGACGTCACTTGTCGGTGTCGTCCTTCTTCTCGGAGCCGCTGTCGGACTCGGTTTCGCCCTCGATCACAGGGATGAGGGAGAGCTTGCCGCGGGAGTCGATCTCGGCGATCTCGACCTGGACCTTGGAGCCGACCGCGAGCACGTCCTCGACGTTCTCCACGCGCTTGCCACCGGCGAGCTTGCGGATCTGCGAGATGTGCAGCAGACCGTCCTTGCCGGGCATCAGGGAGACGAAGGCACCGAAGGTGGTGGTCTTGACGACCGTACCCAGGTAGCGCTCGCCGACCTCCGGCATCGTCGGGTTGGCGATCGAGTTGATCGTGGCGCGGGCGGCCTCGGCCTGCGAGCCCTGCTGGGCACCGATGTAGATGGTGCCGTCGTCCTCGATCGTGATGTCGGCGCCGGTGTCCTCCTGGATCTGGTTGATCATCTTGCCCTTGGGGCCGATGACCTCACCGATCTTGTCCACCGGGATCTTGACGGTGATGATCCGCGGGGCGTTCGGGGACATCTCGTCCGGGACGTCGATGGCCTCGTTCATCACATCGAGGATGTGGAGGCGGGCGTCGCGGGCCTGCTTCAGCGCGGCGGCCAGGACCGAGGCGGGGATGCCGTCGAGCTTGGTGTCGAGCTGGAGCGCGGTGACGAAGGTCTTGGTACCGGCGACCTTGAAGTCCATGTCACCGAAGGCGTCCTCCGCACCGAGGATGTCGGTGAGGGCGACGTAGTGCGTCTGGCCGTCGATCTCCTCGGAGATCAGACCCATGGCGATACCGGCGACGGGGGCCTTGAGCGGCACACCGGCGTTCAGCAGCGACATGGTGGAGGCGCAGACCGAGCCCATGGACGTCGAGCCGTTGGAGCCCAGCGCCTCGGAGACCTGACGGATCGCGTACGGGAACTCCTCGCGCGTCGGCAGCACCGGCACGATGGCGCGCTCGGCGAGCGCACCGTGGCCGATCTCGCGGCGCTTCGGCGAACCGACGCGGCCGGTCTCACCGACGGAGTACGGCGGGAAGTTGTAGTTGTGCATGTAGCGCTTGCGGGTCACCGGGGAAAGGGTGTCCAGCTGCTGCTCCATCCGGAGCATGTTCAGGGTGGTGACGCCCAGGATCTGGGTCTCGCCACGCTCGAACAGCGCCGAGCCGTGCACGCGCGGGATGGCCTCGACCTCGGCGGCGAGCGTACGGATGTCCGTGACGCCACGGCCGTCGATGCGGACCTTGTCCTTGATGACGCGCTCGCGGACCAGCTTCTTGGTCAGCGCGCGGTAGGCACCGGAGATCTCCTTCTCGCGACCCTCGAACTGCGGGAGCAGCTTCTCGGCGGCGATCTCCTTGATGCGGTCGAGCTCGGTCTCGCGCTCCTGCTTGCCGGCGATGGTGAGCGCCTGCGTGAGCTCGCCCTTGACGGCGGCGGTCAGCGCCTCCAGGACGTCGTCCTGGTACTCGAGGAAGACCGGGAACTCGCCGGTGGGCTTGGCAGCCTTGGCGGCGAGGTCCGACTGGGCCTTGCACAGCGCCTTGATGAAGGGCTTCGCGGCCTCGAGGCCGGCGGCGACGATCTCCTCGGTGGGAGCCTCGGCGCCGTCCTTGACGAGCTGGATGGTCTTCTCGGTGGCCTCGGCCTCGACCATCATGATCGCGACGTCGCCGTCCTCGAGGACGCGACCGGCGACCACCATGTCGAAGACGGCGTCCTCGAGCTCGGTGTGCGTCGGGAAGGCGACCCACTGGCCCTTGATCAGGGCGACACGGGTGCCGCCGATCGGGCCGGAGAAGGGCAGGCCGGCCAGCTGCGTGGAGCAGGAGGCGGCGTTGATCGCGACCACGTCGTACAGGTGGTCGGGGTTGAGCGCCATGATCGTCTCGACGATCTGGATCTCGTTGCGCAGGCCCTTCCGGAAGGAGGGGCGCAGCGGGCGGTCGATCAGGCGGCAGGTGAGGATCGCGTCCTCGGAGGGCCGGCCCTCACGACGGAAGAAGGAGCCGGGGATCTTGCCGGCTGCGTACATCCGCTCCTCGACGTCCACCGTCAGGGGGAAGAAGTCGAGCTGGTCCTTGGGCTTCTTGGAAGCGGTGGTGGCCGACAGCACCATGGTGTCGTCGTCCAGGTACGCCACGGCGGAACCGGCGGCCTGCTTGGCCAGGCGGCCCGTCTCGAAGCGGATGGTGCGGGTGCCGAAGGTTCCGTTGTCGATAACGGCCTCGGCGTAGTGGGTCTCGTTCTCCACTAGCGTTTTCTCCTCGTCTTCGTCCCCTCGCCCGTGTGGCGGAGGACGGTGGCGGAGAAGCTCTCGTTCTGCGGGCCGGTCTTCGATCGAAGCACCCGGGGGTTGTTGTCCGGGGGCCACTACCGAGGACCGGCGGCGGGGAGGCGGCTTCTCGCTCGTTCAGTGTTGCTCTGTGCGACCAGACTAAATGCCGTCCGGTATGTAGCGCACGTACAGCAAAGGGAGCGGCCCCCCATGAGTGGGAACCGCTCCCTTCACGACGTCTTTACTTGGCACCGCCGGCCGCACCACGGCGGATGCCGAGGCGGTCGACCAGGGCACGGAAGCGCTGGATGTCCTTCTTGGCCAGGTACTGCAGCAGACGGCGGCGCTGGCCCACCAGGATCAGCAGACCACGGCGGGAGTGGTGGTCGTGCTTGTGCGTCTTGAGGTGCTCGGTCAGGTCCGAGATGCGGCGGGAGAGCATCGCGACCTGAACCTCGGGGGAGCCGGTGTCGCCCTCCTTGGTGCCGAACTCGGTCATGATCTGCTTCTTCGTAGCGGCGTCGAGAGACACTCGGTACTCCTCTTTGATGTTCGATGCGCCCACGAGTGCCCCTGGTCTTGATCTCAGGGGAGCTTCCGTGACTCGGAGGCGAAGGTCCGATGAGCGCAGACCGCAGAGTTCGTGAAGAAGCTCCGGAGGTCGCGTACACAAACGGCCGTAACACAGCGTACCAGTGTGTCAGGAGGTCATCGCACGGATGGAATGGTAGACGTCGAAGACCGCGAGGCACAGCGGTACGAGCGTCAGCAGCACAAAGGCCTCCGCGATCTCCAGAGAGCGGCCCCAGAAGGGCGTGACGCCCTTGCGCGGCACGATCAGCCCGATGGCAGTGATCACCGCGGCGAGCCCGGCGACCGCGGCGGTGAGCCAGACCGTACGGATGTCGAGCGCCGTGGCGTCGCCCTTCAGGGCATCGGCCATCAACCCCCTCGGGGGGTTGAGGCACAGCCCGAGACCGAGCAGCGTCAGTGCGCCGAGGCCCGCCGCCAGGGCGCAGCCGACCTGGGCGCTGTAGCGGAAGAGGTGCGCGCGCATCAGCATGGCGATGCCGGTGGCGAGAGCGAGCAGCTGTCCCCACACGTTGCCGGAGAAGCCGAGAACCGCCGCGGCACCCAGAGCCACCAGCGCGCAGCCACCGACCAGGCCGACCAGCAGTTCGTGGCCGCGCCGGGCCATCGCCGCGATGCGCTCGGCATCGACCGGGCCCTGGGGCACAGGGTCGGTTCCGTATTCGCCGACGGCCGTACGGGGAGGCTCGAAGCCGATGGGGAGGCGGGCGAAACGCGTGGAGAGGCCGGGCAGGAAGGCAAGGGCTCCCACGGCGAGCGAGGCGCACACCGCGGCGGTCTCGGCCGGCTCCATCCTGGTCGTGATCGCGGCGAAGGTCACCAGCAGGCCGACGGAGGCGGCGAAGACGAACGCGACGAAGGGACCGTCTCCGCCAGGGGCGACGATCATCAGGATCACCGAAGCGATCAGCACGGCAGCGCAGGCGAGCAGGAACTGCAGCTTGCCGATGCCCTGCCCCTGTGCCAGCGGCAGCAGTCCGGCACCGGCGACAGCGGCGTTCGCCATCGAGCCGATGCCCAGGGCGACGGACGAGGCCCGGTCGTCGTACACCCGTGCCCGTACGCCGGCGAGCGCGAGCAGCAGTACGCCGGTGACGGTGGCCAGGATGCCGGGCAGACCGTGCATATCGTGCCGGGGGTCGGCGGTCCACAGCACGAAGGCGAGCAGTACCAGCAGGACGGACCCGCCGAAGAGCCCGGCACCGCGCATCAGGCTGTCGTTCCAGAGGGTGCGGTCCCGTGCGACGGCGGAAGCAACGGCGTCGGAGACGTCGTCGAAGACCGCCGGGGGCAGAGATTCGGCGAAGGGCCGCAGCGACAGGAGCTCACCGTCGAGGATGCGCTGGGACGCCAGGGAGCGCGCGCTGTCGAGCACGGTTCCGTCGCGACGCACCAGGTGGTACCCGACCGGGGCACCCTGGGCCGGGCTCTGTCCGGACAGACGGAGGATCTCCGGGTAGAGATCGGCGACGGGGATGTCCTCGGGCAGTGCCACGTCGACGCGACCGTCCGGCGCGACGACCGTGACTCGGCAGAAACCGGTTCCGCCGCTGGACGGAGCCGCGGGAGCCGGGTGACCGGTTCCGGTGGCCGCCGCTGGGGCCGTCATACTCACCTGCTGCATCCCCTCGTGGTTCTCATGGATCGTGAGCCTCGCTTTGCTCCCCGAATGACCCTTTTTTTGCGGTAGTTCACGGGCGAGCAAACGCGTCGCGCCACCCTACCGCCAACCGTTCACCGGCCACGCAAGTAGGATCCCTCCCCGCGGATGGAGCCCGTCGCCACGGGGGCGCCGATAGGAACATTTCCATCCGGCAAGGGAATTGGTGAGCTGTGAGCCAGATCGTCGTCAAGCGCCCACCGCGGGCCCTGCCCACCGAAGTGCCCGGTGAGCAGGTGCAGTTGCAACCCCCGCCCGAGCTGCCGAGAGGACAGCAGGAGGGGGCGCTGATGCAGCTGCTGCCGATGCTGGGTATGGGCGGTTCTGTCGTCTTCTTCTTCATGACCCCGAATCCGATCATGCGGATCATGGGCATGGTGATGATCGCGTCGACGGTCGGCATGGCCATCGCGATGCTGGTCCGCTACCGGCGCGGCACCCAGGGGCAGCTCGCCGACATGCGGCGCGACTACCTGAAGTACCTGACGCAGACGAGGCGGACGGTCCTGAGGACCGCGCACCTGCAGCGCGACGCACAGTTCTATCTCCACCCGTCCCCTGAGCAGTTGTGGGCGCTGGTCGCCGAGGGCAGCCGGGTCTGGGAGCGCCGCGTCGGCGACGACGACTTCGGACAGGTGCGCATCGGCCTGGGCAGCCAGCAGCTCGCGACCCCCCTCATCGCCCCCGAGACGGCGCCCGTGGACGAGCTGGAGCCGCTCACCGCAGGGGCGATGCAGCAGTTCCTGACGGCGCACGGCACGCTGGACGGCCTGCCCATGGCCATCTCGCTGCGCGCCTTCTACCACCTGACGGTCAGCGGCGACGCCGAGTCCGTCCGCGCCACAGCCCGCGCGATGGTCGGCTCGCTCACCTCCCTGCACTCCCCCGAGGACCTGGTCGTCGCCATCGCCACCGGACGCGAGACGGCCCCGCAGTGGGAGTGGGCGAAGTGGCTTCCGCACGTCCAGGCCCCGGGCAGCGGCGACGGCGCGGGCAGCCGCCGTTTCATCACCACCGACGCACGCGACCTGGACGACATGCTCGCCGGGCGTCTCGAGGGCCGGCCCCGCTTCGGCGGCAGCCAGCCGCTCCTGGATCAACCGCACATCATCGTCGTACTGGATGGCCAGTCGGTACCCCCCATGTCGGCGCTCGCGGCAGCCGAAGGGCTGCAGGGCGTGACGGTCATCGAGGTCGTACCCGGCGAGGTGACCGGGGCGCGCGGCGGCCTGTCGGTGGTCGTGCACCCCGACTCCCTTCAACTGGAGTCGGGACACGGCCTGGTGTACGACGGGACGCCCGACCGGCTGAGTCGCGAAGCCGCTGAGGCCCTCGCCCGCCAGCTCGCTCCGCTCCGCGTGGCATCGGGTGGCGACGACGACGAACCACTGCTCGCCAACCTCGACTTCACCGACCTGCTGAACCTTGGCGACGCGGCCTCCGTCGATGTCAGCCGCACCTGGCGCCCCCGTTCCCAGGCGGAGCGGCTGCGTGTCCCGATCGGCGTCGGCGAAGACGGCACCCCGGTAATGCTGGATCTCAAGGAGGCGGCGCAGGAGGGCATGGGCCCACACGGCCTGTGCGTGGGCGCAACCGGTTCCGGTAAGTCCGAGCTGCTGCGCACGCTCGTACTGGGCCTCGCCGTCACGCATTCGTCGGAGACGCTCAACTTCGTCCTCGCGGACTTCAAGGGCGGCGCCACCTTCGCCGGCATGTCCCAAATGCCGCATGTCGCCGCAGTGATCACCAACCTTGCGGACGACCTGACGCTGGTGGACCGGATGGGCGACTCCATCCGTGGCGAACTCAACCGCCGGCAGGAGATGCTCCGCGACGCGGGCAACTACGCCAACATTCACGACTACGAGAAGGCACGTGCGGCGGGTGCGCTGCTGCAGCCCATCCCGTCACTCGTTCTTGTCATCGACGAGTTCAGTGAACTCCTCACCGCCATGCCGGACTTCATCGAGATGTTCGTGCAGATCGGACGTATCGGGCGTTCGCTGGGCGTCCATCTCCTGCTGGCCTCGCAGCGCCTGGAGGAGGGACGGCTGCGCGGACTTGAGACGTATCTGTCGTACCGGATCGGCCTGCGGACGTTCTCCGCGGCCGAGTCGCGTGCTGCGCTCGGCGTGCCCGATGCCTACCAGCTGCCCAACGTTCCCGGCTCCGGGTATCTGAAATACGGTACGGACGAGATGGTGCGGTTCAAGGCGGCGTACGTCTCCGGGGTGTACCGCACGAACCCCCAGCAGACGGCTTCCCCCGGTGGACCGCTTCCGGTGGACCGCAGGCCCGTACCGTTCACGGCGGCTCCGGTGCCGATCCGGTACGTCGAACCCAGTGCTCAGCGCCAGGTGCCGGAGGCGCGTACGGCGGAGGACGACGCGCTGGCCGACACCGTGCTCGATGTGATCGTGCGGCGGCTCGAGGGGCGGGGCGCCGAGGCCCACCAGGTGTGGCTGCCCCCGCTGGACAACCCGCCGTCGCTGGACGAGCTGCTGCCCGGACTCTCGAATGTGCAGGGCCGTGGGCTGACTCAGCCCGGGTACGAGGGCGCGGGCCGTCTCGTCGTCCCGCTGGGTGTGGTCGACAAGCCGTACGAGCAGCGCCGCGACACTCTCTACCGGGACTTCTCCGGAGCAGCGGGCCACATGCAGATCGTCGGCGGCCCGCAGTCCGGCAAGTCGACCCTGCTGCGGACGCTCATCTCAGCGTTCGCGCTGACTCACACACCGCAGGAAGTGCAGTTCTACGGCCTCGACTTCGGTGGCGGCGGTATGTCCTCGATCGCCGGCCTGCCGCATGTCGGCGGGGTCGCTTCGCGCCTCGACCCGGAGCGGGTACGGCGGACGGTCGCCGAGGTGTACGGCATCATGGCGCGCCGCGAGGAGTACTTCCGCAGCGCGGGCATCGACTCCATCGCCACCTTCCGCAGGCTGCGGGCGCGCGGCGACATCTCGATGACGGAGCAGCCGTGGGGTGATGTGTTCCTGGTCATCGACGGCTGGGGCAACTTCCGTACGGACTACGAGGGCCTGGAACAGCCCGTCCTGGATATCGCATCGCGCGGTCTCGGCTATGGCATCCATGTGATCCTCACCGCCTCGCGCTCGATGGAGGTCCGCGCCAACATCAAGGACCACCTGATGAACCGGCTGGAGCTGCGTCTCGGCGACACGATGGACTCCGAGGTGGACCGCAAGGCAGCCGTCAACGTCCCGGCGGGCGTACCAGGACGCGGTCTGAGCCCGGAGAAGCTGCACATCATGGCGGCGGTACCGCGGATCGACGGCATCAACTCCGACAGCGACCTGTCCGAGGCCACGGCCGCCATGACACAGGAAGTCACCCGGCACTGGACCGCGCCGGGAGCCCCGGCAGTGCGGCTGCTGCCGCGCGAACTGCCGGTGGGTAACCTTCCGGCCGGCTCTGCGCACCCGGAGCGCGGGGTCTCGTTCGCCATCGACGAGAACAACCTGGAACCGGTCTACGTCAACTTCGAGCGCGACCCGTTCTTCCTGGTTTTCGGGGAGAGCGAATCCGGCAAGTCCAACCTGCTGCGGCTGCTCATCAAGCAGTTGAGCGAGCGGTACGACGGCAATGCCTGCAAGCTCTTCGTGATCGACAACCGGCGCGGGCTGCTGGACGTCACCCCGTCCACACACCTGGCGGAGTACGTCCCCATGTCCAACAACATGGACCACCACGTCGACGCACTCATGGATCTGATGCAGCGCCGCACTCCGTCGGCCGATGTCACTGCGCAGCAGCTGCGGGACCGCAGCTGGTGGCAGGGACCGTCGGTGTATGTGGTCGTCGACGACTACGACCTGGTGTCCACCTCGAGCGGCAACCCGCTGGCCAAGCTCACGGAACATCTGCCGTTCGCGCGTGACGTGGGCGTCCGCTTCATCATCGCCCGCAGCGGGGCCGGCGCGAGCCGGGCCGCGTACGAACCGTTCATGCAGCGGATGATGGAGCTGGGCGCGCAGGGTGTGCTGCTCTCCGGCGACCCGCAAGAGGGCGACGTACTCGGCGGCACGAGGATGCGGCCGATGCCGGCGGGACGGGGCATTTTCATCTCGCGGCAGCGGGGGAATCCGCTGGTGCAGACGGGGCTGATGCCGACGGAGCTGCACTGACGGTCGGCGCAGCGGTCGTGGACGCGGTCTGCCTGATAGTGACGGCCAAGCCGCTGCCCAGCCAGTCCAAACAGGCGTATGCCGTGGACAACTTGATGTACAGCCTCAAGACCGACGTCACGGACCGCGCTTGCGAGTAGCCGAAGCGAATCAATAAGTTGATGCGGAATGTGCCGTTCATCGGCACACACGGGGGAAGGAACCCGCAGATGGCGTGGGATGAGTGGGAGCAGCTGAAGGCGTCGGCGGCGGAGCGCCAGTCGACGGGGATGCAGCTGAACGGATTGCCGCCGGAGGACAGGCCCAACGCCGGCAGCCCGGTGGGAGATCTGACGGTCAACCAAAAGGATCTGGCCGCGATCGGTGATGAGGCGTTCAAGCTGTACAACCGGCTGTGGAAGGAAGGGCGGGTGACCAGCACCGACTCAGCCGGAACCAGTCTCACAACGCAGGGCTTCGCTCTGGGCGGGGCGCTGTCGCATGTCTCACTGCGTTGGGACAAGCAGCTCGGCTCGGTCATGGATGCCTGCGCGCTCATCTCGAACCACATGGACTTCACCAAGAATGCGCACCAGGGCGACGAAATCTTCATCCAGCGGCATGTAAGCAGCATCCACACGCTCGACAGCGGCTTCGACGAGTCGTACGCACCGCCGGGCAAGGACAACCCGGTCTATGGCGAGAAGGATAAGAAGGACAAGAAGGACTAGGGGTACGGCGGCATGGATTTCGAAGCCCTTCACTCGGCCAACTTCAAAATGCTCGATGACACGGTCACCGACTGGACGAGCATGCTCACCAAGCTCAAAGAGCTGGAGAAAGACGCGCGGGAAGGACTCCGGGGCAAGGCTCTCAAGGCCAACTGGTCCGGCTACAACGCCACGGTCTCCCGCGAGTTCATCGGCAAGACCTCCGGAGAGTTCGCCGACGCCCACACACAGGCGACGTCGATCCGGGACATCATGACCGACACCCGCGACGAGCTGAAGACCCAGCAACGCCTGCTCAAGGAAGCCGTCGAGCGGGGCCGGGGGAAGCACCTCACCGTCACGGCGAAGGGTGACGCGTTCACCGTCGAGGAGAACCCGGACTCCAAGAGCTCCACCGGCCAGAAGGATGTCAATGAGCTCCGCAACGAGCTCCAGGGGATCCTCGACAAGGCCACCGAGATAGACAGCACCGCTGCCACGTCCCTCAAGGCACTCGTCGACCTCACCGACCTCGGTTTCTCGGACGCGGTGTACAAGGACCGCGACTCGGCGGCTGCCGCCGTCAAGGAAGCGGAAGAGCTGGCCGCGCTGGCGAAGAAGGACCCTGAGGACCTGACGGTCAAGGAGTTCGACCGGCTCAACGCGGGGCTGCAGAAGTACTCCGGTGATCAGATCTTCGCCGAGCACTTCGCCGAGAAACTGACCGCGAAAGGCACGCTGGAATTCTGGGCCGGCATCAACGACCCCGCGAAGAACCGGGATCTCTTCCCTGAACGGCGTGAGCAGTTCGACGATCTCCAGAAGAACCTCAGCCTCACGCTGGCCACCGCGACCCAGGCCGACACGCCTGACATGTCGAAGTGGAAGTACGAGATGACAGATCTCGGCAGCCAGCCGGTGCACAAGAACAGCACGACCCAAGGCTTCCAGGTGATGAGCAATCTCATGCGCTGGGGAAACTTCGAGGACCGGTTCCTCAACGACTACGGCACCGAGCTGATGAAGACCGAGAAAGCAGCCAGCAGCAACGGCCGCCACACGCCCACGCTGTGGATGCACATGGGAATGGACCCGAATCTGAACCGGACCGGCACAGACTCCGGCTCGGATCCCATGATCGGCTTCTTGAAGGCGCTTTCGAACAGCCCCGATGCAGCGACCGACTTCTTCAACTCCGACTTTGTCACGAAGGATGAGGATCACGACTTCAAGACGAAGGACAAGGACGGGAAGGAGGTCAAGGACGAGCTCTCCAACTTCGACTACCTCTTCGAGGAGCGCGACTGGCCCCCGGAGATGGACAGCGAACTCGAGGACAGCATCGAGGGCCGCAACAACCTGGCACTTGCCCTGGAAGCGGCGACGACGGGTCACCCGGCCGGCGAGCTGCCCACCGTTGACACGCCGCCGCACAACGCGGAGCAGGCCAACCTCATGAAAAGCATCGTCGAGTCCATCTCGGAGGACAACACGCGCCTCACCAAGCATGGCTTCATGTCGGACAGCATGGGGCAGATCGCGTCGGAATATCTGCCGGATATCAACCGCGCGATGACCGATGACGGTGACGAGGACACGAACAGGCTCTTCCCGCTCGCCGGCTCTCAGGCCGACATGAATCACCGGGACGTCACGCGATTCCTGTTCACCGTTGGCCAGGACGACGAAGGCTATGCTGCAATTGAGGTGAGTCAGAAAGCCTACATGGCGAACCTCATGGACTATCACCTCAACCCCGAGCTTCCAGCGGACCTGCGCTACTCCAACGATCCACAGTTTGTCGTTGAGCAAATTGCACACGGATCGGGTGAAGTCTCGGGAACCCTTGCACAAGCCCGCGCGGAAGCCGTCGCCGGCGAGGCCGAGGAGAAGGACAAGGCTTACGAACACTCCGTGGCCCAGATGAAGAACGGGATTTCGGGCGTGGTCGGCACCGCTGTTGGTGTCGGCACGACCTTCATCGCCAGCCCTGTCGGAGGGGCCGCCGCTGGAGGAGCCGCCGGCACCGTGACCAGCATGATCCTCGAAGAGGTGTTCAAGGACGCCGAGGGCAAGGCCAAGGCTGAGGCCGGCCCCGTCATGGGTGAGCATTGGGAAAATGGCCTGGAGAGCAACACCAAGTACACCGAGAGGGCAGCTGAACTTGCGGCAGAGGCACATAAAAGAACTGGCCTTGAGGATGTAGGGGAATGGGCGCGCACCGGCACCCAGAGCGGATTCAGGGCGTCCGAGGCGAGTGTGAATTCCATGGCAGCGGACCTCAAGACGGACATCTGATGCCACACACCTTCGGCAATCGATCTCGCGCCTTGAGTAGCTGTCACCCCGTTCAGAGAGGCCTTCAGTCTTGATGTACTCCCGTGTCAGACTCTCACTGACACCTAGGAAGGTTGCGTTCCTGGCGACAGCCATCGCCCTCGGAGCGGCGCTGTCAGCATGCTCAAACTCAAAGAGCGAAGAGCGGAAGTACGCTGTCCCGGACTCGCTGTGCGGCGTAAGCGTAAAATCCGACCTACTGTCACCGTTCTTGCCACCCGGCGAGAAAATCTCCACGCAAAAAGAGTCACCCTCCGGCGGAACTACTCGATGCAACATCCTCGTGGATGGAAAAGTTGCTGTCATCGCGAGCCGGATATGGTGGGGGAAGGGGGCAGGTGACGGGGTCATCGATGTAGCCGCCGTACACGCAAAGGTGGCCCCCGGACAGGTATCGGATGACGAGAAGTACCTTTATTCAGGTACCGGATCCGTCGGCAAAACAGAGGGGTGCGCCGACTCAACCCACCCCAAGCAGGATTTGTTCACCGTCATCCAGGTATTTGCATCCGGCCGGGATGACGAAGCCGCGATGAAACGTCTGATCCCCGCTTACACCAAAGCGGTCGAGCAATCCGATGAGTGCCCTCACGATGACGGCGCACCCTAAAGGTGTGTTTGGGATCTTCTGGCCAGTGCCGAGTCCAACCTGCGAGTTACCGGTCGGCCACCCCATAGGCTCCAGCTGTAGATCGTGATCTTCATGTCTGGGATACGGCCTGTCGTAGGTAATGGCTGGTCCGTGACCTTGCCTGGTGGCGGCGTCGCCACTCGGACCAGTCGAGCCGGTGGGCCGGATCGTGAAGAAGCCGGACGGCAACGGTGATGAACAGTCGCTGGATCTCATTACAGGTCAGCGGGATCAGACCGTCGGTTCCTCCACTCGCCACCTGGAACCGGCGATCTTTACCAGGGTGTTCAGCGGCACCGGCTGGGCGGAATGGCAGCGGAAGTAGGCCAGTTCACCGGTGGTTCGGCTACGGCGGACCAGCTGCTGGCGGCCTCCTGATCCCATGGCGGCGAGATCGATCACAGCCCAGTCGTAGCAACGCTGTCCCTTCGCTCCCTGTCCGGCGGACAGCTTCTGCCAGGCCCGCCGGGGCAGTTTGGCGGCCAGGGCATCCGCACGGAACCTTCCTGCCCCGGTGGCCACTTCGGCCGAGCAGGCCACTGCGAGCACGTAGCCCATCCCGCGTTCCTCCAGAGCGGACCGCAGTTTCGGGTTACCGCCATAGACCTCGTCGCCGGTCACCCAGCAGACACGGTGTCCAGCGTCCAGGAACCGTTCGACGTGCTGATCCGGTCCGTTCCTGCTCCTCATCACCGGACTGCCGTTGTTCTGGGCGGCCGCCGACAAAGCCAGCACCGCCTGCAGTAAAGCCTCCAGCGCCCGGCCCTGAGCCGGGAGCGCCGTTCCGCGGTGTGCCAACGACTCCGTTCGAGCTTGGGGTACCTCGCCCAGTGGATCGGGGCGCGCTGTTCGCAGGGTTTGCCCCGACGACTCCGGACTGGCTGGGCCTCGCAGCGGCACGCCCCGGTGCCGCTCCCTCACCGCCGATGACCGTTCCCCGTGGGATGCGAGATCCGGCGGAGCCCGTCGTGGCTCGCGGCATCGTTCCCGCGATCGCCCGCCGCAGCACCCGCCCACCGGTGGGTGGTTGAGCGCACGTCGCCTGTGTCAGCCGTTCTAAGCGAACACCGGCAGCGCAAGCAGCGAATCGCCGTTCCTGACAAAAATGCGGTTGCCGTCTCCCACGATCCAGTAGTGGCCGGCGTCCTTGTTCAGAGGGTATGTCCATGCCTTCTTGCGGCTGTCTTGGTCGATGGCCCACACATCGACATCGGACACGGTAGACCTGATGGCGTACACGCCGTTGCCCTGAACGGCTACCGGGCTGTACATGAAGTAGGACTTGACCGACTCCCACTCCTCGCTCCCGTCAGCGGAGTTGTAAGCCCTGATGAAGGGCCCTTCCGTGACATAGACAGTCTTCCCACGGATGAGCGGTGGGCCGGAGGGGTAGATCTTGCCATCGGCGATCTTGCTCGTCGCCCACCGCTCGTTGCCGTCGGCGAGGCTACGCACAGTCATGGAGGCGCCGTTGAGGTACACAGTCTCCCCAGAGATGACCGGACTGGGAGGTACCCCGTCAACAGAGGCCAGGTTTCCGGCCTTCCACAGCTCGTGACCGTCGCCCGCATCGACGGCGACGACATCGCCGGTCTCTGACTCTGAGGCAACGACTAGATGGCCTTGTGCCGCAGCGCCCACCGGCCTCTTTGTCTTGAGATCCACCGACACCCGGACTGTCCAGAGGATCTCGCCGTTGGAGCGGCTGATGCTGCGCAGTTTGCCGTTCTTGGTGGCCACGTACACCGCGGTGTCGTCGGTTGCGACGATGTTCTTGGCTTCCGCCGCGACCCTCCACCGCGGCTCGCCGGTGGAGGCGACGAAAGTGACCAACATTCCCTTTGTGTCGACGGCCGCGATCAGAACGTCCGACAGTGAGCTGTATCCGCCTGCCACGTCGACCTCGGGTGCCGTCCAGCGACGCTTTCCGTCGATGACACTGTGAGCCGCGATTCCACCGTTCTTGGCGCCGACGACGATGACATCACGGACTGGCAGAGGGCCGGGCGAATCCTTGGTGATGACCGGCAACGGCCCCCACAGAGGAGTGGGCTTCCGGCCGGAGACCGTGGTTGCGGACAGCGTGCGCGCCTCAGGTGTCTTGGCGGCGGGCGGAAGGGCGAAGGGGTCGGGCTCCTCACGCCCTCGTATCCACCAGGCCGCCGAGCCGCCGCCGGCCGCGAGTACGGTGCCGCCGACAGCCAGCGTCGTGATCAGGCGGCGCCGCGAGATGCGCTGGGAAGCGCCACTCCCCGACACGACCGTGGTCAGTTCGTGAAGGGTACGTTCACGTTGCTTGATGTCGCTCGCCAGAGGGCCGTGACGCCACACCCGGTCCGCTCCCCGCGGCGGTGCGAAAGCTCCGGTGATCTGGCCGGGAGTGGGCCTGAAAGCGGGGTCCTTGGACAGACACGGGGCAATGAGCGGCCGCAGTTGTTCCGGTAGGTGGCCCAGTTGGGGTTCGCCATGGACGACTTCGTACTGCACCGCTGCGACATGGCCGCCGTCGAATGCCCGGGCCCCACTCGCCGCGTACACCAGCACCGCGCCCAGCGAGAACACATCGGCGGGGGCACCGACGCGCTGGCCCAGCACCTGCTCCGGGGCGCCGTAGCCAGGGGTGATCGGGACTTCGCCGGTGGTGGTGAGGGTGAGCCCGTGTTCGGGGCGTGCGATGCCGAAATCGATGACGCGGGGGCCGGAGGACGTCAGAACGATGTTGGAGGGCTTGAGGTCGCGGTGGACCAGGCCCGCGGTGTGGATGTCCCTCAGCGTGCGGGCGATTGCGGCGGCCAGGGCTCGTACGGCCGAGTCGTCGAACGGCCCGTGGACGCCCACCGCCTGGTCGAGGGTCGGCCCCGTCAGGAACTCGGTGGCGATCCAGGGCCGCCCGCCTTCGGTGTGGGCACCGAGGACGCGTGCCACGCCCGTGCTCGTGACGGCCTGTGCCATCTGAGCCTCGCGGACGAAGCGTTGGGCGAGGTTCTGGTCGTGGGCAAGTTCCGGCCTGAGAACCTTCACCGCGGCCGTGTGTCCGGTGTTGTCCTGTCCGATGTACACCTTTCCCATGCCGCCTTCGCCCAGCACGCCGAGAAGGCGGTACGGGCCGAGCCGGAGCGGGTCACCAGTGCCGAGGGGCATCATCGGGAGGCTGCTTTCTCTGAAGTGCGCTTGATCTGTGAGTTCACTGGACGGGGTAGGCCGCCATGAAGTCCGCGCCCACGGCGACCACCTTCTCGGGGATGCCCATGTACGCGAAGAAGCGGTCGCCTGTGGCCTTGTACGCCTTGCGGAACTCGCCCGTCTCGGCGTTGATGATGCGGAGCTGTCCGGGGCTGTTGCTGTAGACAAAGCGATAGAAAGCGATAGGTGGGGTGATGAGGTCGGCATCAGCCCCATGGCCACCTTTCTCCTCCCACTTCAGTTCTCCGGAGAGGGGATCGAGAGCCACAAGGCCGAGCCCTTCCTCAACGGCGAACACGAAGTCGTTGACCGCCGGCGGCCCGGTCCGACGGGAGCGCCCGAAGTTCCACGCCTCCTTGCCGTCGCTCAGGTTCAAGGCACGCAGTGCTCCCGCTGCCGGATACACCGTGTCGTATGCCACGGCGAGCACGCCCCGGACGTCATCCGGTTCGGATACGGCCATCGGTTGCTCCCAGCGGAGGTTTCCCGTTCGGGAGTCGCGCACCGAGAGTTTTACCTTGCCGCCCGAGGTCTCCCGCTGGAGCACGAGATACCGGTCGGTGGCATGGGCAGCAAGGAAGTGCAGCCGTCGCGAAGATTCGGGCCGGCGCGGTAGTGGCTGACGCCAGATTATCTTGTTCGTTTTGGTGTTGATCGCGAGGAGGAACCAGGACTGGTCGCCGCTGAAGCCGATCCCTTCTCCCGACTGCTTGCCCTGTCCGGCAGCGAGATAGAGGGCGTCTTCCGAAGCGCACAGGAGCTGTGTTCCCTGGAGCTCTCCATTGAAGTCCTGGTACTCGACAGCAGCAGGGTCCAGCTTTCCCCTGGAGATGTCGACCGACCTGATGCTGAGAGGCCCCGCACTGGCCGAAGGCGGTTCGCAGGTGTGCAGGTGGTATCCGTCGGTGACGCACTGGTGCGCCGGGGCCTTGCTGAGGGCAGCGATCCTGATCCCACCGTCCGCGGGATCGAGGACACGCACACCCTTGTCATCCGCTATGGCGATTCCACCGATGTCCAGAGGAGCAGGCGGCACGATCGTGGCTTTCGAGGTGCTGATAGGGACTTGCCAATCCATGTCCGGATTCGCTGTCGTCCTCGATGTCGCGGGCTTCGGCTTGCTGCCCCCCGCGCCCTTGCCGTTGTCACGTCCGTTCTGTGGTCCCAGCCACGCCCACGCCCCCGTCCCGGCGGCAGCGACTCCGAGCACTGATCCTCCGCCCACCGTCAACAGCTTGCGGCGGGACAACGCGGGTGACATGGGGGTGGTCGGGGCTTGTGGTGACGTGTCCACCGGAGGCAGGAGGCGATGTGGCTGGGCGCGCCAGACGCTCGCCGCTCGCCGGCCTGTCTCGGTGAGCAGGGATTCGGGTAGATGGCGCGCGAAGGTGGTTGTGTCCGTGGACAGTTGGGCCGCGAGTTCCGCTGTCGTAGGACGATCCGCCGGGTCCTTGTGCAGACAGTGGGCCAGCACCGCGGCCAGGGATTCCGGGACGCCGGTGAGGTCGGGGTCGGCGTAGCGGACGCGGTAGAGGAGGTCGGCGGGCTGGCCGGTGCCGAACGGGCCGTGGCCCGTGGCGGCATACGTGAGGACCCCGGCCAGGGCGAAGACATCGCCGGCGGAAGTGTGATCCTGGCCAGTCGCCTGCTCCGGGGACATGAAGGCTGGGGTGCCGGCCGCGGCGCCTGTACGCGTGAGACGGTCGTCGCCCATCGCTCTCGCGATGCCGAAGTCGATGACCTTGGGGCCGTCCACGGTGAGCATGATGTTGGACGGCTTGAGGTCACGGTGGACGACGTCCGAGTCGTGTAGCTGGGCCAGAGCTGCGCACAGCAGGACGCCCAGGACGCGTACCGCTGGCTCCGGGAGTGGGCCGGAGAGGGCGATCGCGTCGTCAAGGGGTGGTCCCAGGACATACTCCGTCGCCATCCAGGGTGTCTCGGCGAGCGGGTCGGCGTCGAAGACCCGGGCGCCGTGGATGGGACCGATGACGCGGGCTGCATCCACCTCGAGCCGGAAGCGGGTACGGAAGGCGGAGTCGGCGGCGATCCGGGCGTGCATGGTCTTGAGCGCGACGGTACGGCCGGAGGCCGCGCGGGCGAGGTAGACGGTACCCATGCCGCCGCTGCCCAGGCGGGCCATGACCCGGTACGCCCCGAGCTCATGCGGGTCGTCGTGGGTGAGCGGGGAGAACATCAGGCGTCAGTCCAGGTTCAGGGCAGTAGGGGTGGGAAGTGCCGCGGCGAGGATCTCCGCCGACTGGCGGACCAGTGCCGCAACCACGAGAGCCGGCAGAAGGGCCGGGGCTGCGGCGTCCAGGACAGTGGCCTGCGGGGCCGCGGTGAGCGCCGGCGGCACCAGTTCGGCAAGAATCTGGTGCGCCTGCGGGCGCTCCGCCGGATCGCGGGCGAGGCACGCCGTGATCAATCTGCGCAGGGACAGCGGGAGTTCGTCACGCTCCGGAACGGTGTGACCGGTGCTCGCGTACGAGAGCACTGCCCCCAGGCCGTATACGTCGCCGAGCGGCCGCGGGCGGCCGCCCTGAGCCTGCTCCGGGGCGAGGCTGCCGGAGTCCAGCCCTGGGTGTCCGGAGCGTTGTTCCCCGTCGGGCCCCGCGGAACGCACCGCTCCGAAACAGGCCAGACGAGGGCCCTCGGCCGTGAGCATTACGGCGGCGGGGGACAGGCCCGCGTGTGCTACGCCCTGGGCGTGGGCGGTGGCCAGCGTTTGAGCGAGGGCGGCACCCAGGGAACGTACGACCGGCTCGGGCAGCGGACCACCGTGCGCCGCCAGTGCGGCGGGGAGCGGAAGGGCGGGCACGAATGCCGATGTACGCCAGGGGAAGCCCGACGTGCCGCCGACCTCGGTGACCGGGAGCAGCCCGGGTATCGATAGGCGGCGGGCGCCCTCCGCCTCGATTGCCCAGCGGCTCGGGTCGGCGCCGATGCGGGGGACGCAGACAATGACCGTGCTGTCGCCGTCGGTGCTCCGCGCGATGAAGCGACGGTCGGGGACGGTCCGTTCAGCGCTCTCCGCATCGAGCCGGGCCAGGGTGATGTACGGCCCGATCTGCGGTGGGTCGTCCTGACGTAGGCGTTCCATGCGCAAATTCCCTCGAGTGTGTGATGAAGCGGGACGGGTCTACTCAAGCGCCAATTCAGAGATCGAGGGAGGTGGCGGTGACCGCACGGCTCGCTGACAACGCACTCGGCAGTACGAGCAACCGAAGGAAAGGAACGGTCTGGAAGATCCATGGCATGGCAGCACAGGCAGGAGAGTGGGCACGTCCCGCGCCTGCCACCACACTACTTTCGACCTGAGCCGACGCTGCACCGTGGCGGGGTGGCAGTTGACGCCGATAGGCCGCGGGACAAATCCCGTTGAGGCCAGGACGACGTGTGCCCGGGCACGACAAGGGGTGGGCACCCCTCGCGCGTGCCCACCCCGGAAGTGCTTCGAACAGCCCCAGCCCTATGCGAAGTAGCTGGCGGCCTTCTTGTCGCCACCCATGTAGTCGCCGCCCGCGTTCGCGACAACCTTGCCGATCTGCATGAGGGCGCGGTGGATGTCCGCAGCCTCCCTGTCCCACTTCACCTGCTCCTGGACATAGGCGTTGTGCGCCTCGCCCTCCCAGCCGGCAGCAACGGTGGCCATAGCGGTCTTGATCTCCCGCAGGTCCTCTTCGAGCTTCTTGGCCTGGTTGCCGAGCGTGGTCGCCGCCAGGTCGAGGCCGTCGTACTTGACGACGAGCCCGTCTCCCGAGTTCATACCCATGATTCCCTCATCTCACGTGTCGTGGTCACTCGGCTTTCGCGCGCCGAGATCGAGTGCGCCCAGCGGTTTAGAGGCCGCTGATGCCGGACTTCGGAGCGGCGTTGGTGCCGACACCGAGGTCGACGTTGATGGCCTGCACGGCAGCGCGGACGTCGTCCTCCGTGCCGTCCTTGATCTTCCTCGAGCTGCTCATCGCCTCGAGGAACTTCGCAAGGATGTGGCCGAGACCCACCATCGAGGTGTTGATCTCCTGCTGCTTCGAGTTGAAGGCCCCGGCGCCGATACCCTGCCACTGGCCCTCAAGACTGTCGATCGTGCCCTGAATCTGCTGGAGCTGGCCCTTGATCGAGTTGAACTTCTCGAAGAGGTGCTTCTCGAGCTGGATGACTTGCTGGTCTGAAAGCCGCTGGCCCTGTGACACGGTTACGTTTCCCTTCTGAACTACTTCTGTGACTGGCTGCGTTGTGCCTCACCAGGTAGTAGCGAGGTGAAGCACAACGTGAGGTGAAGGTCTGAACGGGCCTTTGTGGCCCGGCCGTTCGGTCAGGCGCTGCGACGCTTGCGGATCACAGCGAAGGCGCCGACTGCGATCACCACGGCTGCGCCGATCCCGATGATGAGCCCCAACTGACCGCCGTCATCAGTGCTCTTGCTGGAGCCTGTCACAACGGCGTCCGACTCCGACCCACCCTTGGGCGCTTGTGACGAAGCCGGTGCAGAAGGGGCGGGTGAGGCGGTCGTCTTCTTGTTGGTCAGAGGGCTGAGGTTCGGGTCGCCGGGCTTGCCGAGGCCGCGGTTGATGTGGGCGCCGGGGCGGACAACACCGTGGCCGAGGTAGTTGCTGAGCGTGCCCTTCTTCGAGCCCTCCGGCCGGGCTGCGCTGTCGAACATCACCCGAAGGACCTGGTTCGCGGTCCAGTCCGGGTGGGCGGACCAGATAAGGGCGGCGGAGGCAGAAGCGATGGCGGTAGCTGCGCTGGTTCCGTGTTTGTTGCAGTAGCTCTTGAAGTTCTCGTCGCACCAGCCCGGAATATCGTTGCCGGGGGCGGCGATGTCGACGGACTCTCCATGCTGGGAGTAGTCACCTACGCGGCCGTTACGATCGATCGCGGCGACGCCGACAACTTGTGGGTAGGAGGCCGGATACTCCAGCTTGTTGCCCTTCTCAGCGTTGTTGCCGGCAGAAGCGAAGAACAGCTTGCCCTTGCTTTCCGCGTACTTCACCGCCTCCAATTCCTGCACGCTCGCGAACTCGCTGCCGAATGACATGCTGATGATCTGCGCGTCGCTGTCTGCCGCAGCCCGGATGGCATCCTCTGAGTCATGGGCATTCACCGCCTGCTCGTTCTGACGCTCTGTGTCCGAGATCCGCATCGGGATGATCTTCGCACCAGGTGCGAGGCCCTGGAGGCCACCACCCTTGCCAGTGCCGGCGATCAACTCGGCCATGGTCGTCCCATGGCCGGTGTAGTCGTCTGTCGCTTCGCCCTTGCTCTCCGAGGCATCAAAGCCCTTCAGGACCTGTCCCCTCAGTGAAGGCGTGGACGGGTTGACGCCGGTGTCGATGACGGCGACCTTGATGCCTTCCCCGGTGACGGACTTCCAGATGTCCTCGGCACCCATCGCCTTCAGGTACCACTGCTTCGACTGCACATCCGCGGCAACGGCGGCCGGAGCCATGCCTGCGATGCCCACGGTCCACATGCCAACCGCAGCCAGCGTGCAGAGCACGCCTCGCCGCAAGGTACGAGGCTCACTGCGCTTCCGGGCCTGGCCCATTCCTGCCGTCATCCTGACTTCCGAACCTTCCCTGTGCTTAGTCGATCACCGGCGGCACGGCGCCACGCCGGCGTGCCGCCCATGTCTCTTCGTCTTCCGTCAGGTAGTCCGGACGTGCTGATCCGGTGCGCTCCTGCTCCTCATCACCGGACTGCCGTTGGCCTGGGCGGCCGCCGACAAAACCTGCACCGCCTGCGGTAAAGCCTCCTGCACCTGGCCGTGAGCCGGGAGCGCCGTTACGCGGTGTGCCAACGACTCCGTTCGAGCTTGGGGTGCCCCGCCCAGTTGATCGGGGCGCGCCGCTCGCAGGGTTTGTCCCGACGACTCCGGACTGGCTGGGCCTCGCAGCGGCACGTCCGGGTGCCGTTCCCTCACCGCCGATGACCGTTCCCCGTGGGATGCGAGATCCGGCGGAGCCCGTCGCGGCACGCTGTGGCGTACCGCCCACGATGCCGTCCGCACGACCCGCACGACCCGCACGAGGACCAGCAGCCCCGCCTGTGCCTGCACGAGGACCAGCAGCGCCGCCCGTGCCTGCACGTCCGGCCATGGGCTGACCTGCCGCACCCGGTCGACCGGCCACGGGAGTCCGGCCCGCGGCTCCGCCAGCATTGGCACGTCCCGCCGCGGGACCGGTACCCATCGGGCCCGGCCGACCAGCTGCTCCAGCACGCCCCGATGCCGCGGGACCGTTTCCAGTGGCGCCAGGCCGTCCTACTGCGCTCTGGCCCGTGCCACCGGCCCTGGGTGCGCTCGACGTACCTGATGCCCGCGGCACGCCACCTCGAACGGGGTTCTGGAACCCGCTCGCCATCGGAGGAACCTGACCATTCGCAGGGCCTACCGGACCGGTGGCAGAAGGGGGCGGCGTAGCGCCAGGGCTTGTGGTGGGAGCCGGCGGCGTCGCGACGCTGTCGATCTCCATCGACGTGTTCCGGTCCGGAACGGACGGGACTGTTCCAACGGAATCCACCTTGGAGGCGCGATCCGTGCCGCTGGAGTCCGCATGGGCCAAGAGTGACCGCTCTGTGGGGACGCTCGATGACTCGGCACCTGCCGCAGTTGCGCCCAAGTCCGGCTCCTCGCGACGCCCCCTCGGCCGGGGCACATCCGCACTCAGCATCCCCGGAAACTTCGGCGCTTCCTGCCCCGCCAGAGACGACTCGGAAACCGCGTAGAACGAGGCCAGGCGGTTCATCTGGTTGATGGCCTCCTGGCGGTTCTCCTCCACCTTCACGGCCTCGATGTACTCCGGGTTGGTCTCCTTGGCCGGCGCCAGCGCGAACGCTTCGGGTTTCTTCGCGACCAGCCGAGTGTCACGCTCCCGCGGCATGGAGTTTCTCACCGAGGTGAGGCCCGTGCTCGCGACCGTCATCTGCGTGCCGGCGGCGTTGGCGAAGGTGGCCAGCTCCCAGGCGTGCGCGGCGAGCGCCTTTCCGAACCTGCTGAACTCGGTGGCGGCTTCGCCCTTCCAGTCCCTCTCCGAACTGGTGACGTAGTCGGCAAGGTCCTTCGCAGCCTTGTTGAGGGCGACCTTCGCCTTCGTGAGAGCCTCGCCCGCCGCCTCCAGGTCCGCCGGGTTGGAGTCCTCGATGAGGTCGAGCATCTCGTTGAGCTGCTTCTTTTCGAAGTCCGTCGTGCCGAAGTATCCGCCTGGACCGGAGCCGCTGCCGAAACCGATGTGGCCCATCACGATCGCGAAGCTCTCGAGCGCATCCGTGGCGACAAACCCACTCTGGATCTGCGCTGCGTCCTCCGCCTGCTGCTGCTGCGCGGGAGTGAGGTCCTTCTCCTTCTCACCCATCAGCGATCACCTCAGACCCTTCGGATTGATGGACTTCTCATTGCCACGTGCCGGCTCGGGCTCGCCGCTCTTCTCCCCGGGCTCCTTGTCCTGCTTCTGCTGCGCTTCCCACCGAGCCTGCTGCTTCTCCTGCTCCTGCTGCTCCTGGTAGACACGAGTCTGGATCGAATGGAACCGCCGTCGCTGCTCCTCCTCCAGGTTGTTGAAGCCAACGTCCGCGCCATGCACGGCGATGCTCAACAGCTCGATCTGATCGCCCAGCGACTTGGAGAGCGAGACAAGCGCCTTGTGGACCCGGTTGTACTGCAGGTAGAAGCCTTCAGCCTCGCCGAATTCGGTGTTGGCACCGCTGAACGAGGTGCGTGAAACCGCCTGGGCTGCCACCTTCGTCTTGCCGGCTTCCCCGCCTTCGAGGTCCGCCAGCAGGTCGTTGATCTGACCCTGGAACTTCTTCAGGGCACCAACGCCGAGCTCGAGGTCACCGCCACCGGTCGAGCCGCCGCCGCCCCCGCCACCACCATCGAGCACGATGCTCGTTCCTCCCCCGTTTGCTCCTGCTGTCACGCGTTGCGATCGTGGTGACTCACACATCATCGTGGTCACTCGCACATCACTGATCGCGCAAGTACCCAGTCTAACCACTGGCTCTGACAGGCCCAAGTGTCTTATCCGTCACGCGACTTCCCTGGTGAGACGACCGTCAGGGCCTATGCGGTTGCAACCCTTCCGGCATGTCTGGTTTGCGGCGATCGGCCGCTCAGCCACGCGATTCCCCCGCGACCCGCCTCGTGCGCCGCCGAGCATCGCGCAGAGCCACCGCACCACCGGCGATCGCCGCCACCAGGACGCCGCCGCCCACGACGACGTAGGTCGCGAGGCGTGCGTTGCGCTCCTCCGGGGTCTCGCCCATATGGAGTTCGGCCGGAGTCGGTGCCTCGGCTCTGGTTACACCCTCATGGGCGACCGGCTGCTCGATGGGCTTGTCGTCCTCGGTCAAAGCACGCACCGGGTCGACGACTCCCCACCCCACCAGACGGTCGTGGCCCCCGATCGAGCGTTCCGCCGTCTGCTGGATCTGGGCCACGATCTGCTTCTGTGTCCACTTGTCCTTGGCGTGCTTGCTCTTGATGAGCGCGGCGATGCCGGCGACGTACGGCGCCGAGAAGCTGGTGCCGTTGTCGGCGCAGTGGCCGCCCCCGGGGACTGTGGAGACCATGTCCACACCAGGGGCCGCGATGCCGACGAAGTCGCCCGACTGGGAGAAGTAGGCGCGTTCGTTGTTGCGGTCGGACGAGGCCACGGCCAGAACACCGTCGTACGAAGCCGGGTAGGTCTTCTTGACGTTGCCGCCCAGGCCGTCGTTGCCCGCTGAGGCGACGATCACGATCTCCTTGGCCAGCGCGTTGTCCACCGCCCGCTTCAGTATGCGTGTGGGTTCCACGGCGTTGGCCGTGTCCTGGGAGATGTTGATGACGTCGGCGCGGGCCCGGACCGCTTCGTCAATGGCGTCGGCGAGGGTCTTGGCGGTGCCGTGGCCCTCGGCGTCGTTCTGCTGGAGGGGAATGATCGTGGCGTCCGGAGCGAGACCGACGAATCCGGTGCCCTTCGCGGGGCGGGCGGCGATGATGCCGGCGACCTTGGTGCCGTGGCCCACCACGTCCGTGGTGCCGTTCTCCTTGCCGCGCGCGATCTTGTCGCCGTTGTCGTCCTTGAGGTTCTTGTCCATCAGGTTCCGGCCGCTCTTGACGTCCACCGCTCGTGTCAGCTGCGGGTTCTTGATGTCGACACCGGTGTCGATGACCGCGACCCGCACCCCCTTGCCGGTGGACTGCTTCCACAACTCGTCCAGCAGGACTCGCTGCAGCGCCCACGGTCGCCCCTCGTACGTCTTCCCGGGGAACGTGCACTGAGTGCCCGAGTCCGCGGCCGCGGGGGCCGTCGGCAGGCCGATGAAAGTGAGCGCGGTGGCGGCCGCAGCGGTGATGAGTCGTCGGTACGTGTGAGTCATCTCTGCTTCGCCCTCACGAACCCTGCGGCAGACGGGCGGCCCCGGTCGACAGGCGCGGTCCCGTCGGCAGGAACGAGGACCACGCGGCGGGAACCGGCACGGGATCAACTCCCTTGTAACCGAGGCGGTTCTGGGCCTGCTTCGCCTCTTGTTGCCGCTCCTGCTCCTCCTTCGCCGAACCGGAGGAGCCGATGCCGGAGTCGCCGGTCGCGGTGTCTCCGTTGGACTGCATGGCATAGCGCAGACCCGTGTCGGTGACCAGGAAGAGGAAGCCGGATGTGGTCGTGGAGCCCTTGAACTGCCGGAACAGCAAGCCGGATCCGGGGGTGACGTAGGCGCTGCTCGAACCGGTCGGCAGCGTCGCCGGGAAGTCGGTGCCCGCCCAGGTGCTGAGGGTGGTGGCGCCGCTCTGCTCATCCACCGTGCGAAGTACGTTGCATACGGTGTTACGGCTGCCTTCACCGATGCTCGCCGTATTGATGGGCTTCGGAGCCTGCTCCGGCCAGTCGTTGTCCTGCCCGAACGCCGCACCGGGCCGGAAGGTGGCGGCGCTGACGGACTTCGCCCGGCCGGCCTGTCCGAGCTTGATCAGGTCCTTGCTGTTCAGCAGCAGCTTCGCGGTGAAGTCCGAGACGGGGGCGACACGGCCCCGCAGGACGATGTACTGCTGGTTCCTGGTGCCGTCGGTCGCCATCAGGACCATGCCCACCTTGTTCAGCTCGGGCGCCAGGTCACCGGGGACGTTGGCGTCGAGGCCAGGGGTGTCGGCTATCTCCGGGAAGTCGATGCGGTCGCCCTTGTGCAGCGTGTCCAGCCAGGCGGCCGACACCCTCTGCGGTACGCGGCCCTGCCCCACCAGCTGACGCAGGAGCAGTTCGTCCTTCTTGACTCGATACGCCTTGCCCTCGGCGTCGACGAGATAGCGGACCTGGTCCGGCCCCTCCACGTACAACAGCTCACCGCCGGTCAGGCGGTTGGCGCCCTCGGTCTTCTTCTGCTCGCGTTCGGAGAGGACGAAGGCCGCTTTCTGGATGGCCCTGCCGCCCTCGCCGGGGCGCTCACAGACCGCCCAGCGTTTGGCCGCCCCGGCCTCCTTGGAGTCGGGCAGCCGGTCGGGGGCGTAGGGAATGCCGAGGGTGGCGCCGTGCGGAATCTTCCCGTTGTCGAGTACCGACTCGGAGACGTTGATGACCTTGCCCTTGTCCGCGTCAAGGAGGAGCTTGGCGGAGGCCATGTTCAGGACGGGGTGGAGCTGGGCCTTGCCCTTGGTCTTCAACACCACATAGCGAGTAGTGGACTTGCTGGCGATGATGACGTTCTCGCCCGCCGCGTCCCATTTCTGGGGTGCCACCGGTTTGAACATCCCCCATGCCCCGAAGGCCGCGAGGATCACCACTGCGACGATCGCGCCGGGCAGCACCGCACGTAGCGGGCGCGGTGCACCTTCCTCCGAACCGGTCGAGTTCGGCTGCACGAACTGCGCAATCAGCCTTCGCTTCGCGAAGGTGTAGGCGTTGAGTTCGTCCCGTCGTGATGCCATCTGTCCGCTGTCCCTCTCCCCGCCGGGCGACCAGGCTCCCATACTCACCGAGCAGGCCTGATGTCGTGCCAGCCCCCTACTATGCCTGCTGGCGCTTCCGTCTCACTGCTCAGGTAGGGTGATCGCCCGGTCAACGCCCATAGGAATTTGGTAATTACGGACACGAGGGGGCAACGCGGCGATGGGTACGGCGACGCGCGCGCGCAATGGGCGGACTACCGATCGAGCCCCTGACACTTCCCAACGGCAACGCAGCAACGGGCGGGCGGCCACGACGCCACAGAGCGCTCCCGCGACGACGACTCTGCGTCCCCGCTCGCGGACCAGCCGCGTCGGCCCCTTCCAGCTGCGGCAGCTGGTGCTCGTCGAGGTGGCACTGGCACTGACCGCGGTCGGGGTCGCGCTCGGCGGGATGTGGATGGTACCCACCGCTGCCATCGCCTGCGCCCTGGTCCTGCTCGCCGTGATACGGCGTCGCGGCCACGCCATACAGGACTGGCTGTCGACGGCCCTCGCCCTGCGCGCACGCAGGCGCGGCGCCGGGCCGACCGAGGGGGAAGTGGATCCGTCGTTGGCCCCCGTCGTGGAGAACGTGCCGGGATTCCGTCCGTTCACCTACGTCGACCGCGATCGGCGCACGGTCGGCATGCTCGGCGACGGAACCTTCCTGACCGCGGTCGTAAGGGTCGAAGCGAGCGGTGATGCGCTGCGCCCCGCGTTCGGTGCACGGGCGCTCCCGTTGTCCCTCCTGGGTGGCGCCCTTGAGGTGGACGACATCGTGCTGGAGTCGGTGCAGCTGGTGCAGCAGGTCCGTTCCGCGCCCGCACCACACCTGCCCCAGCAGTCGGTCGCGCGACTCTCGTACGCCCCGCTGCAGGAGCGCACCGGGGCGCCCGCGTTGAGGATGACCTGGGTGGCGGTGAAGTTGGACCCGGAACTGTGCCGGGAAGCCGTGGAGGCACGTGGAGGCGGAGTCGAAGGTGCCCAGCGCTGCCTGGTGCGCGTGGCGGACCATGTGGCGAGCCGTATCACCGGGGCCGGATTCCGGGCCGTGGTACTGGACCAGGAGGATCTGAACACCACAGTGGCGACTTCTGCCTGTGCCAGTCCGAGGCTGTCGGCCCGCGCGAGCCGGCCGGATGCCGCGCCGCAGCGGCGAACCGCCGAGACGGCGCGAGTCTGGCGGTGCGACGACCGCTGGCACACCACGTACGCGGTGGGACGCTGGCCAGAACTGGGACGTGGGGCGTCTCCCCTCCCCAAGCTGGTGTCGCTGCTCACCTCTGCGCCGGCGTACGCGACCACCTTCAGTCTCACCCTGCGGCGCGGCTCGCACCAAGGGTCGATGACCGTGGGCGGCCATGTACGAATCACCGGCGGCTCCGATACCGAACTGGTCGGGGTGCGACGGGCGTTGGAGCATGCCGCGCGTTCGGCGAAGGTCGGGCTTGTGCGACTGGACCGCGAACAGCTGCCCGGTGTGCTGGCGACTCTGCCCCTGGGAGGTGCGCGATGACTGCCGGAACCGGAACGGCGCGTGGGCTGCGGGGGCTGCTCGGCCCCCGCCACGCGGGACACACCATGACCGCGGACCATCTGGGCGCGCTTTCGCTGCCAGTCGGGGACGACGGTGTGGTGATCGGTGACGACGCGGAGGGGCGCCCCCAGATGGTGGGGTTCCACCGTTCGGGGCCGTACGACGTACTCCTGATCGGCGGGCTGTGGACGGCTCAGGTGCTGGCGCTGCGCGCGGCGGGCACGGGCGCGCGGGTCGCGGTCGAGACCGGGCGCGCCCAGGCGTGGACTCTGCTGGCGCAGGCCGCGGGCGCGGGACTGGAATGCATCACGCTCCACGAGGTGGGACGGGTTCCGCCGATGGGCGCGACGGTGGGCAGTCCGGTAGTGGTGGTACGGGACTGCGGCATGCGGCCGCCGCGCGGGCGCGTGGTGTCCTCGCCGTGGCAGTCGGTGCTGACGCTGCTTCCGTATCTGAGCCCGGTGGCGCCCCGGTTGATGCGGGACTCCACGCTGGTGGGCATCCAGCGGGTCTCACCTCAGGAGGCGGAGCAGACAGGCCGGATCCTGGCGCTGTCGCAGGCCGAGATCGAAGCTCTGCCGACTCTCGCGGACGGTGTCACGCTCTGGTGCGCAGGACGTGAGCGCCACTGGGTGATGACGAGCGCCACGGACGCGGAGTCCGGCTTGCTGGGCGTGGCTCGGCGGATGGACTGAGTTTCCGCCGTTGGTCGGGAAAGAGCTGCCCTAGGATGCTCGTAGTGACGCTGAGTTGCGTCCAACTACGCGACGTTTCTTGGCGCATGGAGCATGTTTCATCTCGGCCGTACCGAAGGGAAGCTTGACTGATGGGGAGCGCACAGGAGAAGGAAGAGCTGTACGCCCTCGACATCTCTGGCGTCGAGTGGCTCAGCGCCCCCGGCACGAGTGAGGACGAGGAGCGGGTGGAGATCGCACACCTGCCGGGCGGGGCCGTCGCCATGCGGTCGTCCCTGGATCCGGAGACCGTGCTGCGGTACACCGAAGCCGAGTGGCGGGCGTTTGTACTCGGTGCGCGCGACGGGGAGTTCGATCTGCGCTGAGAGGCCGAACGGCTACGAAGGCCCCGGCGGCGGACGGCAGCGCATGTCACTGCACGAGGTGGGGCGGTTCCGCCGCAGGGCGCCTCGGCCGGCAGCCGATGGCTGGAGCCTGGCCGCGAGATTCTGCCGCGTCCGGTCCGGTCGGGATCCAGCGCGCCTCCCCCGCCGAGGCCGCGCGGATCGGCCGCATCATGCATCTCCCCCGGCTGGAGACTGAGGCTCTTTCCACACTCGCGGACGGCGTCACACTCGGGTGCAACGAGCGGAACCGTCAATTCGTCATGACGCAGGCCACGGGCGCCGAGACCGGATTGTTGGGCAGCGCTCGCCGGATGGACCGACAGGACCACAAGCCCCTCCGTACGTACGCAGTTGTACGGTTTTGACCCGCCGGCTTTCTTGCACTGCACCCCACCTGGATCACTTGGGATCGGGGCGTGACGTACGGGACAGTGGCCGACGGGCTGTCGGGCCTGCCGTACCGAGGTTGTTGACGATTAGGGTGGGAGTGGGCGCGGCAGGAGAACCTGCGGGCATGTTGGCCGCGTCCCACAGGTGGAGAGCCGGGCCGATCGGACAAAGAGGTCGCCCCCACCCACCACGGCACAAGGGTGCGCGACCACACCAGGAGGCAAAGTGAACGGCGATCGGGACGAGATCCACGGGGGCTGGAACATTCCCGTCGATGATCAGTCCGACGCGGAGCCCGCCGAGCTGACGGGTGAGTTCACCATCGACTACACCCCACCGGCCTGGTACACGCAGAACGCGTCGGGCGACACGTCGGGCGGGGGTGCGGGCCAGCAGGGGCCCACGCCTACTCCCCCGCCGCCCAACGGGGCGCCGGTGGCCGTGCCGGGGCTGCCCGCAGGCAGCGGATACGAACCGAACTGGGCGCCGGCGTCAGCGCCGACGCCTCCTCCCGCCCAGGTGGCGGCTCCCGCGCCGCAGGCTCCTGTGGCCGCCGCTCCGGCTCCGGAGCCCGTTCCTGCCCCCGTTCCTGCTCCTGCCCCCGTTCCTGCTCCTGCTCCTGCTCCTGCTCCTGCTCCGGTGCAGACACCTCCTCCGGCGGCCGCTCAGGCGCCTGTTGCCGAGGCGGGCGCCGAGCCCGCGTCGCAGCCCTTCGGGGGCGGCGATCTGGAGAGCGGGGCGACCATGCGGTTCTCCCCCGCCGCGCTGAAGCGCGAGATGGAGGAGCGGGCCGCGGCGAAGGGGGCGGAGAGGGCGGATGATTCCGGTTCGGGCTCCGTATCCGAGCCGGAGAGTGCGGCGGACGATTCCGCCGAGCCCGACGCGGGGGTCGATGCCGGGGCCGGGGCGACGAGCCAGACGGACGAGAGTGACACGGCCGAGGCCGCCGAGGCCGCCGAGGCCGCATCCGCCGCCGACCGGACCGGGGACGCCGCCGACAGCGACGAGACCGCCCCTGCGGAGGCGGAAGAGGGCGCGCCCGAGGAGCCGGCCGACTCCGTGCCCCAGGACGCCATCCCCGCCGACGAGCCGCAGGACGCTCCGCCCGCGCCGGCTCAGCCCTGGTCGCCGGCGCCCGCCGCCGCGCACGGCGCCGGACTGCCGCCGCTGCCGCCCGCCTTCCAGCCGGCCGCGCCACCGTCCGCCCCGCAGTGGCCCGTGTCGCCGCAGACGGCCGACCAGTCCGCCCTGCCGCAGGCCCAGCAGCCCGCACAGAACGGCCCTGCGGCCCCGCCCGCCTGGCCCGCGCCCACCGCGGCAGCTCCCGCCGTTCTCTCTGCTCCCGCTATTCCTGAACAGCAGGGCGGCGGCTACGGCTTCCCGCAGCCGGGACAGCAGCCCGCGCCACAGCCGGGTTACGGGTTCCCGCAGCCCGGACACCCCGGACAGCCCGCGCCCGCCGCACCGCTGCCGCCCGCCGTTCCGGGCCCCAACCCCCAGGACGCGCAAGGCGGTTACGGCTTCCCGCGGCCAGGACAGCAGCCCGCGCCACAGCCCGGTTACGGGTTCCCGCACCCCGGACAGCCCGGACCGCAGCCCGGACCGCAGCCCGGCGCGCACGCCCCCGTACCCCCGCAGACGCCCAACCTGCCCGCGCCCGTCACGCCCTATCTGCCCACGCAGCAGGGTCAGCAGCAGGCTGCGCCGGCCCAGCAGCAGCCCGCGGTCACGCCCACCGATCCGCGCACTGGTGGCGCCTGGCCCACGCCGGTCACGCACGACCAGCGCGAGCGTTCCGTACCGGGCGCCCCGCTCGGGTACACCGCCGCCGTCGAGCTCTCCTCCGACCGTCTGGTCCGGGGCAAGCAGAAGGCCAAGAGCAGCCGCAATCCCTCCGGTGCCGCCCGCTTCAAGCTCGGCGGCAAGAAGGAGGAGGCCGAGCGGCAGCGCAAGCTCGACCTGATCCGTACGCCGGTGCTGTCCTGCTACCGGATCGCGGTCATCAGCCTCAAGGGCGGCGTCGGCAAGACCACCACGACCACCGCACTGGGCTCGACCCTGGCCACCGAGCGGCAGGACAAGATCCTCGCCATCGACGCCAACCCGGACGCCGGCACGCTCGGCCGCCGGGTGCGCCGCGAGACCGGGGCCACCATCCGCGACCTGGTTCAGGCGATCCCGTACCTCAACTCCTACATGGACATCCGCCGGTTCACCTCGCAGGCGCCCTCCGGTCTGGAGATCATCGCCAACGACGTGGACCCGGCGGTCTCCACGGCCTTCAACGACGAGGACTACCGGCGCGCGATCGACGTACTGGGCAGGCAGTACCCGATCATCCTCACCGACTCCGGCACCGGTCTGCTCTACAGCGCGATGCGCGGAGTGCTGGACCTGGCCGACCAGTTGATCATCGTCTCGACCCCGTCCGTGGACGGTGCGAGCAGTGCGTCGACGACCCTCGACTGGCTGTCCGCCCATGGGTACGCCGAGCTGGTGCAGCGTTCCCTCACGGTCATCTCCGGGGTCCGCGAGACCGGCAAGATGATCAAGGTCGATGACATCGTGCAGCACTTCCAGACGCGCTGCAGAGGTGTGATCGTGGTGCCCTTCGACGAGCACCTGTCGGCCGGCGCCGAGGTGGACCTCGACATGATGCGGCCGAAGACCCGTGAGGCGTACTTCAACCTCTCCGCGCTGATCGCCGAGGACTTCGTACGGGCTCAGCAGCAGCAGGGACTGTGGACGGCCACTGGGAACCCGCCGCCGCACCTGGCCCCGCCGATGCCGGGTCACGGCCAGGGCCCGGCACAGGGCCAGCAGTGGCAGGGCCAGCAGACGCCCGGACAGCCGATGCCCGGACAACCGATGCCGGGTCAGCCGATGCCCGGACAGCCCTACGCGCCGCACCAGCCCCAACCGCCGCACCCGCAGGGCCAGCCGCAGCCGCCCTACGGTGGCCAGCAGGCGCCCCACGGTGGCCAGCAGCCGCCCCAGCAGCCCTATCCGCCGCAGGCCTGGCAGCAGCCCCCGCCCTCCCAGCCGCAGCCCCACGCGCATCCCGGCGGACCGCCGGCCGGTCACCCGGGGCACCCCGGTCAGCCCCCTCAGCAGGGCCAGCCGGGTGGTCCTGGGCAATCCGATCTGCAGGGGCCCGTACCGCCCGCCGGATGGCCGCAGCAGCACCCTCCGCAGGCACCGCCAGCCCCTCAGCAGTAGCGCGACAGAGGTCTGAACCAATGAGGGCCCGCACCGTATCCACGGTGCGGGCCCTCAGGGCATTCCCGCAGCCCACACGGGGTTTGACGGCCCGTTGACGCAATCGACCGCCGCTGATAAACCTCGCTTCACCCATTGGCGAACCAGAGCTCAACCTGCCTACTCCGAGCGAGTGATGACGCGAGGTCCCCTTCCCATGGTCACAAAGGTTCCAGCCCGCATCCGACTGCTTCTGGCCTCCGGCGCCGCCGCCGTACTGCTGGCGGGATCGGCAACCCCCTCCGCCCAGGCCGCCGACGACGGCAAGGACAACGGCGGCAAGAAGGTCCTCACCGTCGCCGTCTCGCAGAGCGTGGACTCCCTGAGTCCGTTCCTGGCGCAGAAGCTGGTCAGTACCACCATCCACCGGTTGGCCTACGAGTACCTGACGAATTATGACGTCAAGGACGCCCACCCGGTCCCCGGCCTCGCCACCGAGTGGAAGACGTCCCCGGACAAGCTGACGTGGACGTACACCATCCGGAAGAACTCCAAGTGGTCCGACGGGAAGCAGGCCACCGCCGAGGACGCCGCCTGGACCTTCAACAAGATGATGACGGACGAGAACGCCGCCACCGCCAACGGCAGCTTCACGGCCAACTTCAAGAAGGTCACAGCGCCGAACCCCGAGACGCTGGTCATCGAGCTGAAGAAGCCGCAGGCCACCATGACGGCACTCGACGTCCCGATCGTGCCCAAGCACGTCTGGGAGAAGGTCGGCGACTTCTCGAAGTTCAACAACGACAAGCAGTTCCCGATCGTCGGCAACGGCCCGTTCGTCGTCACCGACTTCAAGGTCGACCAGTTCGTCAAGCTCAAGCCCAACAAGGACTTCTGGCGGGGCGCGCCCAAGTTCGACGAGCTGGTGCTCAAGTACTACAAGGACGGTGACGCGGCGGTCGCGGCCCTGCAGAAGGGCGAGGTCTCCTTCGTCCAGGGCCTCACCCCCGCCCAGGCCACCGCGCTCAGGAGCGCCGACAACATCAAGGTCAACGACGCGCCCGGCCGCCGCTTCTTCGCCCTCGCCACCAACCCGGGCGCCAGGTCGAAGGACGGCAAGACCTTCGGCAGCGGCCACAAGGCCCTGCTCGACCCGGCCGTACGCAAGGCCCTCTTCGCGGCCACCGACCGCAAGACCATCGTCGACAAGGTCTTCCAGGGGCACGCGGTGGAGGGCGAGGGCTATATCCCGCCGCGCTTCGACTCGTACTTCTGGAAGCCGGACGCGAGCCAGAGGGTCGCGTACGACCCGGCCAGGGCGGCCCAGCTCCTCGACCAGGCCGGCTACAAGAGGAACGGCGGCGGCAAGCGCGTCGGCAAGGACGGCAAGGCGCTCGACTTCCGCATCCTCTGCCACGCCACCGACCCCAACGACAAGGCGATCGGCAAGTATCTCCAGGAGTGGTGGGGCGAGCTGGGCGTCGGGCTCAAGGTCGACTGCCTCGACAATGTCTCCGACCCCTGGCTCAAGGGCGATTACGACCTGGCCTTCGACGGCTGGTCCGTCAACCCCGACCCGGACTTCGTCCTCTCGATCCACACCTGCGGGGCGCTGCCGGCCACGCCCAAGGACACCGGCGCGACCGACAACTTCATCTGCGACAAGCGGTTCGACGAGCTGTACGGGAAGCAGAGCGCAGAGTACGACGCGGCCAAGCGGGTCGGGCTGGTCAAGGAGATGCAGTCCCGGCTGTACGACACCGCCTACATGAATGTCCTCGCGTATCCGAACGCCGTCGAGGCGTACCGTACCGACCAGATCAAGTCCATCACGACGATGCCGGAGGCCGCGGGCAATCTGTGGGGCCAGGACGGCTACTGGAGCTGGTGGTCGGCCGAACCGGCCGCCGGTGACGGCAGCTCCGACAGCGGCTCCTCCATGGGCGTCGTGATCGGCATCGTCGCGGCCGTCGTCCTCGCCGCCGGACTCGGGCTCTTCGTCGTGATGCGCCGGCGTTCCACCGCGGAAGACCGTGAATAGCCGATGAGCACCACGAGCACGACCAGCACCACCGCTGTGGCGCGGGCCCAGGAGGCCCGCGCCGCGAGCGGCAACGTACGGGCCTATCTCCTCTATGTGGCGGGCAAGCTGGGCGGTGCGGCGATCTCGCTGCTCGCCGTGCTGGTCACCAGCTTCTTCCTCTTCCGGATCATCCCCGGCGACCCGGTGAAGGCCATGACACATGGCATGCCGACGTCCGCAGCGCAACTGGCCACACTGCGCCGTCAGTTCGGGCTGGACCAGCCCATGTGGCAGCAGTTCACCGACTACTGCGCCAAGGCGCTGACGGGCGATCTCGGTACCTCGTACCAGTTCCACGCCCCTGTCGGTGATCTGATCACCCAGAAGCTGCCCGCGACACTCCTGCTCACCGGTGTCGCCGTGCTGATCTACTCGGCGATCGGGCTCTGGCTCGGCACCCGCTCCGCCTGGCGCAACGGCAGCCTCGGCGACAAGCTCAACACGGGCGTGGCGCTGACCCTGTGGTCCGTGCCCTCCTTCTGGCTCGGACTGCTGCTGATCATCACCTTCTCGGTGGGCATCGGCCCGATCCCGGGCATGTTCCCGACCGGTGGCATGGAGTCGGGCGACGAGACCGGCTTCGCGTACGTCGCCGATGTCGCGCACCACATGGTGCTGCCGGTCCTCACGCTGGTCGCGGTCGGTTACGCCCAGACGCTGCTGGTGATGCGCTCCTCGCTGCTGGACGAGATGGGCAGCGACTATCTGACGACGGCGCGGGCGAAGGGCCTGCGGGACGATGTCGTACGCCGCCACCATGCCGTGCCCAACGCGCTGCTGCCCACGGTCACCATGGTCTTCATCAACCTGGGCCATGTGGCGGCCGGTTCGATCCTCGTCGAGACGGTCTTCTCCTGGCCCGGCCTGGGCGGGCTCTTCTACCAGGCACTGAGCGTGCCCGATCTGCCGCTCGTCCAGGGGCTCTTCGTGGTCTTCGCCGGCGCGATGATCCTGATGAACCTCCTCGCCGACCTGCTCTATCCGCTGCTCGATCCCCGGGTGGGCCGATGACGACGACGACCGCCACAGCAACGTCGCTCGCCTGGGCGCGCCGCCGAGACTCGGTGGCCCGCTTCTGGCGCTCGTACCGCACGCACCGGGCGGGGCTCTACGGTCTCGGCGCGCTCGCACTGATCGCCCTGGTGGCGCTCGCCGCGCCGCTGCTCGTCGGCTCCGACGTGCAGAGCGTGACGAACGCGCCGGGCACCGCACTGGAGAAGCCGAGCGGTGAATTCCCCCTCGGCACCGACCAGTTCGGGCGCTCGCTGCTCGGACTGCTGGTGTGGGGCGCGCGGATCTCGCTCACCGTCGGCCTGCTCGCCGCCGCGCTGTCGGTGGCCATCGGAACCCTCACCGGAATCATCGCCGGTCACTACGGCGGCTGGTTCTCCTCCGTGCTGATGCGGATCACGGACTGGTTCCTGGTGATGCCGACGCTGGTACTGGCGATCGTGCTCGCGACCGTGATGTCCCGGAGCGTATGGACGGTCATCATCGCGATCGGCGTCACCAGCTGGCCGACGACCGCACGGCTGGTGCGCGCGCAGACCATCGCGGTCGAGTCCCGCCCGTACATCGAACGGGCGAAGGCCCTCGGCGGCGGGCACGGCCACATCATGAGCCGCCATGTGCTGCCCAATGTGATGCCGCTGGTCCTCGCCCAGACGACGCTCGGCATCTCCAGCGCGATCCTGACCGAGGCGACGCTGGCCTTCCTCGGCCTCGGCGATCCGACGATCGTCTCCTGGGGCGGCATGCTCCAGGACGCCCGGGAGGCGGGCGCGGTCTCCTCGGGCCACTGGTGGTATCTGGCGCCGCCCGGTATCGCCATCGCGCTGGTGGCACTCGCCTTCACCCTGTGCGGGCGCGCGATCGAGGCCGTGCTCAACCCGAAGCTGGGGGTGGCTCGTTGAGCCTGCTCGAAGTCAAGGACCTGCATGTCACGTACGGCTCCGGGGCCCGTGCGGTCCCCGCCGTACGCGGGGTCGACCTCAGCCTCGACGCCGGCCAGAAGCTGGGCATCGCCGGTGAGTCGGGCTGCGGCAAGTCGACGCTCGCCCTCGCCCTGCTCCGGCTGCTTCCTGCCTCCGCCCGCCTCAGCGGCGAGATCCTGCTCGACGGCGAGGACGTCCTCGCCATGAAGTGGGGGCGGCTGCGAGCCGTACGGTGGGCGGGCGCGTCGATCGTCTTCCAGGGCGCGATGCACTCCCTCAACGCGGTGCACCGGATCGGCGACCAGATCGCCGAGCCGATCCTGCTGCACCAGAAGTCCACGCCCGCGGCCGCGAGGAAGCGCGTCGCCGAGCTCCTCCATGAGGTGGGGCTGCCCCCCGCGCGCGCGGAGGCGTATCCGCACGAGCTCTCCGGCGGCCAGCGGCAGCGCGTGATGATCGCGATGGCGCTCGCCTGCGACCCCCGGCTCATCGTCGCGGACGAGCCCACCACCGCGCTGGACGTCATGATCCAGGCGCAGATCCTGCGGCTGATCGAGCAGTTGGTCGCCGAGCAGTCCATCTCCCTGCTCATGATCAGCCACGATCTGGCGGTGCTGGCCGACACGTGCGACCGGCTGGCGGTGATGTACGCGGGCCGGATCGTCGAGGAGGGGCCGGCGCGGACGGTGTACGACGCGGCGGAGCATCCGTACGGGCGGGCCCTGTCCGCGGCCTTCCCGCGCGTCGGCGACGTCGCTTCGCGCCGGGCCCCGCGCGGCCTGCCGGGCGACCCGCCGGATCCGTCGGCGCTGCCGGGCGGCTGTACGTTCCACCCGCGCTGCCCGGTCGCGCTGGAGGCGTGCGCGGAGGAGGACCCGGTGCTGTCGATGCTGGGCGACGGGCGGCGGGCGGCGTGCGTGCATGTGGCCGGGCCGGCGTCGTGACCGTGGCAGTCCGGCCCGTCCTCCATCGCCGGACGGGCCTCAATACAGGCGCCCTTTCCCACAGGAGTCCGCTGACATGACCACTGCCCCCCTTCTCTCCGCCTCAGGGCTTCATGTCACCTTCCCCGGGCGGCGCGGCGGGCCTTCCGCCCGTGCCGTCGACGGGGTCGATCTGGACATCGGAGCCGGTGAGATCGTCGCCCTGGTCGGTGAGTCCGGCTGCGGCAAGACGACGCTGGCGCGCTCGCTGCTCGGCCTCGTCGCGCCGACGGCGGGCCGGGTCACGTTCTCCGGTGAGCCGCTCTCGTACAGCTCGCGCGCCCTGAAGTCCTACCGCAAGCGGGTACAGCTGGTGCTCCAGGATCCGAGCGGCTCGCTCAATCCGCGGCACACGGTGTACGACGCGGTGGCCGAGGGCCTGCGGATCCACGGGTACACCGGGGACGAGCGCGAGGCAGTCGCCGAGGCACTCTCGCGGGCCGGGCTGCGCCCGCCGGAGCGCTTCTTCCTGCGCTACCCGCACGAGCTCTCGGGCGGCCAGCGCCAGCGGGTCGTCATCGCCGGCGCGCTGGTCCTGGAGCCCGAACTGATCGTCGCCGACGAGCCGGTGGCCTCGCTGGACGCCTCCGTACGCGGCGAGATCCTCGCGCTGCTGCTGCGCCTGCGCGACGAACTGGGCCTGTCCGCACTGGTGGTGACGCACGACCTGGGCCTCGCGTGGAACATCGCGGACCGGGTCGCGGTGATGTACCTGGGCCGGATCGTGGAGTCGGGTCCGGTGGAGGAGGTACTGACCTCGCCCCAGCACCCGTACACCCAGGCACTGTTGTCGGTCCTGCCGGAGTCGGGCGGCGCGCCGGTGATCCTGACGGGCGAACCGCCGGACCCGTCCCGGATCCCGGGCGGCTGCCGCTTCCACGCGCGCTGCCAGGTACTGGCGTCGGGCGAGGCGGACCGGGCGGGGGTGGCGGACCGCTGCCGGACGGAGGGGCTGCCGGTGCTGGGGCGGCGGGGTGGGGTGGCGTGCCACTGGGCGTGACGGGGCCTCTCGGCGTGGGGCCCAGGCGGGGTCGGGGTGCGGGGCGGACCGGCCCCTACGCCATGCCCGTCAGCTCGCGGCACCTCTTCACGTCCGCCGCGATCGCCTCCAGCAGCGCATCGATCGAGTCGAACTTCTCCTGGCCCCGCACATACGCCAGGAAGTCCACCGCCACATGCAGCCCGTACAGATCAAGACCGACGCGGTCGATCGCGTACGCCTCAACCGTCCGCTCCGTCCCGTCGAACTGCGGGTTCGTACCCACCGAGATCGCCGCCGGCATCCGTTCCCCGTCCGCCGTCAGCCACCCCGCGTACACCCCGTCCGCCGGGATCGCCGTATGCGGCAGCGTCTCCACGTTCGCCGTCGGGTACCCCAGCTCACGGCCCCGCTGCGCCCCCCGGACCACCACGCCCTCGACCCGGTGCGGGCGGCCCAGGATCTCGGCCGCGCCCTCGACGTCGCCGTCCGAGACCAGGCGGCGCGTCAGGGTCGAGGAGAACGGCTCGCCACCGCCCGCCTCGCCGCTCACGAAGAGGTCGATGACCTCGACCTCGTAGTCGTACGTCGCGCCCAGCTCGGCCAGGAAGGCGACATTGCCCGCCGCCTTGTGGCCGAAGCGGAAGTTCGGGCCCTCGATCACCGCGCGCGCGTGCAACTTGTCGACCAGCACCTTCACGATGAAGTCGGCCGGCGACAGCGTCGAGAACTCCTTCGTGAACGGAAGGATCAGCACCGCGTCGACGCCCAGCTCCGCCATCAGCTCGGCGCGCCGGTGATGCGGGGCGAGCAGCGGCGGGTGGCTGCCGGGCCGTACGACCTCGCTGGGATGCGGGTCGAAGGTCACGACGACCGACTGCACCCCCAGCTCGCGCGCCCGCTCCACGGCCCGCCCGATGATCAGCTGGTGCCCGCGGTGCACTCCGTCGTAGGAGCCGATGGTGACGACGCTGCGTCCCCAGTCCTGGGGGATGTCCTCCAAGCCACGCCAGCGCTGCACTGTGACCGCTCCTCGCCCGAACCTGTGTACGTGATTGCCGATTACGCAGGTCTAAGACTGCCATGCCCGCGGCTGCCGGTTCGCATCGGCACCGGGCTGCCGAGGTTCGCGACCGTCCGGTGTGCGCTCGGGCCGACCACCAGGGCCCACTCGTGCGGCGCGCGGGCCAGCCACCCCGAGACCAGCGCCGCGAAGCCCGGCACCTCGCGGGCCAGCTCGACCAGCCGCCGGTCGAAGCAGGTCGCGCCCTCGGGGGTACGGACGAGGAGCAGGCCGGTGCGGTGCACCAGCTCCCGGGTGCCGGACTCGGCGCGGCTCCCGCAGCCGAGCGCGGCGGCCCGCAGCAGGGCGTCGAGGACGGTCAGGTCTTCCCCTTCGTGCTGCTCGTACTCCAGCAGTACGTCGAGGAGCTCGGCGCGCAGCGGCCGGGATGCGGGGCCGCCGCCGGGCGCGGCGAGTACGGGCGCCAGCGCTCTGCGCACCTGGACCGGGCGGCCCCGGAGCAGACCGGTGATCAGCGGGAACAGGACGGCGCGGGCGGCCGGTCCCTGCTCGAGGAGGCAGTCGACGTACGCGGCGGCGTGGGCCGCGCCTTCAGGCCGGCGGTCGACGTACTCGCCGACGAGCGCGGCCGCACGGCGGGCGAGCGCGGGCGTGGTGACCTCGGCGAGGGCGCGCAGCACTTCGCCCGCGCCGTCGCCGGCCTGGTGCAGCCGGGCCTGGAGGGCGGCGAGTACGGGCTCGGGATGGGTGGTGAGCGCGGCGGCGAGGGCGCTCGCGGGCAGCCGGGGGTCGCCGTCACGGAAGGCGGCCAGTGCCGGGCCGAGATACCGGGAGCGCGTGTGCGGATCCCGCACGAGGAGCGCGAGCGCGGGACCGTGCAGTGTGGTGTCGGCGGGGCGCGCGAGCAGCGCGAGCGCGGCGTAGCGCAGCAGCTCGCGGTCGGCGTCGGTGGTGACGCGGGGGACGGTGGCCAGGCCGTACGTCGCGGCCGCGCCGCGCCGCTCGGAGCGCGGGTCGTGGGCCCAGCGGTCGACGGCCCGGCAGAGGACGGACGGCTCTTCCTCGGCGAGCACGGCGAGGAGCTCGTCGGCGCGGGGGTGGGCGGTGGCGACGAGGGCTTCGGTGAGGTCGTCGAGGGCGAGGCCGCGGCGGGCGTACAGCAGGGCCTGCGCGGCGGCGGCGACGGTGGGCCGCACCTCGGCGCCGGGGTCGGCGGGCAGGGGCGTGGCGTCGGTGAACCAGCGGCACAGCAGCGGTTGTACGGCGCGAGGGTCGGCGACCAGCCGCGCGGCGACGGCATCGAGGTAGCGGTGCCGAGCCCCGGGCGCGCCCTCGGACGCCACGCGCCCGGTCCGAGCCCCACGCGCCCGCCGCTCCCGCCCGAACCCCGGCGCCCCATCCGCAGGCACCAGCCGTCGCAGCAGATCGAGTCGCTCGGCCTCGGTCACCCGCAGCCGGTCCCAGAACCAGGGTCCGAACTCGCCCAGTGCGCCGAGGTGTTGGGGTCCGCCCTCGCGGACCGACCTCCGGGTGATCCGCTCCGCGAGCAGCCGCAGTACGGGAAGGTACGCCCCGGGGTCGGGCACCCGCAGCAGCGCCTCCCGAGAAGATGAACCCCACCACTGCGCGTCATCGACCCCTCGCCCCGCCGCCTCCCCGGACGGGAGCCGGACCCTCCTCCGCCGTTCCAGCGCGTCCACCAACTCCTCCAGCCTGCGGGTCAGTTCCGCCGGTCCGCCCACCCTGCCCAGCAGCAACAGCGCCTGGACCACCGGGCCGATGCGATGGCGCGGGACAGGCAGCGGGCGGGGTTTCCCGTCCCCCGAGCCCGGGGGCGGCGGGACGTGCCCGGACCCGCGGCCGCTCGCACCAGGACGCGACGGCAGCCCCACAGGCGCCCGCGCGTGCCGGCGGTGGACCAGGGAGTGCAGCGCCGCGTCGAGGTCGAGGTGCGCGCCCTGGAGCCAGTCCCCGAGTTCCTCGTGCGCGAAGCGGTAGCCCCCGCCCGCCAGAACCAGCAGGCCTTCGGTGAGGACCGCGGACGCCCAGCCCGTCCCCCAGGGAAAGAGCTCCTCGAAGGACTCACGGTCCAGTTCTCCCTGCCCGGGACCGAGACAGAGCCGCGCCGCCTCGTGCACCTGGCCCGCCACCCTCGCCGCCAGGCGGCGGACCGCGGAACCCCGCAGCGGTGGCCTGGACTCCGCGGCGACACGGACCGCGATCCGCAGGCACAGCAGATCCAGATGGGCGGTGAAGACGTCCTCCCGGCCGGGCCGCCCCGGCACGTCGCCGGGCAGCGCCTCCCGTACCTCTGCCAGCAGCCGCAGCGCCAGCGGATGCCGTTCGTCGGCCGCGGCGATCGCGCCGGCCGGGAGCCCGTACCGCTCACGCGCCTGCTCCGCCTCCCCGGCGGACAGGTCGTCGACGCGGAGTGCCGGCGGCAACCGCTGCGCGGGCGTGGCCGGCCGGTGCAGTACGTCCGGCGGGTAGAGCGCACCGGCCTGTTCCCAGTGCTCGGGCCGGCAGCCGACGACCATCCGCACATCGCAGGAGCTCAGCCAACTCGCTGTCCCAGCCGTCCAGTCGGGCAGCCGATGGGCGAGTACGGGCGGCATCTCCTCGGGCCCGTCGAGCAGGATGAGCAGGGGCCGCCCGGCCTCGCGCGCCAGCCGTGCCACCCGCTCGGGGGTGACCGGCTCCATCTCCCCGCGCGCCCCCGACGCGGCGAGGATGCGTCCGGCCTGCCGGAGGGTACGCGCCACCGCGTCCGCGACCGAGGCGTCGTCGGCGTGCAGGTCGGCACCGCGCAACCACACGGTGGGGGCGGGTTCCGCACCGCACGCGCGACGCTCGGCGAACGCGGCGAGTTCGGTCGTGCGGCCCGTCCCGGGATCGCCGACGAGTCCCATGACCAGGCCGGTGAAGGAGGCGAACTCCCGTACGCTGTACGGCCGTTCAACCGGATCGGGCCAGGCGCTCGGCCCGCCGGCCGAGCCGGCGGAGGTGGCGGTGAGCTCCAGCACGGCCGCGAGGTTGAGGTCGTGCCCGTACGCGGGCACGGTCGCCGCATTGCGCCGCAGCAGCTCGGCGAGCGGCCCGTCCGCCGGCAGTCCCGCCGCACGCAGCGGCAGCGCGAGCCCGGCCGCCCGGTGCCCGGCCTGCAGCGCGGTGCCGAGGACGGCGAGCACCGTACCGGTCACGGCGTCCAGCACCGGTCCCCCGGCGGCCTCGCCGCCCGGTCGCAGCGCGTCGCTGCCGTCCGTCCCGATCGCCAGCTCCATGGCGTCGCCGAGAAGATGGAAGCGGTCGGTCGCGGTGTACGTCACCTGGGCGGCACCGAGCACGCGGGCCTCGCGCCAGCCATGGGCCGCGAGCCGTACGTACGCCCCCGTCTCTACCCGCTCCCGCCTGCTGATCGGCAGCGGCCGCACCCCGAGCCCTTCGGTGCGCAGCAGGGCCAGACCGGCCTCCGGAAGGGGGACGATGGCGTCGGCCTCGGCGAGGCAGGTGCGCTCGCCGGGGGCGTGCAGCACGACCCGTACGAGCCCGTCGACCGCCTCATGACTCGTTACGACCGTGCCCAGATCGTCGGCGACGAAGCCGGTCCCACGCGGCCGTCCCGCCAGATCGCAGATACGTACCAGCGTTGCCAGGTCCCCGCGTCCCATGCTGTCGACGGTAGGTCGGCAGTGATCAGCGGGAGAAGGACGCATCCTGAAAGCGCCCCCGAGTGCACCCTCGGTTCACTCCGAGCGCCTGCCCGAAGGGGTGAATACGGGGGCCGCGACGGATAGACCCCTTCCGAGGGGGATCGTGGAACGGGCAGCGGCCCTGCCCGTTCCACGATGGGACCGATTCCCGGCCCGATTCCCGGCCCGGTCCTGGTCCCGGTCCTGGTCCCGGTCCCGGCCGCTCAGCCGAAGACGGCGAGGCTCTTGGCCTTGCCCTTCTGCTCCTCCACCAGTGCCACGAAGCGCCCGTCGGGTCCGAAGACCGCCACCGGCGCGGACTCGTAGGCCGGCATGTCCAGCCGTACGCCATTGGTGAGCAGCTTCGCCTGCCTCTCGTCCACGTCCCAGCGCGGGAACGCGGCCGCCGCGGCATCGGCGATCGGCATCACGGTCAGCTCCTCCTGGAGCTGGTCGAGCGTCTTCGCCGCGTCGAGTCCGTAGGGACCGACCCGGGTCCGCCGCAGCGCCGTCAGATGCCCGCCGACGCCCAGATCGGCGCCGAGGTCACGGGCGAGAGCGCGGATGTACGTACCGGACGAGCAGACCACCGAGACGACCAGGTCCACGACCGGCGTCCCGTCCTCGGCCACCGCCTCCCGCACGTCGTACACCTGGAACGACGACACGGTCACCGGCCGGGCCGGGATCTCGAATTCCTCGCCGCCACGCACGCGCGCGTACGACCGCTTGCCGTCGATCTTGATGGCGCTGACCTTCGACGGCACCTGCATGATGGCGCCGGTCAGCTTGGCGACGCCCGCGTCGATGCCCTCCCGGGTGACCCCGGAGGCATCGGCCGAGGACGTGATCTCGCCCTCCGCGTCGTCGGTGACGGTGTTCTGCCCCAGCCTGATGGTGCCGAGGTACTCCTTCTCGGTCAGCGCGAGGTGCCCGAGAAGTTTGGTGGCCTTCTCGACGCCCAGGACCAGCACACCGGTGGCCATGGGGTCCAGCGTCCCCGCGTGTCCGACGCGGCGGGTCCTGGCGATCCCGCGCATCTTGGCGACGACGTCGTGCGAAGTGAAGCCGGACGGCTTGTCGACGATGACAAGGCCGTCCGGCGTCCTGTTCTGCTCCGTCATTCCGCGGCTTCGTCCCCGTCCGCGTCCTCGTCCTCAGGCTTGCGGTACGGGTCGGCCTCGCCGGCGTACGCGGCACCCGAGGACACCTCACGCACCTTGGCGTCCGAGGCGCGCGCCTTGTCGAGCAGGTCCTCGATCGTCTTGGCGTTCTCCGGGAGTGCGTCCGCCACGAACGTCAGGGTCGGCGTGAACTTCGTCCCCGCCGCCGCTCCGACCGCCGAGCGCAGCACGCCCTTGGCGCTCGCCAGCCCGGCTGCCGCACTGGCCCGGTCCTCGTCGTCGCCGTACACCGTGTAGAAGACCGTGGCCTCCCGCAGGTCGCCGGTGACACGGGTGTCCGTGATGGTCACGTGCGTACCCAGGCGCGGGTCCTTGATGCCGCGCTGCAGCTTCTCGGCGACCACCTCCCGGATGAGGTCCGCCAGCTTCTTCGCCCGCGCGTTGTCGGCCACTGGTCCTTCTCCTTATTTCCTTGCTCAGTCTTCATCACTGTGCAGCCGCCGTCTTACCGACAGCAGCTCCACTTCGGGCCGGGCGGCGACCATGCGCTCGCACCGGTCCAGTACGTCTGTGAGGTGCCCCGTGTCCCCGGACACCACCGCCAGGCCGATCTCGGCCCTGCGATGAAGATCCTGGTCGCCGACTTCGGCCGCGCTCACCGCGTATTTGCGCTGGAGCTCGGCGACTATCGGCCGGACGACGGAGCGTTTCTCCTTCAGCGACCGTACGTCGCCGAGGAGCAGATCGAAGGACAGTGTCCCCACATACATGTATGTCCGGATGTCCCGCCGGTACGGGTTAGGGAGCCCCGCCCGCTCTTGGCAGGGACACAAGAACCGTACACGGAACAGCCGGGGCCGATCGACGGAAATACTCTCCGCCGACCGGCCCCGACTGTTGAGGGGAGGTCCGGGGGTGACCCCCGGACCTCCCTGCGGATCAGCCGCGAGGCTTCTCGCGCATCTCGTACGTCGCGATGACGTCGTCGATCTTGATGTCGTTGAAGTTTCCGAGGTTGATACCGCCCTCGAAGCCTTCGCGGATCTCGGTGACGTCGTCCTTGAAGCGGCGCAGACCCTGGATGTTGAGGTCCTCCGCGATGACCTTGCCGTCGCGGATGAGCCGGGCCTTGGTGTTGCGCTTGACCTCGCCGGAACGGATGAGAACACCCGCGATGTTGCCCAGCTTGGACGAGCGGAAGATCTCGCGGATCTCCGCCGTACCGAGCTCGACCTCTTCGTACTCCGGCTTGAGCATGCCCTTGAGGGCCGCCTCGATCTCCTCGATGGCCTGGTAGATCACCGAGTAGTACCGGACGTCGACGCCTTCGCGCTCCGCCATCTGCTGGGCACGCCCGGCAGCGCGGACGTTGAAGCCGATGACGATGGCGTCGGAGCCCATCGCCAGGTCGACGTCCGACTCCGTGACAGCACCCACACCGCGGTGCAGGACCCGGATGTCGACCTCTTCGCCGACGTCGAGCTGGAGCAGCGAGGACTCGAGAGCCTCCACCGAACCGGACGCGTCGCCCTTGATGATGAGGTTGAGTTCCTGCACCAGGCCGGCCTTGAGCGCCTCGTCCAGGTTCTCCAGGGAGAACCGGACACCCTTGCGGGCGAAGTTGGCGTTCCGCTCACGAGCGGCACGCTTCTCGGCGATCTGGCGGGCGGTGCGGTCCTCGTCGACGACCAGGAAGTTGTCGCCGGCACCCGGGACATTGGTGAGACCGAGGACGAGGACCGGAGTCGACGGACCCGCCTCTTCCACGTTCTCGCCCTTGTCGTCGAGCATCGCGCGGACACGGCCGTACGCGTCACCGGCGACCATCGTGTCGCCGACGCGCAGCGTGCCTCGCTGGACCAGGACGGTCGCAACGGCACCGCGGCCGCGGTCGAGGTGAGCCTCGATCGCAATACCCTGCGCGTCCTGCTCCGGGTTGGCCCGCAGGTCGAGCGAGGCGTCCGCGGTGAGGATCACGGCCTCCAGCAGGGAGTCGATGTGCAGACCCTGCTTGGCGGAGATGTCGACGAACATCGTGTCGCCGCCGTACTCCTCGGCGACCAGACCGAACTCGGTGAGCTGACCGCGCACCTTGACCGGGTCGGCACCTTCGACGTCGATCTTGTTGACCGCGACCACGATCGGCACACCGGCCGCCTTGGCGTGGTTCAGCGCCTCGATCGTCTGCGGCATCACACCGTCGTTCGCCGCGACCACGAGGATCGCGATGTCGGTGGACTTCGCACCACGGGCACGCATGGCGGTGAACGCCTCGTGACCGGGGGTGTCGATGAAGGTGATCTTGCGCTCTTCACCGTTGACCTCGGTACCGGCCTGGTACGCACCGATGTGCTGCGTAATACCGCCGGCCTCGCCCGCAACGACGTTCGTCTTGCGGATCGCGTCCAGAAGTCGGGTCTTACCGTGGTCGACGTGACCCATGACGGTCACGACCGGCGGACGGGACACGAGGAACTCCTCGCCGCCCTCGTCCTCGCCGAACTCGATGTCGAAGGACTCGAGCAGCTCGCGGTCCTCCTCCTCGGGGCTGACGATCTCGAGGACGAAGTTCATCTCGTCCGCGAGCATCTTCAGCGTCTCGTCGGAGACGGACTGCGTGGCAGTGACCATCTCGCCGAGGTTCATCATCACGCCGACGAGCGACGCCGGGTTGGCGTTGATCTTCTCCGCGAAGTCGGTGAGGGACGCACCGCGCGACAGACGGACGGACTGTCCGTTGCCACGAGGCAGCATCACACCGCCGACCGACGGGGCCTGCATGGCCTCGTACTCCTGGCGCCTCTGCCGCTTCGACTTACGGCCACGACGGGCCGGGCCGCCGGGACGGCCGAAGGCGCCCTGCGTGCCACCACGGCCGCCGGGACCACCCGGACGTCCGCCGAAGCCGGGACGGCCACCGCCGCCACCGAATCCGCCGCCACCACCGGGGCCACCGCCGCCGGGACGACCGGCGAAACCGCCACCGCCACCGGGACGACCGCCGCCGCCACCGCCACCGCCGGGACGACCGGCGAAACCGCCGCCACCGCCACCGCCGCCGGGACGACCGGCACCGGCGCCGCCGGGACGACCGCCGCCGCCTGCGCCGGGACCACGGCCACCGCCACCGCCGGGACCGCCACCAGGACGGGGGCTGGCCGCGGGACGCTGCGGCATCATGCCCGGGTTCGGGCGGTTACCCGCGGGGCCGCCACCGGGGCGGGGAGCCTGCGGACGCGGCATGCCGCCGGGGCTCGGACGAGCGCCACCCTGACCCTGCGGTCGGGGAGCGCCGCCGGGACCACCCTGCGGACGCGGGGCGCCGGGAGCGGCACCACCGGGACGCGGAGCGCCACCCGGACGGGGCGTCTGGGGACGCGCCATACCGGTGGAACCACCGGACGTGAAGGGGTTGTTGCCCGGACGGGGACCGGCCGGACGGTTGCCGCTGGGGCGCGGGGCGCCCTGACCGGCGGGACGTGCGGGACGCTCGCCACCACGGCCACCATCACGGGCACCGTCGCGGCCGCCGTCACGCTGACCGCCGTCACGGCCGCCGTCACGCTGACCGCCGGCCGGAGCCGGACGGGCGGGACGCGGGCCGGGAGTGGCACCCGACGCGGGACGCGCGGGGGCCTGCGGCGCTGCGGGCTGGGCCGGAGCCGGGGCCGAGAACTCGGCCGCGGGCACCGGAGCCGCCGGAGCGGGCTTGGCCACTGCGGGCTTGGGACCCGGACGCGGGCCCGAAGAGGCCGGCGCCACGGAGGGGATGCTGGGGGTGCTGCTCGCCGGAACCTCGGCTGCGGCCGGCTTGGGAGCCGGTGCGCCGGGCTTGGGGGCAGCGGGACGTGCCGACGACGCCGGGGACGGCGCGCCGGGCTTGGCGGGCGCGGCCTTACGAGGCGCGCCGGGCTTGGCAGCGGACTTGCCGGCGTTGCCGCCGGGCCCCTGCAGTGCGTCAGTCAACTTGCGTACAACCGGCGCCTCGATCGTCGAGGACGCCGAACGGACGAATTCACCGAGTTCTTGGAGCTTGGCCATGACGACCTTGCTCTCAACCCCGAACTCCTTGGCGAGTTCGTATACCCGGACCTTAGCCACTTCGCTCCTTTTAGGTCCGGGTTACCGCCGGACCGTCGCTACTTCATGGGCGTACTCATCGCGTACTCATCGAGTGCTCATCGCAATCTCGACCTACTTCCAACTCGCGAGGTACCTGACCGCACGGGGTTCCGTGCCGTACTTCTTCTTACGGTGCTGCCTGCTCCTCGACATACCGGCGTACTTCCGCGGTATCGAGCGGTCCCTGGACCCTGAAGGCCCGGGGGAACGCCCGGCGGCGGACCGCCAGGTCGATACAGACCGAGGCGGGGTGTACATACGCACCCCGGCCGGGCAGCGTACCGCGATCATCGGGGACGCAAGCGTCCCCGGTCACCACGATGCGCAGCAGATCGCTCTTGGCCGTTCGCTCCCGGCATCCCACACAGGTTCGCTCAGGGCACACGGGGGCTTGCGTCCGGCCAGACACGTTTAAGTCTACCTCCCCGAAGCGACCTCACCCGATGGGGGCAAAAATCGAACGGTTGTTGTCTTGATCCCTCAGCGCTGGTCGGAGCCCTCGTCGGCGCTCTGCTCGGTGTCCGGGCGGATGTCGATGCGCCAGCCGGTTAGGCGGGCGGCCAGGCGGGCATTCTGCCCCTCCTTGCCGATCGCCAGCGACAGCTGGTAGTCCGGGACGGTCACGCGCGCGGAACGGGCGCCCAGGTCGACGATCTCGACCTTGCTGACACGGGCCGGCGAGAGGGCGTTGGCCACCATCTCGGCCGGGTCGTCCGACCAGTCGACGATGTCGATCTTCTCGCCGTGCAGCTCGGCCATGACATTGCGCACCCGGCTGCCCATCGGGCCGATGCAGGCACCCTTCGGGTTCAGACCGGAGCGCGTGGACCGTACGGCGATCTTGCTGCGGTGACCGGCCTCGCGGGCGATCGCCGCGATCTCGACCGAGCCGTCCGCGATCTCCGGGACCTCCAGCGCGAAGAGCTTCTTCACGAGGTTCGGGTGGGTGCGGGACAGGGTCACGGACGGGCCGCGGACACCCTTGGCGACGCGGACCACGTATGTACGCAGCCGCAGCCCGTGGGTGTACTCCTCGCCCGGCACCTGCTCCTGCACCGGCAGAATCGCCTCGAGCTTGTCGTCCAGCCTGACCAGGACGTTCTTGGGGTCCTTGCCCTGCTGCACCATGCCGGCGACGACATCGCCCTCACGGCGGGCGTACTCGCCGAAGGTGACGTCGTTCTCCGCGTCACGCAGCCGCTGCTGGATGACCTGGCGAGCGGTGGTGGCGGCGATCCGGCCGAAGTCGGAGGGTGTGTCGTCGAACTCCTTGGGCTCCTGGCCCTCTTCGAGGTCGGCCGCGTCCTCCTTCGCCCACACGGTCACATGGCCGGTGTCGCTGAGCACCACGCGCGCGTGGCGGCGGCTGCCCTCGGTGCGGTGGTATGCGATGAGGAGAGCCGACTCGATCGCCTCGACCAGCAGGTCGAAGGGGATCTCCTTCTCTTGTGCCAAGCCCTTCAGGAGCTTCACGTCGATGTCCACGGCTACGCCTCCTCTTCCTTCTTGTCCTTGCGGTTGAACTCGATCTCCACCCGCGCCTTGGCGATATCGGCGAAGGCGACACGGCGGGCGGTGGGCTTGCGCCCCTTCACGCCCGGCACTTCGAGGTCGAGTCCCTCGTCGTCCACGGTGAGAATGCGGGCCACCAGCTCTCCGGCGGTTCCTTCATCGTTCAGCTGCAGCTTCACCAGCCGCCCGACGGCGCGCTCGTAGTGGCGGTGCTGGGTCAGGGGGCGGTCGGCGCCCGGCGAGCTCACTTCGAGGACGTACTCGCCCTCGCCCATCGCGTCCGTCTCGTCCAGCTTCCCGGAGATGGCGCGGCTCAGCTCTGCGCAGGCGTCCAGGGTGGCGCCCTCTTCCGAGTCCACGATGATCCTCAGCATGCGGCGCTTGCCCGCCCGGGACACCTCGATCTCTTCCAGATCCAGGCCCGCGGCGCTGACGAGCGGTTCCAGCAGCCCGCGCAGCCTCTCGCTCTGGGTGGTGCTCATCCGGGTGACTCCTCGGCCGCGTGTGCTGTTGTGGGATCGTCGCGTGTCAGACCAAAGGGTATCCGGTCCCGGGGGGTGTTGCCGTCCACCTGCGCCGGACCCGCAGGTACGCTCGCCTGCGGCGATGATCACTGCAAGGCCCGAGGAGACACGCGTGGGGCGCACGGGGACAACACGAAGACGTGCGCTCATGGTGACGGGGGCGGCGGCGGCCTCCCTGTTGACGGGCTGTTCGACGGAGGAGCCGGAGGGACGGCGTACGTCCGGTTCGGCGCCGGATTCCGGCCGGACGGAGGCGGCGCTGCGCCGCCGGCTCGCCGCCGTGAGCGGTGCGCTGCGTGATCAGTACGACGCCGTCATCGCACAACATCCCACCCTGGCCGGGCAGTTGGCTCCACTGCGGGCGGCGGTCGGCGAGCATGTCACGGCACTCGGCGGGGCGGCGCGGGTGGCACCACCGGTGCCGGTCCCGTCCGATGCCCCGGGTGCGGTCAAGGCACTGGCCGCCGCCGAGCGGCGCACCTCGGACACGCACGTCGCCGCGCTCCTCGACGCGGAGCCGGAGCTGGCACGGCTGCTGGCCTCGGTCGCGGCGGCCGGAGCCGCGCATGCGTACCTGCTGACGAAGGGGGGCGGGCGATGAGCGCGCCGGACGTCGTACAGACCATGCAGGCCGCGCAGGCCGCGCTCGCCGCGGAGCACGCGGCGGTGTACGGGTACGGGATCGTCGGCGGCCGGATCGGCGACGACCGCGAGGCCGAGGCCACCGCGGCCTACGCCGCGCACCGGGCCCGGCGGGACGCGCTGGCGCGCACGGTGCGCGACCTGGGGGGCAAGCCGGCCGCGGCCGCCGCGGCGTACGCGCTGCCCTTCCCCGTGCCGGACGCGGCCGCGGTGGTGCGCCTGGCCGCGGTGCTCGAGGACCGGGTCGCGGGCGTCTACTCCGATCTCGTACGGGCCGCGGAAGGACCACTGCGGCGGGAGGCGGCGGGCGCGCTGCGGGAGGCGGCCGTACGTGCGGTGCGCTGGCGCGGCAGCGGCGTAGCCTTTCCTGGGCTTGCCGAGCGGACCGCCGGCCGAGCACGCTGAAGCGGAAAGGGAACAACGGACGTATGGCTTTCGAACCGCCGCAGCGGCTGGTCCGGGCACTCGGTGAGACCTACGGGGACGAGGCCGTGGGCGACTGGCTCGAACAGTTGCCCAAGACCGTCCAGGAGGCGGTGGACCGGCGGGAGCTGGACGTCGAGCGGGTGATGGCGCCGGGGGGCAGGAGCAGTCTGGTCGTCCTCGTACGCCGGCCGGACGGCACGGCGGCGGCGCTGAAGGTCGCCCCGCCCTCCGCCTCGCCCGCGCTGGAGCGGGCGGCGCTGGAGCACTGGGACGGGTGGGGTGCGGTGCGTCTGCTCGGCTCCACGGACGGTGCGCTGCTGCTGGAGCGGCTGCACCCGGAGGTGTCCCTGCGGTCACTGCCGGAGGCGAAGGCGCTGCTGGAGGCGGCGGGGACGGTGCGGCGGCTGTGGACGGAGCCGCCTGCGGACCACGGCTTCGAGACAGTGGCGGAGCGGACGGAGCGGCAGGCGGAGGCGATGCGGGCGTTCGCCGACCCGGGGGCGGCTTCGCTGGTCGCCACGGCGCTGGCCGCGCGCGACGAGCTGACCGCGGTGTCGCCCGAACTGGTGCTGCTGCACGGCAACTTCCGCCAGGGCAAGGTACTGGCGGCCGACCGCACGCCGTGGCTCGCGGTCGGCCCGGAGCCGCTGGTGGGTGAACGCGCCTACGACCTGGCGCGGCTGGTCCGCGACCGGGTCGAGGACCTGATCGCGGCAGCCTCTGGCGCCGCGGCGGCCCGCCGCCGGGTGAACAAGCTGGCGGACTCGCTGGAGGTGGACCGCGAACGCCTGCGGGGCTGGACGCTGTTCCGCGCGGTGGAGTCGGGGACGCGGGCGATTGCGGCGGGGCGCCGCGGGGAGGGCGAGCTGGCGCTGGAGTTCGCGGGCTGGCTGTAGAACCAGGGGCAAGCCCCCGGACCCCGTACGGCCTTCGGCCGTGTCCTCAAACGCCGGACGGGCTGGATACTCCAGCCCCGCCGGCGATTGAGGCGCGGACCCCTACGCGCTCAGGCGCGCGATCGCCTCGGACACCGTCAGCTCTTCCCGCTCCCCCGTGCGGCGGTCCTTCAGTTCCACGACGCCCTCCGCCGCGCGGCGGCCCGCCACCAGGATCTGCGGGACGCCGATCAGTTCCGCGTCGGTGAACTTCACGCCCGGGGAGACCCCGGGGCGCTCGTCGACCAGCACGCGCAGGCCCGCCGCCGACAGCTTCTCCGCCACCTCGATCGCCAGCTCCGTCTGGAGCGCCTTGCCCGCGGCCACCACATGGACGTCTGCCGGGGCGATCTCGCGCGGCCAGCACAGGCCCTTGTCGTCCGCCGTCTGTTCGGCCAGGGCCGCCACCGCGCGGGAGACGCCGATGCCGTACGAGCCCATGGTCACCCGGACCGGCTTGCCGTTCTGGCCCAGGACGTCGAGCTGGAAGGCATCCGCGAACTTGCGGCCCAGCTGGAAGATGTGACCGATCTCGATCGCGCGGTCGAGCTTGAGGCCCGTGCCGCACTTCGGGCAGGGGTCGCCATCCCGGACCACGACCACGTCGAGGTAGTCGTCCACCTCGAAGTCACGGCCGCAGACGACGTTCTTCGCGTGCGTGTCCGGCTTGTTGGCACCCGTCACCCACGCCGTGCCCGGCGCGATGCGCGGGTCCGCGATGTAGCGGACCTTCTCCAGGCCCTGCGGGCCGACATAGCCGCGTACGAGATCCGGGCGGTCCACGAAGTCCTCCGCGGTGACCAGCTCGACCACCGCCGGCGCCAGGTGCTCGCCGAGCTTGCCGAGGTCCACCTCGCGGTCGCCGGGGACGCCCACCGCGACGATCTCGCCGTCCACCTTGACCAGCAGGTTCTTCAGGGTCGCGGAGGCAGGCACGCCCAGGTGCGCGGCGAGGGTCTCGATCGTGGGGGTGTCGGGGGTGTCCAGTTCCTCGACCGCGGGATGCGACGCGTCGGCCGGCGTGGCCCTGAAGGTCACGGCCTCGGTGTTGGCCGCGTACTCACAGGCCGGGCAGTCGACGAAGGTGTCCTCGCCGGCGGGCGCCGGGGCCAGGAACTCCTCGGACGCCGAGCCGCCCATGGCGCCCGAGACCGCCGAGACGATGCGGTGGTCCAGGCCGAGCCGCTCGAAGATCCGGATGTACGCGTCGCGGTGCAGCGCGTACGACTCCGTCAGGCCCTCGTCGGTCGTGTCGAAGGAGTACGAGTCCTTCATCTGGAACTCACGGCCGCGCAGCACACCCGCACGCGGACGCGCCTCGTCGCGGTACTTCGTCTGGATCTGGTAGAGGATCACCGGCAGGTCCTTGTAGGACGTGCACTGGTCCTTGACGATCTGGGTGAAGATCTCCTCGTGCGTGGGGCCGAGCAGATAGTCCGCGCCCTTGCGGTCCTTGAGGCGGAAGAGCAGGTCGCCGTACTCCTCGTACCGCCCGCTCGCGTCGTACGCCTCCTTGGGCAGCAGCGCGGGAAGCAGCACCTCCTGGCCGCCGATGGCGTCCATCTCCTCACGCACGACCCGGGTGATGTTCTCCAGGACCTTCTTGCCCAGCGGCAGCCAGCTCCAGATGCCGGCGGAGCTACGGCGCACATAGCCGGCGCGCACCAGCAGCTTGTGGTTGAGCGTCTCGGCGTCCGCCGGGTCGTCGCGCAGTGTCTTGACCATCAGACGGGACATGCGCTGGACCTGGGCCATGGGGAAATCTCCTGCGTCAAGAAAGGGTGATGGTCAGGAGATTAGCCGGGCGGCACGGGCAGGCGGAAATCACTTCTCGCGCAGCAGTGGCAGCGGGGCGCCCATCACGGCGTACGGACTGGGCGCGCTGGGGAACAGAACCTGGCGCGCGAGGTCCTGGTAGCCGAGCGCGCGGTACAGGCCGCGGGCCGGGCTCTCGACGTCGATGGCCGAGAGGATGGAGCGCGGCTGGTCGACGCCGTCGGTGATCGTGGTGATCAGTGAGCGGCCGATGCCCTGGCCCTGGAAGCCGGGGTGGACATGGAGCTCGGTGATGACGAAGGAGTCGTCGAGCCATCCGTCCAGGCCGGCCCTGCGCAGATAGGGCTCGACGACGGTGGACCACCAGTGGCTGCGGTCGTTCGGCATCCCGTAGACGAATCCGACCAGGCGGCCCGACTCCGTCAGCGCGCCGAGCGCACGGGCTCCCGGGTGCAGGAGGTGCCGGTGGACGATATGGCGGCGCACTTCGATCTCGTCGTCGCTGAGCCCGAAGGCGAGGGCCTGGACCGCGAGGGCCTCGTCGATCCGCGCGGCGAGATTGAGCGGCCCGACCACGACGCTGGGAGTCCGGGGTCCGCCTCCTGAGAGTGCTGCCATGCGCGAAACCCTACTTGTCGCCGCTCATCGTCAGAACAGCACGCTCATAAAGGCCCCGACCTCGTGGAAGCCCACCCTTCGATACGCCGCCCTGGCTGCAGTGTTGTAGTCGTTGACGTACAGGCTGACGACCGGCGCGACGTCCTGCAGGGCGTAGCGCAGCACGGCCGCCATGCCGCTCTCGGAGAGTCCGCGGCCGCGGAACTCCGGGGCGACCCAGACGCCCTGGATCTGGCAGGCCTGGGTGGTGGCCGCGCCGATCTCGGCCTTGAAGACGACCTTGCCGTCGTCGATACGGGCGAACGACCGCCCCGCGGCGACGAGTTCGGCCACGCGAGCCTGGTAGAGCAGTCCGCCGTCACCGGCCATCGGCGAGATGCCGACCTCCTCGGTGAACATGGCCACGCACGCCGGCATGATCACGTTCATCTCGTCCTTGCGGATGCGACGGAGGTACGGGTCGGGCTCGATGCCGTCGGCGAGCTGCTCGGTGACCATCAGCGGCTGATGGGCGCGTACGTCCCTGGCCGGGCCCCAGCTCGGCTCCAGGAGCCGCCACAGCTGAGCGGTGGACTCGGCCGGGCCGACGATGGAGGAGCAGCGGCGGCCGGTCCTGCGGGCCCGGTCAGCGAAGGCACGCACGGCCTCGGGGGTGGCACAAATGGGCACGAGATTGGCGCCGGAGTAGCAGAGCGAGCGCAGCCGCCCGTCCGCGTACCAGCCCCACATCTCGCCGCCGAGGCGCCAGGGGTCGAGCCCGGCGACCTGGACGCGGGACGTGACAAAGGCATTCGCGACGGGCTCGCTCTCCAGGATGGCGAGCGCTGCGCCGAGGTCGCTGGGTTCGAGGACCCGGGTGGTGGTCTGCGTCAACACGAGGGGCCCTCCATCACTCCTTGCGGGCAACGACAGGTGCCGCTCGATCGGTCAGCGTCGGCACGTGCCCTTGGGCACCGGTCAGGGCTTGACCGTCGCCTCACCGCGAGAAGCCCCTTGGGGCGGAGTCACACGGTCTGCTGGTCTCCGCACTGTACCCGGAGATGCGGCGCGGCACCGCTCACGCAAGGGACCAGGCCCCGACTCCGGAGGGGACCCGGTCCATGGCCACGCGCAGGTCAGCTGACGGAGACCGCGGGCTCGCCCGAGGTGATGCCGTCCCGCTCCATCTGCTCGGCGATCTTCATCGCCTCTTCGATGAGGGTCTCGACGATCTTCGACTCGGGGACGGTCTTGATGACCTCGCCCTTCACGAAGATCTGGCCCTTCCCATTGCCCGACGCCACGCCGAGGTCGGCCTCGCGGGCCTCGCCGGGACCGTTGACGACGCAGCCCATGACGGCGACGCGCAGCGGCACCTCCATGCCCTCGAGTCCGGCGCTGACCTGGTCGGCGAGCTTGTAGACGTCGACCTGGGCCCGGCCGCAGGACGGGCAGGAGACGATCTCGAGGCGGCGCTGCTTGAGGTTGAGGGATTCCAGGATCTGGATGCCGACCTTGACCTCTTCGGCGGGCGGAGCGGAGAGCGAGACCCGGATCGTGTCGCCGATGCCCTCACTGAGCAGCGCACCGAAGGCCACGGCGGACTTGATGGTGCCCTGGAAAGCGGGTCCGGCCTCGGTGACGCCGAGGTGGAGGGGGTAGTCGGACTGGGCGGCCAGCTGCCGGTAGGCATTGACCATCACGACCGGGTCGTTGTGCTTGACCGAGATCTTGATGTCGCGGAAGCCGTGCTCCTCGAAGAGGGACGCCTCCCACAGCGCGGACTCCACCAGCGCCTCCGGCGTCGCCTTGCCGTACTTCTTCAGCAGCCGCGCGTCCAGCGAACCGGCGTTCACCCCGATACGGATCGGGGTGCCGGTGGCCGAGGCCGCCTTCGCGATCTCCTTGACCTTGTCGTCGAACTGCTTGATGTTGCCCGGGTTCACCCGCACCGCCGCGCAGCCCGCGTCGATCGCCGCGAACACGTACTTCGGCTGGAAGTGAATGTCCGCGATCACCGGAATCTGCGACTTGCGCGCAATGGTGGCGAGCGCGTCGGCGTCGTCCTGCGTGGGACAGGCCACCCGCACGATCTGGCAGCCCGACGCCGTCAGCTCGGCGATCTGCTGCAGCGTCGCCCCGATGTCCGAGGTACGCGTCGTCGTCATCGACTGCACCGACACCGGCGCGTCCCCGCCGACGGCCACGGTGCCGACCTGGATCTTGCGGCTGACCCTCCGGTCGGCGAGCTTCGTCGGAACGGACGGCATTCCGAGAGAAATTGCAGTCATCGGCTGTGCAACCCCAAGGTGTGGATCGTGGTCCCGAGATCGGCGGGCTCCAGCCTCCGAGATTACGGCACTGAGGTTCGGCCGAGCACATCGCGCCACGAAGTCCACTCAATGATCAACGGCCGGACATGCTGTGCTTGTCCGGGGAAACCCCCTGGACAAGCACAGCATGTCCGGCCGTCACGAAAGGGACTCGCTCAGCTGATCTTGACCGGATTGACGACGTCGGCGACCAGCACGAGCAGGGTGAAGCAGATGAAGATCCCCGCCACGACATACGCGACCGGCATCAGCTTGGCCACGTCGAAGGGGCCGGGGTCGGGGCGCCGGAACACCCGCGCGACATTGCGGCGCACGGACTCCCACAGCGCTCCCGCGATGTGCCCGCCGTCGAGCGGCAGCAGGGGCAGCATGTTGAACAGGAACAGCGAGAGGTTGAAGCCCGCCAGCAGCATCATGAACATCGCCACGATGTTCTGCGTCGGAGCGTCCACGTTCAGCAGCTCGCCGCTGATCCGGGCCGCACCGACCACGCCGACCGGGGAGTCGTCCTTGCGTTCCCCGTCGCTGAAGGCCGCGTTCCACAGGTCGGGGACCTTGGACGGCAGCGCGATCATCGACTCGGCGCCTTGCTGGATCATGTCGCCCATGCGGTCGACGGAGTCGGGGAAGGAGAGCGGCAGGATCTCGGTCCGCGCGGCGAAGCCGAGATAGCCGGCCGGGACGTACTCGCCGGGGACGACTTCCCCGTCCGCGTTCTTCTTGGCCACCGTGTTCTCCGCGAGCGTGGCCTTGAGGACCTGCTGCTGCCCGTCGCGCTCGACGGTGATGGTGGCGGGACCGATCGTCTCGCGGATGTGGTTGGAGAGATCGGACCAGTCGGCGACGGGCTCCCCGTTGAAGGCGACGATCTTGTCGCCCTCCTTCAGGCCCGCGGCCTGGGCGGGCGAGACCTTGTCGGCCGCGTTGCAGGTGTCGCGCTTCTCGCTCTGCGAGATGACGCACTTCTGGACGCCTGCCACCTCGGTGGTCTGGGCCGCGAAGCCGAAGGTCATCGCAACGCCGAGGAAGATCGCGACGGCGAGGACGAGGTTCATGAACGGTCCGGCGAACATCACGATGACGCGCTTCCACGGCTTGCGCGTGTAGAAGAGCCGCTTCTCGTCGCCGGGCTTCAGCTCCTCGAAGGCGGCCGAGCGGGCGTCCTCGATCATCCCGCGCCAGGGCGAGGTGGACCGGGCCTCGATCCGGCCGTCCTCACCCGGCGGGAACATCCCGATCATGCGGATGTAGCCGCCCATGGGGATGGCCTTGATGCCGTACTCCGTCTCGCCCTTGTGCCGGGACCAGATGGTCGGGCCGAAGCCCACCATGTACTGGGGCACGCGGATGCCGAAGAGCTTGGCCGTCGACAGATGGCCCAGCTCGTGCCAGGCGATGGAGATCAGCAGCCCCACACCGAAGAGAGCTATGCCGAGGACCGTCAACAGAATCGTCATGCGCGAGCCTCCGCTGTCGCCTTCAATGCCAGTTCCCGAGCCCTCGCCCGGGCCCAGGTCTCCGCTTCCAGGACGTCCGCCACCGTGAGTGAGGTTCCCGAAGCGGGAACACCGTGCTCGGCGACGACTTCGGTGACCGTATCCATGATTCCGTTGAACGGCAGCCGCCCGGCGAGAAACGCCTCCACGCACTCCTCGTTCGCGGCATTGAACACCGCCGGGGCCGTTCCGCCCAGCTCCCCCACCCGCCGGGCGAGTCCGACCGAGGGGAACGCGTCGTTGTCGAGCGGGAAGAACTCCCAGCTCGAGGCCTTCGACCAGTCGAAAGCCGGGGCCGCGTCGGGCACCCGCTCGGGCCAGCCGATACCCAGGGCGATGGGGCCGCGCATATCGGGCGGCGTGGCCTGGGCCAGCGTCGAGCCGTCGGTGTACTCGACCATGGAGTGGACGTACGACTGAGGGTGTACGACGACCTCGATGCGGTCGAAGGGGATGTCGTAGAGGAGGTGTGCCTCGATGACCTCGAGCCCCTTGTTGACCAGCGTCGCGGAGTTGATCGTGATCACCGGGCCCATCGCCCAGGTGGGGTGCGCGAGGGCGTCCTCGGGGGTGACGTTCGCCAGCTCGGCTCTCGTACGGCCGCGGAAGGGGCCGCCGGACGCGGTGACGACGAGCTTGCGTACGTCGGCCCTCGTCCCGGCCGCCAGCGCCTGGAAGAGGGCCGCGTGCTCGGAGTCGACCGGGATGATCTGCCCGGGCTTGGCGAGGGCCTTGACCAGCGGCCCGCCGACGATGAGCGACTCCTTGTTGGCGAGGGCGAGGGTCCGGCCCGCTTCGAGGGCGGCGAGCGTGGGCGCGAGGCCGATGGAGCCGGTGATGCCGTTGAGCACCGTGTGGCAGGCGGATGCGGCGAGCTGGGTGGCCGCTTCGGGGCCGGCCAGGATCTCGGGCACGGGCTCGGTCCCGTACTGCTCCGCCAGCGCGTCGCGCAGCGCGGGCACGACATCCTCGCGGGCGACGGCGACCGCGGCGACCCGCAACTGCCGTGCCTGCTCGGCAAGGAGTCCGACCCGGCCGCCGGCGGCCGAGAGCGCGGTGACGCGGAAGCGGTCGGGGTTGCGCAGCACCAGGTCGATGGCCTGCGTGCCGATGGACCCGGTGGAGCCGAGGACGACGATGTCCCGGCGGCCTTCGGTCGCGTCGAAGGCGATATGCGGGTCGGCGAGTGGGGATGGGCTGTCGCTCATCCCCCCATTGTGGCCGTACTTCCTGTCCGGCCGGACAGCGCGTCCCTATGGGGCTGCGTTGCGGCCCGTCCGGAACTTCTCCCACTGGGCATTCATCACCTCTTCGGGCACTCCCCCGATGTCCTTCGTGTCGATGATCTCGGCGCGGAAGGACAGCGTCGCGGAGCCGGAGCGGACGACGGTCAGATACTCGTAGAGCTTCAGCTTCCCCTTCACATCGAGGATGGTGAAGCGGTACGCCTTCGCCTCGTCCCCGAAGGCCGGCGTCCTGGCGGGCTCCACCTTGAGGTACTTCGCCTTCGCGATGGCCCGCTCCTCGGTGAAGCCGCCGGCGCACTGGGTACCGGCGGCGCCGAGGGCCTTCATGACGGCGGCGGCTCCCCCGTCCGCGTACGAGCGCAGCTGTACGGCGACGCTGAGCCCGGTCATCTCGCCGTCCACGTCGACCTGGCGGTTGACCTCGGCGGCGGGGTCGTGGACGGTGGCGCCCTCGGCGAGGCTGACGAGGGGCTGGCAGACGGCGGGGTCGGCGGTGTAGTCCTCGCCGAGGGGCGCACCGAGGGTGAATTCGGAGGCGGTGTAGATGCCGACCTTCTCGCCGTCGGTGAAGGAGGCGGCCCTGAGCCGGGGCTCGGTGAGGGGCGCGGGTGCGGACGGCTTGTTGTCGGCTGTGGGCTTCCCGCCCTTGTCGCTCGTGTCGTCGCCGCCGCCGCACGCGGCCACGCCGGTGAGAACGACCCCGGCAAGCACGGCGGCCGCCCCGCGCCGCCGTTTCCGCTGGTTCCCCGCTGCCGACATCCCCGCCCCCAACATCCCGGCCCCGCTTCCGTGTTGATCGCGGTCAGACGATACCGAAGCGCTCACGCGGCCGGGCCAGGGCACGCGAGCCCGGCAGGATCCGGAAGTTGGGAGGCCGGCTCCGGGGCGTCCGTGGACGCCCCGGAGTCTCTCAGCGGATCGGACGGTGGACGTTGTCCCGTTCGGCCGGGCCGGGTGTTGCGTCGGCGATCCAGGGGCCGTCGCCGCTCGGGTCGACGATGCCCTCCTCCAGCCAGGTGTACGTACCGGACAGGACGCCCTCCACCACCTTGCGGTCCAGGTCGTCGGTGTTGGACCAGAGGCGGGTGAAGAGCTCCTCGACCCGGATGCGGGACTGGCGGCAGAAGACGTCGGCCAGTTGGTACGCCTCGCGGCCGTACCCGTCGGAGGTCCGCAGCAGCTCGGCGCGTACGCAGGCCGCGCTCATCGCGAAGAGCTCCGCGCCGATGTCGACGATCCGGCCCAGGAAGCCCTGCTTGGTCTCCATCCGCCCTTGCCAGCGGGACATCGCGTAGAAGGTGGAGCGGGCCAGCTTGCGGGACGAGCGCTCGACGTAGCGCAGATGCCCGGAGAGATCCGGATAGCCCGACGGGTGGAACTCGCTGTAGGTACGCGGGAGTTGACCCGGTCCCGTGACGAGCTTGGGGAGCCAGCGGGCATAGAACGCCGCGGCGTTCGCGCCCGCCTTCGCCTTGGCGGCGAGGGGCTTGTCGGGGTCGATGATGTCCCCGGCGACGGCCAGGTGGGCGTCGACCGCCTCGCGGGCGATCAGCAGATGCATGATCTCGGTCGAGCCCTCGAAGATGCGGTTGATGCGCAGATCGCGCAGGATCTGCTCGGCGGGGACGGCCCGCTCGCCGCGCGCCGCCAGCGAGTCGGCCGTCTCGAAGCCGCGGCCGCCGCGGATCTGGACCAGCTCGTCGGCCATCAGCCAGGCCATTTCGGAGCCGTACAGCTTGGCCAGCGCCGCCTCGATGCGGATGTCGTTGCGGTCCTCGTCGGCCATCTGCGAGGAGAGGTCGAGCACCGCTTCCAGTGCGAACGTGGTCGCGGCGATGAAGGAGATCTTGGTGCCCACGGCCTCGTGACGGGCGACCGGCTTGCCCCACTGCTCGCGCGCCGCCGACCATTCGCGGGCGATTTTCAGACACCATTTGCCGGCGCCGACGCACATCGCGGGCAGTGAGAGGCGTCCGGTGTTGAGGGTGGTGAGGGCGATCTTGAGGCCCGCCCCCTCGGGGCCGATGCGGTTCTCGGCGGGGACGCGCACCTGATGGAAGCGGGTGACGCCGTTCTCGAGGCCGCGCAGGCCCATGAACACGTTGCGGTTCTCGACGGTGATGCCCTCGCTCGCCGCCTCGACGACAAAGGCGGTGATGCCGCCCTTGCGGCCTTCCGACCTGGGGACACGGGCCATGACGACCAGGAGGTCGGCGACGACTCCGTTCGTCGTCCAGAGCTTGACGCCGTCGAGGATGTACGAGTCGCCGTCGGGTACCGCCGTGGTGGCGAGGCGCGCGGGGTCGGAGCCGACGTCCGGTTCGGTGAGAAGGAAGGCGGAGATGTCGGTACGGGCGAGGCGCGGCAGGAAGGTGTCCTTCTGCTCCTGCGTACCGAAAAGCTTCAGCGGCTGCGGTACTCCGATCGACTGATGGGCGGAGAGCAGCGCGCCGATCGCCGGGTTCGCGGAGCCGACCAGGGCCAGGGCCTTGTTGTAGTACACCTGGGTGAGTCCGAGGCCGCCGTACTTCGTGTCGATCTTCATGCCGAGCGCGCCGAGCTCCTTGAGCCCGTTGATCACCTCGTCGGGGATCTTCGCCTCGCGCTCGATGAGAGCGCCGTCGATCTTCGTCTCGCAGAAGTCGCGCAGCTTGGCGAGGAACGCCTCGCCGCGCGCGCTGTCCTCGCGGGCGGGCAGCGGATGCGGATGGATCAGGTCCAGGCGGAACCGGCCCAGGAACAGCTCCTTGGCGAAGCTGGGTTTGCGCCAGCCCTGTTCGCGCGCGGCCTCGGCGACCTGCCGTGCTTCGCGCTCACTGACCTTCGGAGTCTGGAGCTTGTCGGGTGGTGCGGACATGAGGCTCACCTCGCCGCGAGTCGGGACTTCCGGGGGCGTCGGCCGGGGCGCAGGTCGCCATACCGACCGGTGCTACCCGTCCGTAGTACCTGATTCCTGCCCTCTCCACCAGTGCTCGCACAGCGGTGTCCCGGCGGCACGGCAACGGCCGGAGCCCCCGCACAGCGGGCTCCGGCCGTCGTCTCGGCGTACGGGCGCTACAGGGCCAGACCGGTGAGGACCAGCACCCGCTCGTACGTGTAGTCGTCCATCGCGAACCGCACGCCCTCGCGGCCGACGCCGGACTGCTTGGCACCGCCGTACGGCATCTGGTCAGCGCGGTAGGAGGGCACATCGCCGATGATCACGCCGCCGACCTCGAGGGCGCGGTGGGCGCGGAAGGCGGTCTGCACATCGTGCGTGAACACACCTGCCTGCAGGCCGTACTTGGAGTCGTTGACGGCCGCGAACGCCTCGGCCTCGCCGTCGACCCTCTTGACCGTGAGGACCGGTCCGAAGACCTCCTCACGGGAGAGGGTGACGTCCGCCGGGACGTCGGTGAGGACGGTGGGCGCGTAGGAGGCGCCGTCGCGCTTGCCGCCCGCCAGGAGCTGCGCGCCCGCCTGTACGGCCTCGTCGACCCAGGACTCGACACGCTTGGCGGCGTCCTCGCTGACCAGCGGGCCGACGTCGGTGGCGGAGTCGGAAGGGTCGCCGGTGACCTGGGCCCCGACGGCCTCGACGATCTTCGGCAGCAGGCGCTCGTACACCGAGGCGTCGGCGATCACGCGCTGCACGGAGATGCAGGACTGGCCGCCCTGGTAGTTGGAGAAGGTGGCGATACGGGTCGCCGCCCAGTCCAGGTCCTGCTCGGAGGCCCAGTCGCCGAGGACGACTGCCGCGCCGTTGCCGCCCAGCTCCAGGGTGCAGTGCTTGCGCGGCACCGAGTCCATGATCGCGTAGCCGACCGTGTCGGAGCCGGTGAAGGAGATGACCGGCAGGCGCTCGTCCTGAACGAGGGCGGGCATCCGGTCGTTCGGGACCGGGAGCACCGACCACGAACCGGCGGGCAGCTCGGTCTCGGCCAGCAGCTCGCCGATGATCAGGCCGGACAGCGGCGTCGCCGGGGCGGGCTTGAGGATGATCGGCGCGCCGACCGCGATCGCCGGGGCGATCTTGTGGGCGCAGAGGTTCAGCGGGAAGTTGAACGGCGCGATGCCGAGGACGGCGCCCTTGGGGAAGCGGCGGGTCAGCGCGAGCCGGCCCTGGCCGCCTGCGTCGGTGTCCAGGCGCTGGGCGTCGCCGCCGTTGAAGCGGCGGGCCTCCTCGGCCGCGAAGCGGAAGACGGAGACCGCGCGGCCGACCTCGCCGCGAGCCCACTTGACCGGCTTGCCGTTCTCGGCGGAGATCAGCTGGGCGATCTCCTCGGTGCGCTCGACGAGCCGGCGCGAGACATGGTCCAGGGCGGCGGCCCGCACGTGTGCCGGGGTCGCCGCGAACTCGTCGCGTACGGCGTGCGCGGCGGCGACGGCCTCCTCGATCTGGGCATCGGTCGGGACGGCGACCTGTCCGACGAGGTGTCCGTCCCAGGGGGAGGTGACGTCGAAGGTGGCCTCGCCGGTGGCCTGGCGGCCGGCGAGCCAGAAGGCGTGGGTGGAGGTCATGTCCCGGCCCTTCCGAGGTAGTGGGGGTGTCTGTGCCCCACGGTAGGGGTGGGAGGGCGGTCTGGCGTTTGTCCGAGGTGGAGTGGTGGACGGGCCGGATCCGCCGCTTTGGCGTGCCGGTTCAGCCCGTCCCGCGATGGAGGACACGGCCGAAGGCCGTACGGGTCCGGGGGCTTGCCCCCAGGGTCAGCGTCGACGTTCCGTCGACACGATCAGGAAGACACCCGCCACCACCACCGCGCCGCCGACCGCGATCGGCCAGCTCAGCTGCTCGTTCAGGATCAGCGCGCCGAGGAGTACGGCGACGACCGGGTTGACGTACGCGTAGGTCGCGACCAGCGACAGCGGCGCGGAGTGCAGCAGCCAGGCGTACGCCGTGAACGCGACGATCGAGCCGAAGACGACGAGGTAGCCGAGTGCCGTCCAGGAGCGGCCGGAGACCTCACCGAGCACGAAGCCGTACTGCTCGCCCCGCCCGAGGCCCACCAGCAGACAGCCGATGCCGCCCGCGACCATCTCGTAGGCGCTGGCCGCGAAGGGATTTTTCGGCATCGGGATCTTCGAGGACGAGAAGGAGCCCACCGACCACATGACGGTCGCCACGATCACGGTGAGGACGCCCCACAGGCGAACGTCGCCGCTGAGGCCCGGGAGGGTCAGCACGGCGAGGCCCGCCAGACCGAGCAGGACGCCCAGATACGCGCCGAGGCCGGGCCGCTCGCCGAAGGCCCTGCGCAGCACGACCACCCAGGCGGGCACGACGGCGATCAGCAGGGCGGCGAGCCCGGAGGGCACGGAGGTCTCGGCGAGCACCACGAGGCCGTTGCCGCCGAGCAGGAGCAGCAGGCCGACCAGGGCCGCCGAGGCGAGCTGGGCGCGGGTGACCTTGAGCGCCGAGGTCCCCTGCCGCCAGGCCACGAGACCGGCGAGGATCAGGCCCGCCACGATGAAGCGGGCGCCTGCGGACAGGAAGGGCGGCATGGTCTCGACGACGATGCGGATGCCGAGGTAGGTGGAGCCCCAGACGACGTACACGATGGCGAGCGCCAGCCAGACGGCTCCGGATATCCGGCGGCCGGGCGGGGGTGCTTCGACGGTAGCGACGACGGGGGTGCCGGCCTCAGGAGTGCTTGAGTTGGTGGCCACGAGGCAGGACCTTAGGCACTTCGGCGATCAACCACCAATAATTTTGCCCGACTTCGGGCACGAAAACGGAAAAACCTTGCGCCCGCTTGTCACTGCGTCGCCCGTCACCGCTTCGCCGGTCACTGCGTCGCCGGGCCGCCCGCCGTCGTCTTCAGCGCGAGCCAGAGCTCCATCCGGACGTCCGGGTCGTCCAGCGAGCGGCCGAGGATCTCCTCGACCCGCCGCATCCGGTAGCGCAGCGTATGGCGGTGTACGCCGAGGTCCGCGGCGGCCGCGTCCCACTGGCCGTGGCGCGAGAGCCAGGCGCGCAGCGAGGCGACGAGGTCGCCGCGGCCGGTCGCGTCGTGTTCGTACAGCGCGCGCAGCATGCCGTCCGCGAAGGCGCGTACCGCGTCGTCCGCGAGCAGCGGGAGGATCGATCCCGCTGCCAGCTCCTCGTGCTCGACCAGCGCGCGGCCGCGCCGCCGGGCGACCGAGAGCGCCTGCTCGGCCTGTTTGTACGCGCCCGCAGCCGCTATCGGTCCGGTCGGCGCGGAGAGCCCGACGACCGCTTCGGCGTCCTCGGCCTCCTTGGCGGCGTACTCGGCGGTGCAGGCCGCGACGACAGCGCCGCCGTCCGCGGCCAGCACCACAAGACGGTCGTCGGTGTCCGGTACGACGAGCAGGGCCTCGCCCGCCCGGGCCGCGGTCGACTCAAGCGACTCGGCGAACGCCTGGAGCGGATGCTCCGCCGCGGGGTCCGGCTCTCCGGCGGGCTCGGCGATCAGCAGCCGGAAGGGGGCGTCGAGGAGACCGCCGTACAGATCGCCGGCAACCGCCCGGGCATGGTCCTGCTGGCCGGAGAGCAGCATCCGCAGCACGGCGGCGCCGAGCCGCTGTTCGGCCGCCTGGAGCGAGCGCGAGCGCTCCGTGGACAGGGTCAGCAGGGCGACGGCGGAGTGCACGGCGTACCGCTCGGCGGTGCCCAGCGGCGCTCCCGTGCCGACGGCCAGCGCACCGCGCACACGCCGTCCCGTGCCCAGCGACTGCAGCTCGACCCGGTCCTCGGTGTCGCCGACGACGGCGCTCGCGGGCGCGGACCGCTCGCGCAGCCGCTCCACGTCGCCGGTGAGCCGGGCGGCCCGGCGCGCGGCCCATTCCGGCGCGGCCGCGACGACCGCACCGGAGGCGTCGTACAGCGCGGCCCAGCCATCGATGTGCGCGGCGAGGCGGGCGACGACCGCGTCGGGGCCCTCGGCCAGCGCGGCGCGCGTCAGCTCCCGCTGCACCTCGAAACCGGCCGTCACCGCCCGGTACTGGTCGGCCGCGATCGCCGCCGAGACCGCCTTGCTGATGGCGAGGAAGGGAGTGCGGCGGGGTACGGCGAGGAGCGGAAGCCCCTCCTCCTTCGCCGCGTCGACGAGCGCTTCGGGTATGTCGTCGTAGTACACGCCGACAGCGAATCCGAGCCCGACGACGCCCGCGCCCACCAGCCTGCGCACATAGCGGCGCATCGCCTCATGGTCCTCGGCGTCCAGCGTCATCGCCGTGACGAGCAGCAGCTCGCCGCCCTCCATGTACGGCACGGGGTCGGCGAGCTCGCTGACATGCGCCCAGCGCACGGGCGTCTCGAGCCGGTCCTCCCCGGCGCGCACGGTGAGTTTGAGCGCCGAGTGCTGGACGAGCGAGGCGAGCGTTGGGGGCATGGGACCGTAGGCCCTTCGAGCAGAGGTGCAGAGGCAGAGACCGGGGAGATTTTCGCCGTCCCGTATGAACGGCGTACATCGATTCTGCCAGGGCGTAGCGGTTCCGGGTCCCGGTCAGGTCCGCAGATCCACCAGCAGGGGTGGCGCGTGCTCGCCCCGTACGGTCGTCAGCGAGAGCACCGCGTGCCCGGCGGGCACGGCGTGCGCGAGGTCCGACGCCGACCAGCGGGCGCGCTCGACCTCCCGCACGGTGATCGCTTCCGCGGTCGCCGCCTTGCCGGTGACCAGACGTCGCATCAGGTGCAGCGCCTTGGTGAGGGGCTCGTCGGAGATGATCTGCCGGTTGGTGACGTCCCGGGTCTGCACCCACTCGGTGCCCCAGGTCTCGGCGAACCGTCCGCCGTCCCAGGGCGCGAGTCCCGCGAAGGCCATCCGGCAGCCGACCGCGCCGAGCAGCGGGTCGCGCAGCGGCTCCGCCACGTCCTCCAGCGTTCGCAGCGCCAGGATCACTCCGGCGTTGGCGGACCGCAGCCGCTGTACCGCGCGGACCGAGTCGGCGGTCACGGTGTACGTCGCGTCGTCCAGCACCAGACAGGCGAAGAGCGACCGGTCCGAGCGGCTGAGCGCGGCCTCGGTGAACTGGGCGAGGAGCAGGCGCGCGATGATCCGCGAGGCCTCGGCGTGGCCGCGCTCGGGCAGGTCGATACGGACGCGCAGCGGGTGCTCGATGGCGCGCAGCGAGAACTGTCTGCCGCCGCCGTCCGTACGGAAGAAGTGCGCGAACGCGGGCCGGTCCAGGAAGGCGATCCGCTCGGCGAGCAGTACGCCGACGTCGTCGGCGCGGGCCGACTGCCGTTCGCGGGCGGCGAGTTCACGCAGCTGGGCGGCGGCGCCGGGGTCGCCGGCGGCCTCCAGGGCGATGCGCAGCGCGCCGAGGGCGGCGGGTGCGCCGCCGAGCAGCTCGCGCAGCTCCGGTACGGCGGGGAAATGGCCGTGGACGCACTGGTACGGGCCGATCAGCTGGGCCAGCGCGGTGGCGGCGCGGCGGCTGTCCCCGCCGTGGAGGGTGGCGGCGAGATCGCCGACGAGTGCTTCGGCGAGCGTGCGGGCGGCCTCGTCGGGGTCTTCGGCGCCGCCGTAGAGGTCGAGGTCGTGGGTGGAGTCGGGGCGGCCGACGGCGATGACGAGATCGAAGGCGTCGTCGGGGGCGAGGCCGGTGCCGTGCGCGGTGACGGCGACGACGGCGGCGCGGTTGGCGAGCGCGAGCAGGCACATGGACTCGACGACGGGCCGCACGAGCCGCACGCTCTTGCCGGACCCGGAGGGCCCGACGGCGAGCAGCGAGGTGCCGAGGAGGGCGGGTTCGAGGGCGACGCCGGTGGTGCGGCGTGCGTAGGGGTTGCGGTCGTCGTCGACAGCCGTGCCGATCCTGACCTGCGCGGTGGCGAGGTCGTGGGTGGCGGTGCGCACCGGCAGATCCCGCACACCGGAGGGGTGGGCGCAGGCGGCGGCGCCGTGCCTGCGGACGGTGTCGGTGAAGGCGGCGAGCCGCTCGGGCCTGGCGTGCACGCCCTGCCACGCGCGCCGGATCCTGGCGTAGTCGACATCGCCGAGCGTCCCGGCGCGGGTGGCTTCGGCGAGGCTCGTTGCCGCGTCGGCGAGGCCCGCGGCGCGCAGGTCGGGCCAGTCCGCGAGGTCGGCCTCGGCCGGGGGCGGCGGGGTCGTTGGGGCCTGGGTCCCAACGCGCCGGCGGACGGCCGGCCAGGTGCCGATGCGGCCGACGGCGGCGACGATCGCCGCCACGAGCAGCACGTAGTAGATGTTGGACACCCAGGTGAGCCAGGTGACCGTCCGCGGCATCTCGCGCCACACACCCGGCAGCAGCACGAACAGCGGCCACAGCGGCACCCCGTACCGCAGCCACACCTCGCGCCAGTTGCCGACCCGGCCGAAGCCGACGGCGAGCAGGCTCAGCACGAGGGCATTCCAGAGATAGGTCGCGGCGACGTACAGCTCGACGTTGGGGCTGGCGGCGGACCTCCAGTCGTCGGGCACCAGCCAGAGCATCGGCAGCAGCCACCACTCGTCGACGAAGATCCACCACCCCTCGAGGTAGCCGTTCCACAGCAGTGACCAGAGCAGCCAGCCGCAGAGGTAGGCGATGAAGGCGCCGCTGAACAGCTGGCGTGCGGGGACGAGGTCCGGCTCCTCCTGCGGCCGCTCGCGGTGGCCCAGACGCCAGATGCCGGGGGCGGCCGCGGGCCGCGGGGTGCGCAGCCATTCCACGACCGCCGGGCGGGTGACCGGCGCGTGCGCCGGCCTGGCGGGGGTTCCGCGTGGGACGGACGGCACCTCGGGCGGCGGCGCGGCGGGACGCGGCACCGGATTGGACCGTGTGCCCCGTGCGTCGAAAGTGCCTTCGGAATCCATGAACTGCTGCCCCCTGACCAGCCAGGCTCGCTCTGTGCCCCGTCAATCTAGTGCCCTTGTGCGGGGAGTTCACCTGAGGCGCCCGCGGTCCGCGGCCGCCTGTGTGGGCGCGGGTGGCCGAGCCTGGGGCTGCCCTTGTCCGCCGGGGACAACGACATCTCCCCAACACTCCCGAACGGCGCATGCCCGCCCTCCGTTCCCGCGCCTAGCCTGCGGAGAGTGAGAAGTAGCGGTCCCCGGGGCCGCTCAACGTCCAACAGCACCCCCCAGGAGCCCCTCATGACCGCCATCCCGCAGGAGCGCCGCGTCGTCACCGCCATCCCCGGCCCGAAGTCGATCGAGCTGCAGGCCCGCCGTACCGCCGCGGTCGCCGGCGGTGTGGGGTCCGTGCTGCCCGTCTTCACCGCCCGCGCCGGCGGCGGTGTCATCGAGGACGTGGACGGCAACCGCCTCATCGACTTCGGTTCCGGCATCGCCGTGACCTCCGTCGGCGCCTCCGCCGAGGCCGTCGTACGCCGCGCCTCCGCGCAGCTCGCCGACTTCACCCACACCTGTTTCATGGTCACGCCGTACGAGGGGTACGTCGAGGTCGCCGAGGCGCTCGCCGAGCTGACGCCGGGCGACCACGCCAAGAAGTCCGCGCTGTTCAACTCCGGCGCCGAGGCCGTCGAGAACGCCGTCAAGATCGCCCGCGCCTACACCAAGCGCCAGGCGATCGTCGTGTTCGACCACGGCTACCACGGGCGTACCAACCTGACGATGGCGCTGACCGCCAAGAACATGCCGTACAAGCAGGGCTTCGGGCCGTTCGCGCCCGAGGTGTACCGGGTTCCCGTCGCGTACGGCTACCGCTGGCCGACCGGTGCCGAGAACGCCGGCGCCGAGGCGTCCGCGCAGGCCATCGACATGATCAACAAGCAGATCGGCGCCGAGAACGTCGCGGCGATCATCATCGAGCCGGTTCTCGGCGAGGGCGGCTTCATCGAGCCGGCCAAGGGCTTCCTGCCCGCCATCTCGCAGTTCGCCAAGGACAACGGCATCGTGTTCGTGGCGGACGAGATCCAGTCCGGGTTCTGCCGCACCGGGCAGTGGTTCGCCTGTGAGGACGAGGGCATCGTCCCGGACCTGATCACCACCGCCAAGGGCATCGCGGGCGGTCTGCCGCTCGCCGCGGTGACGGGTCGCGCCGAGATCATGGACGCCCCGCACGCGGGCGGCCTCGGCGGTACGTACGGCGGCAACCCGGTGGCCTGTGCCGGTGCGCTCGGCGCCATCGAGACGATGAAGGAGCTCGACCTCAACGGCAGGGCCAAGCGCATCGAGGAGGTCATGAAGGGCCGCCTCACCGCGATGGCCGAGAAGTTCGCCGACAAGGAGGGATGCAGCATCGGCGACATCCGCGGCCGCGGTGCGATGATCGCGATCGAGCTGGTCAAGGACCGCGACTCCAAGGAGCCGAACCCGGCCGCGACCGCCGCGCTCGCCAAGGCCTGCCACGCCGAGGGTCTGCTGGTGCTGACCTGCGGTACGTACGGCAATGTGCTGCGCTTCCTGCCGCCGCTGGTAATCGGCGAAGACCTGCTCAACGAGGGTCTGGACATCATCGAGCAGGCCTTCGCGGGCTTGTGAGGGACCCGAACGGTCGGGGCCTGTGAAGAAGCTGTGCGGGGCCGATGGCGGGATGGAGATCCGGCTGTCGGTCCCCCGGCCCCTGCCGTACGGTTCCAGCAGATGAGAGAAACACCCCGCTCGCAGGGGACTGCGGGCGACTCCAGGGCGGAGCCTCCCCAGCCTCGCTCTGGTCGTGCCCTCGCGCACACCACTGGAGCCTTCGGCTCCGGAACTCCTCACCGATCGGATGGCCGCCCGCCCCAAACCCCCCGGGGCGCGCGGCAAACCGGTCCGGCCGGCCACTGCGGAACCACCCCCCCTGTTCCGAGGTGGCCGGCTTCTTTTCTTGTGGCGCTGCCTGCGCTGTGCGCCCTTCTCTTCGCGGTGGTCACCTGGCAGGTGGCCGCCGACGGCCCGCTCCGGTCCCTGGACGAGCGCATCGAGCTCAAGATCGTGGGAAGCGGACCCAGCACTCTGACCGGCCTCCTGGCCGACCTCGGCAGTATGGCGGTCGCGCTTCCTGTCCTGGCCGCTGCGATCGCGTACGCACTGTGGAGCGGCCGCCGTCGCAAAGCCCTGTACGCCGCCCTCGCCATGGCCGCGGTTCCGGCGCTCGTCGTACCCCTCAAGGCCCTGATCGGCCGTCAGGGCCCGCTCACCGAGGCGACCGGCTACTACCCCTCGGGCCATACGGCGACCGCGATGGTGGCCTACTGCGGTGCGGCCCTGCTGGTGCGTGCGAAGTGGACGATGCCCGTCGCCGTCCTGCTCACGGTGGCGACGGGCATCGGCCTCGTACTACGCGGCTACCACTGGCCCCTCGATGTGCTGGGCAGCTGGTGCCTGTGCGGGATGCTCCTGTGGGTCACCAGCCGTAGGCGTCGAAGTTCTTCGAGAACTCCCACTGGTTGAAGCGGTCCCAGTTGATCGACCAGGTCATCAGGCCGCGCAGCGCCGGCCAGGTGCCATGGGTCTGGTACGAACCGCAGTTGGTCTTCTTGGTCAGGCAGTCCAGTGCCTTGTTCACCTCGGCGGGCGAGGTGTGGCCGTTGCCCGCCTGGGTGGAGGCGGGGAGGCCGATGGCCACCTGGTCCGGGCGCAGGGCCGGGAAGACCTTGGTGGTGTCGCCCGCGACCGGGAAGCCCGTCAGCAGCATGTCGGTCATGGCGATGTGGAAGTCCGCGCCGCCCATCGAGTGGTACTGGTTGTCCAGGCCCATGATCGAGCCCGAGTTGTAGTCCTGGACGTGCAGCAGGGTGAGGTCGTCGCGCAGGGCGTGGATGACCGGGATGTAGGCGCCCGCCCGCGGGTCCTGGCCGCCCCAGGGGCCCGAGCCGTAGTACTGGTAGCCGAGCTGCACGAAGAACGTCTCCGGCGCCATGGTGAGCACGAAGTCCGAGCCGTACTTGGCCTTGAGGGTCTTGATCGCCGAGATCAGATTGACGATCACCGGCGAGGTCGGGCTGCGGAAGTCCGTGTCACCGGTGTTGAGGGAGAGCGAGTGGCCCTCGAAGTCGATGTCCAGGCCGTCGAGTCCGTAGTCGTCGATGATCTTCGAGACCGAGGAGACGAAGGTGTCACGGGCGGCCGTGGTGCCCAGCTGGACCTGGCCGTTGGCGCCGCCGATGGAGATCAGGACCTTCTTGCCGGCCGCCTGCTTGGCCTTGATGGCGGCCTTGAAGTCGGCGAGCGATTCGACGTTGGGACATTCGGCCGCCGGGCAGAGGCTGAAGCGGATGTCGCCGGAGGTGACCGAAGTGGGTTCGCCGAAGGCCAGGTTGATGACGTCCCAGGAGTCGGGTACATCGGCCATGCGCGTATAGCCGGAGCCATTGGCGAAGCTGGCGTGCAGATATCCGACGAGGGCGTGGGCGGGGAGCTCACCGCCGCTGCCGCCGCCGCCCGCCGTGGTGGTCGCGGTGACGGCCGCCGACTTCAGGGACTCGCCGGCCTCGTTGGCGGCGGTGACCTGGAAGCTGTACGCGGTGGAGGGGGCGAGACCGGTGACGGTGGCCGAAGTCCCGCTGACGGTCAGGACCTTGCTGCCGTTCCGGTAGACATTGTAGGAGGTGGCGCCGGAGGAGGCGGACCAGCTCAGCGGTACGGAGGTGGAGCCGGGGGCGCCGGCGGCGAGGCCCGTGGGGGCGGCCGGTGTCTGGACCGGGTCGCCGCCGGGACCGAGCAGGGAGAGGTCGTCGGCGTAGTAGGCCGGGGTGCCGTACCAGCCGTGGGTGTAGATCGTCACCGAAGTGGTCGAGGCACCCGTACGGAAGGTCATCGAGAGCTTCTGCCAGCTCGGCGCGGATGCCGTCCAGGTGGAGACATCGGTGGTGCCGGTGCCGGATGCACCGAGGTAGACGTAACTGCCCTGGACCCAGCCGCTCAGCGTGTAGTCGGAGTTCGGCTTAACGGTGATCTGCTGGCTGCACTTGGCGTTGTCGTTGCCCGCGGGGGTGGCCTTGAGTGCGGAACTGCCGCTGTGGACCGGTGAATTGACGACGGTGCCGCTGCTTGCCGTACAGCTCCAGCTGCTGAGGCCGGTCTCGAAGCCGCCGTTGCGCGCGAGTTCGGCGTCGGCCGCTCCCGCGGACGACGCCGTGGCGACGAGTCCGCTGACGGCGAGGGCGGCCGCCGAAAGGGCGGCCAGAAGTCTGATGCGGTCCACAACTGCCTCCGGGCACGGGGGGATTGAGGGGGGAGCGCAGCGGGTGGCCGCGCTGCACAACATGGTCCAGACCAATGTGGTTGTCAAGACCTCTGGCAGCGCACGGACCCCTCAGGTCCTGTCCGGCCCGATCCGTAGGACACCCCCTAGCTGTCCCCTAGCTGTCCCCTAGCTGTCGAAGCCGAGGCCCAGCCTGTCCATCGTCTTCAGCCACACATTGCGGCGGCCGCCATTCGCATCCGCCCTGGCCAGCGCCCATTTGGTGAGTCCGATACCGGCCCAGGCGACGGGCTCGGGCGGGAACGGCAGCGGCTTGGTGCGCACCATCCGCAGTTCCGTGCGCTCGGTCCGCTCGCCGGCGAGCAGGTCGAGCATCACGTCCCCGCCGAAGCGGGTGGCGCCGACGCCGAGTCCCGTATAGCCGGCCGCGTAGGCGACCTTGCCGCCGTGCGCCGTGCCGAAGAAGGCCGAGAAGCGCGAGCAGGTATCGATCGCCCCGCCCCAGGCATGACTGAACCTCAGCCCCTCCAACTGCGGGAAGCAGCGGAAGAAGTGCTCGGCGAGCTTCAGATAGGTCTCGGGCCGGTGGTCCATCTCGGCGCTGAGCCTGCCGCCGTACGGATAGATCGCGTCGTAACCGCCCCACAGAATGCGGTGGTCGGCGGTGATCCGGAAGTAGTGGAACTGGTTCGCGCTGTCACCGAGGCCCTGGCGTCGCTTCCAGCCGACGGCGGCGAGCTGCTCGGCGCTGAGCGGTTCGGTCATCAGGGCGTAGTCGTAGACCGGGACGGTGTACGGACGCACCCGCTTGACCAGCGAGGGGAAGATGTTCGTGCCGAGCGCGACCCGGCGGGCGAAGACCCGGCCGTACGGGGTACGGACCGCCATGCCCGCGCCGGAGGACCCGAGGTCCAGGCCGCGGGTGTTCTCGTAGAGCCGCACGCCGAGGTCGAGACAGGCCTGCTTGAGACCCCAGGCGAGCTTCGCCGGATGCAGCATGGCGACCCCGCGCCGGTCCCAGAGCCCGCCGAGGAAGGTCGGGGACTTCACCTCGGCCCGCACCGCGTCCTGGTCGAGGAGTTCGAGGCCGGTGAAGCCGAGCCCGGCCGCCTCCTCGTGCATCTCGTGGAGCTCTTCGAGCTGGTGGGGCTCGGTGGCGACGTCGATCTCGCCGGTGCGCTCGAAGTCGCAGTCGATGCCGTACGTCGCGACCGCCGCCTCGATGGCGTCGAGATTGCGGTCGCCGAGCTCCTCCAGTTTCGCGAGTTCACCGGGCCAGCGGGCGATTCCGTTGCCGAGGCCGTGGGTGAGAGAGGCGGCGCAGAAGCCGCCGTTGCGGCCCGAGGCGGCCCAGCCCACCTCGTGCCCTTCGATCAGTACGACATCCCGCCCGGGGTCGCGCTCCTTGGCGAGCAGCGCGGTCCACAGTCCGCTGTAGCCGCCGCCGACGACGAGCAGATCACAGTGCTCGTCGCCGGTGAGGGCCGGCAGCGCTCCGGGCTTCGCGGGATCGTCCAGCCAGTAGGAGACGGGCTGGGCGTCGGAAAGTGATGAGGCAAAGGTCATGGCAGCTGGGGCCATGGTTTCCACTCCTTCGGGGCTTACAGCGCCTAGCTGGTCTGTGCGCTGTTCTTCCGCCGGTTGCTGATGAGCTGGGCGGCCACGACGATCAGTACGGCGATGACGAACATGGCCGTTCCGATGACGTTGATCTGGACGGGCGTACCGCGCTGGGCCGAGCCCCACACGAACATGGGGAAGGTGACGGTGTTGCCCGAGTTGAAGTTGGTGATGATGAAGTCGTCGAACGAGAGCGCGAAGGCGAGCAGCGCACCGGCGGCGATGCCGGGAGCGGCGATCGGCAGCGTGACCCGTACGAACGTCTGGACGGGACCGGCGTACAGGTCGCGCGCGGCCTCTTCGAGCCGGGGGTCCATCGACAGCACGCGCGCCTTGACCGCCACCACGACGAAGCTGAGGCAGAACATGGTGTGCGCGATGAGGATGGTCCAGAAGCCCAGCTGAGCGCCCAGGTTGAGGAAGAGCGTCAGCAGCGAGGCGGCCATGACCACCTCGGGCATCGCCATCGGCAGGAAGATCAGCGAGTTGATCGCGCCACGCGCCCGGAAGCGGTAGCGGACCAGCGCGAAGGCGATCATCGAGCCGAGTACGGTGGCGCCGATCGTCGCCCATAGGGCGATCTGGAGGGACAGCGAGAGCGAGCCGCACATGTCGGCGACTCCGCACGGGTCCTTCCAGGCGTCCGTGGAGAACTCCTGCCAGGAGTAGTTGAAGCGCCCGGCAGGCTTGTTGAACGAGAACACCATCACGACGATGTTCGGCAGGATCAGATACCCGAGGGTGAGCAGTCCCGCGATGACCACAAGATTGCGGCGTATCCAGCGCATCAGACGAGGTCCTCCGTCCCGGCCCGGCGGATGTAGACGGTCACCATGATCAGCACGACCGCCATGAGAATGAAGGACAGCGCGGCCGCGGTCGGGTAGTCGAGCACCCTCAGGAACTGCGACTGGATGACGTTGCCGACCATCTTGGTGTCCGTGGAGCCGAGCAGTTCGGCGTTGACGTAGTCGCCGCTGGCGGGGATGAAGGTCAGCAGCGTTCCGGAGACGACACCCGGCATGGAGAGCGGGAAGGTCACCTTGCGGAAGACCGTGGACGGCTTCGCGTACAGGTCCCCGGCCGCCTCGTGGAGCCGGGAGTCGATCCGCTCCAGCGAGGTGTACAGCGGAAGGATCATGAACGGCAGGAAGTTGTACGTGAGACCGCAGACCACCGCGAGCGGGGTGGCGAGCAGCCGGTTCCCCTCGGTCATCCCGAGCCAGCTGGTGACGTCCAGGAACCCGACGCTTCCCAGCACGTCCACCACCGGGCCGCCGTCCGCGAGGATCGTCTTCCAGGCGAGCGTACGGATCAGGAAGCTGGTGAAGAACGGCGCGATGACCAGGACCAGCAGCAGATTGCGCCAGCGGCCCGCCTTGAACGCGATCAGATACGCGAGCGGATAGCCGAGCAGCAGACACAGGATCGTGGCCGTGCCGGCGTACAGCACCGAGCGCAGGTACTGCGGGTAGTACTCCGTCAGCGCGTCCCAGTACGTCTGGAAGTGCCAGGTGACCTTGAAGCCCTCTTCCAGGGAGCCCGTCTGCACGGAGGTCGACGCCTGGTAGACCATCGGCAGCGCGAAGAAGACGACCAGCCACAGGATGCCGGGCAGCAGCAGCCAGTACGGGACCAGCTTCCTGCGGACGGACTGCTTGTGGACGACCGGCTCGGCCGGCGCGGGGGCCGGCGAGGCGGGCGGCGCCTCGGTGACCGTCATGGAGTCACCTCCACCGTCTCCACACCGGCGTCGATGTCCTGAGCGGCGTCGAGACCGAAGGTGTGCTCCGGGTTCCAGTGCAGGACGACCTCGGCTCCGGGGACGAGGCGGGCATCGCGCTCGATGTTCTGCACGTACACCTCGAGCTCCGGACAGACCGGGCTGTCGATGACGAACTGCGTGGAGACACCGATGAAGCTGGAGTCGGCGATCTTGCCGGTGAACCGGTTGCGGCCCTCGGCGATGGTGCCCGCGTCGTCCGCGTGCGCCAGCGAGATCTTCTCGGGGCGCACGCCGACCAGCAGCTTTCCGCCGGTGCGCGGCTGCGTCGCACAGCGCTCCGCGGGCAGCCGCAGCTTGGCGTCGGCGGCCGTCACGACGACCTCGCCGCCGCTGTTCGACGCGACCTCGGCCTCGATGAGGTTGGAGGTGCCCAGGAAGTTGGCGACAAAGGTGGTCTGCGGGTTCTCGTAGAGATCGGCGGGCGCGCCCAGCTGCTCGACCCGTCCGCCGTTCATCACCGCGACGGTGTCGGCCATGGTCATGGCCTCCTCCTGGTCGTGGGTGACATGGACGAAGGTGATGCCGACCTCGGTCTGGATCCGCTTGAGCTCCAGCTGCATCTGGCGGCGCAGTTTGAGGTCGAGGGCGCCGAGCGGCTCGTCGAGGAGCAGCACCTGCGGGTGGTTGATGAGCGCGCGGGCGACGGCGACGCGCTGCTGCTGGCCGCCGGAGAGCTGGTGCGGCTTGCGCTTGGCGAAGTCGCCCAGCTCGACGAGGTCGAGCATGTCGCCGACCTGCTTCTTCACCGACTTGATGCCGCGGCGGCGGAGCCCGAACGCGACGTTCTCGTATATGTCGAGATGCGGGAAGAGCGCGTACGACTGGAAGACGGTGTTGACCGGGCGCTTGTACGGCGGCAGGTCGGTGACGTCCTTGCCGCCGAGGAAGACGGTCCCGGTGGTCGGGTCCTCCAGTCCGGCGATCATCCGCAGGGTGGTGGTCTTGCCGCAGCCGGACGCCCCGAGGAGGGCGAAGAACGAGCCCTGCGGGACGGTCAGGTCGAGGGGGTGTACGGCGGTGAAGGATCCATAGGTCTTGCTGATCCCGGAGAGGCGGACATCGCCGCCCTCTGTCTTTTCAGTCATGGGTCGCGGTCCCAGGGTGTCGAAGGGAGCAGGGGGAGGTCAGGCGCCGATGAGCTTGGCGAACTTCTCTTCGTACGCCGTCTCTTCCTTGCTGGTGAGCGAGCGGAAGGCATGGGACTTGGCGGCCATGGCCCTGTCCGGGATGATCAGCGTGTTGTCGGCGAGCGACTTGTCGATCTTCGTGAGTTCGGCGCTGACGCCCTCGACCGGGCACACGTAGTTGATGTACGCGGCGAGCTCCGCGGCGACGGGAAGCTCGTAGTAGTAGTCGATCAGCCGGGTGGCGTTCGTCTGGTGCCTGGCTCCGGCCGGGACCAGCAGATTGTCGCTGGACGTGATGTAACCGGCCGCCGGGATCGCGTACTTGATGTCCGGGTTGTCGACCTGCAGCTGGATGACGTCACCGGCCCAGGCCAGACAGGCGGCGATATCGCCCTTGTCGAGGTCCGAGGTGTAGTCGTTGCCGGTGAAGCGCCGGATCTGCTTCTTGTCGACGCCCTTCTGGAGCCGGCCGAGCGCGGCGTCGTAGTCGGCGTCGGTGAACTTCGCCGGGTCCTTGCCGAGTTCGAGCAGCGTCATCCCGACGGTGTCGCGCATCTCGGTGAGGAAGCCGACCCGGCCCTTGAGCGTGGGGTCGTCGAGCAGCTGGGTGACGGAGTCGACCTTCTTGCCGCCGGTCGCCTTGGAGTTGTAGGCGATGACGGTCGAGATGCCGGTCCAGGGGTAGGAGTAGGCCCTGCCCGGGTCCCAGTCGGGGGTACGGAACTGGGCGGAGAGGTTGGCGAAGGCGTGCGGGAGCAGCGAGGCGTCGAGCTTCTGCGCCCAGCCGAGCCGGATCATCCGGGCGGCCAGCCAGTCGGTGACGCAGATCAGGTCGCGGCCGGTGGGCTGGCCCGCGGCGAGCTGCGGCTGGATCTTGCCGAAGAACTCGACGTTGTCGTTGATGTCCTCGGTGTATTTGACCTTGATACCGGTACGCCTGGCGAAGGCCTCCAGCGTGGGCCGGCTCTTGCCGTCCTCACTGGTGTCCATGTACTCGGTCCAGTTGGAGAAGTTGATCTGCTTCTCCTTGGCCGAGTGGTCGTTGGAGACCGCTCCCGTCTCCTCGCGCTTGGCGGGCGGGATGCCGCAGGCGCTCAGGGTGGCGGCGCCGCCGATGGCGAGCGCGCCCACGCCGGAGGCGCGCAGCATCGAACGGCGGGTGAGAGCTCCCCTGCCGCTCGTCATACTCCGTCGCATCGCCGCCACTTGGGCCGCGGACAGGGCGTCGGGCTCGTACTGATCCATGCGCTGTGCCCTTTCGGAATGGTGCCGCTGGTCCGGCGGCTGTGCCACGCTGCGGTGGCCGCATATCGATTACGGACGGTCCCCGAAGATGGTGCGGTGCCAGTCCTTGCGGACTGTCGCCGTGTTGTCGTACATCACGTGCTTGACCTGCGTGTACTCCTCGAAGGAATACACCGACATGTCCTTTCCGAAGCCGGAGGCCTTGTAGCCGCCGTGGGGCATCTCGCTGATGATCGGGATGTGGTCGTTGATCCAGACGCAGCCGGCCTTGATCTCGCGCGTCGCACGGTTCGCGCGGAACACGTCACGGCTCCAGGCGGAGGCGGCGAGTCCGTAGGGGGTGTCGTTGGCGAGTGCGATGCCTTCGTCGTCGGAGTCGAAGGGGAGGACGACAAGGACCGGGCCGAAGATCTCGGACTGGACGATCTCGCTGTCCTGGGCGGCGCCCGCGACGAGGGTGGGGCGGTAGTACGCGCCCTTCACCAGCTCTCCCTGGGGCGCTTCGCCGCCGGTGACGACGGTGGCGTACGAGCGCGCACGGTCGACGAAGCCGGCGACGCGGTCCCGCTGGAGGTGCGAGATGAGCGGGCCGAGGTCGGTCGACGGGTCGAAGGGGTCGCCGAGGCGGACGGTCGCCATCAGATCGGCGACGCCGCTGACGAAGGCGTCGTACAGGGGCCGCTGGACGTAGGCGCGGGTGGCGGCCGTGCAGTCCTGGCCGGAGTTGATGAGCGAGCCGGCGACCGCTCCGTTGACCGCGGCCTCCAGATCGGCGTCGTCGAAGACCACGAAGGGTGCCTTGCCGCCCAGTTCGAGGTGGAGGCGCTTGACGGTGGCGGTGGCGATCTCGGCGACGCGCTTGCCGACGGGGGTCGAGCCGGTGAAGGAGGTCATCGCGACATCGGGGTGCCCGACCAGCCGCTCGCCCGCGTCCCGGCCGGCGCCGTTGACGATATTGATGACGCCGTCGGGGAGCCCGGCCTCCTTGGCCGCCTCGGCGAACATCAGCGAGGTCAGCGGGGTGATCTCGGCGGGCTTCAGCACGATGGTGTTGCCTGCGGCGATGGCCGGCAGGACCTTCCAGGCGGCCATCTGGAGCGGATAGTTCCAGGGCGCGATGGAGCCGACGACGCCGATCGCCTCACGGCGTACGTACGAGGTGTGGTCGCCGCTGTACTCACCGGCCGACTGCCCCTGGAGATGACGGGCGGCACCGGCGAAGAAGGCGGTGTTGTCGACCGTGCCCGGCACATCGAACTCGGTGGTGAGCTTGATCGGCTTGCCGCACTGCAGGGACTCGGCGTGCGCGAAGTCGGCCGCCTGTCCCGCGAGCACGGACGCGAAGCTGTGCAGCGCGTCCGAGCGCTCGCCCGGGGTGGCGCCCGCCCAGCCGGGGAAGGCCTCGCGGGCCGCGTCGACGGCCGCGTCGACGTCGGCGGTCCCCGCAAGTTCATAGCTGTGGACCGTCTCACCGGTCGCCGGGTTCACGATGTCCTGCGTACGTCCTGAGGTGCCGGGCCGCAGTCGTCCGCCGATGTACTGTGCGCCGTCCGCGTAGCGGTCCTGCACCTGGAAGCGGTTGCCCATGACGCTCTCCGTTGTTCCAGCCTGAATTGACTGCCGATCCTGGCAGAGGGTGACGTGCCCAACAAGGGATTCCGTTGTTGCCTTTTGGTTACGCGACGGAATCGGTCGACCATGTGTCGCGTCGGCCCGCTATTCCCCGTACGGAGTGTCAGTGGCGACTGCCAGACTCGCGTGCATGGGAATGGATGAGCTGATCAAGCAGGTCAGCAGCGGGAGGGCTGTCAAGTATCTGCACTTCTGGGGGCATGCGCCGCGCCGGGACGGCAGCATCGGGGCGGGCTGCCTCAGCCAGTGGTGGCCGTCACCCTTCGTGGTCGACGGCGTTCGCTACGCCACCGCGGAGCACTGGATGATGGCGGGAAAGGCCCGGCTGTTCGGCGACATCGAGGCACAGGAGCGGGCGCTGGAGGCGCGCAGCCCGGCGGAGGCCAAGCGGGCGGGGCGGCTGGTGCGCGGCTTCGACAACGCGATATGGGAGCGCGAGCGGTTCGGCATCGTGCGCTCGGGCAGTGTGCACAAGTTCGGACAGGATGCCGCGCTGCGTGGCTTTCTGCTGACCACGGGGGGCCGGGTGCTCGTCGAGGCCAGCCCGCTGGACCGGATTTGGGGCATCGGGCTGGCCGCGGACGACGAGCGGGCGCAGGATCCCGCGCGCTGGCGCGGGCTCAATCTGCTGGGGTTCGCGCTGATGGAGGCGCGCGAGGAACTGCGAACTGCGGACAGGGCCTAGGGCCTAGCGGCTGACGTCGACCACGAGCGTGTTGGACCAGGGGTCGTCGTTGGTCGAGTCGAAGTCGTCGTTGGCGATCGCCCAGATGATGAAGCCGATGAAAGCCGAGCTGATCACGGTGCCGATGGCGCCGAGGATGATGCCGGCCAGCGCCATTCCGCCGTTGGTCGCCTCGCCCCGCTGTGCGCGGCCGCGGCCGATGAAGCCGAAGATCAGCGCGAGGATGCCGAGGATGATGCCCAGGCCGTAGAAACAGAACAGCACGGTGGCGATGATGCCGAGCACCATCGCGGTGATACCCATGCCGTTCGCCGGGGCGGGCTGCCAGCCCTGGTTGTAGCCGCCCTGGTATGCGGGGTAGCCCGGGTAGCCGCCGCCGTACGGATCGGCGGCGGGCGCGTGGCCGAAGGGCGCGGGCTGCGGGGTGCTCGGGGGAGCGGGGTAGCCGTAGGGGCCCGCGGCGGGCTGGGCCGGTCCGCCGGGGGCTATCGGAGGCGGCGGCACGGCGCCCGTGTCGGAGACGGGACCGGCGCTGGGCATCGAGGTGACCGTCATCTGGTCGTGCACGGTCGCGGACGGCGGCACCGGGGCGACGGGCTTGTCCAGCGGCACCTTGTCCTGTGCAGCGCCGCTCTGGGCCGCACTGCTCTCCGGCGGAGCCCACGGGTCTCGGTCGCGCGGCTCGGGCCCGCCGGGCGGCTGGGCCTGGTTGTCTGACATGGTTCTCCCCCATCGTGGTTCGCCGTCATGCTACGGCCTTCGCCCTGTCCGGCACCGGGCGGCCTACGATGATCCCTGACTCGTTCGGCCCATTGCACACGGAGGACCCCGATGACCGATCTGCACGCCTTCATCGCGGGACTGCCCAAGGCCGAACTGCATGTGCACCACGTCGGCTCGGCCTCCCCGCGCATCGTCGCCGAACTGGCCGCCCGCCACCCGGATTCCAAGGTCCCCACCGACCCCGAGGCGCTCGCCGACTACTTCACCTTCACCGACTTCGCGCACTTCATCGAGGTCTATCTCTCGGTCGTGGACCTGATCCGCACTCCGGAGGACGTACGGCTGCTCACGTTCGAGGTTGCCCGGGACATGGCCCGGCAGAACATCCGCTATGCCGAGCTGACCGTCACGCCCTTCAGCTCCACCCGCCGCGGCATCGACGAGAAGGCCTTCATGGCGGCGATCGAGGACGCCCGCGAGGCGGCCGAGACCGAGCTCGGGGTCGTACTGCGCTGGTGCTTCGACATCCCCGGCGAGGCCGGGCTCGAGGCCGCCGAGGAGACCGCACGGCTCGCGGTGGATCTGCACCCCGAGGGCCTGGTCTCCTTCGGGCTCGGCGGCCCCGAAGTCGGTGTGCCGCGCCCGCAGTTCAAGCCGTACTTCGACCGGGCGATCGCCGCGGGACTGCACTCCGTACCGCACGCCGGCGAGACGACGGGTCCGCAGACCATCTGGGACGCGCTGAACGAGCTGGGTGCCGAGCGCATCGGCCACGGCACGAGCGCGACGCAGGACCCGGCGCTGCTCGCACACCTCGCGGAGCACCGCATTCCGCTGGAGGTCTGCCCCACCTCGAACATCGCGACGCGAGCCGTCGCCGATCTCGACGAGCACCCGATCAAGGAGATGGTCGCCGCCGGTGTGCTGGTGACGATCAACAGCGACGATCCGCCGATGTTCGGCAGCGACCTCAACAACGAGTACGCGGTCGCCGCCCGGCTGCTGGAGCTGGACGAGCGCGGTGTCGCCGGCCTCGCCAAGAACGCCGTGGAGGCGTCCTTCCTCGACGAGGCGGGCAAGGCACGGATCGCGGCCGAGATCGACGCCTACACCGCCGCATGGCTGGCCCCCTGACCCGCACCGACAATGGGCCCATGCGCGCTCTCAGTGTCGTGGGACATCGCGGCGATCCCTACCGCATCCGTGAGAACACCCTGCCCTCGCTCCGCTCGGCGATCGAGCGGGGCGCGGACGCGGTCGAGATCGATGTACGTCTCACCCGGGACGGCGTGCCCGTGCTGCTGCACGACGCCTCGCTGAAGCGGCTGTGGGGTCACGACATGCCGCTCGCGGAGCTCAACGCGAGGGAGCTGCACGAGGCGACCGCGGGCGGGGTGCCGACCCTGCGCGACGCACTGCTCGCGGTCGGCGCGCACCGCGTGATGATCGATCTGCCCGGGGCCACCGAGAAGTCGGTACGGACGGTGATCGGCACCGTGCGCGAGTGCGGCGCCGACGAGCGCGTGTACTACTGCGCGGGCCCCACCACGATGCTCGCGGTCCGGGCCGCCGATCCGTCGGCCGAGATCGCGATGACCTGGACGACGCAGGCTCCGCCGCGCCCGGCGCTGCTCGACGCGGTGGGGCCACGCTGGCTCAACTACCGCTTCGGGCTGATCGACGCCGAACTGACGGACCGGATCCATCAGGACGGGCTGCTGGTCTCCGCCTGGACGGCCGACACCCGGCGCTCGATGCGACGGCTGATCGGGTACCGCGTCGACTCGATCACCACGAATCGCGTGGACGCGCTGCACGGCGTACTGCCGGGCCACCTCGTGCGCACGTCGGACCAGCTCAACTCTCGCGTCGGTCACGGTCCTTGATCCGTCCGGCATGATGGAACTCACGCAGCCGGCCGAGGAGCGACACGTGACCGAAAGAATCCGTACCGACGTAGCGCACAACGCCAGGGTCTGGAACCACTGGCTGGGCGGCAAGGACAACTATGCGGTCGACCGCGCGGTGGGCGACCAGGTCACCGGGATGTACCCGAGCATCGGCGAGGTGGCACGCGCCGACCGGGCGTTCCTCGGCCGCGTGGTCCGCCACCTCGGCGGTGAGCTGGGCGTACGGCAGTTCCTGGACATCGGCACCGGCCTGCCCACGGTCGAGAACACTCATGAGGTCGCCCAGCGGATCGCCCCCGAGACCCGGATCGTCTACGTCGACAACGACCCGATCGTGCTGGCGCACGCGCGCGCTCTGCTCACCAGCTCCCCGGAGGGCGCGACCGAGTACATCGACGCGGACGCGCACGACCCGGAGCGGATCATCCGCTCCGTCGAACCGACGCTGGATCTCAAGCGGCCGGTGGCGGTGATGATGCTCGGGATCCTCAACTTCATCATGGACACCAATGAGGCCCGGTCGATCGTGCGGCAGCTGATGGACGCCGTACCGTCCGGCAGCTATCTGGTGCTCACGCATCCGACGCTGGAGCTCGGCGGCGAGGGCAATGCCGCGGCCATGCGCTTCTGGAACGAGAACGCCACACCGCCGATCACTGCGCGCAGCGGGGAGGAGTTCACGTCCTTCCTGGAGGGCCTGGAGATCCTGGAGCCGGGCATTGTGTCCTGCTCCCGCTGGCGGGTCGACCCGGCGACCGGGGGCGAGGCGGCTCAGGTGGCGCAGTTCGGCGCGGTCGGCCGCAAGCCGTAGGGCTGTTGGCCGGCGGCCGCCGGTCGCCGGTCGCCGGTCGCCGGTCGCCGGTCGCCGGTCGCCGGTCGCGAGGGGCCTACACCGTTGCGGCGGCCGGTACCGGACCTTCCGCCTGGGCGGTCAGCGTCTCCAGCCGCTTGATCTTGCGGCGTACGACATAGAGGGGGATCACTCCGAAGACCCCGAACGACATGTCGATCACCGACCACCAGAAGGGGATTCCGCGGATCGGACCGCAGATCAGCGCGAGCGGGATGATCCCGGCGCAGGCGATCATCCCGAACTCGATGACCCAGATGTTCCGTACGGGATCGCGGTACGGGCCGTAGAAGGCGACCGCGATCACCAGGTGCGCGAAGGCCAGCCAGTCCGTTCCGTACAGCACGAAGGGGTACTTCTCGTCGGTGGCGTCGAGGCCCGCCCGTACCCGCTCGATCCACTCCATCAGAGCCGGGAAGTGCTCGGGCACCGGTGAGGCCGAGGCCTTCATCAGGTCCTCCAGCCAGTGCAGTTCATGCACCAGCGGGAAGGCGGTGAGGCCGCTCAGCACCAGACACACAATGAAGACGGCCAACCACACACGTATGCGCCGCAAGAGGGCTCTTCGCTCGCTCATATCCGCAGCGTACGCGGGGGTTTACGCGCCCTTTACCGGCCCCCCGGCGAATCCGGGCCCGACAAGATCCAAAAGACTCGCCCTACAGCCCGACGATCGAGTTCCACCGCTTCGCGAAGGGCGTGCGCTCCTCGGAAGTGATGTCGCGGGCGATCGCGAGGCGCTTGCGCATCGCCCCGTCGGGGAAGATCAGCGGGTCCTCGGCGAGCTCGGCCAGCTCCTCGTCCCCGGAGTCCGCGAGCACATCACGCGCGGCCGGCACCGGGCAGACGTAGTTGACCCAGGCGGCGAGCTCGGCGGCCACCTCCGGCTGGTAGTAGTGGTCGACGAGCGCCTCGGCGTTGTGCTTGTGGCGGGCGAGGTTGGGGATCATCAGGCTCTCCGCCCACAGCTCCGCGCCCTCCTCCGGCACGACGAACTCGATGTCCGGGTTGTCGGCCTGGAGCTGGATGACGTCGCCGGAGTAGGCCTGACAGGCCAGTACGTCTCCGGTGGAAAGGTCCTTGATGTAGTCGTTGCCGGTGAAGCGGCGGATGTGTTTCCGCTGCACCAGGCGCTCGACCTGGTCGCAGACGGTGTGGAAGTCGTCGGCGGTCCACCGGGTGACATCGACGCCGTTGCCCTGCATGAGCAGCGCGAAGGACTCGTCGAGCCCGGAGAGGAGGGAGACCCTGCCGCGCAGATCGTCCGCCCACAGATCGCTGATGTGCCCGATCTCCCGGCCGACCTTCTTGCGGTTGTACGCGATGCCGGTGATCCCGGACTGCCAGGGGACGCTGTGCAGCCGCCCCTCGTCGAAGGCGGGCGAACGCAGCTGCGGATCAAGGTACTTGGCGACGTTGGGCTGCTTCGTCCGGTCCATCTCCTGGACCCAGCCGAGCCGTACGAAGCGGGCGGCCATCCAGTCGCTGACGACGATCAGGTCCCGGCCGGTCTCCTGGTGGTTCATCAGCGCGGGGCTGACCTTGCCGAAGAACTCGTCGTTGTCGTTGATCTCCTCGGTGTAGCGGACGGAGATCCCGGTGCTCTCGGTGAAGGAGTCGAGGGTGGGCCGCTTGGCGGTGTCCTCGTCGTCGGTGTCGATGTAGAGCGGCCAGTTGGCGAAGTCGAGACTCTTGTCGCGCGCCGAGACGTCGCGCCGGGCGCGGTCCCCGGGCTGCACGTACGCCGCGGGCACCCCGCAGCCGGTGAGCGTGGCGCCGGCGGCGAGGCCGAGCAGCAGGGAACGCCGGGACATGGGGTTCATCCGGATCGCGGGCACGTCCGAAGGATGCCGCTCGGTATGTGCGCGCAGCAATGGACGCTGCGTCGATCAGTACGGGTCCCGGGCGACACCCTGTCGATCATGGACATGTGTCTATACTTACTGAACACCTGTCCATTAACCTGAGGTCGACGATGAACGCAACGGCATACGTCCTGGTCGCCCTGGTGGCCGCGCTGCACGTCTACATCCTGGTTCTGGAGATGTTCCTGTGGCAGCGCAAGCCGGGCCGCGAACTCTCCGGCTTCGACGCGGAGTTGGCCCGCGTGACGGCCCCGCTCGCCGCGAACCAGGGCCTGTACAACGGCTTCCTGGCCGCGGGCCTGGTCTGGGGCCTGATCGCCGCGGACCCGACGGGCTACCGGGTGCAGGTCTTCTTCCTGAGCTGCGTGGTCGTCGCCGGTCTGTACGGCGGCGCCACGGCGAACCGCCGCATCCTGGTGGCGCAGGCGCTGCCGGGGGCGCTCGCGCTTGCGGCCGTACTGGTGGCCGGATGACCGACCCGAGGGCGGAACGCACCCGGGCCAGGCTGCGCGAGGCCCTGCTGGCGGAGTGCGCCGAGCGCCCGCTCGAGGAGGTGAGCGTCGCGGCGGTGGTGCGCAGGGCCGGTCTGGGGCGGGCGACGTTCTATCTGCACTACACGGACCTGCACGCGCTGGCGGTCGACGCGTGTGCGGAGGTCGTACGTGACGCGGTGGAGGCGCTGCACGCCTGGCGCGGCGTCCCGGACCCGGCGGCTCCACCGCCGGCCCTGACGGAGTTCTTCACCGGCATCGCCCCGCATACCCCGCTCTACCGCACCCTGCTGCGCGAGGGCGGCAGCGGCCCCCTGGGCGACCTGCTCCACCACGAACTGCGCGCCCGCAGCCAGAGGGAGCGCGAACTGGCCGGAGCCCCGGCCGCGGCCCTGATCGCGTCGGCGGTGGCATCGACGTTCGCGGGCGTCCTGGCGGACTGGCTCCACGGCCTGATCGACGCGACGCCGGCCGCGATGGCATCCCATGCCTGGCGCCTGCTGCTGTCGCTGCACCGCACACCGCTGGAATGAGCACGGGCACCCCAGTTACGGACGGGGGCGGGGCGGGGGAACCAGCCCCCCCCCCCCCCCCGTCCGCCAGGACTACGCGTCGAGCGACGTCATCACGTGCTTGATCCGCGTGTAGTCGTCGAACCCGTACGCCGACAGGTCCTTTCCGTACCCCGACTTCTTGAACCCGCCGTGCGGCATCTCCGCCACCAGCGGGATGTGCGTGTTGATCCACACACAGCCGAAGTCCAGCGCCTTGGACATCCGCATCGCACGCCCGTGGTCCTTCGTCCACACCGAAGACGCGAGCGCGAACTCCACACCGTTCGCCCACGCCAGCGCCTGCGCCTCGTCCGCGAAGGACTGGACCGTGATGACCGGACCGAAGACCTCGTTCTGGATGATCTCGTCGTCCTGCTTCAGGCCGGAGACGACCGTCGCCGCGTAGAAGTAGCCCTTCTCGCCGACCCGGTGGCCGCCCGCCTCGACCTTGGCGTGCGCCGGCAGCCGGTCGATGAAGCCGCTGACCTGCGCCAGCTGGTTCGCGTTGTTCAGCGGGCCGTACAGCACGTCCGCGTCGTCCGGCGCACCGGTCTTCGTGTCGGCCGCCGCCTTCGCCAGCGCCGTCACGAACTCGTCGTGGATCGACTCGTGCACGAGCACACGCGTCGCCGCCGTACAGTCCTGGCCCGCGTTGAAGTACCCCGCCACCGCGATGTCCTCGACGGCCTTCGGGATGTCGGTGTCCTCGAAGACGACGACCGGCGCCTTGCCGCCCAGCTCCAGGTGCACGCGCTTGACGTCCTTGGCCGCGGACGCGGCGACCTGCATGCCCGCCCGTACGGAACCGGTGATCGACGCCATCGCCGGAGTCGGGTGCTCGACCATCGTGCGCCCGGTCTCCCGGTCGCCGCAGATCACGTTGAAGACGCCCTTGGGCACGATCGCGCCGATGATCTCGGCGATCAGCACGGTCGACGCGGGCGTCGTGTCCGACGGCTTGATGACGACGGTGTTGCCCGCCGCCAGCGCCGGCGCGAACTTCCAGACGGCCATCATCATCGGGTAGTTCCACGGCGCGACCTGTGCGCAGACGCCGACCGGCTCGCGCCGGACCATGGAGGTGAAGCCCTCCATGTACTCGCCGGCCGAACGGCCCTCGAGCATGCGCGCCGCACCCGCGAAGAAGCGGATCTGGTCCACCATCGGCGGGATTTCTTCGGTACGGGTCAGCTCCAGCGGCTTGCCCGTGTTCTCCGACTCGGCCGCGATCAGATCCTCGGCCCGCTCCTCGAACGCGTCCGCGATCTTCAGCAGCAGCTTCTGGCGCTCGGACGGGGTGGTGTCCCGCCAAGCGGGGAAGGCGGCCGCGGCAGCGTCCATGGCGGCATCGACGTCGGCCTGTCCGGAGAGCGGCGACGTGGCGTACACGTCACCGGTGACCGGGTTGATGACCTCGATCGTCCGCCCGTCGGCGGCGTCCCGGAACTCCCCGTTGATGTAGTTGCGCAGACGACGCAGCTCGGTGGTCACTGTTGCCACCCCTCCTGTCAGATGTCCGATGGGTGAGACTCTCTCACCCTAATCGCTCAGGTGACGCTTTCGACAGGCCCGACCCTCCACAACTTCGGATTCAGTGATATTCGGACCCCAGAACAACGAATTTCATTGCTCAGGGGTTGCAAGACCGACGAGTCGCGGTGCAGAGTGAGCCCGTGGCCAGTCGTAACGCAGACCCCAGGAACGGAATCGGATCGTCCCCGACGATCGACGCCGTCTCCCTCGCGATCATCGAACAGCTCCAGGAGGACGGGCGCCGCCCGTACGCCGCGATAGGCAAGGCCGTGGGCCTCTCCGAAGCGGCCGTGCGCCAGCGCGTCCAGAAGCTGCTCGACCAGGGCGTCATGCAGATCGTCGCCGTCACCGACCCGCTCACCGTGGGTCTGCGACGCCAGGCGATGGTCGGCATCACGGCCGAGGGCGACCTCGACCCGATCGCGGACGCGCTCACCGCCATGGCCGAATGCGAGTACGTGGTCATGACCGCGGGCTCGTTCGACCTGATGGTGGAGATCGTCTGCGAGGACGACGACCACCTCCTCGAAGTGATCAACAAGCGGATCCGCGCGCTCCCCGGCGTGCGCTCCACCGAGAGCTTCGTCTACCTCAAGCTCAAGAAGCAGACCTACATGTGGGGAACCCGATAGCCGTGAGCAAGGACCTCTCCAAAACCGCGTACGACCACTTGTGGATGCACTTCACCCGCATGTCCTCGTACGAGAATGCACCCGTGCCCACCATCGTGCGCGGTGAGGGCACCTACATCTACGACGACAAGGGCAAGCGCTACCTCGACGGCCTGTCCGGTCTGTTCGTCGTCAACGCCGGCCACGGCCGTCACGAGCTCGCCGAGGCCGCGTACAAGCAGGCTCAGGAGCTCGCCTTCTTCCCGGTGTGGTCCTACGCCCACCCGAAGGCCGTCGAGCTCGCCGAGCGGCTCGCGCAGCACGCCCCGGGCGACCTCAACAAGGTCTTCTTCACCACCGGTGGCGGCGAGGCCGTGGAGACCGCCTGGAAGCTGGCGAAGCAGTACTTCAAGCTGCAGGGCAAGCACACCAAGTACAAGGTCATCTCGCGCGCGGTCGCCTACCACGGCACCCCGCAGGGCGCCCTGTCCATCACCGGTCTGCCCGCCCTCAAGGCGCCCTTCGAGCCGCTGGTCCCCGGCGCGCACAAGGTGCCGAACACCAACATCTACCGCGCCCCGATCCACGGCGACGACCCCGAGGCCTTCGGCCGCTGGGCCGCCGACCAGATCGAGCAGGAGATCCTCTTCGAGGGCGCGGAGACGGTCGCGGCCGTGTTCCTGGAGCCGGTGCAGAACGCCGGCGGCTGCTTCCCGCCGCCGCCCGGGTACTTCCAGCGGGTCCGTGAGATCTGCGACCAGTACGACGTGCTGCTCGTCTCGGACGAGGTCATCTGTGCCTTCGGCCGTCTCGGCACGATGTTCGCCTGCGACAAGTTCGACTACGTACCGGACATGATCACCTGCGCCAAGGGCATGACATCGGGCTACTCCCCGATCGGCGCGTGCATCATCTCCGACCGCCTCGCCGAGCCGTTCTACCGGGGCGACAACACGTTCCTGCACGGCTACACCTTCGGCGGCCACCCGGTCTCCGCGGCGGTGGGCCTCGCCAACCTCGACATCTTCGAGAAGGAAGGCCTCAACCAGCACGTCCTCGACAACGAGGGCGCGTTCTTCAACACCCTGAAGAAGCTGCACGACCTGCCGATCGTCGGCGACGTCCGCGGCAACGGCTTCTTCTACGGGATCGAGCTGGTGAAGGACAAGGCCACCAAGGAGACCTTCACCGACGAGGAGACCGAGCGCGTGCTCTACGGCTTCCTCTCCAAGGCGCTCTACGACAACGGCCTGTACTGCCGCGCCGACGACCGTGGCGACCCGGTCGTCCAGCTGGCGCCGCCGCTGATCTCCAACCAGGAGACCTTCGACGAGATCGAGGGCATTCTGCGCAGCGTCCTCACGGAGGCCTGGACGAAGCTCTAGCCTTCACCAGCTCTCGTACGGCCCGGGGCACCCGGCCACTCTCATTCGGCCGTCCGAGTGAGATGGGGTGCACCCGGGCCGCGTGCTTCCCGACACGCCGGTTCTGAATCCTTACCGTGCCGAGTGACCGATCGGCCCTGTCTTCGTTCCCCCGTACGGGGGAGGAGAAATCTGATCAGAACCGAGGTGTACGCCATGGTGGCCCCGCCGGACAACGATGTGCTCTGGGCACGCTCCCTGCACCACTCCCACAGCGGCTCGCCCGCACTCGTCGGCGTATCGCTGGGTGTACGGGAGGGCGAGATCCTCGCCGTGTGCGGCCCGCGCGGCAGCGGGAAGACCACGCTGCTGCGCTGTCTTTCCGGTCAGCTCGTCGCGCAGCAGGGCGAGGTGTGGTTCAACAGCTCCCCCGTGCACACGATGAGCCCGCTGCTGCGCGAGCGGCTGAGGCGCGACCGCTTCGGCTGGATCGACCCCGAGGCGGCGCTCGTACCGGAACTGACCGCGTGGGAGAACGCGGCCCTACCGCTGCTGCTGCGCGGCTCCCACCGGGGCGCGAAGACCGCGGCGATGGAGTGGCTTGAGCGGCTCGACATCGGTGAGTGCGCACGTAAGCGGCCGCATGCGCTACTGCAGGCGGAGCGGCAGCGGGTCGCGATCGCGCGGGCGCTGGTCACCACGCCGTCGGTGCTGTTCGCAGACGAGCCGACGGCGACGCTGCACCGCGCGGACCGGGCGCAGGTGCTGCGTACGGTGACGGCCGCGGCCCGCTCGCACCGGATCACCGTCGTACTCGCCACGCACGACGAGGACGTGGCGGCGCTGGCGGACCGTTCGCTCACGCTTGTCGACGGCCGGCGCGTCAACTCCCTGGCGAACGCTGACGCGGAAGGCCGGGCCGAGTGCTCGCTCTCCGCCTAGCCCGCGGCACGCATCCGCTGGTCCTGCTGCGGCGGCTGATGGTGGCGGCGGCATCGGCGGGTGTGGGCTTCCTGCTGCTGTGCACGCTGACGTACGCGCTGGCCCATCCCGCCGACTCCGGCTCGGCGCTGCGCCTGCTCTGGTGCCTGATCCCGGCGGCGGCGACGGTGCAGTTCGCGGTGGCGGTGGCCCGTACGGACCCGAGTACGCGCCCGCGGCAGGGCCTCTCGGCGGTAGGTCTCGGGCCCGCGCGTCTGACGGCGCTCGCGGCGGTCTCCACCGCCGTGGCCGGGACGCTCGGGAGCATGGTCGCGCTGCTGTTCTTCCTGCATCTGCGGGGCGATCTGACGGGCCTTCCGTTCGACGGTGCGGCGGCCGAACCGCTCGCCGCGGACCAGCCGCTGCCGCTGGCGGCCACACTGACGCTGCTCGCTCTGGTGCCACTGGCCGCCACGGCAGCCGCGGCGCTGGCGCTGCGCCCGCGCCGGGTGAAGCCGGGCACCGAGCCCGACGCGCAGGACGCCCCGGCCCCCGCTCCGACGGGTCTGCCGTGGGGCGTCGCGCTGACCGCCGCCGGCCTGGCGGTCGAGACCTACGCGAGCCGCGGCGGCCCGGGCTCGGCGCTCCCGCTGCCGGGCCAGTTCGACGGCAGCCCGGCGGGCGTCCTGGCCGGCTGGGCACTGACGGCCCTGGGTCTCGCCTTCGCGGGGCCGCGCATCACCCACTTCTGCGGCCTCGTCCTCCAGTCCGCCCGCCCGCGCGCGACCCGCCTGCTGGCCGGCCGCATCCTGATGGAGGAGTCCCGCCGTATCGGCCGCCCGCTGGGCGTGGTGTGCTCGGTGGCCTCGGCGGCGATCGCGGCCCCGACCGTGTACGGCGACACGGGCCCGAACCTCTTCGGCCCCCTGACCGGCCTGGGCGCGGCCCTGGTGATCACGTGTACGACGGCGACGCTGCTCACCTCGGCCCTGGAGGCCAAACAGGCGCGCGCCCACACGACGAAAGCCCTGCGCCGCCTCGGCGCCCCCACCTCGGCCCTCCGCCGCGCCACGGCCTTGCGGGTGGCGACGCTGCTGGCGGTTTTCGCCCCTCTGACGTGGGGGGTGGCGGCGCTGGCGGCGCTCCCTCTCTCGGCCTGAGGGAGGCCGGGGGTGTCGCCCCGGATTCAGGAAGGGGCGGGTGTTGGGACCTCCCCCGCACCCCCTATCGTGGCCGCATGGCGCCCGCGAACCCGCACCACCGCGACCAAGAGGTCGAATCCCTCGACGAGTTCGACCACGTCGTCGCCGGCGGCTCGCTCGCCGGACACCGCGTCCAGTCCGTCGACCTCACCGAGCGCACCCACTCTCTCCTCCGCGCCGACACCACCGGTGCCGTCTTCCTCGGCTGCCTCATGCAGCCCGATGCCGCCGCCAAGGTCCGCGCCGACGGCGCGCTGGTCTTCCCGCCCGTCCCCGACCTGCCCTTCGACCCGTACCGCGGGGTGCTCTACTCCCCCGGCGAGCTCTTCGAAGGCCTCGCCACCGGCGGTTACGACGAAACCCCCGACGCCCGCGCCTACACCTGGTTCCAGGAGACCAAGGCCGACGGCGACATTTTCGCCTCGATGCTCCGGTCGATCCACGACGACGCGATCTCCGACGCCCTGGACGAACTCCTCGTCGGTGCACGCGTCGTGGGCGTCATGGGCGGCCACGCGATGGCCCGTGGCACGGACGCGTACGCCGGTGCCGCCCGCCTCGGTCAGGCCCTCGCCCGCGCCGGGTTCTCCGTCGCGACCGGCGGCGGCCCCGGCGCCATGGAGGCCGCGAACCTCGGTGCGTACGCCGCCCCGCACCCCGACGAGATGCTGTGCGAAGCTCTCGAACTCCTCGCCAAGGTCCCGTCGTTCGTCCCCTCCGTCTCCGACTGGGCGGACGCCGCCTTCGAGATACGGTCCCGCTGGCCCGGCGGCGGTGACTCCGTCGGCATTCCCACCTGGTTCTACGGCCACGAACCGCCGAACGCCTTCGCCGGTCACATCGCCAAGTACTTCGCCAACGCCACCCGCGAGGACGGCCTCCTGGCCCGCTCCAACGCGGGCGTGATCTTCCTGCCCGGCGCCGCCGGCACCGTCCAGGAGATCTTCGACAACGCGACTCCGAACTACTACGAGTCCCGCGGCGAGCCGACGCCGATGGTCCTCGTCGACCGCGCGCACTGGACGGAGAAGCTGCCCACGTGGCCGCTGCTCCAGTCGCTGGCGCGCGAGCGCGCCATGGAGTCCCGTATCGCTCTGGTCGATACGGTGGACGAGGCCGCGGAGACGCTGCGCCGGCTGTCCGGCACGGCCTAGACAGGATCTGGTCACCGCAGCCAGGCAACTTCCGGCCCCGAACTCACGTCTGGCAGTCAGTCGGAACAAACTGACCCCATGTGAACGGAGCCCTTGGTGCTGATCGGCCTACTGACCGCTGTAGCGGCCTCGATCTGTTACGGCACGGGGTCGGTGCTGCAAGCCGTGGGCTCCCGCAAGTCCGCCCGCCGCGAGGCGGTCGCTGCCGGAGTCACCCAGCACGGCGGCCCGAACCTGTCGTCCACCGCCAAGGCCGCGATGACCTGGGAGTTCATCGTCGGCACGATCCTGGACTTCGTCGGGTTCGGTCTCGGCGCGCTGGCCGCTCGGCTGCTCCCGCTCTTCCTCTCCCAGACCGTCATCAGCGCCAACCTGGTGATCACGGCGGTGCTGAGCGTCAGGTTGCTGGGCATCCGGCTGACGCGCGCCGAGTGGACCTCCATCGGCGTCGTCTGCTCGGCCCTGGTGCTGCTGGCCTCCGCGGCGGGCCCCGAGGGCGGCGGTCACACCCCCATCGCCACGCACTGGTGGCTGCTGGTGATCTCGGTGCTGCTGATGGTCGGCGGCACCGTCGTCGTACGTCTTCTCGGCGCGCGCGCCGCGATCCTGGCGGGTCTGCTGTCCGGCCTCGGCTTCGGCGCGCTGGGCGTCGGCGTACGCGTACTGAACGGCATCGACCCCTTCGACCTGGGCGCCCTGCTCTCGGACCCTGCCCTGTACGCGATCCTGGTGGCCGGCATCGGCGGCATGTATCTGCACACCGTCGCGCTGCAGATCGGCTCGGTGAACGGCGCCACCGCGGCGCTGGTGGTCGGCGAGACCGTGCTGCCGGGCATGATCGGTGTGCTGTGGCTGGGCGACTCCTCGCGGGCCGGCTTCGCCTGGATGGCGATCCTCGGCTTCGTACTGGCGGTGGCGGGCGCGGTCGCGGTGGCCTGGTTCGGCGCGCCTGAGGCGCACGGCGCGGAGCCGGAGCCGGAGTCGGAGTCGGAGTCCGAGTCGGGGTCGGAGTCGGGGTCGAGGTCGGAGTCGGGGTCGCAGGAGCCACGTCCTGAGGAGCTCACCCCCGTCCCCTGGCCTCCGGCCCACTAACCGGGTCGAGCACCACCACGTCCTCGGCGGCGAAGACGACACCCACCTGGGCTCCCTCCTCCGGCGCCTCCCGCAGGGAGGACTCCGCCTCCAGCGGCGGCCCGTCGTCCGGCAGGAGCTGTACGGCGACGTGGCTGCCCCGGAAGGTGCGTGCCTCCACCCTGCAGCGCAGGCCGTCCGCCGGCGGGACCAGCCGTACCGCCGCCGGTCGCACCAGCACCTTCCGGGCGCCCTGCGGCGAGCCCTCCGGCACCGGCACCTTGCCCCAGGGCGTGTCCGCGGCCGTGCCGCTCACCATCGCCGCCACGACGTTGTCGAAGCCGAGGAAGCGGGCGACGAACTCGGACTCGGGCCGCTGCCAGACCTCCAGCGGCGTGCCCACCTGCGCGATCCGGCCGTCCTGCATGACGACGACGCGGTCGGCGAGCGCGAAGGCCTCACCCTGGTCGTGGGTGACGGCGAGCACCGTCGTACCCAACCGCCCGAACAGTCCGCGCAGTTCGACGACGAGCCGCTCCCGCAGCCCCCGGTCCAGCTGGCCGAGCGGCTCGTCCAGCATCAGCAGCCGGGGCTCCGGCGCGAGCGCCCTGGCCAGTGCCACCCGCTGCTGCTCGCCGCCGGACAGCGAGGCGACGGCCCGCCGCTGTGCGGCCGGCAGCCCGACCAGCTCCAGCAACTCGTCCACGCGGCGTGCCTGTTCGTCCCTGCCGATGCCGTGCATCCGCAGCCCGAAGGCGACATTGCCGCCCACGTCGCGCTGCGGGAACAGCTGATGGTCCTGGAACATCAGGCCCACACCGCGCCGGTGAACCGGCACCCCGGCCTGGTCCGCACCGGACAGCAGCACCCGCCCGCCGTCGGCGTCCTGGAGCCCGGCGACTGCCCGCAGCAGCGTGGACTTGCCGCTGCCGCTCGGCCCCAGCACGCAGACGATCTCGTGCTCGGCGACCTCGAGATCGACCGCGTCGAGGGCGGCCCGCGCACCGAACCGTACGGTCACGTCCTCCAGTCGCAGCAAGACCATCAGAACTCCCCGGAGGATCGGTCGATGCGGATGCGTTCGAGTACCAGCAGCGCCACCGCGCACACCAGCATCAGGATCGTGCTCAGCGCCATCGCCTGCCCGTAGTTCAGCTCGCCGGGCCGGCCGAGCAGCCGCGCCACGGCGACCGGCAGCGTCGGATTGTCGGGCCTGGCGATGAAGACCGTCGCCCCGAACTCGCCGAGCGACACGGCGAAGGCGAACCCCGCGGCGACGAGCAGCGCCCGCCGCACCAGCGGCAGATCGACCTCCCGCCACACCCGCAGCGGCGACGCACCCAGCACCGCCGCGGCCTCGCGCAGCCGTGCGTCCACCGCGCGCAGGACGGGCAGCATCGTCCGTACGACGAAGGGGACACCGACCAGTGCCTGTGCGAGCGGCACCAGGATCCAGGACGCCCGCAGATCCAGCGGCGGCTCGTCGAGGGTGATCAGAAAGCCGAAGCCGACGGTCACGGCGGAGACGCCGAGCGGCAGCATCAGCAGCGCGTCGAAGCCGCGCACCAGCCGCCCGGCCCTGCGCGTGAGCGCGGCCGCGGCCAGCCCGCCCACGGCCAACGCGATGGCGGTCGCGACCACGGCGTACCGCAGGGAGTTCCAGACGGCTTCGATCGGCGGTACGAGGAAGGCGCCGCCGCCCTCGTCCAGCACCGTCAACGCCCGGTAGTAGTCGAAGCCGTAACCCCCTGGCCCGTCGAGGGAACGTTCGACGAGCACCCCGAGCGGCGCCAGGATCAGCAGCGCGATCGTGGCCAGCACCCCGCCGAACAGCGTCCACTGCCCTGCCCCGCGCGGCCGCCGCGCCGTCTGCGCCGGGTCCACCAGCCTCAGCTCGCTCTCCCGCCGCCGTACCGTCCACGCGTGTACGGCGAGGACGGCGCCCACCGCGGCGAACTGCACCAGCGTCAGCACGGCCGCCGTCGACAGATCGAGCAGTTGCGCGGTCTGTCGGTAGATCTCCACCTCGAGTGTGGCGAAGGTCGGTCCGCCGAGGATCTGTACGACGCCGAAGGAGGTGAAGGTGAAGAGGAAGACCATGAGCGCGGCGGCGGCCACAGCGGGCCCGAGCGCAGGCAGCGTCACCCGCCGCCAGGCCGCGAACCGCCCGGCGCCCAGCACCCGGGCGGCCTCCTCCTGGCGCGGGTCGAGCTGCGACCACAGACCGCCCACGGTCCGTACGACCACCGCGTAGTTGAAGAAGACATGCGCGAGCAGAATCGCCCACACCGTCGTGTCCAGCCGCAGACCCCACAGCTCGTCGAGCAGTCCGCCGCGCCCCAGCAGCGCCAGGAACGCCGTCCCGACGACCACGGTCGGCAGTACGAACGGAACGGTGACCACCGCCCGCAGCAGCCGCTTTCCGGGGAACTCGAAGCGAGCGAAGACGTACGCGCCGGGCAGGGCGATCAGCAGGGTGAGCGCGGTCGAGGCGAACGCCTGCCAGGTGGTGAACCACAGCACCCGCAGAATGGCGGAGCGGCCCAGTACCTCGCCGATCCGCCCGAACTGCCACACCCCGTCGATCTGGAGGCCGCGGCCCACGATCGCGACGACGGGGTAGGCGAAGAAGACCGCGAAGAACGCGACGGGCCCGGCCATCAGTCCGAGCCGCGCCGCATTCCCGCGGACGGACTTCCCGCGGACCGACCGCCCGCGGACGGACTTCCCTACTTCAGTACGAGCGAGGACCATGACTGGACCCACTGCTCACGGTTCTTGGCGATCTTGTCGGCAGCGACGGTCTCCGGCTTGTCGATCACCACGCCGAACGTGGTGAAGAGCTCGGGCAGCTTGGCGTCCTTGACCACCGGGTTCACGAACATGTTCAGCGGCATGTCCTCCTGGAACGTCTTGGAGACCAGGAAGTCCAGCAGAGCCTTGCCGCCCGCCTCGTTCTTCGCGCCCTTGAGCAGACCCGCGAACTCGGTCTGGCGGAAACAGGTACCGGTCGCGACACCGGTGGGGGCCTCGGTCGGCTGCGGCTTGGCGTAGAGCACCTCGGCGGGCGGGCTCGTGGCGTACGAGACGACGAGCGGCCTGTCCCCCTTGGCCTTCTTGCCGGCCGCGGAGCCGGAGAACTCCCCGTTGTACGCCTGCTCCCAGCCGTCGACGACCTTGACGCCGTTGTCCTTCAGCTTCTTCCAGTAGTCCTGCCAGCCCTCTTCGCCGTACTTGCCGACCGATCCGAGCAGGAAGCCGAGGCCGGGCGATGAGGTCGCGACGTTCTCCGTGACAAGGAGGTTCTTGTACTCGGGCTTGATCAGATCGTCGAAGGACTGCGGCGGCGCCAGCTTCCTGTCGGCGAAGTACTTCTTGTCGTAGTTGACGCAGATGTCGCCGGTGTCGACCGGCGTGACCCGGTGCTTGTCCTTGTCGAGCTGCGCCTCGTCGCTCACCTGCGCCAGGCCCTTGGCGACGTACGGCGTGAACAGCTCGTTGTCGAGAGCGCGCGAGAGCAGGGTGTTGTCGACGCCGAAGAAGACGTCGCCCTGCGGGGAGCCCTTGGTGAGGATCTCCTTGTTGAGGGCCGCGCCCGCGTCCCCGCTCTTGAGCACCTTGACCGTGTAGCCGGTCTCCTTGGTGAACTCCTTCAGCACGGAGGGGGAGGCGAGGAACGACTCATGGCTGACGAGCGTCACCGTCTTCGATGTGGAGCCGGCGGAGGAATCCTTGGACTCTCCGCCGCAAGCCGCGAGCGTCACGACGCCCAGCGCCGCGGCGAGCGCGGTGACCGTGATCTTCTCTGTGGTGCTCACTGAAATTCCTCCTGGGGGTGACCAGGAAGAGACGCGGCCCTGCCCGGCTCCCGCAATCGGGATCCGGGCAGGGCGCAACAGCTTGAGTAACGACCGAACTTCCTACCCGGAATGACCCGGGCAAGGTTCAGAGGGTCTGCGGCTTGTGCCGCACTCTCAGCGCTGTGGCGCTCCCCTGTCGGAATATGCAAATGTTCGAGCCCAGATTACATGGGCCCTATCTCTCCAAAGCGGCCAGCTGTCCGCACGCTCCATCGATCTCCTGGCCGCGAGTGTCCCGTACGGTGACGGGCACGCCATGGGCCGCGATGGCCTCCACGAAGGCCTTCTCGTCCTCGGGGCGAGAGGCGGTCCACTTCGATCCCGGGGTCGGGTTGAGCGGGATCAGATTCACATGGACCCGCTTGTTCTTGAGCAAGCGGCCCAATAGATCGCCACGCCACGCCTGGTCGTTGATGTCGCGGATGAGCGCGTACTCGATGGAGATCCGGCGGCCGGACTTCTCGGCATACTCCCAGGCGGCGTCCAGCACCTCCCGGACATTCCAGCGGGTGTTGACCGGGACCAGGGTGTCGCGCAGCTCGTCGTCCGGAGCGTGCAGCGAGACGGCGAGACGGCACTTGAAGCCCTCGTCGGCGAAGCGGTGCATCGCGGGGACCAGACCGACGGTGGAGACGGTGATCCCGCGCTGCGAGAGGCCGAGACCGTCGGGCTCGGGATCGGTGAGGCGGCGGATGGAGCCGACGACCCGCTTGTAGTTGGCGAGCGGCTCGCCCATGCCCATGAAGACGATGTTGGAAAGCCGCGCCGGACCGCCGGGCACCTCGCCGTCACGCAGGGCGCGCATGCCGTCGACGATCTGGTGCACGATCTCGGCGGTCGAGAGATTGCGGTCGAGACCGGCCTGCCCGGTCGCGCAGAACGGGCAGTTCATCCCGCAGCCGGCCTGCGACGAGATGCACATGGTCACCCGGTCCGGGTAGCGCATCAGCACGGACTCGACGAGGGTGCCGTCGTGCAGCCGCCACAGGGTCTTGCGGGTGGTGTCCTCGTCGCACGAGATGTGCCGTACGACAGACATCAGGTCGGGCAGCAGCTCCGAGGCGAGCTTCTCGCGCGCGGCCGCGGGGATGTCGGTCCACTGGGCCGGGTCGTGGGCGTACCGCGCGAAGTAGTGCTGCGAGAGCTGCTTGGCGCGGAACGGCTTCTCGCCGATCGCGGCGACGGCGTCCTTGCGCTCGGCGGGCGTGAGGTCGGCGAGATGCCGCGGGGGCTTCTTGGCTCCGCGGGGCGCGACGAAAGTGAGTTCTCCGGGCTTGGGCATGGTCCTACCAGTGTCGCAGAGATGCGAAGAGGGGTTCGCCGCCCTGTGGACAACGAACCCCTCGACTCAAACGCGCAGGTCAGCCGCTTCCTACGAAGATCACGAGCAGCAGCCAGACAACCGGGGCCGTCGGCAGCAGCGAATCCAGCCGGTCCATGATGCCGCCATGCCCCGGCAGCAGCGTGCCCATATCCTTGATGCCCAGGTCCCGTTTGATCATTGACTCGCCCAGGTCACCGAGCGTCGCACTCGCCGCGACCGCGAAGCCGAGCAGCAGACCCTGCCACCACGTGCCGTCGTCGATCACGAACTGCATGAGCAGTGCACCGGCCACCATCGCGAACGTCACCGCTCCGACCAGGCCCTCGCGGGTCTTCCCCGGGCTGATGCGCGGTGCGAGCTTGTGCTTGCCGAAGCGCCAGCCGACGGCGTACGCACCCGTGTCGCTGACCACCGTCAGCACCAGGAAGGTGAGCACCCGCTGCGCCCCGTCGTCCGCGGTGAGCATCATCGCGACGAAGGTCGCCAGGAAGGGCACGTAGAACGCGGCGAAGACGCCCGCCGTGACGTCCTTCAGATAGCCCTCGGGCGGCTCGGTCATCCGCCAGGCCAGCACCGCGAGCGCCGTGAGCGCCATCGCGACCCACGCGCCCTCCGCGCCGCGCACATACCCGGCCACGACCATCGCCGCGCCGCCGACCGCGAGAGGCACCAGCGGCGCCTTGATCTGCTTGCGCTCCTCGAGCCGCGACGTCAGTTCCCACAGCCCGACCACCACGGCGACCGCGATCACGCCGACGAACACGGCCTTGACGATGAAGAGCGATGCGACGATCACCGCGCCCAGCGCGACGCCTACCCCTATGGCCGCCCGCAGATCACGGCCGGCCCGCTTCTTCTGCGGCGGCTCGGGTGCCGCCGACGGCGGGGTGGGCATGGGCTCCTGCGGCATCTCGTCGCGGAACAGGGGGCCGCTCGGCCGAGCGGCCCCCCGGTCGCGGTCATCTCGGTCGTCGCCGTCGTCACGGTCTTCGGCGTCTCTACCTGCGTCGGGAAAGTCCGGCACGATGGGCATGGGCCGAGTCTGCTGTGCGTCATGCTCATCGTATGCGGGACCCGCCGGGGCAGGCCCCTGGTCGGGCGGCCCCCAGTAACCGGCTCTCGGCGGGGCCCCCCAGGAAGAGTCGTTCATCAGACCTCGAGCAGCTCGGCTTCCTTGTGCTTCAGCAGCTCGTCCACCTGCGCGACGTACTTCGCGGTGGTGTCGTCGAGCTCCTTCTCCGCGCGGCGGCCCTCGTCCTCGCCGACCTCGCCGTCCTTGATCAGCTTGTCGATGGTCTCCTTGGCCTTGCGGCGCACGGAGCGGATCGAGATCTTGGAGTCCTCGGCCTTGGTCTTGGCGACCTTGATGAACTCCTTGCGGCGGTCCTGCGTGAGCTCGGGGAAGACCACCCGGATGATGTTGCCGTCGTTGCTCGGGTTGACGCCGAGGTCGGAGTCCCGGATCGCCTGCTCGATGTTGCGCAGCGCGGTCTTGTCGAACGGGGTCACCACGGCCATGCGCGCCTCGGGAACCGAGAACGAGGCCAGCTGGTTGATCGGAGTCAGCGCACCGTAGTAGTCCGCCACGATCTTGTTGAACATCGCCGGGTGCGCACGTCCGGTGCGGATCGCGGCGAAGTCATCCTTGGCGACCAGGACGGCCTTCTCCATCTTCTCCTCGGCCTCGAGGAGGGTCTCTTCGATCACCACTTGCTCCTGCGTGTCTTGAAGTAGGCCCGGCGTGCAACAGGGCCGGCGGAACCTGCGTCGCGTCTTTCCTGCACGGTGTCCGACCGGCAGGACTTTGTCCATCCCTCGAGGGACGTGCCCGGAGTCAGGCCCGGGTGCCCTGGTCGCTCACGAGAGTGCCGATCTTCTCACCCTTGACGGCCCGCGCGATATTGCCTTCGGTGAGCAGTTCGAAGACGAGGATCGGGAGATCGTTGTCACGGCAGAGAGTGATGGCGGTGGCGTCGGCGACCTTGAGGTTGCGGGAGAGCACCTCGCCGTACTCCAGCGCGTCGAACTTCACCGCGTCGGGGTTGGTCTTGGGGTCGGAGTCGTAGACCCCGTCGACGCCGTTCTTGCCCATCAGCAGAGCCTCGGCGTCGATCTCCAGGGCGCGCTGCGCGGCGGTGGTGTCGGTGGAGAAGTAGGGCATGCCCATACCGGCGCCGAAGATGACGACGCGGCCCTTCTCCAGGTGCCGCACGGCACGCAGTGGAATGTACGGCTCCGCGACCTGCCCCATGGTGATGGCGGTCTGGACACGGGAGTCGATGCCCTCCTTCTCCAGGAAGTCCTGGAGCGCGAGGCAGTTCATCACCGTACCGAGCATGCCCATGTAGTCGGAGCGGGCCCGGTCCATGCCGCGCTGCTGGAGCTCGGCTCCGCGGAAGAAGTTGCCGCCGCCGATGACGACCGCGATCTCCGCGCCGTCACGTACGACCGCGGCGATCTCTCGCGCTATGGCGTGTACGACGTCGGGGTCGACGCCGAGCGCCCCGCCGCCGGCGAACGCCTCACCGGACAGCTTCAGCATGAAGCGTCCGGCCCTTTTGCCGGCCTGGTCGTCGCTCTTGTCGTCGGCAGCCTGGTTGGCGTCCGCGCCCTTGTTCATGGAGATCTCCTCGTGCACATACGAAGAAGGCCATTGCCGGTGGGTGCTGGTGTCCCTGTCGGCAATGGCCTCCTCGTCAGATCTGCGGTCATCCGGCGCGAGTGCGACCGGCGACTGCGTAAGAAACCCTAGCGGGCTCCCGTGTCGATCGCTTAACGGGTCAGATGCCGACCTTGATGCGCGCGAAGCGCTTCAGGGTGACACCGGCCTCGTCCAGGACCTTCTGGACAGACTTCTTGTTGTCGAGCGCGTACGGCTGGCCAAGGAGAGTGGCCTCCTTGAAGAAGCCGTTGACACGACCCTCGACGATCTTCGGGAGGGCGGCCTCGGGCTTGCCCTCGGCGCGCGTGGTCTCCTCGGCGACCCGGCGCTCGGTCTCGACGATCTCGGCCGGGACGTCCTCGCGGGAGAGGTACTTGGGCGCGAAGGCGGCGATGTGCTGCGCGATGCCCCTGGCGATCTCGGCGTTCTCCTTGTCGAGCTCGACAAGGACACCGATCTGCGGCGGGAGGTCGGGCATGGTGCGGTGCATGTACGCCGAGACATAGGCACCGGAGAACTGCGCGAAGCGGTCCAGGACGATCTTCTCGCCGAGGTTGGCGTTGGCCTCGTCGACGTACGCCTGAACGGTCTTGCCGGGCTCGATCTCGGACGCGAGCAGCGCGTCGATGTCGGCCGGTGAAGTGGCGGCGACGTGCGCGGCGAGCGCGTTGGCGGCGGCCTGGAACTTCTCACCCTTGGCGACGAAGTCCGTCTCGCACTTCAGCTCGACGATGACACCGGAGGTGTTGTCGTCGGAGATGACGGAGACGACGGCGCCGTTCTCGGCGGAGCGGCCCTCGCGCTTGGCGACGCCCTTCTGACCCTTGATGCGCAGCGCCTCGACGGCCTTGTCGACGTTGCCCTCGGCCTCGTCCAGCGCCTTCTTGCAGTCCATCATGCCTGCGCCGGTGAGCTCGCGGAGCTTCTTGACGTCAGCGGCGGTGTAGTTCGCCATGTCCTTGAATCTCTCTCGAAAGTCGAAAGTCGAAGATCTACGGGTGAGCGGCGGGGGCCGGTGCCTGTGGCACCGTCCCCCGCCGTCAACTACCGAACCTGTGAGGTCAGGCCTGCTCGGCGTCCGCGGCCGGAGCCTCGGCAGCCGGGGCCTCAGCGGCCGGAACCTCAGCCGGAGCCTCGGCAACCGGAGCCTCGGCAACCGGAGCCTCGGCAGCAGCCTCGGCGGGCTTCTCGGCGTCGGCGGCAGCCTCGGCCGGCTTCTCGGCGTCGGCCGGAGCCTCGGCGTCGTCGGCCTTCTTCTCGCCCTCGAGGAGGTCGCGCTCCCACTCGGCGAGCGGCTCACCGGCGGCCTTCTCGCCCGGCTTGGAGTCACCGGTGGCGACGCCGGAACGGGCGATGAGGCCCTCGGCGACGGCGTCGGCGATCACGCGGGTGAGCAGGGTGACGGAGCGGATCGCGTCGTCGTTGCCCGGGATCTTGTAGTCGACCTCGTCGGGGTCGCAGTTGGTGTCGAGGATCGCGACAACCGGAATCTTGAGCTTGCGCGCCTCACCGACGGCGATGTGCTCCTTCTTGGTGTCCACGATCCAGACGGCGCTGGGCACCTTGGACATCTCGCGGATACCACCGAGGGTCTTCTCCAGCTTGGCCTTCTCGCGAGAGAGGACCAGGAGCTCCTTCTTGGTGAGGCCGGACGCGGCCACATCCTCGAAGTCGATCTGCTCAAGCTCCTTCAGACGCTGAAGGCGCTTGTAGACGGTGGAGAAGTTGGTGAGCATGCCGCCCAGCCAGCGCTGGTTGACGTACGGCATACCAACGCGCGTCGCCTGCTCGGCGATGGCCTCCTGGGCCTGCTTCTTGGTACCGACGAACATGATGGAGCCGCCGTGGGCGACGGTCTCCTTGACGAACTCGTAGGCGCGGTCGATGTACGACAGCGACTGGAGCAGGTCGATGATGTAGATGCCGTTGCGCTCCGTGAAGATGAAACGCTTCATCTTCGGGTTCCAACGACGGGTCTGGTGACCGAAGTGGACGCCGCTTTCCAGCAGCTCCCGCATCGTGACGACGGCCATGGCCGTATCTCCTTGAGTTCTCGGTTTTATCCTGACGCCCCGACGCGCCGTGCCACAAGGGACCGAGGAGCGCGGCCACCGACCGCGGAGGGTGTGGTGGCGGGGCGTGCGAAGTCGACCCGGTGACCGGATCGCCAGAAGAAGTGTACGGGACCGGCACGGTGCCGGGTGACGGCGCTGTCCACAACCGGTCGGTACTCCACAGATCCGGACCATGATCAGCGCGGTTGCGGTGTTCCGCGGGACGGTCTGTGCCATGTACCGCGTCATGCACCGCAGACCTCTCGTCCCCCTACTGTCCTTGCTCATCCCTGTCCTTGCCCTTGCCCTCGCCCTGCTCATCGCGGGCGCGGGTCCGGCCCTGGCCGCCGACGGCGACAGGAGCTGGCCGCTGGGGCCGCCACGCCCTCAGGTCGTACGGGGCTGGGAGCCGCCTGCTTCGACGTACGGGGCGGGGCACCGCGGAGTGGACCTGGCCGCGCCGCCGGGCACCCCGGTGCGGGCCGCGGCACCCGGCCGGGTTTCGTTCGCGGGCCCGGTCGCGGGCCGTGGCGTGCTCGTCATCGCTCTCACCGGTACGGGTGAGCCGCCGTTGCGCACAACGTACGAGCCGGTCCGCCCGCTGCTTGCCCAGGGCGCGGAGGTGAGCGCCGGCCAGGTGGTGGCCACCATCGCGCCGGGGCCCTCGCACTGTGCCGCGGGCTGCCTGCACTGGGGGCTGCTGCGGGGCACGGAGTATCTGGATCCGCTGTCCCTGCTGCCGCCCTGGCTGCTGCGCCGCGGCCCGTCGCGACTGCTCCCGGTCTTCGGCGTCCCGGCCCTTGAACCGCCGCTTTCTCCGGCTGCCGCACCGGTTGACGAGCCGGTTGACGCTCCGGCTCTCGCTGGGGCTGCCGACGCCGTGCACGCGGCGTTGCTCCTGGCCACGGCCGCTGTGGCGCGGCGGCTGCTGCGGGGCGGGATCAGCCCCGTACGCCTCGCAGGGCCATCGCCACCGCCGCGTCGGCGATCACCGCCGGATCCTCGGCCGCGCCGAGCTCGATACGGCGTACCGCCGCGTCCACGACGCCCTGCAGCAGCATCGCGGCCAGCCGGGGCTCGTCCTGGCCCAGCTCTCCGAGCGCCTCGACGATCATCGCGATCAGCCCGCCGTGCGCGGCACGGATCTTCTCCCGCGCGCCGGCATCCAGCTCGCTTGCCGAGATGGCTACAACCGCGCGGTGGCGTCGGTCCCCGACCAGCTGCAGTTGCTGGCGTACATAGGCCTCGACCTTGCCCTCGGCCGTGTCCGCCTGCTGCATCGCGACCTCGACCTCCGCCGCCCAGACGGGAAAGTCGACCGCGCAGAGCTCTTCGACGACGGCGGCGCGCGAGCGGAAGTACTCGTAGACGGAGGACCTGGCCAGTCCCGTGCGCTCGGCGAGAGCGGGGAAGGTCAGCGCCTCCGTACCGCCTTCGGACAGAAGGGACCGTGCGGCGTCCAGCAGGGAGGCGCGCTGCATCGTCCGGTGCTCGGCCACGGAGGCCGCTCGAATCCTGGGCACGTCACCACTCTACGGATGTCTCCTTGGGGGAGGGACGATTCGGCGTCACCGCCCGACGTCGGCCAGCTTCGCCCGCAGCTGCAGCACCGACTTTGTGTGGATCTGGCTGACTCTGCTCTCCGTCACGCCGAGAACATTGCCGATCTCGGCGAGCGTGAGGCCCTCGTAGTAGTAGAGGGTGACGACGGTCTTCTCGCGCTCGGGAAGGGTGTTGATGGCGCGGGCGAGCAACCGCCTCAGCTCGCGGTCCTCGGCCACCTCGACCGGGTTGTCGGCGGCGGTGTCCTCAAGGGTGTCCATCAGGCTGAGCCGGTCGCCGCCCTCGCCGCCGACGTGCAGCAGCTCCTCCAGCGCGACGACGTTCGCCAGCGACAACTGGCTGAAAACCGCGTGCAGTTCCTCAACGCCGATCCCCATCTCGGAGGCGACCTCGCACTCGGAGGGCGTACGTCTCAGCTGCGCCTCGAGCGTGGCGTAGGCGCGCTCCACGGCCCGGGCCTTCTGCCGCACGGAGCGTGGGATCCAGTCCAGGGCGCGCAGCTCGTCGATCATCGCACCGCGGATGCGGGTGATCGCGTACGTCTCGAACTTGATGGACCGCTCGATGTCGAACTTCTCGATGGCGTCGATGAGTCCGAAGACTCCGGAGGAGACGAAGTCCGCCTGCTCGACATTGGAGGGCAGCCCCACACTCACCCGGCCCGCGACGTACTTCACCAGTGGCGAGTAGTGCAGGATCAACTGCTCCCGCAGCCGCTCGTCACCCGTGGCCTTGTACGACCGCCACAACTCGTCGAGCGACGAGGGAGCGGGGGGCCGCACGGTGCCACGGGCAGCGGGTGGCACTGCCGCGCGGTCAGACCCGGAGGTGTGCTGCTGGGGCATGCGTTGCCTTGAGCCGTTCTGCTGTGATGTGGGAGGGGACGAGCGCCTGGGCCGGAATCCTGGTGAGCGTAGCGTGACTGAACCGTCGCGGTGGGCGAAGATCGGGGGAACGAACCTGTGCGGGTACCGGCCGTCGGCCACATCTTCGAACCAGGGCCGACACCGCGCGCGCCGGCCCCTCGGGCGCCAACCGCAGGACTCCAAAGGTCATCGGCATCACCTTTTCACCCGAATGCCCCAGGTCAAGTACCGCCTCGCCGCGCGTTCGAGCTGCGGATCGCGCTGTGTGTCAACTGCCAGCGGTCGCCGTGCCGTTCGACGAACCCCAGGGAATGCAGTTCGTACAGCCTGCCGAGCGCCTCGTCGGCCGTCGTCCCCGCTCCGCGCGCCACCTGGTCACCGGCGACGGCGCCGCGGGCCGGTATGGCCTCAAGGACCCGTGCGCTGGCGGGATCCAGCAGATCCCTGGGGAGCACGGGGCCTCGACGGTCCGGGGCGAGGTCACCGATGTCGCCGACCAGCTCGGCCACTTCGGAGGCATCGGTGACCAGCACGCTCTCACCGCGTAGGAGTTCATGCACGCCGGCCGAGAGCCCGCTGGTGGCGGGGCCTGGGACGCCCATCGTGAAACGGCCGAGCTTCTGCGCGCTGCGCGCCGTGACCAGCGAACCGCTGCGGTATTGGGCCTCCACGACCACGGTTCCCCTGGTCAGTGCGGCGATCACCCGGTTCCGGAGGATGAATCTGCTGGGCGTGGGGTGGGCGCCTGGCGGCAACTCCCCAATGACCAGGCCCTGTTCTGCGATGCGCCCGATCAACTCGGCATGGCCGCGGGGATAGGCGACATCGACCCCGCAGGCGAGCACCGCGACGGTGGCCCCGCCCGCGGCCAGCGCGCCGCGGTGCGCGGAGCCGTCGACTCCGAACGTTCTTCCGCCATTGATTCTGAAGGTGCAGCTAGCCCCCGCGCAGCGACCGCCCAGGTGAAGCTACCGGGATCCGACGCAAGCCTTGCAACAGCACTGTTGCTGCCCTGAATGCCGTTCTCCCTATATACGGCGAGAGCGTCAGCGGACCTCATCGGAGGCCATGAGCTGCCGCCAGCCGCGATGCAGCAACAGTCTGACCGTGCTCTGCGTGACTCCCAGGCGCTCGGCGATCTCCCCATGGCCCAGGCCAGCGAGGCTCATGAGAAGCACCCGTCCCATCTGCCCGCGCATCGCCTTCACCGCGGAAAGCACGTCCTCCAGAACATCGGAGTCACCAACCGCCGTTCCATGATCTTGCTGTTCAACGAGCGGGATGAGGAGTTCACTGTCGGTGGGAATCTCCCGTTGCCGTCGCAGCACGTCGACCGCCCGGTTCCGCGCGGCAGCCACTGCATAGCCCAGCGGGTTGGACATTCTCGCCACCCGCTCCCACTGTCCGAAGAGCGACTCCAGAACGCGAGCGACGTCGTCCAGGTCGGTGCGGCGCGTATACGCCGCGACGTAGACAACATCACGGAATGACGGGTTCGTCCTCAACGAGAGAAAGTTGGCAACGGGTCATACGGTTGAGATCGGAGGACTCACGGAAGGGTGGCGCTGGCCTCCACGGCCGAGCGCCCGCCCGCCATTCATTCGTGAAGGCATGGAGTTGGCATGGCCGAATCCATCATGATCCCGCCCGACGGGCTCCAGAAACTCAGGTCTGATTGGTTCAAAGATTTCCGTCAACGGAATCCTGCCCCGTCGAGACTCAAACGGGCTTACCACTACACAGACCAGGCCGGACTGCAGGGAATCATGTCATCGGGCAACATCCGGGCCGCTGACGTTGAATTTCTAAACGACGCCCAAGAGCTAATATACGCTCGCGACAATCTATTGAGCATCCTTCGGGTGGAAGAGCAAAACATTACCCTTCGCGATCAGCAAGCAAATGGGAAGCTGAGACTCGACCGGCACGCAAACATCATCAAGGAACTCCGCCTGCGAGAACAGCGGCGAGCGCGTCGCAAAGTTCACATGAAGGCACCGGACGAGACGGGTCTCCTGCCGGTGCTCAGCGACATCATTGCGGACCTTCAGAGAGTTGGCGGACCGTCCGAGTCTTCGCCCTGCCATATATACGTCTGCTGTTTTTGCGGCAATGGAGATCTACTCAGCCAGTGGCGTGGTTACGGTGGAGTAGGGGGCTATGCAATCGGATTCAGGCCCGACATGTTGGAATCCTTGTCAAATCGCGAGGATGGGGAGTTCGACTGGATCCGTTACGGATTTGATCTAGCTTGTTACGGGGATCATCGATTGCTTCCGAGATCACTACATCCAGGCATTACCTTGATGCAGGATTACCTGAAAGCACTGACCATGGTCAAGGATCCTTCGTTCGAGGAGGAGCAAGAATGGCGTCTCATGATCCCAAGGGAAGTAATTGGCGATGACGTAGAGTTTCGACCGGGCCCCGTCGGAGTCACGCCGTATATCCCATTGAAATTCACACCTGATGCAGTGGATGAAGTCATCGTGGGCCCTGGGCGCCACCCCATGGAACGCATGAATGGTACTCGCCAACTTCTCGACCGCTTTGGAGCGAAGAAAGCGAAGGTCACACCGTCGGCTTCGTCACTCAGACTCTAGAGATGTTGAAGGTGAACTCGCCCTCTCGCCGCTAGTAACCCCACCCGTGGGCACTGAGTTCAAGGGGTGCAGCAGGCGTTTTGCGCTGTAAACGGTATCCAACGTCTTCAGCGTTCCAGAGTCAGACCCCACCAGGCGAGGGGCTTGGTGGGAGTTCCCGCTGTGTTGTGCTGGAATCCCGCTCTCGCCAGCATCTTCTGGCTCGGGATGTTGTGCATGTGAACCTTGGCCAGGACGTTAACCCTCGCGCTGTCCGGTTCAGAGTCCAAGATGTCGTAGAGAGCATCCAGGAGGACTTCGTCGGCGAACTTGCCGCCTTGGTGCCGGTGACGGACCGCGATGCCGAGCATGACGAGGAGCCTGGTCTGCTCTCCGGCCGGCGGGGTGAACTCGGGCTGGTCTGCGAGCCGTGCGTGGGTATAGGCGGCGGCTATGCCTTCACCGTCGTCGGCGATCCGGAAGCGCTGGCCAAGGTGGCTGGACTCATTCGTGTCGGCCCAGACTGCCTTGTGGAAGTACTTCTGGACTTCCAGCTCCCAGGAGAACGCCCGGTTCCTTGGAGGGTGTTTCACGGCGCATGTGAAGGCCTCCATAGCCCGGGCGTCCTGCTGCTTGTTCGCGATCTTCCAGACGACAAAAAGGGTCACGGGCGAGGCGGCAGCTTCCTGGTCGGACGGTCGGAAGCATGAAGTGCCTCAGTTAGCCTGCGGGCCTCTGCCGCTGTCATCGGTGCTTTGATCTGCTCGATCAGCGTCGGCCTGGGCTTCCTGGCCGGTGGCTTCTTCAGCGCGTTCTTGACCTTCACCCGGGTGCCGATCCCACCCTTGGTGATGCTGCTGTTGGCCAGCTTTGAGCCCTTGACCACGGTTTTCTGGTTCCGCCGACCGGCTGAGGTCAGCAGCGCCATGCTGGTCTTGCCAGCCTTACTGGTGTTCCAGACGATCGACTTGGAGGCGCGACGAACCGACCCGGCGAGGGTCTTCGCCTGGTTCGCTTCATCGTTCGATTTCGCCTTCACCGTTCCAGAGTATCGGGCTCCCCGGGGCGGGGACAGTGTTCACGGACCACTTCGGGGTGTCGCCGAGGTGAGGCCAGAAGCCGCCAATAGTTGATCTTGGGTTGCGCGTTGGCGGAGCCGTCACCCGTTCAGCTCAGTGTCGTTGGTGTGACGTTGGGCTGTCGTCCGGGCCGGGTGGGGATCTTGACCTCGATCGAGCGGACCGCGTATCCGCGGTTCAAGCGGCTGATCACCGCGCATGAGCTGCATCTGTTCTTCTCGCCGACGCGGGAGGAGGCGGCGTGGGCCGCTGAGCGGATGGACGCTGATGGCCATCAGCTCGCGCTGCTGCTGGCGCTGAAGTCGTATCAGCGGATGGGGCGGTTCCCGAAGCCGGACGAGTACCCGGAAATGGTGGTCGACTTCGTCCGCCGTGCGGTGGAGCTGCCGGAGGGCACCATGTCGTTGTGGGCGACGGGCCGGACCGCCGAGCGGCAGCGTACGGAGGTGCGCCGCCGGGTGGGCGCGACGTACGACCAGGCTCGGGCCCGCCGGATCGCCGAGGAGTCGATCCGCAAGGAGGCCGCAGCGAAGAACCGCCCGGCCGACCTGATCAACATCGCGCTGGAGAAAGTGGTGGAGGCCGGGCGGAGCTGCCGGCGTTCTCCACCTTCGACGCGATGGCCTCGAAGATCCGCGGCGAGGTGAACGCCTCGATCTGCGCGGGCATCCACGACCGGATGAGCGCGCCCGAGCGGGCGGGGCTGCTGCGGCTGCTGGAAGAGCGCCAGAGCGACGGCACGACGCTGTTCAACCGGCTCAAGAAGCCCGACCAGGGCCCGACCTGGTCACACTTCAAGAACCTGGCCAAGCGGCTGGAATGGGTGGACGAGCTCGGCGACACGGGCGTGTGGATGGACGACATCGCGGCGGGGAAGATCACCGATTTCGCCGGGGAGGCGGACGCGGCCGACGTGGCGGAGCTGCGGGACTACAAGCCCGTCAAGCGCCTCGCGCTGGTGGCATGCCTGACGCACAAGGCGCGGATGCGGGTCCGCGACGACCTGGCCACGATGTTCTGCAAGCGCGTGGCGATGAAGATCAAGAAGGCCAAGGTGGAGCTGGAGGAGATCCGGCTGGCCGAGCGGGAGATCGTCGAGGCCCTGATCGGGAACTACCGCACCGTGCTCAAGAACATCGACGAGGGCGGTCCCGCCCAGGCGGCGCTGGAGAAGGCCGCGTCCATGACCGCCGAGGTCCGAGCGGCCCTGGACGGCCTGGACGAACAGGCACCCGCCGACGAGGTCGCGCGGCGGCTGGAGGGCAGGGTCTCCCCGGCGGTCCTCGCCCTGGCCAGGGCCCAGGCGGTGCAGGCGGGTGGGCTCGGCGCGGTCACGAAGGCGGTGGAGGGCTTCGGCGGGTTCGCCAAGCAGTACGAGCAGATCGAGAAGGTCTCCGCTCACCACGGCAACTTCTGGGAGGTGCTGCTGTACGGGCAGATCGGCCGGGACCGGGCGGTGATGTTCGACCTGGCCGAGAAGCTGGAGTTCACCGCGACGTCCGAGGACGGCCGGGTCCTGGACGCGCTCGCGCACGCCCAGCGGCACCAGGCGGCGCGCGGCGAGTACATCAGCGCCCTGGGCGAGGACGGCCGCGCGGTGGACATCTCCTTCGCCACGCAGAACTGGCAGAAGGCCGTGGTCGACAAGACGCGGCCGGGGCAGTTCGTCCGCAAGCACTTCGAGGCGATGGTCTTCACCGCGCTCGCCGAGGAACTGCGCACCGGAGACGTAGCCGTGGTGGGCTCGGAGGAGTACGCGGACTGGTCCCAGCAGCTGCTGGCCTGGGAGGCCGTGCAGGAGAAGCTGGCGTCCTACCTGGTGGAGGTCGGCCTGTGCGAGGAAGGCGAGGCGGCCGAGTTCGACGCCGCCTTCTTCCGCCGACAGCTGGAGGACAAGCTGCGAGGTGCCGCCGCGGCGGCGGACGCCGGCTACCCGGACAACGAGGGCCTGGTCATCGACCCGGAGACGGGCATCCCGTCGCTCAAGGCGCACCGGGCGGAGGGGCAGCGGCCGTCTGCGAAGCGGCTGGAGGAGGAGATCAAGGCCAGGATGCCGGAGCGCTCCCTGATGGGGATTCTGGCCCGCACGGCGTACTGGGTGGAGTGGTGGCGCCGGTTCGGCCCGGCCTCCGGCAACGAGCCCAAGCTCCAAGACCCCTTCGGCAGGTATGTGATCACCACGTTCGTGAAGGGCACCAACATGGGCCCGTACGAGGCCGCCCGTCACATCCCCGGGGTGAGCGGGCACGAGCTGGCGTACACGGCGAACCGGCACTTCTCCCTGGTGCTGCTGAACGAAGCGATCGCCGACCTCGTCGGCCCTGTTCTCGTATAGCTACCGCGAGGTGTCGTGTAGCGCTGAGTAACTACTTGGGGCTGTGGTCGCGCTGGTGGAGGGCGGCGAAGTCGGCGTGTGCCGCCTGCACGGCCTCCGGGTACGCCTGGGTCTTCTCGTGCTCGGCCAGCGCCCGGTAGATGCTGGAGAGGCTGGGGCTCTGCCCCTTGCGGCGGCCGGTGGGGATGAGCAGGTCGGGCTGGATGTCCTAGACCGTCTCGCCGTTCGCGCGGCGGCGGAGCACGGTGTGCAGCATGTCGTCGGTGATGACCGGAGGCCTGCCGCCGTGGTTGCCCTTGCGGGCTGCGGCGTCGAGCCCTTCGAGGGTGGACTCCCGGATGTTCTCCCGCTCCGTCTCCGCCATCGCCGCGAAGAACCCGAACAGCAGGCGTCCCGGACCGCTGGGGTCGTACATCCCCTGAAGGGGACCGGCGAGCATCTCCAGCACCAGGCCGTGGGCGGTGAGGTGATCGGCGAGCGCGGTCAGTTCAGCGGCGTCGCGCCCCAGCCTCTTCATCTCGTTCACCGTGAAGATCACCCGGCAGTGCGGGGCGTGCGCCTTGATCTCCCTGGCGGCGGCGAGCGCGGCCTCGAACTGCGGGCGGACCCGCACCCGGGTGCTGATCTTCTCGGCGAAGATCTTGTCTCGCGGGATGCCGTGTCCGGCGAGCGCGTCGAGCTGCGACTGGAGTTCCTGGGTGAGGCTGGAGCACCTCGCGTACCCGATGCGGATGTCCGCGCTCGGGGTGTTCGGGTCGACGGGCGCGGGCGCCGGGGTGCCGGGCCGCCACGGCTGGCCGGGGCCGCGGTCGGCGGGTGTCGGTACGCGCAGAAGTTTCGCGAGCCGGGGCACCTTCGTGAAGCGGCCGGTGTGGTAGGTGCCGGCGACCGCGCCGGAGCGCGAGCGGCAGGGTGAACCTGCCGAGGCGTGACAGCGTGGGCAGGGGTGGCGCTCGACGTCGTCCGCTTCGGACGCGAGTGCGGGCTGATGGTCCGTCATGACCTCGGATACTGTCACAAACAATTCCCAGAACATGCCTGGTTTCACTTTGAGTGAGGACGAGTTGTGACAGTGAATTCGTGCTTCGGACCGCCTCCACCGCCCTTTCTTGACCTTACTCCGGGAAAGGGTCGTTTATGGGAAGCACCGGTGCACATGTGGTCCCCGGCGCGCGATCGAACGTCCGCCGCCACTTCAAACCCTCGCCGGAGGCCAACGCAGGGTCACCGGCCTGCACGCGCCCGGTGGCGCCACTTGTTGTCCAGCAATCAGGACGCAGCGCCTTCCTCGGCCTCGGCTTCCTCAACAAGAGCAATGAGGACTGCCAGCTGCTCCGCTGGCATTGCCTCCACCCTTGCGATGAGCTCCCGTCGCACCGCGTCGATATCTAGCGGAAGGTCAGCTTCTGGGGAGCCGTGGTCCGTTGCCTTCTGCATGCGCCGTGCCGCCACCACTGCCGCGGTCGCGGCAGCGGCAAGTACGCCTGCGGGACTGAGGGGAAGTGCGGCTCCGATCAGAGGCCGGATAAGGGCAGCTGTACTCCCACCGATCGCTGCGGCCCGCATGAGGCCACGACGCATCGCTTCCTCGGTAGGAGCTGCGCTCGCCTCAAGCACTGCAATCTTCGTCGCCAGTTCCTTGACTGTCAGACCGAGTGCCTGGGCGATCTTTGCGAGAGTCTTGGGCGACAGACCGCGGTCACCATGCTCCACCTTGATCAAAAAGACCAGGCTGATACCAGCCGCGTTCGCAAGCTCTTTCCTGCTCAGCCCCGCAGATTCGCGGAGCTGTCTAATCGCCTCACCCGTAGCTGTGGTCACATCACCACCATATCCTGGGCCTGTATAAATCGAGTACCCGTTGGGGGCTTGTATTGATAACCCCATCGAGAGCAAAATGCCAGTACGGGCGAACCCTCGCCGGGTTCAAGTCCCAAGCCCTGACGACATGTTGGGGTATCGGACTACCGTTCGAGAAGGGTCAACCATGAGCTACGTTCCCCCGACGCCCCCGCCTGCGGTCACGGGCGTGCTGGTCAACAACATCGTTCCCTACGTCTCCACGATCATGACGAACGTCGCCCACACTGCGCAGGAGCAGTACAAGACGTACGCCCCCCAGGCAGGGCGGGCCGTCTACAGTGTTGTGCGAAGCATGATTCGCTGATGTAACGCGTGGGCTCCGCCAGGCGGACGCCCCCTGATCCGGGGTAGCTCTGCCGCTGGCCGCTCACGCACGTTGCCCGGGACGCTGAAGCGTCCCGGGCAACGTCGTCTTCACCACGGCTCCGACCAGGAACGGAACCGTGGTGTCACGCCGGGGCTGCGGCTGCCTCCCCCTGCGGGGTGCGCGGGCCGGGCACCATCGCCCGGATGGACAGGTCCAGATCGAGACGGCTGTTCATGTCCAGCTCGAACCGGCCGTACGGATTCACATGGGTCCAGAACAGCGGCGACAGCGCCCGCCGGTCCGCGTCGGTGAGCTTGTCCGCCCACTTCGGATCAGCCAGGACCTCCTGCATCAGCAGCGTGTTGACGTGCACCAGCGCGGATTGGAGCAGGTGCAGCGCGAGCATGCTGACCTCCTGGGACTCCTTGTCCGCACCGGCCAGGTCACCGTCCTTGCCGTAGAAGAGGTCCTTGTTCGCGGAGTTCCAGTTCTCCACCACCTGCAACCCCTCGTGGATCTCCTGGCGCATCTCGACGTCCGCGAGGTAGTCGCAGACGAACGAGGTCCGCACCGCCCGGCCCAGCTCCTCGATCGCCCGGTACGTCGGGTGCTTCGGCCCTCCCCGGGTAAACCGGCGCAGGACCTGCTCGGCCTCGGCGGTGCCCAGGCGCAGGGCGGTGGTGTACTTCACGATCTGGTCGTACTGCTGGGTGATCAGGTCCCAGTCGATCGTCTTGGTGGAGAGCACCGGGCCCAGGTTCGGCCAGTTGTCGTCCTCCCCGGCCGCCGGCCGGTACAGCTTCGCCGATCCGATGTTCTTCAGCCGGGGCATCAGCTTGAAGTCGAGCATGTGCGCGAAGGCGAACCCGACGATGGAGGCGCCGTGCGTGTCGGTGTACTGCCGGTCGACGACCATGTCGGTGCAGTGCCGCAGCACGCCCTCGATCATCGAGGCGACCTCGGAGGCCGAACAGGACTTCAGCTGGGAGTAGATGCAGACGGATTTCCGCTCCACATGCCAATAAATCATCACGCCGGGGCCCCGGTAGCGCTGGTGCCACTCGGTCATCAGGTTGCTGGACCAGGCGCCGAACTTGCGGCTGTCGGAGGCGCACGCGGTGCCGGTGCCCCACCACATCTCGTCCCGGACGGCGAAGGTGGCGTTCACCAGCTTCCGCAAGGCCGCGCGCATGTTGGCGCGGTTGACGAACAGGTGCCGCACCCGGCGCAGTGTCGCCTCCGACTCGCCGTGCTTGCCGGTCACCGCGACCCGCTTGATCCCCATGTTCGTGCCCAGGCCGAACAGGACCAGCAGCAGGCGGCGCCGCAGCACATCCTTCGACAGCATCTCACGGGTGGCCACCGAGGTGAACTCGGCGATGAAGTCCGTGTCGAACTCGGCGTACTTCAGGATGTCCAGCAGGTCGATGGTGCCCCAGCGCCGTTCGATCTCGCCCTTGATGGCGACCAGGCTCTCCGGCTCCTCCTGCTTGCCGCGAGGGGAGACTCTGATCCACGGTTCGCCGTGCTTCTTGACGATCGCCACCCCGCCCGTCGTGCCCTCCGCGAGCGCCTGCTCGAAGCGGTCCAGCGAGGTGCGGAGCTTGCCTTGCAGGGTGGCGATGAACTCCCCGGCGTCTTGCGGCTGGCCCAGCGCGGCGTAGTGCACGTCCCGGTTGTCCTCGAAGTCCGCCGGCAGGTCGTCCTCCGGGTTACGCCACCGGTTCGCCCCCACTACCCAGATCTCGCGGCGCCGCACCGCGTCCCGAAGCGCCACCAGCACGCACAGCTCGTACGGGATGCGCTCGATGCGGCCCTTGTCGTCCACCACCGCCGCCCGCCAGTGCTCGGGCACCACCCCCGCGAGCGGCACGCTCTCCGCCGGATCGAAGAACGCGCCCTCCTTCAAAGGCTGGTCCAGGTAGCGCTGGAGCAGGTCGATCGCGTCCATCACCGGCCGGTAGGCGGTGTTGTTGCACTTCAGCTCCAGCGCGCCCAGCAGCGGCGAGAGCATCCGGCGCCAGTGCGCCGAGTACGACGACCGCAGCACCGTACGGACCCTGGCCTTGTAGCGGGCCTCGTTCGCCGCGGCCTCCGCCGCCAGCGCCTTGAGCGTCTTCTCCCCGCCGACCACCGGGTAGATCACCCGCCGCACCGTGCCGGACGGCTCGGACAGTGCCGCCTCCGCGACCCGCAGCAGCATGCCCTCCTTGCCCCGGATCTTCTTCAGCTCGGCGTTGAGCTCCTTGTCGACCTTCCGCTCCGCCCGGGTGTTGATCTTCAGCACGAGCTGGATGAACAGGTCCACCAGCGAGTCGGTGATCTCCGTCTGCCGCACATAGCACAGCGCGGCCAGCAGCGTCAGGCGCCGCGGCGGCTTCATCCGCTCCAGGTTCGCCGGGTACTCCTTCGACGCCCGCGCCCGCCACGCGTCCACCAGCTTCTCCGACACGTCCGCGAACAAGTCCGCAGGAAGCTCCAGCCGCCGCACCCGCTGGAGCTTGTTCACCTCCGCCAGCAGACTCTCCAGCCCCGGCGCCCCCGGGTCCGTCTTCAGCTCGGCGAAGTGCGAACGCCCGCCGCCCGCCACCGCGCCCTCACCGTCCGCTCCCTCGCCCGCCTCGTCCTCGCTGCCGGCGACCAGGTCCTCCAGCCGCGAGCGCGTCGCGTGCGAGATCCTCTCCACCCTGCTGCGGCAGAACTGGGCCTCGAAGTCCGTGACCGCCTTGCCCACCAGCCGCCCGACCCGCCCTGGGGCCGGCGGCTCGATGTGGTCGTTACGGCACCGGGCCACCACCGCCGCCGCCAGACGATCCCGCGACAGCTCCACCGGGCACAGCTCAGCGGCCAGCCACTCGGCCAGCCGCCCCTGGTCCTCCTCGGTGTTCGCCCGGAACCCATACGCCTCACGGATCTCCTTGCGATGCCGCTTGATCCGGTCGCCCTGCCAGTCGTAGTCCGCCCACGCCCCGGCGGGAACCTTCACCTGCTGGGCCACGTACTCCACCGCCGCTGCGGGCATCTCCTTGGCGGACTCCGGGAACCGGGCCTCCACCTCGAAGAACTTGAGCAACAAAGCGAAGCCCAACCGGGTCGCTCCGGACTTGTTCCGCACCTTCTTCATGTCGTCTTCGAGCAGCGTCCAGACCTCGATCAGGTCTTCCGGCTCCCAGTCCTGCCGCATCCACCCCACCCCTCGCCGTCACTCGTTCAGCTCAACGAGGCGGTCAGGGCGGGGAAACCAAAGCTATGGAAGTTACTCAGCGCTACACGCCACCTGGCGGTAGCTATACGAGAACAAGGCCTCGTCAACGCGCACGCCCGCCTCGACATCTCCCAGGCGTGGGGCGACGGCACCGCCGTCGCGGCGGACGGCACTCACATGGACACCTACCTGGACAACCTGCTGGCCGAGACGAGCGTCAGATACGGCAAGCCGGGCGGCATCGCCTACCACCACGTCTCGGACACCTACATCGCGCTGTTCACGCACTTCATCCCGTGCGGGGTGTGGGAGGCCGTTTACATCATCGAGGGCCTGCTGAAGAACACGTCCGAGGTGAAGCCCACCACCGTGCACGCCGATACGCAAGGCCAGTCCCAGCCGGTGTTTGCGCTCGCGCACTTGCTGGGCTTCGACTTGATGCCCAGGATCAGGAACTGGAAGGGCATGACCTTCTACCGGCCCAGCAAGACCACGGAGTACGTGCACATCGACGCCCTGTTCGGCGAGGCGGGCAAGAACGTCATCGACTTCGACCTGATCGAGTCCCAGTTCCGCCACCTGATGCGGGTGGCCGTCTCCGTACGCGAGGGCGCCATCTCTTCTTCCACACTGCTCAAGCGGCTGCGCTCGGGCTCCAAGAAGAACGCCACCTACGCCGCCTTCCGCGAGGTCGGCCGCGTGATCCGCACCGTGCAGCTGCTGCGCTACCTCTCGGACGCGCCGCTGCGCCGGCGGGTGACGGCGGCGACGAACAAGGTCGAGTCGTTCAACCGGTTCTCCCAGTGGATCGGCTTCGGCAACCGGGGTGTCATCGCCGACAACGACCCGATCGAGCAGGAGAAGGCGATGAAATTCAACGCCCTGCTCACGAACGCGGTTATCTTCCACAACGCCCTGGACATCGCCGAGATCGTGCGGCAACTGCTGGAAGAGGGCTGGGAGATCGATCCGGAGGACCTGGCCCACATCTCGCCCTACCTGACGGAGCACATCAACCGGTTCGGCGAGTACAGCACCCACGAGCTCGGCATCCAGCCCGACGCGTACGACCCGAAGCTCGACGTGGACTTCACCCCGCTGCGCGAGGACTTCACCGAAGCGGCCTGACCAGGAGGTCCGTGTCCCCGTTCGGCGTACCAGCGCGGCGCGCCGACCAGGGTCCTCACATAACGTCGCTTACTGGTGACTCTGTGCAAAATTCCCCCAGGAGGTGGAATATGCGACGGAAGCCGCCGCATAAAGCGACGACTCCCCGAATACGCCCGGGCAACCGAATAGCCCTGATGGCCATCACCGGCCTGGCTGCGGGCTCCCTGGTCCTCACGTCCAGCTACACAGCCCTGGCGCAGACCCCCGAACCTACGCCCGCGGACACACACACCACAGCACCGGCGACACCGACGCCGACCCCGACGCACACGACGACGTCGCCCAGTCCCTCGACGCCCACGCCCAGCCCGTCGACGTCTGCCCCTAGCGTCGCGCCCCCGGCTGTACCCCCTTCGGTGAGTCAACCATCCGAACAGCCCTCGGTGCTGGGTGAGTCGACCGAGGGGTCGGCCACGTGTGAACATGGCGTCAAGATCGTCTACGTGGGTGGGTACAACGACCCGACCCACGGAACGTGGGCAGTCGACCCTCTGGCCCGGAAGCTGAAAGAAGCTGGCATCAAGGTCCTCAACCCCGAATTGCCGGGCGGCGGCGTGACTCCCGATGAGGTGGACTACCCCGCTCTGACGGGCGGCGTGAACGTGCCGGGGCTGGAATCTGTGACGGACAAAGGTGCCGAGAACCTGATCGAGCACCTGGACAAGGAACCGAAAGACGCCTGCCTCGTACTCGTTGGCTACTCCACAGGAGTCATTGCCATCGAGAAAACCCTCGACGATCTCCCGGACGCCGTGGCCAACCGCATTCGGGCTGTCGTCCTGTTCGCAGATCCCGAGAACGTCACACCTGTCCTGCACGGAAGCTCGGAAGCTTTCGCGGGACGCACGATCGAACGGTGCAACCCGGGAGACCTGCTCTGCAGCGACGTCCAAGAGCGTCTGCCACGCCAGCAGCTTCTGGAGCAGCTTGACGCCTGCGGACGCAATGAACGGGGTGGTCTCGTTGGCGCAGTCAAGTGCCTCGTCAGGCCGCATCTACCCCAAGGCTACGAGGAGAGTGGAGCGGCAGAATCAGCAGCAGCAGAGGCAACGTGCCTCGTGACGGGTTGTCGCAGCACGCACACGGTGGTGAGTGGAGACACGCTGTGGGGCCTTGCTGAGAGGACTTACGGTGACGGCACCCAGTGGCGGAGGATCTACGACGCCAACCGATCCGTGATCGAGCAAGCTGCGCGGGACCATGGGTACCCGTCGAGCGACAATGGCAACTTGATCTTCCCAGAAACGGCTCTGGTCATCCCACCCAGCGGCTGACTGACGCCCAAGATCGCTCCCCAATATGAGAGGACCCCGGCCAAGCCGGGGTCCTCTCTGCCGATCATGGCTCTGTTCTCGTATACGGCCTTGTACTGGCAGGCTCGCGTATTTAACTGTCGCCAGTTCTCCGTGGGGTCCAGCCTCTGGTGACCGTGTGTGGTCGCTGGGGGCGTATCGGCTTCAGGTCTCTCCGGGACTCGCCGGCGATCTTGGTCGTGGTGACGTGGTGATACCGAGGGCGTCGGCATCACCAGGACGCGCTGGCGACCGGCCGCAGCCCGCCCGGCCGGTCGTGGGGAGTACGCCCGCCGCACCGGAGCGTTGGACGAGATGGTTCTGTCGCAGTCGCCGGAGGAGAACCGCTGCACCCGGCGGCGCAGGTCGTCCAGGACGCCGAGACGCCATTTGAAGTGGTGCACGCAGGCGAGTGCGTCCGTATCGGGCTTGTGCCCGGGGGCTGGAGCTACGACAGGTCCTACGGGAAGTCGCAGCAGCTTGTGACACTCCCCGCGGGAGATGGCACTCGCGGACAACCACCCGAGCCCGGCCCGGCGCCCTCCGGGCCGGGCCGGGCAGTGCCGCTACGAGCCTATGGTGCCTACCCGTGCGGGTTGAGCGAGTCGAGTACGGGGAGCCCGTTGATGCTCACGTGGATGATGAACATGATGGCGGCCAGGGCGAGCACGATGAGAAGGATCTTCTTCACAGCGGTCCTTTCAGACTGCGGACAGGGCTTCACGGACGGTCAGCCGGCCGGCGCGCCACGCCGCAGCCATGGTGGCCGCGGCTGCCCCGACCAGGACGAGGGTCAGCCACAGCAACACGGCCGGGCCTGACAGGTTGAAGGGCAGGGGCAGATGGAAGGCCTGATCGCCGACGAAGTCGCCGAGCACCCGCGTCAGTGGTAGCGCGACGACGACGGCGATGGCCACGCTCATCGCCGCGACCAGCACGCCCTCACTGACGACGATCCGGCGTACCGCGCCCGGCGTGGCCCCGACGGCGCTGAGCACGGCGAACTCCCGGGTCCGCTCGATAACGCTGGTGCTCATGCTGGAGCCGAGGCCGAGCAAACCCACCACGCCCATGGCGGCGGCCAGGGCGAGCAGGATGGCGATGAGCACGGCCACATGCCCGTCCAGCGCTGTCTCCAGCTGGTCAACAGGCACGGCCGAGGCGACATTCACCCCTTCCGTCGCGAGCGTGCGTTCGATCTGGTTCAGCGCGGCCCGGCGGGCGTCGTCGTCGTGACCCTCGGTGGTGACCCGGATCAGCGAGGCCTGTCCGGGCACCGGGACGGCCCGTTCCATGCCGTCCGGCGTGACGTACGCCGTGCCGTGGGTGCCGAAGTTGGAGACCAGCCCCACCACGCGCCAGGTGGAGGGCCGGTCGGCGACGGTGAGTGAGACCTCGTCACCGACCTCGATGTCCTGGTATATCGGGACGAGCTGGTTGAGCACGACCGCGTCGGTGTCATCCGGCCGCAGCGACCGTCCCTCGATGACGGGCAGGGTGAGCATGGAGCTGTCCGGCGGGGCGGCCGTGATGCTGAAGCTGCCATGCCCGCCGTCGGGGTAGGTGTGGCTGACGTCGAGGCCGTCCGTGCCGGTCATCGCGGTCTTCCACGAGGCGACCGCCTCCACATCGGCGACGCCGGGCAGTGGGCGCAGCAGTCCGTCGAGCGTGGCGGCGGATACCGGCTCGTTGAGCTTGACCTCCAGGTCGTAGTGGCGGTTGGCCTGCCCCTCGTTGACCAGTGCGGTCCATGCGCCGGCCGTATTCAGGCCGGTGATGAAGAGACCGCCGCCGACGGCGAGCAGGGTGAGGTTGAGCGCGAACCGCCCCTTGCGCCGCATTGTGTTGCGCGATGCCATCACCAGCGACCGGTCGACGCCGCGCTGCGACCCCAGCCATGCCGTGAACCGGGTGCCCCGTACGGAGCCGTCCCCCGTCCCGGTGCCGTGGTCGTCGATGGCCTGCCGCACGGTGACGCGGCTGCCCCGTACCAGCGGCACGAGTGCGACGAGCAGCGGGACGCCGAGGCCTGCGAGTAGCTGGACGGTGAAGACCCAGGCGGGGACCGCGACGCTGACCAGGTCGATGTTGAGGAGTTCCGAAATGACCCCGGCGAGGTAGCGCCCGGTCAGCAGGCTCGGCACGATCGACAGGGCGGTGGCGGCCGCTGCGATGAGCAGGGCCATGAGCAGATACAGCTGCAGGATCTGGCGGGTACGCGCACCGACCGCCTTCATCATCCCGATCTGGCGTATCTGCTGGGCGAGGAGCCCTCCAAGCATCGTCGCCACCAGGATGGCGCTGAGCACGACCGAAAGCCCGGCGAAGACGAGCAGCAGAGTGGTGACGGACTCCATCTGCGACATGTGCGGATGGCGGTAGGGCGGCGGCACCTCGATCGCGGTGACGCGCAGGCCGCGTTCGGCGAGTACGGCACCGGCCCGCCCGGCGGCCTGTTCGATCTCCTCGGCGCTGCGCGTCGGGTGAGCGGCGTCCGGGCCGACCACGAGCTTCAGCTCGTCGAGCGCGACGTTCTCCCCCAGGCGCTGCAGCGCCGCCTCGGTGAGGTATCCATAACCGACGGTCTCCTGCTCCGAGGGAGCCAGGCTCGGGTCGTGCACCGACCCGGTCACGGTGACGCGCTGGGGCTTGCCGTTCGGGGTCTGCACCTCCAGGCTGCCTCCGTTGGCCACGCCGAAGTAACTCAGGGAGCTGCGTTCGAGCAGCATCTCGGCGGCCGGCGTGGGCCAGTCCCCCTGTTCGACGGTGAAGCTGCTGATGCGCATCGGGTCGTCGGGCGCGACGACCCAGAGCATGAACTGCTCCCAGCGGCCGTCGACGCGGACCCTGGCCTTCACCGAGCCGCGCACGGTCGCGTCGGCGATGTCGGGCTGGTCCAGGACGTCGGCGACGGCTGCCGCGTCGGGCTTGCCCGACAGGTGCAGGGTCGCCGACGCCGGGTGGGTGCCCAGGTAGTTGCGGTCGATCTCCCGCAACACGATGGTGCGGGCGCCCAGGACGGCGCCGACCGCGGTGAGGCTGACCGCGATGGCGAGGATCATCATGGCGGTACGGGTACGGGCGTTCCACAGGTCCCGCGCGACCTTGCGCCAGCGTAGCCGGGTCATGCCGTCACCCCGGCGGCACTCGCACCGGCGCCCGCGACCCGGCCGTCGGCCAGCGTGATCTCGCGGCTGATGTACCGGCTGACGTCGCGTTCGTGGGTGACCATCACGATGGTCCGGCCCTCGGCGGTGAGGTCGGTGAACAACTGCAGCATCGCGTCGCCGGTTTGCGAGTCGAGATTGCCGGTCGGTTCGTCGGCCAGCAGGATCGGCGGGTCGTTGGCGAGCGCCCGGGCGATGGCGGCCCGCTGCTGCTGGCCGCCGGAGAGAGCAGAGGGCAGTTTGTCGGCCTGCTCGGCGATGCCCATGCGCTCCAGCAGGGCGAGTGCGCGCCCGCGCCGCTCCCCGGCGGGGAACGTGCGGCAGAAGTCCATGGGGATCATCACGTTCTCGGCGACCGTGAGAGTCGGCAGCAACTGGAAGAACTGGAAGACCAGGCCTACCGTCCGCCCGCGCCAGGCCGCGAGCTCGGCCTCGCGCAGCGCGTGGACGGCCGTGCCGGCGACGCTGATCTCCCCGGAGGTCGGCCGATCGATGCCGGCGAGGAGGTTGAGCAGCGTGGTCTTCCCGCTGCCCGACCGCCCGACAATGGCGACGAACTCGCCGGCCTCGATTTCCAAGTCGACGCCCGCGAGTGCGGTGAAGGCACCCGAGGAGAGGTTGTATTCCTTGACGATGCCGCGCACCCGGATTGCCTGGGTGCCGGGATCGACACCCCCGGTGCCGGACGCGGGCAACGTTGTGTCGCGCATGTGGTGGTACCTCCAGAAGAAGCGGCGGCGAGGGCCGAGAAGCTGTGCCCGTGCCCCGAACCGGCCGGCTGCGAACGGCATTTCTATGTGAGGCGAGCCGAAGCCTGGCCCCGTACCGTTTCCGAACGATAGGTTTGAAACCGAACAAGGTGTTCGGCTCCTACGTAATCGCGAGTTGCCAGGGCAGGGCAACCGTCAAAGCGAGCCGAGCTGTTCGAAACGAAACAGCCGGCAGCGAAATGTTCGGTCAGAGACGGGAAACGCACATGGCAACGGGTCCGGACAGGCGGGTACGCAAGACCAGGCAGGCGCTGCACTTCGCGCTGGTGCAGCTCATGATGGAGAAGGGGTATGAGTCCGTCACGGTGCGGGACATCATCGAGCGGGCCGATGTCGGCCGCACCACGTTCTACGCCCACTTCACCGACAAGGAGGACCTGCTCCGCCACGGCGTCGAGAACCTGCAGGACGAGCTGCGCGAGGCGGGTACCGCCCGGCCCGCCGGCACCGGCCGGTTCTTCGCCTTCAGCCTGCCCCTGCTGGAGCACGCCTACGACAACCGCCACCTCAGCCCGCTCCTGGTGGGGCGGCGGGGTGGCCCGCTGTTGCGGCGGTGGTTCGACGAGATGGTCGCCGACCTCGCCCGCGAGGAGCTGTCCCGGCGGCTGCCGGCGCGGCATCCGACCCGGGTACCGCTCGCCACGGTCGTGCCGTTCGTCGCCGGCGGGTTCGCGTCGCTGCTGACCTGGTGGATTGATGACGGCCTGCAGTACCGGCCGACAGAGCTCGACGAGATGTTCCACGCGGTGGCCGTGCCCGGGGTGAGGGACGCCCTCAACCTATGACGGCGAGCGTCGAAATGAAGTCCAGGCCCGTTGTCGCCCCAGGACGGCCGCACCGCCCGGTGGGACAGCAGGTTCGCTGGGCGCCTGCTTCCCGGCAGACCAGAATCATGTAACCCGGGCTTGGTACTTACTGGCGGGGCTCTCCTAATGTCCTGCGCCAGTAGTTGATCGTTAGTTGTGGTGTGACTTCTGCTGCTGGTGCGTCAGTTCCTCGTCGAGGCCCGAAGCTGGAACCGATGCTGCTGTCCGCTGATGAGCGGGCGATGTTGGAGCGGTGGACGCGTCGGGCCACATCGGCCCAGTCCCTGGCTCTGCGCGCACGCATTGTGCTGGCGTGCGCGGGGCCGGAGGTGCCACCGATCGTCGCTGTCGCCCGGGACCTGCGGGTGAGTGCCGACACGGTCCGCAAATGGCGGCGGCGGTTCCTCGCCGACCGCCTGGACGGCCTCGTGGATGAGCCCCGGCCGGGCCGGCCGCCCACCATCGGCGTCGATGAGGTGGAAGCGGTCGTGGTCACGACGCTGGAGCAGCTTCCCAAGAACGCTACCCACTGGTCGCGCAAATCGATGGCCGAGCACAGTGGTCTGTCGAAGTCGACCGTGGGCCGGATCTGGCGGAAGTTCCAGCTCAAGCCGCATCTGACTCTCCGTGACTCGCATCAGATGCGAGAAAACCGCATCCTATGCGAACCCTCAGAGAACCCGCAGGTCAGCCCCTCGGGTGAGTGGCGTCAAGGTCCTGCCGGCCGCTATCGTCACCGGTAACGCAGGCGCACAACTCCACGGGATCGCGGCGCGGTTGACACCCCCACGCAGGCCGGTTCGCATACCGTCGCGAATTCGCGTCTGATGCAATTGGCGGCGGTTGGACCAACGGGACAGCCATTAACGCTAAGCAGTTGATCTTGGTTGCGTAGCAGGTCGGAGCACGATCGTGGGGCCTTGTACGGAAGACCGGCGCCGGGCTGTCGCCTGGGGCTAGGGTCGCCGGGAACCGGCGCGGGCTGACCGCGCTCTTCTGGTCGAACATCAGCCCTTACGGCACCTTCCGCTTGGAGATGGACAAGCGGCTCGATCTCAAGCTGTCGCCCGGCGTAACCCAACGCAGTAGCGCGTCGCACGCTGGCGCGCGCCCCTGACGGAGCCGGTCGGAAGCGATGCGCCCCTGGTCTTCGTCGGATGCGCTGGGCTGACGTATTCCTTCGGATCGATCAGATTTAATCGATTTATGTCAGTTGCAACGTTTCGATGTGGTGAGTCGGTTTGCGGGCGGACGCTGAGAGTGAACGGTGTGTTGCGGGCTTGGAGGATCCGTGAAGTTAGCTCGACTCGCAGTGGTACCTGCGACTGTGCTCTGTGTCCTGCTTACCCTTGGCGGCTGCGGCGGGGGCGACGGCGGGGCAGGTGACACATCAGGCGGGTCCGCTGCTTCGTGCGGCGGCTCGGACGACCAGGGTCAGGGCATACCGGCCGCGCTGATCGGAGACTGGAGCGGCGGCAGTTCCGATGGCTTCAAGTCTTCCGTCTACAGCTTCCGTGAGGACGGTTCATTCAGCCAGGACATCCGCGGCGTGCGCATTACGGGCCGCTTCGCGGTCAGCGGGAACCAGTTGACGATGTATCCAGACGGGGGAGCGCCGCTCACGTTCCAGTGGGGCATCGGACAGGGCGGCTACCTGTATCTCGACGGTGAGAGTTACGTTCCCTTCAGGTGATCCCGTGTCCTGCTGGGGACGTGGCCGCGAGCCACTGCTGGAACTCGCGGTGGCGGAACTGGTAGGCGCCGCCGGACGTGCGGAGCAGGCCGACCTGGTGTGACCACTTGAGAAACCGCCCGAGCCTTCGGGGAAGTTGACCCTGGAGACACAGCAGGAATACCAAGTGCCTTCGACCGCCGCCGAACACCATCACCCAGCGCGCAGATACGGCCAGCAGGCCGACGGCTGCGATATCGAGGCCGGGCACTGAGGTGATCGTAAGCGTGTTTGAGAACGACATCACCCACCATGCGGTCATCGTGGAAATCCCGGCGGCGATAAACATCAAGCACCCGATGAGGAGATCACCCCGGAATACGTAGCGCCACCTCACCGCCGTATTGACGTCGGTCGGATACATGCTGGTAAATGCCTGGCTGATACCGGAGCCTTCGAGGATTATGGTCCCCATCCAAACCGACCAGAAAATAATTAAGGTCGGAATGAAAGTGACGAACCAATCCCATCCGATTCCGGAGAACAGCAAGGCCGCCGGAAGGGAGACGAGGCCACCCAGCGCGGCAAGGACGAAAGCAGGGGGCAGTCCCGTGATCAGAAGCAACAGGGTCGCCTCGGAGAACACCCGCCCCCAGGGCACACAGGGAGGGAAGTCGCCTGCCTGCCCAGCCGCTTTCCATGCCATCAGCACAGCGCCAAGGCTGATCAAACCGATCAGTTCAGGACTCCAAATTCCAGTGAGGAGGGGAACGGGTAGCAGGAGAAGCAGGAAGAGGAGACCAGCCGCCGCGGCATCCAGGTAGCGCACGTGGTGCTCGCCGGCGATCGGCCATAGCTGATGTTGGTGGATACGCTCAACAGCAACGGGCCGGTTCTGCAGGTGGCAGGCGATCGTGCTGAGCCAGCGCCTCACTCTCTCGGCGTCATACCGCGTCGCTCCCGAGTCCACGACAGCCGGGATGAACAGAGACAGAAGGCGGTCCCTCAGCGCCTGTGTCGTGGTGCAGGTGAAGAGCTCCGAAGGGTCGCCGCTCCTGTCGTAGACCGTTTTGACCAGGAAGAGCCACCAGGGTGTGGTCAGCGTCTCACGCAGCACAGCACCGTACTGCGGATCGGACCACCTCGCCGGCAGGGCGTCGAGGAAAGCCCGCCAACGCGGGTCGTGCTCGAATAGCACAGTCAGGTGGGCTTGGATCTGGACATAGCTGATGGGGTCGATGTCGATGCCGACCGCGTGACACAGACGCTCGGTCACGGGCAGGCCGTTGTAGTGGTCGGTGCGGCACATCAGAATCAGGGGTTGCTCAGCCACCACGGCCCCGTATTCATTGAGGACTTTCAACGCGGCCAAAGCGCGAGGTGCCTGAGGGTCCGGCAGCTGCCTCCCATCCGGGCCACGCACAGGATTGCCGTCCCCGTCGGTGAGGCCCGGGTCCATTTCGTCCAGTCCGTCCAAGACCGGAAGCACAAGCTGATGCTCCAAGATCCAGGTCGCACGTTCCTCGGAAATACCAGCCTTGATCACATGGTCGATCAGGAGCTTCTCCAACGGGACCTTGGTGTCCCATTCGGCCAGTGAGACCCGCACGGGCACGGGTCCATCCGGCTTGCGCCGCTTGATGAGTTCCCGCACCAACTCCACTGACAGCACCGTCTTACCAGCGCCAGGAGCGCCTGTGATGACGAGGCGGGGCTTCGTGCATGACTGGTAGTAGGTGGCGATGTCGGGGTAGTCGGGGCCCGCCGAAGGGCCGTTCCCCTTCAACTGTCCCTGTTCCGGGCCTTCGCCACGGGCCCTGTCGTAGGGACGACGGGTGAAAGTAAGCGTGAGCCGTTCTTGGTCACCCCCAACCAGAGCACGCAGCTGCCGCCCTTCGGTCTTCCTGACCTTTCCCGCCAGCGTGCCAGCCGCCTTCTCGGCGAGTTCGAGCGCGTCGTCCGGCTGCGGCCAGGCCGCCTTCAAGCCAGCCAGCGCGATCGGGAGGCCAACCGCCGCATACACCAGCGCCATGATCGAGGACGTGTCGCCCGGGTTCTGGTTCCCCCTCCACAGTTGTACGACCGCCCAGCCGCTCGCGCCCAGCATGCCCAGCCCAGCGACGAGCTCAGCCAGCCCCATCCAACGCCTCCGAGTCATGGCTGAAGTGTGTTCAGAGCGCCCGACAACGGATAGGCCGGACGGCCAGACCGTGACAGAAACGGCACAGACGGGCGGTCCTAGCGCGGTACGCACATTCTGTTAGCCACCAGGAGAGCCACTTGCCGCAGTAAATACCGGATTTACTGCGGCGGACCCTCTACCGTGATCACCGCGACCTGCGGCGGGCGATTCCGGCCGCCGGGGTGAGGTGTACGCATTTACTGCGGCAGCGCCGAGAGGGCGGGACGGGCGTGACGATCGAACCAGTGACCGAACCCGGGGGCGGGGGCGCGCTTCGGCTGCCGCGCGCCCGCGTGGTGCCCTTGTCCGCCCCGCCGTCGTCGTACACCGCGGCGGTCGAGCGGTACCTCACCGGCGCGGGCATCGCCAAGTCCTCCGCGCGGATCTACCGGATCTCACTGACGACGTGGGGATGGATGTTCGCCGGCGAACCCGCGCCGACCGGACCGGCCCGCCGGGGCGCGAAGCCGCCCGTCTTCCCCGCCGCCGCGATCGACGACCCGGCGCTGCCCGAAGTGCTGGCCGAACTCGCGGCGGCCCGGGCGGATGAGATGGACGCCGACACCGTCAACCGGGAGCTGTCCATCGCGCGCAAGGCGATCGGCTGGTGGCAGCGCCAGGGCTGGATCGAATGCGATCCGACGATCGGCATCGAGCGGCGCCCGGCGCCACCGGACCGCACCAAGGCCCTCTCCGAGAACCAGATCGCCGCTCTGTGGCGCCTGGACATCGGACTCAGGGAGAAGACGTTCTGGAAGATGCTATATGAGTCCGCCGCGCGGGCCGATGAGGTGCTGTGCCTGAACGTGGAGGACCTGTACCCGGCGGACAAGCGCGGCAGGATCACCGCCAAGGGCGGGGCGACCGAGTGGATTCACTGGCAGTCCGGCACCGCCCAGCTGCTGCCCCGCCTGATCGCCCGCCGCACTCGCGGACCGCTGTTCCTGACCGGCCGCAAGGCCCCTGCCGCGACAGCGACGCTCGACATGTGCCCGGAGACCAGCCGAGCGCGGCTCTCCTACCGCCGGGCTGAGGAGATCTTCGAGGAGAACACCCGGCTGCTGGCCAACCCGCTCGCCTCACCCTGGGACATCGAGGACCTGGACGGCTGGACCCTGCACCGGCTCCGCCACAGTGCGCTCACGCACGACGCGGAAGGCGGCACCTCCACCCCGATGCTGCTGGCCCGCTCCCGCCACGCCTCCGTCCGCTCCCTGGAGCGGTACGCCCGCCCCGGCGTCGACGCGGTCGCCCGGCACGTCGCGGAGCGCGACCTCGCCGCCCGACGGAAGCACTGACGCCTCAAGATCAACTATTGGCGGCTTCTGGGCTCACCTCGGCGACACCCCACTTCGAGCCTGATCTCGATCTTCGACTGGCCAGTCCCCATACCGTGAATGTGTCCCTCTGTGTCCCTGTTCAGGGCAAGGGCTGGCGACGTCGTGGCAGTGTCCTGACCTTGGCAGCGTCGGCATCGCGCCCCGACAGGGCTGCGTATTCCAGCGCGAGCTGGTTGAGGGCCGTCGCATAAATCTCCAGGCGGCTCTCGAGCTGACGGCAGTACTGGCGGAGCTCAGCGTGCTCGCGCTTCAGGTTTTCAAAGGCGTCAGCGGACTGGGCTGCCGCTTTCCGCTTGCCCTCTGCCGCTGCGGCCTCGGCCTGAAACCGATCCTTGAGGTCGGTGTGCTGGTGGGTGAGGTGCCAGCGTTTGACGTCGGCCTCAATCGCCAGCTGGGTGACGTTCAGGCGTCCGTTGGATCGGTGCGGGGTGCCGGCGAGGAGGCGGTTGATGGCGGCGATGATCTCGCGGCGGACTGGGTCGCCCTCGCCGTCGAGAGGGAGGACGGTCATTCCTGGGCTCCGCGCTGATGATCTTCGATGATTGCGCGGAGCCGGTCGAGTTCGTGCTGCTCGCGCGCGTGACGGATGGGTGGGGCGAGGGGGTCCGTGACGATCCCGGCGAGCTCTTCCACGCGTTCTTGGATGACCTCGATGTCTCGGTCGGTGCGGGCGAGGCACTGGCAGCGGGGGCGGCAGTCGTCGGTGTCGGGGGTGACCATGGAGTCGTCCGCCGAGCCTCTGAGCTGGCAGGCCGCGACGGCGGGGTTGAGGACGCAGGTCATGCCCTCGCCGTGGTGGATCTGCAGGAGTGGGTTGCCGAGCATGTCGCGGGCATGCCGTTCGCTGTTCAGGACGCGGCCGGCGAACTCGCGGCTGGCCGCCTGGACGCGGTAGCGGTAGGCGTCGGCGGCAGGTCCGCTGACGTGCTCGCCTGCGAGGAGTCGTTGTTCGTCTTCGGCGATGCCTTCCATGCGGAAAAGCCAGTCCTCGAATGCGTAGTCGTCCAGGAATCCGGCCTCGTAGGAGCCGGCGTAGCCCTGGAGCATTTGGGTGTAGGCATGTCCGTATTGAATGGATGCGGCGATCAGGCCGCGGGGCTTGCGCCGGATGAACCAGGCCAGCGTCCGCCGGAAACGGCTGGCTGCGATCGGTCCGGCGGCGTCGGCGGGAATGTGATCCTTGCGGCCAAGCTGCTGGCAGCGCTCGTTGACCCAGGCGGCGAACTTGGCCAGATCCTCGGCGATGATCCGGTCTGAGCGGGCTTCACCGCGGCGTTTCGGTTCCTTGCCGGGCGTTTGCTTGATCGGCTTGAGCCGGTTCGGGAAGAGCAGGTGACTCTCGTGCAGTCGCTCAAGGACCGCAACGGCCCGGGAGACGAGCTCGATGACCACCCAGGGGTCTTCGCGGAGGGTGCCTTCCGGGATCTTGTTGCCGTCCTCGCCCTCGGCGCCCTTGAAGTAGAGCCCCTCGATGAACCACAGGCTCGTGTCCTTGTCGAAGTTGACGCAGCCCCGCCGCAGGTTGAGGACCTCTCCGACGCGGGCGCCCGAGAGGTAGGCGACGATGATGAAGCAGGCTGTGCTCAGCAGCCGGGCCAGCCGCGGGGCCTGGTCGAACGTGATCCGTGGATGCCAGGGGTGCCCGTCCAGCTGGGCGGTGGCAGGGGTGTCGAGGTAGATGTCCTCACCGACGGGCAGTCCGGATTCCATGATCATGCGTCCGGACGCCGTGACCTGGAACGAGCCCGCACAGTTCAGCAGCGCCGCGATGTGGCGCCAGGCCAGATCCAGGGTGCCGTCGTCACGTCGGGTGCCGGGCAGGCTCTCGCCCCGGCTGCGGAGCCTGGCGAGGTAGGCGGTGACGTCGGCCTGAAGCTCGCCGGACTGGCGTCGGCGCCGTTTGCCCCGCATGCGCTCTGGGCGCCGCGCCAGCAGGGTCTGGTATTCGTCCCAGGAGGCCAGGATGTCCTCGCTGAAGTCCTCCAGGAAGCGAATGGCCCACCGCAGCAGGGCCTGCATGGTGTGCTCGCTGATCCGCTTCGTGCGGTTCTCCCGGTCGCCGCGGGTTCGTTCGAGCAGGTCCTGGGTGTCTTCGCCGTCCCAGGGGGGCGCCTCGGGAAGCCGCAGGTAGAACGGCAGAATGCTGCGGTGGATCCACAGCCGCCGGACTTCGGTGATGCGGCGGTAGCGCTTGTGGATGGCGACGTCGTCCCCGTCAAGCGCGTCCAGGTAGTTCCAAAGGATGTCGTGGGTGACCTGGCAGAACTCGGTGATCCCCTGGCCCGCGAACCACTTCAGGACGTGCTGCAGGGAACCGTAGAAGAAGATCTCGATCGTGTGCAGTGCCGTGCGGCCCGTCACCGAGCGCCGCATGGTGCGGGCCTCCGGGTGGTTGATCAACTGCCAGACATAGAACTTCGTGGCCAGCCGCAACGAATCGGGGACGACCTCGAAGTTCAGGGACTGGGACCGTGCATGGTCCTCGAAGATCCCGGGGTTGAGGTCCCAGCGGTTGTCGGCGAAGCGCGACAGCCGAGCCGTATCGACGTCACTCCTGATCTGGCGGTTCATCAGCACGAGCGTGTCCGGGCCCGGCCAGATGGTGCCTTCTGGGAGTCCTTCGGGAAGCCCGTCCGGCTCGCCGAGCATGATCGGGGCGGGAGATGTCATCGGATGTCGAGCTCCCTGTTCAGCAGGCGGTCCGCGAGCTTGTGCTCGGCGGGCCCGGCAGATCTGCGGGCATCCTCGACGGCCGTGTCGTCCGCCTGGTCCAGCAAGTCAGCCAGCTGTGCGTGCGGGCCGGCGAAACGCTCGGCCCATTGCAGCGGGCCCATCTGCTCGCGCCGCTCGGCGAGCCGGTCGTGGACGACAATCTGCAGCGGAAGGTGCCAGGGCAGGGCCCTGGCGCATTCGCAGTCCAGGCAGAGCAGGAACGAGGCCCGGCAGGGCTCCCCCGGGTTGTAGGAGCCGTTGTTGTTGTCGGCGCAGGCCCCCAGCACCGTGTCCAGCTCCCCCGCGAGCATCCGCTTGAGCACCACCGGCTCCAAGCCCATCTCAGCGGCAGCCTCTTCGACGTTCTCCTGAGCCTGGGCCACCTGCTCAGCGGTCATCGTGGTGATCTTGGACCGGGCTCGTGCCTTGGCGACCTCGGCGGTCAGCGCCTGGGCGACGACCGTGCGGTATTCGTTGATGTTGCCGCGGTTGCGGACCAGGTAGCGGGTCGCTGTCCGCTGCGTGTGGGCTACGGGCTTCTGGTGGAGCTCGATGTAGGTCATCCGCAGCGTCTCCAGCCGCAACGGCCGCAGCGGCAGCGGCCGGCCCTCCTTGTCCACCTCGTCCGAGGGCAGGTTCCAGACTCTGCCGAGGCTGCTGATCAGCGCTCCGTCCGTCCGAATCGGGCGCCAACCCCGGCCCTTGGCAGCGCCCGGGCCGCCGCCGGAGGACATGTAGGTGACCAGGAGGCGGTTGCCGCCGGCGAAGTGCCGGGCCCGTGCGGTCAGGTCGTGGATCAGGACGTAGAGACCAAAGGGTGTGTGCAGGATGTCCCGCGTGGGCAGCTGATCAGGTTGTTCCGGGATGCTGATCCAGTCCGGGACCTCGGTCAGCGCCAGGTCCATGTAGGCCCGGCTCTGGCGACGCGGCTTGCGCAGGCCAACAATCGCGGTGCCGGGTCCGACCCCGCCGTCCGCCCGGTGGTGGGCGGCTGTCATCTTCAAGATCGGCTCCGGGTTCTGGCCCGTCATGACGCCGAACAGCACGGCGACGGCGGCGATTTCCTCCGGGGTCAGATAGAGCCACCCAACGACGTCCTTGAGCTTGCCCTTCGACATCACCCAGGTTTCGGGGGCGTAGGAGATCACTCCGCCGGCTTTGCGCATCCGGCGGGGAACGTCACCGACACGGTCCAGATGGTCAAGGATCTGGAGGCGGCGCCGCAGGTGGACATCGGCGCTGACGTCGAGGTCCCCCGCGCGGAACGTCTCCAGCACCTCGCGGTTGCCGCGGATGCGCGTCTCCGCCGAGCGCAAGGACGTCCGCGCGGCCTGCGCGATCCTCTTCAACTCGGTCCGGCTGTAGCTGTGGGCGGGCTCGCCCTCGTGGCGGGCCGGCAGGGCCCCGGCGAGTCGGCCCGCCAGAGCGTCGCTGGTACCCGCTGTTTGAAGCAGCAGCAGGCGCAGATCTGCCAGTTCGTTCGAGGCGGTCTTGATGCCCTCGGCCTTGCGGTGGTCGTAGAACCCGTCGAAGTGCCCGGGGGCGACCTCAGCCGCACTCTGCGGGACGACTTCCAGGGCCATGAGGTAGCGGTCGAACGCCACCAAGGCCTGGTGGGACTTCTTGAAGGAGTGCTGGGAAGTCAGCCCCGCTCCAGGCGCGGTGCGGGCGACCAAAGCCGCGATCAGCGGCTCGCGCAGGGCCTCGGGAATGGTCAGAGCCGACACGTCGAAGTCGACGCGGTCCTCGCCGTCCTGGCTGTAGCACCGGACGATCCGGCGGCCGTCCTCGGCCGTCATCAGTCCATGCCGGGTCCTGGTCCCGGTCGGCAGGGCAGCCCGCCGTCCCCGGCTCACCGGGCCACCGCCAGCGGATCGGTGCGGACCCACGGATGCTCGGCGAACACGTCGGCCATGAACGACGTGACCGGGAAGCCGTCGGCGTGGGCCAGCAGCGCTTCCACCTCCAGCGTCTGGAAGGGCTCGAGGTAGACGGTTTTTGTCGTCTCGACGCTGCGGTGCCCGAGCATCGTCTGGACCAGGTGCCAGGTGTTGCCGACCTCCTCGCGGAAGTCGCGCTGTTCGTCGTCCGTCAGGTGCCCCAGGCGTGCGTACTTGATCAGCTTGCCGACCGCGTACCACCTCAGCGCGAAGCTGTGCCGCAGCATGTGGGCGGTGCAGCTGAAGTTCTCCAGTCCGAGCGATTCGATCCGCTCGTTCGCGACGTCGAAGGTGTGCTCCCAACCGCCGATGTCGCGCGGCAGGCCGTCCTCGTTCAACCAGAGGGCCACCGGCTCCAGGCCCTGGGAGGTCCGGCGGAACAGAAGCATCCGGGTCTGCGGCCCGACGTCGTTCCACTTCTCCTTCTGGGAACCGCCGTCGGCCGAGGACATGGTCACCGAATGCGTGCCGTGGGTGGCCAGCACGATGCGCCGGTTGGCGATCCGCTCGTAGCGGCCTGCAGCCTGAGCCCGCCGGACCGCGGCCGCCCTGGCGACTTCGACATAACCCAGCACCCCGCGCAGGGCTGATCTCGGCATCCAGTACTTGTGTCCGTAGCCGCCCTTCGCGCAGGCATCGGCGAGCTCGCAGGTGAAGAAGCCCCGCCGACGGTCGTAGGCGGGTAGCTCGGGCAGCACCACGCTGGCCCACTCCGAGACCCGCAGGCCGTTACCGTAGAGACCGTCGCAGAACGCCCGGTCCCGCTGGTCGTTGCGGCCCTTCCACCACGGATCCGGCCGGCCGTGGAGATCGAAGCCCCGGATTCCCAGGTCAACCCATCGGGCGTATCCGCCGGGGTCGAGCCACTTGACGTCCGCGTGACGGACGATGCGCGGCGCATCCATGTCCGCGAACGGGTCAACGATTCCGAAGCGCGCGGCCAATTTGTAGAACTTCTTCAGCCCTGCGAGATCCCGGGCGAAGGTCCCTGTCTCCACCGCGTCTTCGTTCGCAGGATCCGTGACACGCCAGAACAGGAACTCGGACGCCACCTCGTCGTCGGCGTCCCACCAGTTCACACCGATCGTGAGCAGGTAGTTCAGCCACACCATCAGCGAGTACGAGTAATCGCGCTGCGTGCGCCAGGCCAGTCGCCGCCACTTCGACGAGCCCAGGCACGAGTTCACCCGCAGATCGGACCGTCCGTAGGGACCGATCACGAAGCGCTGCCCGTCGCGTACGTCCGGGTTCCCCGTCCGAGCAGCACAACCCGGCAGGACCTCCTCGAGTAGCTCGGCCACGGCATCCGCCGAACGGCGCGGAACGTACCTATGGAGCTGCCAGCACCGGGCGCTCGACTCGATCTCGATCACAGGGGTGACAACGAGCCTCAGCAACAACGGTCACTGGATACAGAACGCCGGCGGCGCCCGACACCACGACCCAGCCGCGCTCCGCGAGCCCGGAGCCGAGACTGGCCGCCATATGCGCCCCGTACGGCGTGCAGGCCCTCGCTCCGACCACCGCGACGGATCGCAGCGCCCATTTCCGCAGGTCGGCCTGCCCCCGCACCCAGAGCCCAATGGGTCTGCCGTCACCGAGATCGTCGAGCTGGGTGGGCCACTCCTGCTCGCCGGGACAGATGAAGCGGCCTCCGACCGCGGCGACCGCCGCCAGATCCCGGTCCGGGTCGGCCGCAGCCGCCCGCATCCGGTAACCCGCGAGTCGGCGCGCCGTGGCGCCGGGCAGCGCCGGCTCCTCGTACTCCGGCGAGGCGAGTCGCGCCAAGAGCTCCCTGGCCCCGAACTCGCGCAGCCACCGCCCGCCGCACTCGTCCCCCGGCTCGATCACCCGCGTCAACGCGGCCCGCGCAACCCGCTCCTCGTCCCCCGCACCTGACTCCACTCCGGGCCCTGGTCCCGCCCCTGATCCCGCTCCCGGCATCACCGCCCTCCTCCGCCGAGCGTCACGGGCACACCCCGCGAGATCCCCGTACGCAGCTGAAGGGCCAGGTCGACGTCGTGCGCCTGCGGCCTGTCCCGCCCGGCGAGGTCCGCGACCGTCCACGCCACCCGCAGCACCCGGTCCAGGCCACGGGCGGTGAGCAGACCACGCTCCATGTCCCGCTCGGCGGCGGACAGCGCCCCGGGCGCCACGAGCCAGCGCGTACGCAGCTCATGGCCGGGCACTTCGCTGTTGACCCTCCAGGGGGTGCCCTCCAGCCGGGCCGCGGCACGCTCCCTGGCTTCCCGGACCCGTGCCGCCACGGCTGCCGTCGACTCGCCGCGTCCGCCCCGCCCCAGCAGGTCGCTGCGGTCCACCGGCTCCACCCCGACCCGCAGATCGACCCGGTCGAGCAGCGGTCCCGACAGCCGCGCCTGATAGCGGCGGACCGCCGACGGCGGGCACTCGCACCCCGCCCCGTGAAGGGTGTGCCGTCCGCAGGGACAGGGGTTGGCCGCGAGGACCATCAGAAAGCGGGCGGGCAGCCTCACCACACCCGCGCTCCGGGCCACCACCACATGCCCGGATTCGAGCGGCTGCCGCAGAGCGTCCAGCGCCTTGCCCGAGAATTCGGGGGTCTCGTCCAGGAACAGCACGCCTCGGTGCGCCAGGGACACCGCCCCCGGCCTCGGCAGCCCGGTTCCGCCGCCGACGAGCGACTGCATAGTCGCCGAGTGGTGCGGCGCGCAGTACGGCGGCGTACGCACCAGGGGTTCGCCCGGCGGCAGGATGCCCGCCACCGAGTGGACGGCTGTGACCTCAAGGGACTCCCGCCTGGTCAGTGGTGGCAGCACCCCTGACAGCCGCTCCGCCAGCATCGTCTTGCCCGCGCCGGGCGGACCGTGCAGCAGCAGATGGTGGCCGCCCGCCGCCGCGACCTCCAGCGCCTTGCGCGCCGCGCGCTGCCCGGCGACGTCGGCCAGGTCGGGCCCTTCCACCGGCGTCATCGCCAGCCCGGTACCCACCCCCGCGCCGGGCACCATCAGCCCGGCCAGCATGGGGTCCGGGCTGCCCTCCGGGACGGCCTCCTCCTCGGGCACCGGTTCATCTGTCAGTACGGCGATGAGCTGCCGCAGGCTGCGGACGCCGAGCACCGAAACACCCGGCACCAACGAGGCCTCCCCCGCGGTCTGTTCGGGGACGACCACCTGCCGGTAGCCCGCCTCGGCGGCCGCGAGGACGGCCGGCAGCACCCCGCGCACCGGCCGCACCCGGCCGTCCAGGCCGAGCTCCCCGATCAGCACCAGATCGGCGATGGCCTTGGGGTCGATGCGCTCGGCCGCGCCGAGCACCGCCATGGCCACAGCGAGATCGAAACCGCTGCCGCCCTTGGGCACGGACGCCGGGCTGAGCCCCACCGTGAGCTTCTTCTGCGGCCACTCCGCCCCGGAGTTCACCACCGCCGCCCTGACCCGGTCCCGGCTCTCCACCAGGCTCTTGTCCGGCAGCCCCACCAGCGTGAACGCGGCCACACCCGGCTCCAGGTCGGCCTGGACCTCGACCACCACGCCCTCGACGCCCACCAGCGCCACCGAACACGCACGGGCGAACCCCATCAGGCCACCCCCCGCGCATGCTCGACGAGCGGTGCGCCCCGCCTGGGCAGCACCACCCCCACGAGGTCGATGCGCACCCCGCCCGGCGGCGAACCGCCGTGCCGGTCGAGCCAGCACTCGGCGAGCCGTCTCAGCCGGTCCGCCTTCGTGGGCGTGACCGCGGCCATCGGATGCTCGAACAGGCCCGCCCTGCGGGTCTTGACCTCGCAGACGACCACCACGTCGCCGTCCCGGGCCACGATGTCGATCTCACCGGCCCGCCCGCAGCGCCAGTTCCGCGCCAGCAGCGTCATACCGGCCTCGGCCAGCAGCCGTGCCGCCAGATCCTCGCCGTACCGCCCCAGTGCCCCCGTTGCGTTCATATCGGCACCACCTCCGGCACCGACTGTGACGCCTCCGCCCCCCACTAGTGGATCTTGGTGGACAGCTCACCGATTGTGGATAACTCAGCCACCCGGAAGCTCGAGATCGCTCTTGTTGAGCTCCTCGATATTCACGTCCTTGAACGTGAGCACCCGCACCTGCTTGACGAATCTGGCCGGTCGGTACATGTCCCAGACCCAGGCGTCCGCCATCGAGACTTCGAAGAAGACCTCGCCCTGTACCGAGTGCACCTGCATCTCGTAGTCATTGGTGAGGTAGAAACGGCGCTCGGTCTCGATCACATATTTGAACAGCCCGACGACATCTCGGTACTCCCGGTAGAGCTTCAGCTCCATCTCGGTCTCGTACTTCTCGAGGTCCTCGGCGCTCATGGCATGTTCCCCTTCAGCCTTACGTCCCCCTATTGTGCGCCGGTCCGCTGCGCCCCTAGACGATTTCGGGGGCCAGGACCACCGGCGCGCCCGGAGGACCCTCGTCGAGCAGCGTACGCAGCAGCGCGGCGAGCCTGGTCGGATACACCGTCTCACGCGCCGCCGACAGTTCGGCGGACGTCCACCACCTCAGCCCCGCGACGCTGCGCTGCTCAAGCTCCGTCAGCCCGCACGGGGCGGTCGCCGTCTGCGAGGTACGTGCCAGGAAGTACCACTCGTCCTGGTCCCAGCGGCGGCCGTCGAACGGGAACGAACACGTCCGCCGCCACAGCACCGGCCCCAGCTCCACCTCTGTGATCCCGGTCTCCTCGGCCAGCTCGCGCAGCGCGGCCTCTTCCCGGGTCTCGTCGCCCTCCAGGCCGCCGCCCGGCGTGAACCACCAGCGGTCGGCCGGGTCCTCGGGCTCGTACCCGTGCATCAGCAGAATGCGGTCCTGCGGGTCGAGCAGGACGACCCGGGCGACCTTCCGCAGCTCGCCGAGCGCCCGCTCCCCAGCCGCCACCGACTCGGCCGCCACCGAGTCACCCGGCACCGACTCACCGGGCGCCGACTCACCCGGCACCGGCTCAGCCGACACCCGCGGTCGCCTTCCCGCGGCTGCCGCCTCCGCTGCCCGAGGCCCCGCGACGCGGCCTGGAAAGTCGCCGCGCGATCGGACCGTACGCGGCTCCGCCCAGGATCAGCACAGCCCCGATCACGATCGAACCGACCACCAGCTTCACCGGCCCCAGCTGTGACACCCCGCCCGGCAGCGCCTCGAATCCCTGCGGCCGGTCCAGCAGACCGCCGTCCAGCGGCCAGGCCACGGCGTCCAGCCGGGCCGTCACCGCCGATCGCGGCACCGACCCGTGCCCCGGGTCCTGGAGGTGGCTGCGGGAGTCCAGCGAGCCCATGCGCTCGTCACCCAGGAGGAACAGCTGCCCCGTGGGCACCGTCGCCGTGAAGGTGTTCGACGCGGGCCCCTCGGTACGCAGATACGGTTCCTCGATGGCCTTGCCGTTGACGGTGAGCTTGCCGCCGTCGCCGCAGCAGGCGATCGCGTCGCCGCCCACGCCGACGACGCGCTTCACCATCGGCATATCGCCCCACTGCTTGTCACGGAAGACCACGATGTCCCCGCGCCGTACCTTTTCGCCGTCGATCCGCTGCGCCAGCACCCGGTCCCCCGCCGCGATGGACGGTGACATCGAGTCGGTCGGCACGGTGTACGGCTGGTACACCACGGCTCCCCAGATGAAGCCTCCGAGGAAGAGCACACAGCCGACGGCCACGGCCAGACCCGACAGTGCATTGCCGAGCCGGCCGTGGCCGTCTTCCGTACGTCCTGTTCCGCTCATCCCAGCGCTCCCCACTTCGGAGATTCGGTCCCCGAGAGTCGTCACGTTCGATCCTCTGGGATCGGCGATCTGGGACGGCACCCTACCCGGCGGTACGCCCGCCGGTCAGCCTCCTCCTGCGCCAGAGCACGATCGGCAGGGCACCCGCGAGGCCCATCGCCGCGGGCGCGGCCGGGAGGGCGGCGGCAGCGGCGTTGATCCCGGCCTGGTCGAAGGTGTCGGGCACCGGCAGGGTGGCCCAGCGGTTGATCGGCCAGGCGACCACGACAGCGCGTCCGACAACCTTGTCGACCGGGACGAAGCCGCCGTTCACATCTTCCATGTGGTAGCGGGAGTCCTGGGAGTTCTGACGGTGGTCGCCCATCACCCAGATCCGGTCCTTGGGCACCTTGAACGGACCGAAGGGCTGGTCGTCGCAGGGGGTGTCACCGGGGTAGATGTACGGCTCGACGAGCGCCTTGCCGTTGACCTTGACCGGGCCGCCCTTCTTGCACTCCACCGTGTCGCCGGCGATCGCGATCGTGCGCTTGATCAGGTCCTTCTCCTCGGCGGACGGCATCAGGCCGATGAAGCTGAGGAACTTCTGCACGGCGTTCGGGTCGGGGGTGGGCTCACCGTCCAGCCAGCCGCCCGGGTCGTGGAAGACCACGACCTCGCCCCGCTCGGGCTCCGAGCCGAACCACGGGGTGAGCTTGTCGACCAGCACCCGGTCGCCCCGCTGCAGGGTGTTCTGCATCGAGTCCGAGGGGATCGAGAACGCCTGCACCAGGAAGGTCTTGATCAGGAGCGCGAGAAGCAGCGCGATACCGATCAGGAGCGGCAGTTCCTTCCAGAAGGATCGCTGCTTCTTCTGTCCCGTACCACTGCCCTCGGAGGACCCGCCCTCAGCTCCCCAGGAACCATCGGAGCCATCACTGCCCGGCGTCCCCGCCGGCCCGGGCACACCGGCCGATTCGTCCGTCAAGGCCGCGGGTGACTCGACGGGCTTCCCGGGCCTCTCCTCGGGCTCGTCGTGTCCGGATCGTGCGCCGAGCGCAACATCCCCCACATCCACTCCTCACTCCGTGCGAACCGCCTGCCCCGGAATCGGAGCAGGCCCACCACTCCCATAACGAGCGGGAGTTCCGCAGGGCTCGGGAGCAGGATCATTCCGTTCTGATCCTGAGAGGACACACTATTCGACCGGCCGAGCGCCGCGGTCTCCCCGGCACGCGCGTTCGGGACGGATGCGTACGTCTCCGGCTCTTCCAGCTTCCGCCAGTGGCCGATCGGCCAGGCGATGACGACCGCACGCCCCACGACCTCGTCCTCGGAAACCGTGCCGCGGTCCTTCTCGTCGAGATGGAAGCGCGAGTCGGCCGAGTTGGCCCGGTGGTCACCCATCACGAAGATCCGCCCGGCCGGCACCTTCACCTCGAACTTCAGCGTCGAGGGAACGTTCCCGGGGTTCAGATAGGGCTCGATGAGCGGTACGCCGTTGACGGTCACCCGCCCGTCCTTGTCGCAGCACTTCACGGTGTCCCCGCCGACCGCGACCACGCGCTTGATCAGGTCCTGCTCGTCGTCCGACGGCAGCAGCCCGATGAAGGTCAGACCCTGTTTCACCTGCTTGACAACGACCGGATCGTCCTTCGCGGGAGCCTTCTCCTGCTTGAGCCAGCCGCCGGGGTCCTTGAAGACGACGACATCACCGCGCTGCGGCTTCGAGCCGAACCACGGGGTGAGTTTGTCCACGAGCACGCGGTCCTGGATCCGGATCGTCTGCTCCATCGAGCCCGACGGGATCACAAACGCCTGCACCAGAAACGTCTTGAGAACCAGGGCGATCATCAGCGCCACGGTTATCAGGAGGGGTATCTCCTTCACCGCCGAACGGCGGCGCTTGCGCTTCACCTTCTGCGCCAGCCTGCGCCGCTCCGCACGGCCCGGCAGCGTCCTGGTGCCGTTCGTCGGCCGTGTCCCGGTCGGCAGCCGGGTGTCGGCCCGGTGGCTCGCGCGACGCCCACGGTTACCCATGGGCGCCGCCCGGCATTCGTCCCGGGTCCGGTACGCCGGAGAAGGTGCCGGGCCGCTCCAGCGAGGTCCAGCGGCCGATGGGCCAGCCGATCCAGTCCGCCCGCCCGATCACCTTGTCGACGGGCACCATGCCGCCGCCGGGCTCCCCGAGATGGTCACGGGAGTCACGGGAGTTGCTCCGGTGGTCCCCCATGACCCACAGGGTGCCCTGCGGGACGACGATGTCGAAGGGAACCTCGGAGGGGACGTCGTCGGGGTGCAGATATCTCTCGTCGACCGGTACGCCGTTCACCTCGACCCTGCCCCCTCTGTCGCAGCAGACCACATGGTCTCCGCCAACCCCCACCACGCGCTTGACAAAGTCGGTCTCGGCGGGCTCGGCCAGCCCCAGGGCGGCGAGCGCCCCGCGCGTCAGCGCGCTGACCGGGTTCTCCCGCACGCCCTCCTGCACGAAGGATCCCGTGCCGTCGAAGACGACCACGTCCCCGCGCTCGGGCACCGAGCTGAAACGGTACGCCAGCTTGTTCACCAGCACCCGGTCACCGACCTGCAGGGTGGGCTCCATGGAGCTGCTGGGGATCTGGAAGGGCTGCAGAACGAAGTGGCTGAACAGGAGCACGACGACCGTGCAGATGACGCCGAGCAGCCCCGCCGTACGCCAGGACAGCCCTCGTGAGGGGCGTGACGAACGCGCGAAGCGCGACCCCTCTCCCTCTTCCCCGGTCTCGGGGGCGGAAGAGCGGTCGCGCTCCGTGTGCTTCGCTTCGGTGTCCATCGGGCCCAGAGCCTATCCGGCGGGCCTGTGACTGTCCTTAATCCAAAGCCGCGTACGACTGTGAGCCGAAGCTCAGTTGTCGCGCTTCTCCTTGATCTTCGCGCGCTTGCCGCGCAGCTCGCGAAGGAAGTACAGCTTGGCGCGACGGACGTCACCGCGGGTGATGAGCTCGATCTTCTCGAAGATCGGGCTGTGCACCGGGAAGGTGCGCTCGACGCCGACGGAGAAGGAGACCTTGCGGACCGTGAAGGTCTCGCTGACGCCCGCGCCCTGGCGGCGGATGACAACGCCCTTGAACTGCTGGATACGCGAGCGGTTGCCCTCGATGACGCGAACGTGGACGTTCACGGTGTCGCCGGGGCGGAAGGCGGGGACGTCGCTGCGCAGCGAAGCCGCGTTGACGTTGTCGAGCAGGTGAGCCATGGTGGTCTGCTTCCTCGCCGATGCCACAGGTCATCAGCGGAATGATCGAGATGAGAGTCAGGGTGCTGTCCGCGTCGAGTGGGCGTCGTTCCCCCTGTGGCAGGGGCGCCGACCGGACGCACAGCAGCGGCCTATTCTTCCACGGCCTCGGGCCTGCGCCAAAATCGGCCGCCGGGCTCCGGTGACCAGCCCAGGATCGAGAGGATCTCCCGGTCCTTCTTGTCGAAGGCGGACGCCTCGCAACGCTCGATCAAATCGGGCCTGTTGAGGGCCGTACGACGCAGCGCCTCGTCCCGCCGCCAGCGCGCGATCTTGCCGTGGTGCCCGCTGATGAGCACATCCGGAATGCCGCGCCCGCGCCACTCGGGGGGCTTGGTGTAGACGGGTCCCTCCAGCAGATCGGCCATCGCGCCGGGTGCGAAGGAGTCGTCCCGGTGCGATTCGGCGTTGCCGAGGACGCCGGGCAACAGCCGGGCCACGGCCTCGGTGATCACCAGTACGGCAGCCTCGCCGCCGGCCAGCACGTAGTCCCCGATGGAGACCTCGTGGACCGGCATCCGTGTCGCGTACTCGTCGATGACCCGGCGGTCGATGCCTTCGTAGCGGGCGGGCGTGAAAATCAGCCACGGCCGCTCGGAGAGCTCGACGGCGAGCTCCTGGTTGAACGGGCGGCCGCTGGGGGTGGGGACGACCAGTACCGGGCCGTGCGCGCCCTCCTCGTAGCCGCTCGCCAGCGCGTCGTCCAGGGCGTCGCCCCAGGGCTCGGTCTTCATGACCATGCCGGGGCCACCGCCGTACGGGGTGTCATCGACGGTGTTGTGCCGGTCGTACGTCCACCGGCGCAGATCGTGCACCCGGACATCCAGCTGCCCACGCGCGCGTGCCTTGCCGACGAGCGAGACATTCAGCGGTTCCAGGTACTCGGGGAAGATCGTGACGACGTCGAGCCGCATCAGTTCTCGTCCCGGCCGGAGGCACTGTGTCCATCAGCGACTTCGTCGCGGGCAGCCTCGCTCTCGTCGATCAGCCCGGGCGGCGGGGCGATGACGGCGCGCTGCTTCTCCAGATCGATCTCGGTCACGATCTCCTCGACGAAGGGGATCATCACCTCGCGGCCGTCGGGCCGCTCCACGATGAACAGGTCCTGCGAGGGCAGATGGCTGATATCGGTGATCCGGCCGATCTCCGTACCGTCGGCGAGGACCACATCGAGGTCCATCAGCTGGTGGTCGTAGAACTCGTCCGGATCCTCCGGGTGCTCCGCCGGGTCCACCTCTGCGATCAGCAGGGTGTTGCGCAGGGCTTCGGCGGCCGTACGGTCCCGTACGCCCTCGAAACGCAGCAGCAGCCGGCCGCTGTGCACCCGGCCGATCTCGATGGTCAGTGGTCCGGCGGAAGCCGGGTCGGTCGCCAGTACGGCGCCGGGCCCGAGCCGCAGCTCCGGCTCGTCCGTACGCACCTCGACGGTGACCTCGCCCTTGATCCCGTGGGCGCGGCCGATCCGCGCGACTACCAACTGCACTTGGCACTCTCTCCTGTCAGACGACGACGGGCCGGGGACGGCCAGAAGGCCCTCCCCGGCCCGTGCCGGTGCTGCGTATGTCAGTGAACCTGGTCCACGTCGACGAGGTCGACGCGGATACCACGGCCACCGATGGCGCCCACGACGGTGCGCAGGGCGCGTGCGGTGCGGCCATTGCGGCCGATCACCTTACCGAGATCGTCGGGGTGTACCCGGACCTCGAGCACGCGACCGCGGCGCAGAGTGCGCGAGGCCACTTGCACATCGTCCGGGTTGTCGACGATGCCCTTCACGAGGTGCTCGAGAGCCTCCTCGAGCATGCTCAGGCCTCGGTCGACTCGGTGGACGGGGCCTCAGCAGCCTCGTCCGCCTTCTTGTCGGCCTTCTTCGCCTTCGGGGTGATGGCCTCACCCTTCGGCTCGCCCTCCTCGATCGCCTTCGCGAAGGCGTCGAACGCGGCGCGCTTGTCGGCCTTCGGCTCGGCGACGAGCAGCGGCGCCGGGGCCGGCAGGCCCTTGTGCTTCTGCCAGTCACCGGTGAGCTTCAGAATCGCCATGACGGGCTCGGTCGGCTGGGCGCCGACGGACAGCCAGTACAGCGCACGCTCGGAGTTGACCTCGATGCGCGAGGGGTTCTGCACCGGGTGGTACAGGCCGATCTCCTCGATGGCCCGGCCATCACGGCGGGTACGGGAGTCGGCGACGACGATGCGGTAGTGAGGCGAACGGATCTTGCCCAGACGCTTCAGCTTGATCTTGACTGCCACGGAAGTGGTGTCTCCTGGTCTTGACGTGGTTGGGCACAACGAGATGCCACGTGGGGTTGCGGTACTCGGAGTGCCCGATGGACGCGTCAGCCGGAGGCGAGAGGGTTCCTGTGCGGCTGTCGAGTACAGCTAGCCATTGTGCCACACACCTGCGGCGCACTCTCACCTGGCCGGTATCGCACCGCCCCCGTCGGCGGCGCGATCCGGCGGGTGGACGCGGTCAGCCGGCCGCGCCGACTACCTCCGGGATACGGAAGGGCTTCCCGCAGCCGCCGCAGACGATCGGCGCCTGAGCGAGGACCGAGGGGACGACGCGGACATTGCGGCCGCAGTCACAGACGGCCTTGACCCGCACCCCGCCGCCGGAGGACCCGTGGCGGGCGGCCGGTCCGCGGAAGGTGCGCTTGCTGTCGGCGGACGTGGCGACCGTGTGCGCCCTGAGGGCGCGCTGGAGTCTCTCGATCGTGGGGCGGTACCGCCGCTTCGCCTCGGGATTGAGCGCGACCAGCGAGAAGCCGCTGCTGGGATGCGGCTCATCGACATGATCCAGGCCCATCTCCTCGGCGATCGCGAGGAATCTGCGGTTGTGGTAGCGGCCGGCGCGTGAGGTGTCGCGGACACCTCTGGCGGCGGCGATGCCGTGGACTGCCTCGTGGAGCAGTCGCTCGAAGGAGAGCTCGGCGCCGCAGGCGGACGAGGACTCTCCGATCAGGGACTCGGGCGCGGCAAGATCCGGCAGCTCGGGGTGGTGCCGCTGAATATCGGCCCACGCCTGTGCCAGCTCTGCGGCGAGAACAGGTGGTGTCGTGCTCACGTCGTGATAACGAGCCGAGACGCTCGCGGGTTCCATTCCGGGGCATCCCAAATAATTTGCACGTACCCGTCAGTTGCCATTGATGCGTCGTGACGAGGACGTGTGCGTTGATCTGCGGAGAAGCTGCACAGCTCACACCAAGGTGGTACGTAGCGGCGTACGCCCCAGCGCGTGGACGAAGTCCGCACGCCGGGGCATCAGTTGCCTCGCCGGGCGCGTGCGCGTCAGTAGGCGCGGGCCACGATCGCGACAGTACCCGGGGCGTCGTCGGCGTCCGGCACCGACCCGTCCTCGGCGACCAGACACCGTACGGACACGGACTGCTCGGCGAGCCTGGCCTCGCCCTCCTGGCCCAGCGTCGCCCACGGAATACGGGCCCAGCCGCCGGCTGCCGCTGCCTCGGCGGCCTCCTCGATCGTCGCGACCTCGCTGGTCCGCGACTCGCGGCGGTCGCGCGACTCCTTCAGCAGCTGCGCCTGGTCCTCCTCGAGGACCTTGGGCAGCAGCTCGGCCAGCGCCTCGATCCGCACCGGCTCCTTGCCGCCGGGGATGCGGCGGGCCAGCATCGCGGTGCCCGCCTCCAGGTCGCGCGGGCCGACCTCGATCCGTACCGGTACGCCCTTGAGCTCCCAGTCGACCGCGCGGCGGCCGAACGGGGTGTCGGTGCGGTCGTCGACCTGGACGCGCAGGCCCGCGGCCTTCAACTGGTCGCCGATCTCACGGACCTTGGCGACCGCTTCGTCGCCCTTGATCGCCATGACCACGACCTGGACGGCCGCGAGGCGGGGCGGGACGCGCAGTCCGTTGTCGTCGCCGTGCGACATGATCAGGCCGCCGACCATCCGGGTGGAGGAGCCCCAGGAGGTCTGCCAGGCCAGCTCCTGCTTGCCGTCCTTCGACAGATACGTGGTGTTGAAGGCCTTGGAGAAGTTGGTGCCGAGCTCGTGGCTCGTACCCATCTGGAGGGCCTTGCCGTCGCCCATCATGCCTTCGAGCGTGAGGGTGTTGATGGCGCCCGCGAACCGCTCCCTGGGGGTCTTGCGGCCGAGCACCACATCGATGCCGAGCACGTTGATCATGAAGTCCGCGTACACCTCTTTGTGGATGTAGGCGGCGTAGTCGCGGGCGTCCTCGTAGGTGGCGTGGGCGGTGTGGCCCTCCTGCCAGAGGAATTCAGTCGTACGGAGGAAGACGCGCGGGCGCATCTCCCAACGGACCACGTTCGCCCACTGGTTGATCAGGAGCGGCAGATCGCGGTAGCTCTGGATCCACTTCGAGAAGTAGTCATTGATGATTGTCTCGGAGGTGGGGCGTACGACGACGGGCTCGTCGAGCTCCTTGCCGCCACCGTGAGTGACGACCGCGAGCTCGGGCGCGAAGCCCTCGACGTGCTCAGCTTCCCGTGTCAGGTAAGACTGGGGGATGAAGAGCGGAAAGTAGGCGTTCTGGGCACCCGCGTCCTTGATGCGGGCGTCCATCTCCTGCTGCATCCGCTCCCACAGGCCGTATCCGTACGGTCGGATGACCATGGTGCCGCGCACCGGACCGTTGTCCGCCAGTTCGGCCTTGTTGATCAGGTCCTGGTACCAGCGCGGGAAATCTTCCGCCTGGGGCGTGAGAACGGGTGCCTTTGCCATGGCGCAGATCGTACGGCGACACGGGTGCTGAGCGTGAATCGGCCAGCACGGCGGGGGCGCACGCACGGGGTACACAAGCATTGCCATACGACCCCTGGACGTGAGGACGCATGCGGAGTTCTCTGGCATACGGGGGGGCGCAGGCGTACGCACACGGGGGCTGTCCTTCAGGGCTCGGCTGACCTCTTGGCGATTGGGGCGCTTTCGATGACACCAACGCTCGTCCAGCACCGGACCCACGCGATGTCGGCGGCCGCGTCGACATCAGCGTCCTCGGCGGAGGCGTGTGCGCGTGCCCGGGACTGGGCCGAGATCCAGGAACGGATGCTGGTACCGCTGTACGAGGCGGTCTACGAGCGCCTGGAGGTCGGCTCCGGGACGCGTCTGCTGGGCCTCGGCTGTGGCTCGGGTCTTGCGCTGCTGATCGCGGCGTCGCGCGGGGCGAGGGTGACCGGGGCGGATTCGGACCGCGAGCGGCTGGCGCTGGCGCGGGAGCGGATGGGTTCGGCCGCGGCGGCAGCCCCGGCGACGGCTGCGGCTCCGGCTGCGGCTCCGGCTCCGGCTGCGGCTCCGGCTCCGGCTGCGGCTGCGGCTGCGGCTGCGGCTGCGGCTCAGGACATTGGGAGCGGTGGCGGCGGCCCGGGGGTCGCCGAGCTGCTGGACGCGGATGCCCTGGCCGCGGCCGATGTGGATCCCACTCGGCCGGCGTACAACCTGATCACGGCGTTTCAGCCGATCGGCTGCGTGGCGGGTGACTCCGAGGGGCTCGGTCCTGCGCTGGAGGCGGCCGTCGCGCGCTCGGACCGCGGCAGCGCGGTAGTGCTCACGGGCTGGGGCCCGCCGGAGCGCTGCGCCACGTCCGGGGTGCTGCGGCTGGCGGGCCGGCTGACCGAGCGCCTGCGCTCGGCCGGCGGCTGGCGTCCGGCGCTGCGGGACGACCTCGAGGACGTCGCGGCCCAGGCAGGCCTGAAGCCGGACGGCTCGGGGCGGGTGGCGTGCCCGTTCGGCTACGCGGACATGGAGAGCGCGGTGCGGGGGCTGCTGTCGACGGGGCTGTACGCGGCGGCGGTGCGGGCGACGGACCAGTCGCAGGTGGAGAAGGAGATCACGGAGGCGCTGCATCCGTACCGGCGGCGGGACGGGACGGTCTGGATGCCGAACGTGTTCCGGTACCTGATCGCGCGTACGCGCTGAGGCTTGGGGGCGGTGGGGTGCGGGTGCGGGTGCCGCGGGCCCTTCCTCCCGCCCTTCCACGACCGGGGCAAGCCCCGGCCCCCGGAGGCGGCAGCTTCGCGCCGCGGCGGTGCGGGCCGCTGCCCCGCCGGAGGGACAGGGCGCCCTCACGCGCTGCCACCGACGGATCCAGATGCGTCGCCAGCCGAAGGCTCGCAGCCGGAGCGGCAGGAGCCGCAGGAGCACGAGTGCCTCGGTCGCAGGAACGCGGAAGGGCCCGCGGCCGGTCCGGCCGCGGGCCCTCAGTGCACTCCAGCGCAGGCGTCAGTCCATGAACTTCTTGAACTCGTCGGGCAGCTCGAAGTCCTTGCCCGCCTCGCCGGCCGGCAGTCCGAACGCCCCGCCCTGCCCCGCCTGCTCGCGACGCGCCGCGGCCGCCTGCTCGTCGGCCTTGCGCTTCATCGGGTTGCCGCTCTTGCGCTTGCCCTTGGCCTGCTTGACCTGCTTCTTCTGACGGCCGGGGCCGCCACCCATGCCCGGCATCCCGGGCATCCCCGGCATGCCGCCGCCCTGCGCCATCTTCGACATCATCTTGCGGGCCTCGAAGAACCGCTCCACCAGGCTCTTCACCGCGCTGACCTCGACGCCGGAGCCCTTGGCGACGCGCGCCCGGCGCGAACCGTTGATGATCGTCGGGTCGTGGCGCTCGGCCGGGGTCATCGACTTGATGATCGCGGCGGTACGGTCCACGTCCCGCTCGTCGATGTTGTTGATCTGGTCCTTGATCTGCCCCATGCCGGGCAGCATCCCGAGCAGCTTGGAGATGGAGCCCATCTTCCTGACCTGCTCCATCTGCGCCAGGAAGTCGTCGAGCGTGAAGTCCTTGCCCTGGCTGCTCGCCAGCTTGGAGGCCATTTTGGCGGCCTCTTCCTGGCTGAAGGTCTGCTCGGCCTTCTCGATCAGGCTGAGCATGTCGCCCATGCCGAGGATGCGGGACGCCATGCGGTCCGGGTGGAACGTGTCGAAGTCGTCCAGCTTCTCGCCGTTCGACGCGAACATGACCTGGCGGCCTGTGACATGCGCGACGGAGAGCGCGGCACCACCGCGGGCGTCTCCGTCGAGCTTCGACAGCACGACGCCGTCGAAGCCGACGCCGTCGCGGAAGGCCTCCGCGGTGTTGACCGCGTCCTGACCGATCATCGCGTCGACGACGAAGAGGATCTCGTCGGGGCTGACGGCGTCGCGGATGTCCGCGGCCTGCTGCATCAGCTCCTGGTCGATTCCGAGGCGTCCAGCGGTGTCGACGATGACGACATCGAACTGCTTGGTCCTGGCGTGCTCGATGGAGTCCTTGGCGACCTTGACCGGGTCACCGACGCCGTTGCCCGGCTCCGGCGCGTACACCGAGACGCCCGCGCGCTCGGCGACCACGGCGAGCTGGTTGACGGCGTTGGGGCGCTGCAGGTCACACGCGACGAGCAGCGGAGAGTGCCCCTGGCCCTTGAGCCACAGACCCAGCTTTCCGGCCAGCGTCGTCTTACCGGCACCCTGCAGGCCCGCGAGCATGATCACGGTCGGCGGCTGCTTGGCGAAGCGGAGGCGCCGGGTCTCGCCACCGAGGATGCCGATGAGCTCCTCGTTGACGATCTTGATGACCTGCTGGGCGGGGTTCAGCGCCTGCGAGACCTCGGAGCCGGCCGCACGCTCCTTGACCTGCTTGATGAAGGCCCGGACGACGGGCAGCGCCACGTCCGCTTCGAGGAGCGCGATACGGATCTCGCGCGCCGTGGCGTCGATGTCCGCCTCGGACAGGCGGCCCTTGCCCCGGAGGTTCTTGAATGTCGCGGCAAGGCGGTCGGAGAGGGTGTCGAACACGGCGGTCGCGGATCCTCAGATGTCGGGGGCGGGCGGACAGTGCCCCCCAGAGTATCCGGCCGCGCGCGGTGGGGTCTGCCCCGTGGGGGGTCTCACCTCAGGCGCAGTGGGGGTCTCACCTCAGGCGCGCAGCATCGCCTCCAGCGCGCGGGCCGTCTGGGAGGCCTGCTCCGGGGGCAGCGGCGCTCCGTCGGCGCCCGTCACATAGAAGGCGTCGACGGCGTTCGCGCCCAGGGTGGAGACATGGGCGCTGCGCACCCGTAGCGCCGACTCGTCCAGCGCGCGGCCGATGCGGTGCAGCAGGCCCGGGGCGTCCTGTGCGCGGACCTCGATCACCGTCGCGAGCCGGGAGTCCGTCGGTGCGACCGTCACCCTCGGCGGCGGGGCCTTGACCCCGCGGCGGCGCGGATACGCGGCCTCCCGTTCGGCGAGCCTGGCCGGGATGTCGAGCGAACCGTCCAGGGCCCGTACGAGATCGGCGCGGAGCCTGGCGGCCTGCGGGAGCGATCCGTACTCGGCCGCCACCCGCCAGCTCAGCAGCAGTACGCCCGAGGGCTCGCCGAGTTCGCTGGGCAGCTCGATCGAGCGCAGATCCGCGGCGCGTACGGTCAGCCGGTGCAGGGCCAGCACCCCGGCCGCGGCAGGAAGCACGCCGGGCTGGTCGGGTAGCGCGATCAGCAGCTCCACACCGACGGGCTCGGGCTCGTCGCCGGCGGACGGCTCGGCCTGGGCGTGCAGCGCGAGCACCGGCTCGCCCGTACGCAGCGCCTCGATGGCGAGCCGTTCCTGTTCGGCGCTGGGAGCGGCGGGCTCCGGTTCCGCCGGGGCGTCGCCCGCGAGGACCGCCGTGACCCGTTTCACCAGGTCCGCGACGAGCGAGCCGCGCCAGGAGGACCAGGCCGCGGGTCCGGTGGCGAGCGCGTCGGCCTCGGTGAGCGCGTGCAGCAGCTCCAAGGTGCCCGCCGATCCGACGATGGCGGCGACGGAAGCGACCGTCGCCGGGTCGTCCAGATCGCGCCGGGTCGCCGTCTCGATGAGCAGCAGATGGTGGCGTACGAGCGTGGCGATGACGGCCACATCGGCCCGGTCGAAGCCGATCCGCGCGGCGACGTCCTTGGCGATGGTCTCGCCCGCCACGGAGTGGTCACCGGGCCAGCCCTTGCCGATGTCGTGCAGCAGGGCGGCGATCAGCAGCAGGTCGGGGCGGCCGACCCGGCGGGTGAGCGAGGAGGCCTTGACCGCCGCCTCGACCAGATGCCGGTCGACGGTCCAGGTGTGCACGGGGTTGCGCTGCGGCCGGCACCGTACGCGCTCCCAGTCCGGGAGCAGCCGTGTGATCAGGCCCTCGGCCTCCAGCGCCTCCCAGACGCCGACCGTCGACTCCCCCGCGCCGAGCAGGGTGACGAGCTCTTCGCGGGCCTCGGCGGGCCAGGGCACGGGCAGCGGGCGGGTGGTGGCCGCGAGCCGCCGTACCGCGTGCAGGGAGATAGGCAGGCCGGACTGGGCGGCGGCGGCCGCGGCCCGCAGCGGGAGGACGGGGTCGCGCTCGGGCTTGGCGGCGCGGGCGAGCACCACCTCGCCGTCCTGCTCGACGACGCCCTCGGCGAGCGGGCTGCGCTCGGGCTGCGGGGTGCGGCCGCCGCCCAGCATGGCCCGCAGCCGGGGCCGTACGGAGCGGGCCTTGAGCACCCGGTGCACCTCACGCCAGGTGACGTCGGTGGCGTACGAGACGGTCCGCGCCGCCTCGTACACCTGCCGCAGCAGCGCGTCGGCGTCCAACAGGCCGAGCTCGGTCGCGACTTGGTCCTGCTCCTGGAGCGCGAGGCGGTCGGTTGCCCGTCCGGTGACGAGATGGAGTGCGTCCCGGGCGTCCAGCAGGATCCTGCGCGCCTCCGCGAGTCCTTCGCGCGGCGCGTCGGCGAGCCAGGACGCGGCGACGGCGCGCAGCGCTGTGGCATCGCGCAGTCCGCCCCGTGCCTCCTTCAGATCGGGCTCCAGCAGGAACTGCAACTCGCCCTGCCGCTCGGCCCGTTCGCGGCAGAGCTCGTCCAGTTCGGGCAGCCGCTTGGGCGCCTGGTTGCGCCAGTCGGCCAGTACGGTGGTACGCAGCCCGGCCACCAGCCCCAGATCGCCCGCGACCGGACGCGCGTCGAGGAGCCCCAGCTGCACCTTGAGGTCGTCGCCCGCGACCTTGCGGGCCTCGCCCGGGGTGCGTACGGAGTGGTCGAGCGCCAGCCCCAGATCCCACACCGGGTACCAGATCCGGTCCGCGAGAGCGGCGATCGCGCCCGCGTCCGCGCCCCCGTCGTGCAGCAGGAGCAGATCGAGGTCGCTGCGTGGCGACAACTCGCCGCGCCCGTAGCCGCCGACGGCGACGAGCGCCGCGCCCCGCACCCCGGCCTCCAGCGTGGCGGTGGCGAACAGCGCGGACAGCCAGTCGTCCGTCAGCTTGGCGAGGGCAGCACGGCGCGGCGGCCCGGACCGCCCCTTCTCATTGAGAAGGCGCAGCCGGGCCGCCGCATAACCGCTGGGTCCCGAGTCTTCGGCTTCGGTGGTCGTTTCGAGGCTCGTCACCCAGCAGCTCCTGTTCTGTTGAGCGTTTACAGCGCGTCCGGGCCGCGTTCGCCGGTCCGCACCCGTACCGCCGTGTCGACCGGCACGCTCCACACCTTGCCGTCACCGATCTTGCCCGTACGGGCCGCCTTGACGACGACATCGATGAGCTGTTCGGCGTCGCCGTCCTCGACCAGTACCTCTATACGGATCTTGGGGACCAGGTCGACGGTGTACTCCGCGCCGCGGTAGACCTCGGTGTGGCCGCGCTGCCGGCCGTATCCGCTGGCCTCCGTGACCGTGAGCCCCTGGACGCCGAAGGCCTGCAGGGCCTCCTTGATCTCGTCCAGCCTGTGTGGCTTCACGACTGCGGTGATGAGCTTCATGCGTCCACCTTCTTGATCGGAGCTGCGGCTGCCACGGTGTCGCTCGGCGCGGGTACGGCCTTGCGGGAGCCTGCACCGCCGCCCGCACCGCTGAAGTCGTACGCCGTCTCGGCGTGCTCGTCCTGGTCGATACCGGAGACCTCTACATCCTCGTCCACCCGCATACCGATGGTCTTGTCGAGGAGGAAGGCGAGGACCGCCGATGCCACCAGAGAGTAGGCCAGTACCGCGAAGACACCCACGGCCTGCTTGCCGAGCTGGTCGAGACCGCCGCCGTAGAAGAGGCCCTTGACGTCGGACTGGACACCGCCGGTGGCGAAGAGGCCGACGAGCAGCGAGCCGGCGACACCGCCGACGAGGTGGACACCGACGACATCGAGGGAGTCGTCGTAGCCCAGCTTGAACTTCAGGCCGACGGCCATGGCGCAGAGCACACCTGCGATGGCGCCGACGGCGATCGCACCGAGCGGGCTGACGGCGCCGCCGGACGGAGTGATGGCGACCAGACCGGCGACCGCGCCGGAGGCGGCGCCGAGCGTGGTGAACGCACCGTGGCGGATCTTCTCGTACGCCAGCCAGGCGAGCATCGCGGCGGCGGTGGCGACCTGGGTGTTGATGAACATCACCGCGCCGACGCCGTCGTCGTTGCCCAGCCAGGAGCCGGCGTTGAAGCCGAACCAGCCGAACCACAGGAGTCCGGCGCCGAGCATCACCAGCGGCAGGCTGTGCGGCCGCATCGGGTCCCTCTTGAAGCCGACGCGCTTGCCGATGACCAGGATCACGCCGAGGGCCGCGGCTCCGGCGTTGATGTGGACGGCGGTGCCGCCCGCGAAGTCGATGACACCGAGCTCGAAGAGCCAGCCGCCCGCGCCCCACACCCAGTGCGCGACCGGGAAGTACACGACGGTGACCCACAGCGCGACGAACAGCGCCCAGGCGCTGAACTTCACGCGGTCGGCGAGCGCGCCGCTGATCAGGGCGGGGGTGATGATCGCGAACATCAGCTGGAAGACGGCGAAGACGTACACCGGGATGGTGTAGCCGTCCCACAGCTGGGTGATACCGAGGCCACTCAGTCCGACATAGTCCGAGGTCCAGCCGATGAAGCCGCCCTTGTCCGTGCCGAAGGTGGCGCTGAATCCGTACAGCACCCAAAGGATCGTGACGATCCCGAGGCTGATGAAGCTCATCATCAGCATGTTGAGCGTGCTCTTGACCCGGACCATGCCTCCGTAGAAGAAGGCCAGGCCCGGCGTCATGATCATCACGAGCGCGGAGCAGATGAGCATGAACCCGGTGTTGGCAGAAGACAGTGTCGGAGTGTCTGCTGCAAGCGTCGAGATGCCTGGAGGCATCGGCGTCTCCTCGTCGTCGGTGCGGCCGCGTGCGGGCGAAGCCTGTGCGGACAGTGGGCGGGCCGGTTATGCGCCCTGAGATTGGCCCAATGCGGTTTCCGTCGATGCCGCACGATGTTTCGCCGCAGTGACGAACGGGTCCTGCGTGTTACGCACCGATGAACTGCCGGGCTCGCGTACGGGACAGCGTTACCATGCCGCAACCATTGGATTGAGGACCTCGGTGGCGAGCAACCGCCTCCGCGCCGGCGGGGGCGGTATCGCCGTAAAGAGGGACCGGCCGCGACGGCACCCGGTTGACCTGGCACGGGGGAGCCGAGTCGGACTGTTCGGGGTGCGTCGCGGCCGGGGCCTGTGGGGCGCCGCCGCTCAGACCGCTTGCGCGGTCTCGGGCAGCTGAGAGGTGAGCAGGTCGGTGAAGTGGGCGACCTCGGCCACGTCACCGAAGTCCCGGGCCGCCGTGTCGACGGTCTTGCGCAGACGGGTGTTGACCCGCTCGGAGCGGACCCGCTTGGCGACGGTGAGCGCCCGGTCGGCAAGGACCATGGACTGCTCGGGCTCCCTCTTCAGCAGATGGACCGTGGCCATGCCGATCAGGTTGAGTGCGTACGAACGCTGGTGCTCGTCGTCCTTGCCGAAGAGTTCGACGGCCCGCTCCATCACCGGCTCGGCGAGCGAGGCGTACGTGGGGCTGCGGCCGGCCACGTAGGCGAGGTCGCGGTAGGAGTGGGCGTTCTCGCCATTGAGCTCGGCCTCGGAGAAGAAGCGGGTCCAGTCGGGCTCCGGCTCGCCGTCGAGACCGGCGTCGGACAAGGTGTGCTCGGCCATCCGGACGGCTCGCTTGCACTTGCTGGGCTGGCCCATGTTGGCGTAGGCGCGGGCCTCCATCGCATACAGCATCGCCTGAGTGCGCGGGGTGGCGCAGTCGCGGCTGCCGTACTGCGCGAGATGGACGAGTTCCAGGGCGTCGTCGGGCCGCCCGAGGTGAATCATCTGGCGGCTCATGGAGGACAGGATGTACGAGCCGAGCGGCTTGTCCGCCGCCTCCTTCGCGGCGTGCAGCGCGAGGACGAAGTATTTCTGCGCGGTGGGCTGCAGACCGACGTCGTAACTCATCCAGCCGGCCAGCTCCGCGAGCTCGGCGGCGCACCTGAACAGCCGCGTGGCGGTGGCCGCGGGCTGCGGCTCCTGCAACAGGTCGGTGACCTCGTGGAGTTGGCCCACAACGGCCTTGCGCCGCAGTCCGCCGCCGCACTGGGCGTCCCACTGGCGGAACATCGCGGTGGTGGCCTCCAGCAGGTCCAGCTCGGGCTTGGATAGCCGGGAGGCCCTGCGCGGAACAGCCGACGACTCGGGCGCTCCCGGCTCGCCGCCCGGGGACGGCACCAGCCAGCGCTGCATCGGCTCGACGAGGGCGGGGCCCGCGGCCAGGGCGAGCGAGGTCCCGAGGAAGCCGCGCCGCGCCAGCATCAGGTCGCTGCGCGAGAACTCGCTGAGCAGGGCTACGGTCTGCGGTCCGGCCCAGGGCAGGTCGACCCCGGACACCGAAGGTGACTGGTGCGCCGAGCGGAGTCCGATGTCCTCGATGGCGACGACGCTGCCGAAGCGCTCGGAGAACAGCTCGGAGAGGATGCGCGGAATCGGCTCGCGCGGCTGCTCGCCGTCGAGCCAGCGCCGCACCCGAGAGGTGTCGGTGCTGATGTGGTGTGCGCCCATCTGGCGCGCCCGGCGGTTCACTTGGCGCGCCAGCTCGCCCTTCGACCAACCGCTGCGCACGAACCACGAGCTCAACTGCTCGTTCGGACGCTTGCCGGTATTCGTACCGTCTGCGCCGCTGCCGCTCACTGGAACGCCCCCATCCGCCAAAGCCACTGTCGCCTGAACCCCTACCAGAATGCCGTGAGTTGCGACTGTCCGTATGGAGGTTGCGCCCCGTCGAACAGGGAACCGAGTTGCCCCCGGCATACCCAAGGATGCGCGGAACTCCAGGACTCGTGTACTGAAAGTAACCCTACGATCACCCCTCCAGCGAGGGCGATTCCAGAAACGCCACCATTCGCCACCCCATCGAATGAACTCCCTTGCTGTCGGGCGCGATTCACTTGACATACGACGATCAGGAGGCAGCGGAGCGTTGCACGCACAGGCGCGCGGCAGGATCCGCACCACCCCTCGCGCTACTGTGCGCCGCCGGACCTTCACCGGCTGCGACGCAGTGTTACGAGGAGACTTCGGGTCGTAACCACCGGCGAGTCGGACCCGTTGGAGGGGGCATGGGCTTCACGATCGGCGGCATCCGGGGGACCAGGGAGATCAGGCCCGGCTCACGGCGCCGCGGCCGCACGGCAGAGTGCACAGCGGTGGCCGAGTACACCGGGCTGTGGGGCTGGGCCGTGGTCCCGGGCGCGCGAGCCGCGTCCGGCCAGTGCTCCTGCGGCGCCCCGGACTGTACGTCCCCCGGCGCCCACCCGCTCGGCTTCGCCGCCGAAGTCCCGGCCGGCGCGACGCTGGACGAGGTCACCAAGGCGTGGGCGGAGGTGCCGGGCGCGTCGCTGCTGCTGCCCGTCGGGCGCACCTTCGACATCCTCGACGTCGCGGCCCCGGCCGGCCGGCGCGCGCTGGTGCGCCTGGAGCGGATGGGCCTCCCGCTCGGCCCGGTCTCGGCCACCCCGGACGGCCGCTGCCAGTTCTTCGTCGCGCCCGGCGCCTCGGCGGAGCTCCCGCAGCTGCTCTACCGCATGGGCTGGGACGACGCGGACCTGGACCTCCACTGCCTGGGCCCGGGCACCCACATCACGGCCCCGCCATCGGACCACGGCAGTCTGGGCCCGGTGAGCTGGCTGCGGGCGCCGTCCCTGGACACGGCGACGGCGCCGCCGGAGGCGCGGCTGCTGCTGGGCACGCTGGCGTATGTCTGCCACCGCACGTCGCCCTGACGCACGAGTCGGGGCTCCGCCCCGAACCCCGCGCCCAATCGCCGGAGGGGCTTGATTTTCAGCCCCTCCAGCGTTTGAGGAGTGGAGGTCCGGGGGCGGAGCCCCAGGTCACAGCTACTCGCCGATCAGCGCGTCGACGAACGCCTCCGGCTCGAAGGGCGCCAGATCGTCCGGGCCCTCCCCCAGCCCCACCAGCTTCACCGGTACGCCCAGCTCCCGCTGGACCGCGATCACGATGCCGCCCTTCGCCGTACCGTCCAGCTTCGTCAGCACGATGCCGGTGATGTCCACGACCTCCGCGAACACCCGCGCCTGCACCAGGCCGTTCTGCCCCGTCGTGGCGTCCAGGACCAGCAGGATCTCGTCCAGCGGGCCGTGCTTCTCGACCACGCGCTTGACCTTGCCGAGCTCGTCCATCAGGCCCGTCTTGGTGTGCAGCCGGCCCGCCGTGTCGATGAGTACGACGTCCGCGCCCTCGGCGATGCCCTCCTTGACCGCGTCGAACGCGATCGACGCCGGGTCGCCGCCCTCGGGGCCGCGCACCGTGCGCGCGCCGACCCGTTCGCCCCAGGTCTGCAGCTGGTCCGCCGCCGCCGCGCGGAACGTGTCCGCCGCGCCGAGCACCACCGAGCGGCCGTCCGCGACCAGCACCCGCGCCAGCTTGCCGGTCGTCGTGGTCTTTCCGGTGCCGTTGACGCCGACGACCATGACGACGCCCGGGGTGTCCGGGCCGCTCTCGGTCTTCACCGCGCGGTCGAAGTCGGTGCCGAGCAGGTGCAGCAGCTCCTCGCGCAGCAGGGAGCGCAGCTCGTCGGGCGTACGCGTACCGAGCACCCGCACCCGCTCGCGCAGCCGCTCCACGAGTTCCTGGGTCGGCGCCACGCCGACGTCCGCGGTGAGGAGGGTGTCCTCGATCTCCTCCCAGGTGTCCTCGTCGAGGTTGTCCCGGGACAGCAGCGTGAGCAGTCCCTTACCGAGGGAGTTCTGGGAGCGGGCGAGGCGGGCGCGCAGCCGGACCAGCCGGCCGGCGGTCGGCTCAGGGACCTCGATCTCGGGGGCCGGCGGCGCCGCGGGTTCCTCGACGACGACCGGAGCCGCGGCCTCGGGGAGGTCGACCTCCTCGATCGTGCGGCGCGGCTCCTCGACCGTCGGTGCGGCGTCCTCACCGACCTGAGGCTCGGCGGGCGGGGCAGTGATGGTCGGCGTGCTCGACGGTGCCGAGGGCGGCAGCTGCTTCTTCTTGCGGCTGCCGACCACGAGCCCGCTGATCGCGCCGACCGCGACCAGGGCGATGACTACAGCAAGGATGACGATGTCCATAACCCGTCCAGTATGCGTGACCTCCCGCTGACGATTCGTTCTCCTCGCAGGGGTCTCTGACCCCGCGGGCCGGGCCGGTCCGTCGCCCGGCCCGCGTTCATCTTCTTCCTGACGCTGCTCGCGGTGGCGTTCAGGCAGGCGATGGCCGAGCGCGTCGCGGAAGCCGAGCCTGTGTCTCTTTCCGTCTGACGTCTCTTTCTGTCTGACGTCTTTCTATCTGACGCAACGTCAGCTACCGTCCCCCTTCGCCATGTTCATACCCGGCGGAGGGGGACCTTCCCATGGCCTTTACAGTGGCCCGCTTCAATCTCGTCGCTCCCGAGGCGACACCCGAGACCCTCGCGGCCCGCTACCGTGCCGCCCTGGAGATGGCCGCGTACGCCGACGACCGCGGTGTCGACACCATCCAGACCGAGGAGCACCACGGCGCCGCCAACAACTGGCTGCCCTCCCCCTTCGTCTTCGCCGGCTCGGTCCTCGGCTCCACGCGCCGTATCGCGGTCACCGTCTCCGCGATCATCGGCCCGCTCTACGATCCGCTGCGGCTGGCCGAGGACATCGCCGTACTCGATCTGATCGGCAAAGGCCGGCTGGTCACGGTCGCGGGCATCGGCTACCGGCCGGAGGAGTACGAGCAGCTGGGCGTCGAGTGGAGCCGGCGCGGCAAGCTCCAGGACGAGCTGCTCGAGACGCTGCTCCAGGCGTGGACGGGTGAGCCCTTCGAGTACCGCGGCCGCACGGTCCGGGTCACCCCGCGTCCCTACACCCAGCCGCATCCGCTGCTGCTGGTGGGCGGCTCCTCGCAGGCGGCGGCCCGCCGCGCCGCCCGGTTCGGGCTGCCGTTCTTCCCGAGCGCGCATCTGCCGGAGCTGGAGGCGTACTACCACGAGAAGCGCGCCGAGTACGGGACAGAGGGCTGGACGATGATGCCGGCGGAGAAGACTCCGCTGCTGCACATCTCTCAGGACCCGGACCGTACGTGGGCGGAGTACGGCCCGCACTTCCTGCACGAGGCGCGGACGTACGCGTCCTGGCAGTCGAAGGACATCCGCTCGGCGGTGCGCTCGAAGGCGACGACGGTCGAGGAGCTGCGCGCCGAGGGCGTGTACCGGATCGTCACGCCGGACGAGTGCGTGACGCTCGGCGGGGACAGCCTGGTGCTGCATCCGCTGTGCGGCGGGATGCCGGTGGACGAGGGCTGGCGCAGCCTTCAGCTGCTGTGCGAGAACGTTCTGCCCCGGCTCAAGAACCTCTAGAGGAGGGCGAGCCGGGGCAGTTGGTGAGAAGAGGGGCAGCGGGGATTAGCCCATCTCCTCCAACGCCTTGCCCTTGGTCTCCTTCACGAACTTGAGCACGAAGGGGATCGAGAGCACGGCGAAGAATGTGTAGATCATGTACGTGCCCGAGAGGTTCCAGTCCGCCAGGCTCGGGAAGCTCGCGGTGATGGCCCAGTTGGCGATCCACTGCGCGGACGCGGCGACGCCGAGCGCGGCGGCGCGGATCCTGTTCGGGAACATCTCGCCGAGGAAGACCCAGACCACGACGCCCCATGAGAGGGCGAAGAAGAGCACGAAGACATGGGCGGCGACCAGGGCGACGACGCCCTGGGTGGTGGGCAGCTTGCCGTCGACGAGATCGGCGGAGAAGGCCCAGGCCTCGAAGGCCAGCGCGATCGCCATGCCGGCCGAGCCGATGAGGGCGAGCGGGCGGCGGCCGATCCTGTCCACGAAGACCATCGCGATCACGGTGCCGATGATGTTGATGATCGACGTGGTGAACGAGTAGAAGAACGAGCCGGCCGGGTCGATGCCGACGGACTGCCACAGCGTCGATGAGTAGTAGAACGCGACGTTGATGCCGACGAGCTGCTGGAAGACCGAGAGCCCGATACCGACCCAGACGATGGGCAGGAAGTTGAAGCGGCTGCCCAGCAGGTCCTTGAAGGTCGACTTGTGCTCGCTGCGCATCGCATGGTCGATCTCGGCGACGCGGGCGTCCAGGTCGACATGCCGGCCCTCGACCTCGGTGAGGACCTCCTTCGCCCTGTCGACCTTGCCGACGGAGATCAGAAAGCGCGGCGACTCGGGGATCGCGAAGGACAGCAGTCCGTACACCACGGCCGGGATGACCATGACGCCGAGCATCCACTGCCAGGCCTCGATGCCGGCGATCTCGCCGCGCTGGTCGCCGTCGGCCAGCTGCAGGATGCCGTAGTTCACCAGCTGGGAGATGGCGATGCCGATGACGATCGCGGCCTGCTGGAAGGAGGCGAGGCGGCCGCGGTAGGCGGCCGGGGAGACCTCGGCGATGTAGGCGGGGCCGATGACGGAGGCCATGCCGATGGCGAAGCCGCCGATGATGCGCCAGAAGGCGAGGTCCAGGAGGGCGAAGGGCAGCGCCGAGCCGACGGCGCTGATGGTGAAGAGCACGGCGGCGATCTGCATACAGCGGATGCGGCCGATGCGGTCGGCGATCCGGCCGGCGGTCGCGGCGCCGATGGCACAGCCGATCAGGGCGATGGCGATGACCTGGGCGAGCGTCCCGGAGCCGATGTCGTAGCGGTCCCTGATGGCCTCGACGGCGCCGTTGATGACGGCGCTGTCGTAGCCGAAGAGAAAGCCGCCCATCGCGGCGGCGGCCGTGATGAAGATGACATGGCCGAGATGTTCGGGATGGGCCTCACGGGCTCCGGACGGCGGCTGCGCAGTGCTGGTCACGTGTACTCCTGGGGCCGTCCGGCAGCGTCGCCGGGCGTGGGCGAGCCCTTCAAGTGGCACACAACTCCACACGCCCACCACTTGAAGGTAAAAGCAACGTTGCAGAGACTATTCGTTCAAGTTTCGAAGTCAAGACCCGGGGTCCCCCGAGTGAGCACCACGGCTGGGTCCACTTGTGTTCAAGACTTGAAGAGTTGTGAAGGTTGAACGGAGACCGGTCGAAGACTGATCAGCGAAGGCGCTGGCTGATGACCTTCGAGACGCCGTCACCCTGCATGGAGACGCCGTACAGCGCGTCCGCGACCTCCATCGTCCGCTTCTGGTGCGTGATGACGATCAGCTGCGACGACTCCTGGAGCTCCTGCATGATCCGGATCAGCCGCTGGAGGTTGGTGTCGTCGAGCGCCGCCTCGACCTCGTCCATCACATAGAACGGGCTCGGCCGGGCCTTGAAGATCGACACCAGCAGTGCGACGGCCGTCAGGGACCGCTCGCCGCCCGACAGCAGCGAGAGCCGCTTGACCTTCTTGCCGGGCGGCCGGGCCTCGACGTCCACGCCCGTGGCGAGCATGTTGTCGGGATCGGTCAGGATCAGCCGCCCCTCGCCGCCGGGGAAGAGCCGCGAGAAGACACCCTCGAACTCGCGCGCTGTGTCCCGGTACGCCTCGGTGAAGACCTGCTCGACGCGCTCGTCGACCTCCTTGATCACCTGCAGCAGGTCGGCCCTGGTCTTCTTCAGGTCTTCAAGCTGCTCGGAGAGGAACTTGTGCCGCTCCTCCAGCGCCGAGAACTCCTCCAGCGCGAGCGGGTTCACCTTTCCGAGCTGCTGATACGCCCGTTCGGCGGACCTGAGCCGCTTCTCCTGCGCACCGCGTACGAACGCCGTCGGCTGATTGCGCGGATGCTCCGGGTCCTCCGGCAGCTCCTCGCCCTCCGCGGGCAGGGACGGCGGCACCAGCTGGTCCGGCCCGTACTCGGCGATCAGCCCGGCCGGCTCCACACCGAGCTCCTCAAGGGCCTTGGTCTCCAGCTGCTCGATCCGCATCCGCTTCTCCGCACCGAGCACCTCGCCCCGGTGCACCGAGTCGGTGAGCTTGTCGAACTCGCTCTTGAGGTCGCGCCCCTCGTTGCGGGCGGCCGTCAGATCCTGCTCGCGCTCGGCCTTGGCCGCCTCGGCGGCCACCCGCTCGGCCCCGGCCCGCACCAGCGAGACCTCGACGTGCGCCAGCAGTTGGCGGGCGCCACTTGCCACCGCGGCGGCGACCTCCGCCTCGTGCCGCAGCCGGGCGCGCCGCTGTTCGGCGCGCGCCCGTGCCTCGCGCTCGGCGCGCGCTCCCCGGTCGAGCGCATCGGCGCGGCCCGCGAGCCCCTTCACACGCTCCTCGTGCGTACGGACCTGAAGGCGGGCCTCCATCTCGGTCTGGCGGGCGTTGGCACCGTCGGCGGCGAGCCGGTCCCGTACATGCGTATCGGGCTCCTCCTCCGCGGGGGCCTCCTCGGCGACCAGCAGCCGCTCGGCCAGCTCCTCGGCCTCCTCCCGGGCCCGCTCCAGCGCCTCCTGCGCCCGGGCGGCGGCCGCGGTCGTCCGCTCGGCCTCGCCCGCGGCACCCCGCGCCTGCCCGGAGAGCCGCCCCAGCTGCCCGGAGACCGCGGACTTCTCGCGGTCCGCGGCACGGCGCCGCTCCCCCAACTCCTCGACGAGCGCGCCACACGCACTGCGCCGCCCGGCCGCCTGCTGCTGCGTGGCGGCCAGCTCCTCGCACCGTACGGCCAGCTCCTCCAGCTCGGCGGCGGCCTCGTCGACGGACGCCTGCACCTCGAGGAGGCTGGGCGCTCCGGCGGAGCCGCCCTGCGCGAAGTGCGCCCCGAGGACGTCCCCTTCAGCGGTCACGGCGGTGAGCTCGGGCCGCGAGTACACCAGGTCCTCGGCGTCCTCCAGTGTCCCGACGACGACGATGCCGCGCAGCAGCCGGCGCACTGCGGGCATCAGCTCCTCGGGTCCGCGCACCAGATCGGCGGCGTACGGAGCACCGTCAGGATGCTCCTCGGACACTGCGGAGCCGGGCGCGCCGCTCAGCAGTATCGCCGCGCGGCCGGCGTCGGTCTTGCGCAGCAGCCGCAGCGCCTCGGCGGCGGTCGCCGGGGTGGACACGGCGACCGCGTCCGCGGCCGTGCCCAGCGCCGCCGCCACCGGGATCTCGTAGCCGGGAGTCACGGTGAGGAGTTCGGATGCCGGGCCGAGCAAGCCGTTCAGCCGGTCCTTCGCGGCGAGCAGCGCACCCGTGCCGTCCTTGCGGCGCAGGCCCAGGGCGAGCGCCTCGCGGCGGGCGGCCACGGCGGCGCGCTTGCGCTCGGCCGCGGTCAGTTCCTCGCGGGCGGCGCTCAGCGCCGCCTCCGCCTCGGTCAGCTCGCGCTTGGCCGCGTCGTGCTGCTCGCCCAGCGCGGAGTCGTCCGCGTCGAGGCCGTCGACCTCGGCCTTGAGCTGTTCGTACTCCTCCTGTGCGGCGACGGCCCGCTCCTGGGCCTCGTCGCGCGCGGCGGCCAGCCGGTCGATCTCTGCCTGCGCGGAGGCCGCCCGCGAACGGGCCGCGTTGACCTGCCCGTTGAGCCTGGCCAGTCCCTCGCGCCGGTCGGCGATCGCCCGTGCGGCATCCTTGAGCCGGCGTTCCTCGACCGCCAGCTCCCGCTCCAGCTCCGCGCGGTGCGCGACGGTGTCCTCCAGCGCGTGCTCCGCCGCCTCCAGCGCGGCCTCCAGCTCCGCCTCCTGCTCACGGATCCGGGCGGCCTCACGCTCCATGTCCTCGGGCTCGCGGCCGCGCCGCTCCTCCGCCGGTGCCTGGGTCGCGCTCTTGACCCGCGCGTCGGCCAGCGAGATCGTGCCCCGCACCCGCTCGGCCAGCTGGGAGAGTTCGTACCAGCTCTGCTGGGCCCGCTGCAGCCGCGGCGCGAGCCGCCGTACGTCGTCCTCCAGCTCCGCCTCGCGCGCCAGCGCGGCCTTGAGCTGCGCCTCGGCGCTGTCCTTGCGTTCCTTGAGCGCGGCCTCGTCGGCGATCTCGCTGCTCAGCGCCTCCCGGAGCCGTACGAGATCGTCGGCGAGGAGCCGCAGCCGGGCGTCGCGCAGATCGGCCTGGATCACGGCGGCCCGCCGGGCCACCGCGGCCTGCCGCCCCAGCGGCTTGAGCTGGCGGCGCAGTTCGTCGGTCAGGTCCTGTACGCGGGCGAGGTTGGCCTGCATCGCGTCCAGCTTCCGCAGCGCCTTCTCCTTGCGCTTGCGGTGCTTGAGTACGCCCGCGGCCTCCTCGATGAAGGCCCGCCGCCCCATCGGGTCCGCGTGCAGTACCGAGTCGAGCTGGCCCTGGCCGACGATGACATGCATCTCGCGGCCGATACCCGAGTCGGACAGCAACTCTTGGATGTCGAGGAGGCGGCAGGTGTCACCGTTGAGCTGGTACTCGCTGCCGCCGTTGCGGAACATGATCCGCGTGATGGTGACTTCGGCGTAGTCGATGGGAAGCGCGCCGTCGGAGTTGTCGATGGTGAGGGAGACCTCGGCGCGGCCGAGCGGTGGCCGGCCGGTCGTCCCGGCGAAGATGACGTCCTCCATCTTGCCGCCGCGCAGCGACTTGGCCCCCTGTTCGCCCATGACCCACGAGAGCGCGTCCACCACATTGGACTTGCCGGAGCCGTTGGGGCCCACGACGCAGGTGATGCCGGGCTCGAACCGCAGCGTCGTCGCGGAGGCGAAGGATTTGAACCCGCGCAGGGTCATGGCCTTGAGGTGCACGCAGCGGGACTCTACCTTTCATGCTCGGTTTCACCGATGAAGGTGCAGGGCACATCAGACGGTAAAGGAAGAGCTGTAAGGGGTGGGACGGAAAAGAAAGAAGGGACGCCGAGGCGTCCCTTGCGTATCTTGTGCAATCCTGCGCGATGCTCCAGTCAGGAACGTCCTGCTCAGGTGAGCGCGGGCTCCGGCTGGGGTACTTCGATGTCGATGCCGTGAAGCAGCGACTCTTCAGGGTGCTGAGCGACAGCAGCATTGAGCGCGTCATTCTCGGACTGAATCCGTACAAGTTCGGATTCTAGGTCCTGGACACGCTGTTGCAGCCGTCGCATCTCGGCGAGGAGTCGCGGGTCGGAACCGCCGACGTAACCGAGAAGCGCCTTTGCCATGATGGATGGTCCTCCACACTGAGTGACCGACCGAATGCGGTGTGGGTCGTGAGGGATTCGCACCCGCGGTGCTCGGCAGTGATTGTTACTTGCTATCGCTGCGGTTCGTACTGCCAAACAGCTAAGGTGCGCGGGGCTTCCAGAGTCTCACCAAAAAGTTTGACGGTCAACACGATCACGCCCCGCATCAACGGGCAAACCCGGGGGCTCACGGCCGCGAAACGTGCGGCGGAGCCTCTCGGCGGGGCCCAAAGGGCGTATAGATCATCCTTACTCGCGCAGCCTGGCATGACAAGCCTTTCTTGGCAACCACCAGGTCATTTCTGTCGTGGGCAGGTGCCTCCGGCATGTCCGCCGATCTCCACGGAGATCAATTACGCGGTCGGTTCACCGGATCGCGAAGCCCTCGTATCCACCTCGCGGGGTGTCCCAGATCTCAGTGACACCTTCGACGCGGCCGGGTGTGTCGTCGGAGCGAAGCCATTCCAGCAAACGGTGGCAATTCTCACGTGGCCCTTCTGCCACAACCTGCACTCTGCCGTCGTCAAGATTGACTGCGAAGCCCGTAAGCCCGCCGATCTCCAGAGCATTTGCCCTGGTGAACCAGCGGAAGCCCACTCCCTGTACTCGGCCGCGTACCCAGGCGGTGAGCCGTGCAACGTCGTTCATGCGTGCACGCTAACTGGCCGATTGCTCTCTGAGCACTTCGCCCCCACGCGCCATCGGCTACAGTCCCGTCGCAATGAACCTCACTCGTATGGGTGAGTCATGTTGACGTTTGACCGTCGAGTACCAGGAAGGCAAGCAGATGGGACGCCACCGACGCTCCGCCGCCGAACCCGCCGCAGCAGATTACGCGGACGGTTCGACAGGCCGGCACCGGGGTGGTGCACGCCGGAAGAAGCGGGGTCGTGTACCCGTACGCACCGGACTGCTCGGCGCCTCCGCAGCCATGGCGGTAGGTGCCGTGGCTGTCACGACCGGCCTGCTGCCGGGCGGTGACAAGTTCTCCGTCATAGGCGGCGACTCCGCCGGGCAGGTGCGCACCGAAGGCTCCGCGAAGCTCCAGACGCAGGGCGACGCGAGCACCGAGCCGACGAACGGGGCCTCGGCCTCCACGAGCCAGAGCGCCCCGCGCCCGCAGGCTCCGTCCAAGACCCCCTCCCCCTCCCCCACGCCGGCCAAGCCGTCGGCGACGCCTTCCAAGCAGACGAAGGCCCCGGAGGCGCAGAAGGAGAAGAAGAAGGAGAGCGCGGCCCCGGCCCGTACGGAGTCGCGTGCGTCCGACCGCTCGGCCACGCGGCCCAAGGCGCCCGTCGTCTCGGGTGCGGCGGCCGCCGAGGCCGCGGTGCTCAGCCTGGTCAACGAGGAGCGCGCGAAGGTGGGGTGCAGTCCCGTGCGGGCCAATGCCTCGCTTGCGGCGCTGGCCGGTGACTTCAGCGACGACATGGCTGCGCGTGGGTTCTTCGACCACACCGACCCGGAAGGGGACACCCCCTGGGACCGCGCCGACCAGGTGGGCGTGAAGGGTCTCGGCGGCGAGAACATCGCTCGCGGTCAGGCCGACGCGGCTGCGGTGATGACCTCCTGGATGAACAGCGACGGTCACCGCGCGAACATTCTGAACTGCGACTACAAGACGCTGGGCGTCGGTGTGCACCTGGGTGCCGGCGGCCCCTGGTGGACGCAGGACTTCGGCTTCTAGCCGGTCGCACGTACACAGAGATGGGCCCCGTCACCTCGGTGACGGGGCCCATCTTCATGACTCTTCAGGCGTGACGCCTCAGGCGGCGACGGCCGCCCGGCCCGCGATGAACGTGCGCGCGGTCTCCGCCACCCGGCGGCCGAGGTGCTCGGCGGTCGCGATGTCGGCCTTGTGCACGCCCTCCGGACCCTCGTCGGCGTTCGTCTGGGCCGCAGCACCGGAGAAGAAGCCCAGGCGGTTGAGGTCGTGCTCGGAGCCCTCGGAGGTATTCCAGCCGGGCTTGAGCCCGAGGTTCACCCAGTGCATGCCGTGCTGAGCGGCGAGCGTGGCGAAGAACTGCAGGGTGTGCAGCTTGTCGCCGCTCTTGGAGCCTGAGTTGGAGAAGCCGGCCGCCAGCTTGTTCCGCCAGGTGTCGGTGAACCAGCGCTTGGAGGTGTCCTCGGCGAACTGGTGGAAGGCGCCGGAGGCGGTGCCCATGTAGGTCGGCGACCCGAAGACGATGGCGTCGGACCCGTCCAGCAGCTCCCACTGGGCGTCGTCGATCTCGTCGACGTTGATCAGGTGGACGGTGGCGCCGGTGGCGGCCGCTCCCTCACGGACGGCCTCGGCGATGACGGCGGTGTGGCCGTAGCCGGAGTGGTAGGCGATCGAGACAACAGGGGTGGTCACGGTAGGGCTCCTCAAGGGCGATGGGCTCGGCGTGGTGCCCCAAGAAAAGCACTAACTTTTAGAGAGCGCAACCCGTGAGTTAGCGCTGCGTGGAGGTATGGTTGCTGTTATGGAGACCAGTGCCCTGGAAGTGAGCAGCGGAGGCTGTCCGGACGACGACCTCGCCTTTGACGTGTTTTCCCGCCAGTGCCCGTCGCGCGGCACCCTGGAGGACGTCACCGGCCGCTGGGGCAGCCTCACCCTCGGAGCGCTGAACGAAGGCACCTTGCGCTTCAACGAGCTGCGGCGCCGGGTCGACGGCGTGAGCGAGAAGATGCTGTCCCAGACGCTGCACGCGCTGGAGCGCGACGGTCTCGTACGACGGGACGCGCAGCCGACCAACCCCCCGCGGGTCGACTACGAACTCACCGCGCTGGGACGTCAGGTCTCCGAGCGGCTCCTGACCCTCATCCACTTCGTGGAGGGGCAGATGCCCGAGGTGCTGGCGGCGCGCGAGAGTTACGACGAGGCGCGCGGCGGCCGCTGACAGCGCGGACAGAAGTAGCTGGAGCGGTTCATCCAGGGGCGGCGGCGCATCGGAGTGCCGCACCGTCGGCACGGCTCGCCCTCACGGCCGTACGCGTCCAACGACCGCTCGAAATAGCCTGATTCGCCGTTCACGTTCACATACAGGCTGTCGAAGCTGGTGCCGCCGACAGCCAGAGCCGCGACCATCACGTCCCGTACATGGCCGAGCAGCTCGACCGAGCGGAGGCGCGTGAGGCTCGCCGTGGGGCGCTCGTAGTGGAGCTTCGCCCGCCAGAGCGCCTCGTCCGCATAGATGTTCCCGACACCGCTGATCAGCGACTGGTCGAGCAGTGCGCGCTTGACGGTCGTACGGCGCAGACGCAGCGCGGTGTGGAAGGCCGCGTCGTCGAAGGCCGGGTCGATCGGGTCGCGGGCGATGTGCGCGATGACGTCGGGGAGCCCCTCGGGGGTGTTGTCGTGCAGCGAAAGCCCGCCGAAGGTCCGCTGGTCGACGAAGCGCAGCTCCGTGCCGAGGGTGTCGTCGAAGCGGATGCGGATACGCAGATGCTTCTCGTCGGGAGCGTCTTCGGGCTGTACGAGGAGCTGGCCGCTCATACCGAGGTGGCCGAGGATCGAGGCGTCCGTGTCCGCGAGGGGCAGCCAGAGGTACTTGCCGCGACGGCGGGCTATACCGACGCTGTGGCCCTTGAGACGTGCCGCGAAGTCGTCGCCGCCCGGGAGGTGCCGGCGGACCGCACGCGGGTGCAGGACCTGCACCTCGGCGATCGTGCGCCCGCTGACCCAGCGCTGGAGTCCGCGACGTACGACTTCGACCTCGGGCAGCTCGGGCACGGGGCTCCTTCAGAACTAAGCGCTGACGCCCGCAGCGTACCGCTCCGCCCGGCGCTGACAGCCGTGAGGCCCCCGCTCCGGGGAGCGGGGGCCTCACGGTCGGAAACGGAAGCGTGGACTCAGGCCGAGGCCCTGTCCGCGGGCTCCGAGGCCGAAGAGGCGTCGGCGGCCTCTTCGTCGGATGCGTCGGATGGGGCGGTCTCCGCGACCTCCGCGGCGGTCGCCGCATCAGCGGCGGCCTTCGCGGTGGTGACCGCCTCGACGGCGGCGTTCTCCGCGGCGACCTTCTCCGCGGCCACCCGCTCGTCCGCGGCGGCACGGATCTCCCGCCACGCGGACTCCGCCGCCTGCTGCTCCGCTTCCTTCTTGCTGCGGCCGGTGCCGGTGCCGTACGAGACACCACCGACGCGGGCGGCAGCAGTGAAGGTCTTCTCGTGGTCCGGGCCCGTCTCGGTGACGAGATATTCCGGGACTCCGAGCCCCTCGGCAGCGGTCAGCTCCTGGAGGCTGGTCTTCCAGTCCAGGCCGGCGCCGAGGTTCGAGGACTTCTCGATGAGCGGGTCGAAGAGCCGGTGCACCAGCTCCGAGGCCGCTTCGAGGCCCTGGTCGAGATAGACGGCGCCGATCACCGCTTCAAGGGTGTCGGCGAGGATGGACGCCTTGTCCCGGCCTCCCGTGCCCTCTTCACCCCGGCCGAGCCGGATGAAGAGACCGAGTTCGAGACCACGACTGACCTCCGCCAGCGCACGCGAATTGACCACCGCGGCCCGCAACTTGGCCAGTTGGCCTTCGGGCAGGTCGGGGTGGGTTCGGTACAGCGTGTCGGTGACCACCAGACCGAGCACCGAATCCCCGAGGAATTCGAGCCGCTCATTGGTGGGCAGACCGCCGTTCTCGTACGCGTACGAACGGTGGGTCAGCGCACGCACCAGAAGGGCGGACTCGAGGTGATACCCGAGCCGCCCTTCCAGAAGCGTGTGGGACGAGGCTGCGTTGACGTTGTCCGCCTGCTTCTTGGCATTGGACAGCTCAGACATCGTGCCTCTCACCAGCCGCTCAGACCTCGAGGACCTGGCGCTTGTTGTAGGTGCCGCAGCTCGGGCACGCGATGTGCTGCTGCTTCGGCTCCTGGCAACGCTCACACGAAACCAGGGTGGGGACCGCAGCCTTCCACTGCGACCGGCGGTGGCGCGTGTTGCTGCGCGACATCTTCCGCTTCGGAACAGCCACGGCTACTTCTCCTGCTTCTCGTCGACGCCCGCTTCGGCGCCGCCCATGTTGTCCTTCTCGCCGTCCTTGACGGTTCCGGCGAGTCCCTGCAGTGCCGCCCAACGAATGTCGACGGCGTCATGGTGGTGGTCCGGGTTCTCGTCCAGCCTGATTCCGCATTCGGAACACAGGCCGGCACAGGTCTCCCGGCACACCGGCTGCATCGGCAGTGCGAGCACCACCGCATCACGCAGCACGGACTCGAGGTCGAACAGGCCGTCCTCGAGAAAGAGCGTGTCCTCGTCCTCGGCGTCGTCGACGGGTTCCGCAGTGCGACTGCGGCCCCGGTCGTCGGCGTCGGGGTACGTGAACATCTCCTGGAAGTCCGCCGCGACCTCAAGGCGCAACGGCTCCAGACACCTTACGCACTCCCCCTCGGCCGACGCACGGGCGGTGCCTGTGACAAGCACACCTTCCATGACCGATTCGAGGCGGAGGCCGAGCTCCACGGGCGCGCCCTCCGGCACGCCGATGACCCCTTCGATACCGAAGTCCTTGAGGGCCGAAACCGAGCGGGTCAGCTTCTGGAGCGCACCAGGACGCCGCCCCAGCTCGCGTGTGTCGAACACGAGGGGGTTGCGCTGGTCGAGGTGCGTCTTCAGGGCTTTGTCCTGCTTTCGGATCGTGAGGAGGGGCCGTCCCGATTCGGAGTCGAAGCGGACAGCCGGGATCGCGAAACCACACGCGACCGAAGAGCCAGGATACTGGACGGGCCGCCGTAGACCCAATCCGGTCCTTGCCAGCGGCTTCCGGCGGGCTGCCGCCGGCTTCCGGACCGGCTCGGTCAGCGGCCCTGCTCGTACCGGCGCAGCTGTTCGAGGTCGATCATGCTGGTGTCGAAGAGGCTGGTCTCGTCGAGGGCGGCGCTCTGCTGCTGGGCCTGCTGCTGGACCTGCTGTTGGGCCTGCTGTTGGGCCTGCTGCTGGTGCTGCGGCTGCTCGTAGCCCTGCTGCTGGTACGCGTACGGGTCCTGCTGGGCGTACTGCTGCTCGTAGCCCTGCTGCTGGTAGGCGGCGTACGGATCCTGCTGGTAGGCCGCGTACACCTCCTGCGGCTGCTGGGCCTGGTAGGCGTACGGGTCCTGCTGGGCCGGGATCTGGGGCTGCGGCTCGACCTGCGGCTGGTACTGGTGCTGGGGCTGAGCCTCGACCCGCGGCTGCTGCTGCGGCGGCTCGGCCAGCTCCGCCAGACCGGCCAGATAGTCCGAGTCACTCGCGTGCTGCTGGGTGCCCGCGGCGTCCTGGGCGGCCATGTGCTCGCCGAGGGCGTCACTGGTGGTGCGGCCGTGCAGCTTCTGCCGGCCGCGGCCGACCGCGTCAAGGGTCTTGGAGAGCACGGCCTCGAAGGCGCCGATCTTGGCGTCGACGTACTCGTCGGCGCGCTGGATCAGGGTCTGCGGGTCCGCGGTGTACTCCGGGGCGTCCTCGTCGGCGTACCCCTGCTCGTCGAGGCCGGGGCCGCGGCCGAGCAGCTTCTCGCGGCCGCGGTCGACGGAGCCGATGGTCTTGGTGAGGACGACCTCGAAGTTGGCGAGCTTGGAGTCGACGTAGTCGTCGGCCTCCGCGCGGATCTCCTCCGCGTCACGGCGGGCCTCGGCGAGGATACGGTCGGCCTCGTCCTGGGACTGGCGGGCGACCTGGGTGTCCGAGATCAGCGAGCCGCGCTCGGCGTGGGCGGTCTCGATGATCCGCCCGGCTTCCTGGCGGGCCTGCTCGACCAGCTGCTCACGGCCGCCGATCAGCTCCTGCGCCTGGGCCAGCGAGCCGGGGAGGGCCTGGCGGACCTCTTCGAGCATGGAGAGCAGCTCGGCGCGGTTGACCACGCAGGATGCCGACATGGGCATGGACCGGGCGTTCCCGACCGCCTCGACGATCTCGTCGAGCTTCTTCTGCACGTCCACCGTGGTTCGCCACTCTCTACAGCTGATTTGGAGACGGACGCCACGACTGTACGGGCAGTCGGCGCCCGTCCGACACCGGGTGACGGGCTGTCAGGTCCTCACTGATCCAGCCGCTTCTCGGCGAGGCGCCGGGTGAGAGCGGCGTGCACCACGGGGGGCAGCAGGTGGGAGACGTCACCGCCCCAGGCGGCGACCTCCTTGACCAGGCTGGAGGAGAGGAAGCTGTAGGTGGGATTGGTCGGGACGAACAGCGTCTCGACCCCCGAGAGGCCGTTGTTCATCTGGGCCATCTGCAGCTCGTAGTCGAAGTCGCTCACGGCGCGCAGGCCTTTGACGATGGCCGGGATGTCGCGCTGCTTGCAGAAGTCGACGAGGAGACCGTGGTGGGACTCCACCTGCACGTTTCCGTACTCGCGGGTGACCTCGCGGATCATCTCGATCCGCTCCTCGACCGTGAACAGCCCCTGCTTGGACTGATTGATCATCACCGCCACATGTACGACGTCGTACAGCTTGGAGGCGCGGCCAATGATGTCGAGGTGTCCATTGGTGATGGGGTCGAATGACCCCGGACAGACTGCGCGGCGCAACTGAAGTCCCTCGCTCTCCGGTCCGGTCATCGTGCGTCTTCGCACGTAGAGGCGGCGCGACCGTACCAAAGCGTGCCCTCGCCGTAACGACGGGCCCGCAGTGGCTCGAAGCCTTGTGGCCACACGAATTCGCCGCCCCTGGTGCTGCGCTCCACGGTGGCGAGCGCATCGTCCGCGAGCCAGCCCTGGGTGCGGAGTGTGAGCAGAATCTCGCGAAGATCGTCGTCGGTGACGGCGTACGGAGGGTCGAGGAACACCACGTCGTAAGGATCCTCGGGGGCCGGACCCGTCACGATTTGTTCCGCTTTGCCGGTACGGACTTCGGCGCCGGGCAGCCCCAGCACACGGACGTTCTCGCGGACGGTGCGAGCGGCGCGGGTGTCGGCCTCGACGAGAAGGGCGTGAGACGCGCCGCGGGAGAGCGCCTCCAGGCCGACGGCGCCCGAGCCCGCGTACAGATCGGCGATCCGGATGCCGATGAGCGAGCCGAGGAGCGACTCCCAGCTGGAGAAGAGTCCCTCACGAGCACGGTCGGACGTGGGGCGGGTGCCGTTGCCTGGCGGGACGGCGAGGCGGCGTCCGCCGGCCGCACCGGCGATCACGCGGGTCATCTCAGTCCTTCTCGGTGAGCTCGATGAGCGGAGTCTGTCCCGCCAGTCTCTCAGCCCTTGTCGAGGTACTGCTCGCGCTCGGTGTCGAGCAGGGCGTCCAGCGCCGTACGCAGCTCGGGCAGCCGCTCGAGCTCCGGGTCCTCGCTGACGATCGCCACGGCCTCCTCGCGCGCCGCCGCGATGACCTCCTCGTCGTCGATGACGGCAAGCATCCGCAGCGAGGAGCGCACGCCGGACTGGGCCTGGCCGAGCACATCGCCCTCACGGCGCTGTTCGAGGTCGATACGGGAGAGCTCGAAGCCGTCGAGCGTGGCGGCGACCGCGCTCAGCCGGGCGCGCGCGGGGCTCGCCTCCGGCATCTCGCTGACCAGCAGACACAGGCCGGCGGCCGAGCCACGGCCCACCCGGCCGCGCAGCTGGTGCAGCTGGGACACACCGAACCGGTCCGCGTCCATGATCACCATGGCGGTGGCGTTGGGGACATTGACGCCGACCTCGATGACGGTGGTGGCGACCAGGACATCCACATCGCCCGCCGCGAAGCGGCGCATGACGTCGTCCTTGTCGTCCGGCTGCATGCGTCCGTGCAGCACCTCGATCCGCAGGCCTGTCAGGGGGCCCTTGGCGAGCTGCTCGGCGATCTCGATCACCGCGAGCGGCGGCCGCTTCGACCCCTCTTCCGATGCCGCGGTGTCCTCGGCGGACTTCTTCTTCGGCTCGTCGTCGCCGTCGCCGATCCGGGGGCAGACCACATAGGCCTGGTGCCCCTTCTCCACTTCCTCGCGCACGCGCTCCCAGGCGCGCGCGAGGAAATGAGGCTTGTCCTGCGCCGGGACGACATGGCTGGCGATGGGCAGACGCCCGGCCGGCAGCTGGTCCAGGACGGAGGTCTCCAGGTCACCGAAGACGGTCATCGCGACCGTACGGGGAATGGGGGTGGCGGTCATGACCAGCAGATGCGGCGGCTGCTTGCCCTTGGAGCGCAGGGCGTCGCGCTGCTCCACGCCGAAGCGGTGCTGCTCGTCGACGACGACCACCCCGAGATCGTGGAACTGCACCTTGTCCTCGATGAGCGCGTGCGTACCGATGACGATGCCCGCCTCGCCGGTCACCAGATCGAGCAGCGCCCGCCGGCGCCCCGCCGCGCCCATGGAGCCGGTCAGCAGCACCACCTTGGTGGAGTGCTCGGCGCCGCCGAGCATGCCTGACTCGGCGAGCTCGCCCATCATCTCGGTGATGGAGCGGTGGTGCTGCTGGGCGAGGACTTCGGTGGGCGCGAGCATGGCCGCCTGGCCGCCCGCGTCGACGACGGTGAGCATCGCCCGCAGCGCGACCATCGTCTTCCCCGAACCGACCTCGCCCTGCAGGAGGCGGTGCATCGGGTGCTCGGCCGCCAGATCGTCGAAGATCTCCCTGGTGACCTTCTGCTGGCCGTCGGTGAGGGTGAAGGGCAGCTTGGCGTCGAAGGCGTCGAGCAGGCCGTCCGGCCTGGGTTTCCTTGCCACGGCCGGGAGCCCGGCGTCGGCGAACCGCCGCCGGGCGAGCGCGACCTGGAGCACGAACGCCTCGTCCCACTTGAGGCGCTGCCGCGCGTCCTCGATGTCCGCCCTGGTCTCGGGGCGGTGGATCTTGTGCAGCGCCTCGGGCAGCGAGGCGAATCCGCGTCCCTCGCGCAGCGCGGGCGGCAGCGGGTCGACGGCTTCCACGGCCCTGGGCAGCACGGTGTCCACGGCCTTGGTGATCTTCCAGGACTCCAGCCCCTTGCAGGCCGGATAGATGGGGATCAGCCGGCCCGCGAAGGCGTCCACAGCGTCCTCGTCGCTGTCCGTGCCGAGCGGTACGTACGTGGGGTGCGCGAGCTGGAGCTTGCGGTTGAAGACGGACACCTTGCCGGCGAACATCCCGCGGCTGCCCGGCGGCAGCTCCTTGTGCGGCTTGTGGATTCCCCTGCCGAAGAAGACCAGTTGGAGCCGGCCGCTGCCGTCGGTGAGGGTGATCTCCAGGCGCTGGCCCCGGCCGTTGTTGAACTTCAGCACGCGGGAGTCGGCGACCTGGGCGACGACGGTGACGTCCTCGTCCAGCGGCAGATCGGCCAGTGTGGTGAGCTGGCCGCGCTCCTCGTACCGCCGTGGGTAGTGGTGCAGCAGATCACCGACCGTGTGCAGGTCGAGATGCTCGGCCATCACCTTCGCGGTGGCGGCACCGAGCGGGGTCTTGAGAGGTTCGTCGAGCGCGGACACGCGATCCATTGCACACCACTCCACTGACAGTCGTCGCGCACCTGTGGACAACTCCTGGTCAGGCCCGTGCCGTGGACCCTCGATCGCAGGGGTCGCGCCCCGGCTACTCCACGCCGATCAGGAGCGGCGTCGACTGGTGGCCGCCCCGGTAGACCATCGTGTCCACCGCCAGGTGGCCGTCCCTGACGTAGCTCTCCAGGCGCTCGGCCACCTCGTCCGGGACGTCCTCGCCCAGCACCAGCGTCACCAGTTCACCGCCGGCCGCCAGCATCCGGTTCAGTACCGTCTCCGCCGTCCGGGCCACGTCCGTGCCGATCACCGCGACGTCCCCGTCGATCAGGCCCAGTACGTCCCCGGCCTGGCAGACGCCCGCCGACGTCCACGACTGCCGTTCCGCGACGGCCAGTTCGGCGTATCGCGTCGCGCCCGCCGCCGCCGTCATCGCGACCACGTCCTCGTCGAAGCGCCGGTCCGGTTCGTGGACGGCGAGCGCCGCGATGCCCTGGACGGCCGCGCGGGTCGGGATGAGGGCGACCCGTACGCCTTCCGTACGGGCCTGTTCGGCCGCGGCCGCGGCCGTGTGCCGCAGTTCCGCGGAGTTCGGCAGCAGGACCACCTCGCGCGCGTGCGCCCGCCGGATCGCCTCCACCAGTTCCCCGCTCGCCGGCGGCTCCCCCGGCCGCGCCAGCACGGTCGTCGCGCCCGCCTCGGCGCACAGTCCGGCCAGGCCCTCTCCGGGGACGACCACGACGACCGCGCGCTGCACCTGCTCGCGCGTCACCGCCGCCCCGCTGTCGAAGTGGGTGATGCGGATCCGGTACGGCCGCCCCGCCTCGACTCCCGCCTCCACCGCGGCGCCCGCGTCGTCGACGTGCACATGGACGTTCCACAGGCCGTCGCCGCCGACGACGACGAGCGAGTCGCCGAACCCGTCGAGCCGGGTTCGCAGCCGGGCCACCGCCGCGTCGTCGGCCTCCAGCAGGTAGATCACCTCGAAGGCCGGGCCGCCGTCCGCGCACGGTTCCGCGGCCAGGGCGGCCGGCTCCCGGCGTACGTGCGCGAGCGGAGGAGCAACCGGGGCCTCCCCCGACACCGCCTCGACCAGCGCCCCCAGCACCACCAGCAGCCCTCGCCCGCCCGCGTCGACCACGCCCGCGCGGTCAAGTACGGCGAGCTGCCCCGGCGTCGCGTCCAGCGCGGTCCGCGCCCCCGCGTACGACGCGCGGGCCGTGTCGGCCAGCGAGCCCGGGGCGGACTCCGCGGCGTCGGCCGCCGCACCCGCCACGCTCAGGATCGTGCCCTCGACCGGGTGCGCCACCGCCTCGCGCGCCAGCCCGGCCGCCCGCCGCAGCGCGCCGGCCAGGTGATCCCCGTCGCCGATCTGCTCCGCCATGCCGCGGAGCAGCTGCGCCAGGATCGTCCCCGAGTTCCCGCGTGCGCCGATCAGCGCTCCGTGCGCCATGGCCCGGATCACATCGGCGGGCGCGGGCGTGGACGACCCGGTCTCGTGCGCTGCGAAGACCGCCTCGACGGCCTGGGCCGCGGACTCCACGGTCAGGTAGAGATTCGTGCCGGTGTCCCCGTCCGCGACCGGATAGACATTGATCGCGTCGATCTCCTCGCGCTCCCGGCCGAGGGCCTCCAGGGCCAGTGAGCACCAGGCGCGCACCGCTGCGGCGTCGAGGGTCTGCGGCACCTGTGTGCGCCTCCTTGATCGGCTTTCCGGCAGCGGACTGACCGCAGGGTAAACCCCGGTCGGGGCCATGGGCCGGGGCGGGGGCGGGAGAAGCCATGGTAGTTTCGTATCCCGGACGCAGTCGTTGTATGCTGCTCCGGTTGCCCGATGAGAGTCGGGCCATTCCTCCGGCAAAGCCACCCATCAGATTCACTGATCCGGCGCGCCGGAATTCACTGTAAGTGCATCTGAAGTCTTTGGAGTGACCCGTGGCTGCCAACTGCGACGTCTGCGGCAAGGGGCCGGGCTTCGGCAACAACATTTCGCACTCGCACCGCCGTACGTCTCGTCGCTGGAACCCGAACATCCAGCGTGTGCGTGCCGTGGTCGGTCGGACGCCGAAGCGGCTCAACGTCTGCACCTCGTGCATCAAGGCCGGCAAGGTCTCGCGCTAATTGGTTGCGCCCCGCCCAGCGGGGATGTTCCCGCCGACGTTTCGTCGTAGCGCAGCCCCTGCGGTTGCCTTGAAAGCCGGTCCACCTCGGTGGACCGGCTTTTCGCCGTCCCCGGACAGGAATCAGCGGAAACGCCAGCCGTGATCCACCGGGCCGATTCCGTGCCCCAGTGCGAAACCGGCCGCGATCGCGCCCGTGACGTACTCCTTGGCGGCCCGTACGGCCTCCGGGACGCTCATCCCCTTCGCCAGCCCCGAGGCGACCGCCGACGCGAGCGTGCAGCCCGTCCCGTGGGTGTGCCGGTTGTCGTGCCGGGGCGCGCGCAGCCAGTGCTCCTCGGTGCCGTCGCTCAGCAGGTCCACCGCGTCGCCCGCGAGATGCCCGCCCTTGATCAGCGCCCAGCGCGGCCCGAAGCCGAGCACCGCGTCCGCGGCCCGGCGCATCCCGGTCTCGTCCTCGACCACCACACCCGTGAGCTGGGCCACCTCGTCGAGATTGGGCGTGGCCACGGTCGCGAGGGGCAGCAGCTTCTTCCGTACGGAATCGAGTGCGGACGCGGCCAGCAGCGGATCCCCGTGCTTGGACACCCCCACCGGGTCCACGACCACCGGCGCATCCGTCAGCGCCAGCAGCTCCGCGACCGTCTCGACCAGCGGCGCCGAGGCCAGCATTCCGGTCTTCACGGCCTGTACGCCGATGTCGTCGACGACGCTGCGGTACTGGGCCCGTACCGCCTCGACGGGCAGTTCCCACGCCCCCTGCACACCCAGCGAGTTCTGCGCGGTGACCGCGGTGAGCACGCTCATGCCGTGTACGCCGAGCGCCAGCATGGTCTTCAGGTCGGCCTGAATGCCGGCACCGCCGCCGGAGTCGGATCCGGCGACGGTGAGCACGCGGGGAGGCAGCGGGGGTATGTCCATGCCCCGAATCTACGTGCCGTCCTCGATGTCCCCGAAGTGGTCCCAGCCGCCCTTGCTGGTCCAGGGCGCACCGTCGACCGTCACCTGCGGCAGCGCCGACGGGTTGAGCACCTCGCCGATCACCTTCCAGCGGGCGGGCAGCTTCACGTCCGACGGGAAGGTCGCGACGATCGCGTGGTCCTCTCCCCCGGTCAGCACCCACTGCAGCGGGTCGACGCCTACCGCCTGGCCGATGTCGTTCATCTGGCTGGGGATGTCGATCATCCCGGAGCGCAGGTCGATACGGACCTTGCTGGCGTCCGCGATGTGCCCGAGGTCGGCGACGAGTCCGTCGCTGACGTCGGTCATGGCGGTGGCGCCGAGGCCGGCCGCCGCGGGGCCCGCGTGGTACGGCGGTTCGGGCCGCCGGTGCGCCTCGACGAAGGCGCGCGGCGAGCGGAAGCCGCGCGAGAGCACCGCGTGCCCGGCGGCCGACCACCCCAACCAGCCGGTGTACGCGACGACATCGCCGGGCTGGGCGCCGGCCCGGGTCACCGGCTCGTGGTTGCGCAGATCGCCGAGCGCGGTGATCGCGAGGGTGATCACCTCACCGCGTACGACATCGCCGCCGACCACGGCCGCGCCCGCGACCTGGCACTCGTCCCGGATGCCGTCCATCAGCTCGGTGGCCCACGTGACCGGGAGTTCGGCCGGGACGACCAGGCCCAGCAGCAGCGCGGTCGGGACCGCGCCCATCGCCGCGATGTCGGCGAGGTTCTGCGCCGCCGCCTTGCGTCCCACGTCGTACGCCGTCGACCAGTCGCGGCGGAAGTGCCGCCCCTCGAGCAGGACGTCCGTACTCGCCACAACCCTGCGGTCGGGTGCGGCCACGACCGCGGCGTCGTCGCCGGGCCCCAGCCGAACCGCGGGGGTGGAGGTGAGCCGGGAGGTGAGCTCCCTGATGAGCCCGAACTCCCCCAACTCGCCCACAGTGCCCTTCACCGAGTCTCACCTCTCCGTCGTCCTGCCGGATCGTCCGGCAGTGCCGCGCCCTTGCGGTCGCGAGTCGTCTGCGCCATAGGTACCGTCAAGAGATACGTCAACTTCTGCTTTCCGTACGCCACGCTGCGGGCATCGCCCGGCGCGCAGGTCTCCCCGCGGCCCGCGGCGACGCGATACCGTGGCGTCTCTTCTCCCCCCACATGATCCTCGTGGCCGCCCTGGAGGTTCCGTGGTACAGGCGTACATCCTCATTCAGACCGAGGTGGGCAAGGCGTCGACCGTCGCCGAGACCATCGGCAAGATTCCGGGAGTGATTCAGGCCGAGGACGTAACCGGTCCCTACGACGTGATCGTGCGCGCACAGGCCGAGACGGTCGATGATCTCGGTCGCATGGTGGTCGCCAAGGTCCAGCAAGTGGACGGCATCACCCGCACCCTGACCTGCCCGGTCGTGCACCTGTAGCCCCCGTCTACGCTTGGCCGGTGACGTCTTCCCGCCGCCGGCCCTTCTGTCTGTCCGCCGCCGCCGTTGTGCTTGTGGCCGCCGCGGGCTGCTCCTCCACGGACGCAGCGGCGACGATCGCGGTTCCCAGCCCCCCGCCGGAGGAAGCCTCCCTGTGCAGTGCGCTGCACAGGGAGCTGCCCAAGTCCGTCGCCGGGCAGGACCGCGAGGATCCCGAACCGGCTTCCGAACTGACCGCCGGCTGGGGCGATGCCGCGATCGTACTGCGCTGCGGCGTCCCCCGGCCGGAGAAGATGAGCGACCCCCAGGCGAAGTCCGTGGAGGCGGACGGCGTGAACTGGCTGCTGGAGGAGGACCCCGAAGGCCCCCGGTTCACCACCACGTACCGCAAAACCTATGTCGAGGTCACGCTGGGCAAGCAGTACGCCCATGACGCGACCCCGCTCGCCGAACTGGCCGACGCCGTCAAGAAGACGGTGCCGGCCAGCCTTTGACGTCCGAGCCGTGTCCGACCCTGGGCCCTAGCGCAGGCCTGTCGGGCGGCGCAGCGCCGCCTGGATCAGCATGTCCACCAGCTCCGGGTAGCCGACCCCGCTCTCCTGCCACATCCGCGGGTACATCGAGATCGGTGTGAAGCCCGGCATCGTGTTGATCTCGTTGATGACGAACTCGCCGTTCTCCTGCAGGAAGAAGTCCGCGCGGACCAGTCCCTCGCAGGACGCGGCGTCGAAGGCCTCGACGGCGAGCCGCCGCACCTCGGCGGTCTGCTCCGGCGTCAGCGGCGCGGGCACCAGACCGGCCGCCGAGTCGATGTACTTGGCCTCGAAGTCGTAGAACTCATGCGCCGTGACCGGCGGGATCTCGGCCGGGACGCTGGCGCGCGGGCCGTCCTCGAACTCCAGCACCCCGCACTCGATCTCGCGGCCGCGCAGCAGCGACTCCACCAGGATCTTGGGGTCGTGGCGCTGTGCCTCGGCGATCGCGTCGTCCAGGCCCGACAGGTCGTCGACCTTGGTGATGCCCATGGAGGACCCGCCGCGCGCGGGCTTCACGAAGAGCGGCCAGCCGTGCTCGCCCGCGAAGTCGATGATCTTCTTGCGGGCGGCGGACTGGTCCTGCTCCCACTCGCGGGGGCGGATCACCTCGTACGGACCGACCGGCAGCCCGAAGGAGATGAAGACCCGCTTCATGTACTCCTTGTCCTGGCCGACGGCCGAGGCGAGGACGCCGGAGCCGACGTAAGGGATGCCGGAGAGCTCCAGCAGACCCTGGAGGGTGCCGTCCTCGCCGTACGGGCCGTGCAGCATCGGGAAGACGACGTCGACCTCGCCGAGGACCTTGGGCACGGAGCCGGGTTCGCTGTAGACGACCTCGCGGTTGGCCGGATCGACGGACAGCACGACACCACCGTCGGCGGAGTCGGCCAGCTGCTCGACGCTGGGCGTCCTGCGGTCGGTGATGGCCATCCGGTCCGGTTCGTCGGCGGTCAGCGCCCACCGGCCGTCCGTCGTGATGCCGATCGGAAGTACGTCGTACTTCGTACGGTCGATGGACCGCAGCACGGCACCGGCGGTGACCACGGAGATTCCGTGCTCGGAGCTGCGACCGCCGAAGACGACGGCTACGCGGGGCTTGCGGAGCTGCTCAGGGCTCTGGGGGAGGTTCTCGCTGCTCATATCGCGATGAGACTACCGTGCACATCCAGCGCCGTGGAGTGCGGGCACGAGGCGCGTTGGGCCGGCCAGTGCCGTGGGGTGCGTCCACCCGTCCACGTTCCCCGGGCCGGTGGAGACCCGTCGCTGAGCGGCTGACGTCACGGCGCCGCAGCGGCTCGATTGCCCGCGAAGCGGTGCGAGAGGTGCGTCAAAGAGGGGTCAGTGGCGCTCGGGCTTGGCGCTGCGGGACATCAGCTCCTTGAGCGCGACGACCGGCGGCTTGCCCTCGTGGACGATGCCCACCACCGTCTCGGTGATCGGCATGTCGACGCCGTGCCGGCGTGCCAGATCGAGCACCGACTCACAGGACTTGACGCCTTCCGCGGTCTGCTTGGTGACCGCGATGGTCTCCTCGAGCGTCATACCGCGCCCGAGGTTGGTGCCGAAGGTGTGGTTGCGGGAGAGCGGCGACGAGCAGGTCGCGACCAGGTCGCCCAGTCCGGCGAGGCCGGAGAAGGTCATCGGGTCCGCGCCCATCGCGAGACCGAGGCGGGTCGTCTCGGCGAGGCCGCGGGTGATCAGCGAGCCCTTGGCGTTGTCGCCGAGGCCCATGCCGTCCGCGATGCCGACGGCGAGACCGATGACGTTCTTGACGGCGCCGCCCAGCTCGCAGCCGACCACATCCGTGTTGGTGTACGGGCGGAAGTACGGGGTGTGGCAGGCCGACTGGAGCCGCCGGGCGACGGCTTCGTCGCGGCAGGCGACGACGGCCGCGGCCGGCCGGCGCTGGGCGATCTCCTTGGCCAGGTTGGGGCCGGTGACGACCGCGACCCGGTCCGCGGAGACCTTGGCGACCTCCTCGATGACCTCGCTCATCCGCTTGGCGGTGCCGAGTTCGACGCCCTTCATGAGGGAGACGAGCACGGTGCCGGGGGCCAGCAGCGGCACCCACTCGGCGAGGTTGCCGCGCAGGGTCTGCGAGGGGATGGTGAGGACCGTGAAGTCCGCGCCCGCCGCGGCCTCCGCGGGGTCGGTGGTGGCCCGTACCGAATCCGGAAGCTCAATTCCCGGCAGATAGTCGGGGTTGGTGCCGGTGGTGTTGACGGCTTCGGCGACTTCGGCGCGGCGGGCCCAGAGGGTCACCTCGCAGCCCGCGTCGGCGAGGACCATGGCGAACGCCGTACCCCACGAGCCGGTTCCAAAGACGGCTGCCTTGACGCGGTCGCTCACTTGGTTGCCTCCCCCGCGGCTTTGCGCCGCTGTTCCTCACGTGCATTGCGGTGGTCGTACGGCTCGGTCGGTGCCTGTTCGCCGCGCACCTCCTCGAGCAGCTCGGTGATCGCGGCCATGACGGCCTCGGTCGCCTCGCGCAGTACCTCGGGAGTGGGCTCGAGTCCGTAGAACCGGGAGAGGTCGACGGGCGGTCCCGCCTGCACCTTCAGTGTCTTGCGGGGGAAGAACCGGAATTTGTTCTCCTTGGCGTACGGCGGCATCGCCAGGTTGGCGCCCCACTGTGCGACAGGGATGACCGGGGCCTTGGTCAGCAACGCGACGCGTGCCACACCGGTCTTGCCGGCCATCGGCCACATGCCCGGGTCGCGGGTGAGAGTGCCCTCCGGGTAGAAGGCGACGCATTCACCGCACTGGATGGCGTCCACGGCGGCACGGAAGGCATCCAGCGCGTTGTTGGTCTCGCGGTAGACGGGAATCTGTCCGGTGCCGCGCAGAATCATCCCGACGAAAGGGACCTTGAACAGAGCCGCCTTGGCCAGCAGCCGCGGCACTCGTCCGCTGTTGTACTGGAAGTGACCGTAGGAGAGCGGGTCCAGATACGAGTTGTGGTTGACCGCGGTGATGAATCCGCCGTCGGCCGGAATGTGTTCCATTCCCCGCCAGTCCCGCTTGAACAGAACCAACAGCGGCGGTTTAGCGATGACCGCCGCCAGGCGGTACCAGAAGCCGATTCTACGGCGGGACACTCGGACACCTTCCTCTATTGCCGGGCTACCGCCCGGCTGCTGGGGGTCAAGTGTCGCCCCAGGCCCCTGGTCTGTCGAGAACACCGTACGCCCCGGCCCAGGGCCCGGACCCCCGGAGCTTCGCACGCTTCGGTGACAATGGGCTCCCCATGCGCATGGACGGAGAACCCGCCACGAACACCGACCCGACGGCCCCCTGGTCCCTGGTCGTCCCGCTGAAACCTCTCGCACTGGCCAAGAGCAGGCTTTCGGCGGCCGCGGACGACGTGCTGCGGCCGCATCTCGCCCTCGCCTTCGCCCTGGACACCGTGACCGCGGCGCTGGCCTGCCCGGCTGTGCGGGATGTGGCGGTCGTCACGGACGACCCGGGGGCCGCGGCCGAGCTCGCCGCGCTGGGGGCGCGGATCGTGCCGGACTCCCCGGCGGCGGGACTCAACGCGGCGCTGACGCACGGGGCACAGGCGGTGCGGGCGCTGCGGCCCGCCGCAGCGGTCGCCGCCCTCAACGCCGATCTGCCCGCATTGCGTCCCGTGGAATTGACGCGGGTGCTGGCGAAGGCAGCGATATTCCCCCGGGCATTTCTGACGGATGCGGCCGGAATCGGCACGACTTTACTCTCGGCTGCCTCGGGCGTGGAATTGCGTCCTGCTTTCGGCGGCCGGTCGCGGCGCCGGCATTTGCGCTCGGGGGCCGCGGAAATCCTGCTCGACGCCGTCGATTCGGTACGGCAGGACGTGGACACGGGGGACGATCTTCAGGCCGCTCTGGCGTTGGGCGTGGGCCCGCGTACCGCCGAGCGATGGGCGGCCGGCGCCCACGCCATGGAGGGCCGGCGGGACGGCTGAGCGGCCCCGGGGACACCGCTCAGGGTCTTTCGTTGGATCAGGCCGGATGAGTGAGCGGGGTCCGGCGATGGGGGCACCTCCCGTGCCCGAAGGGCTGCGGAGGAGTGCGGTGCCTGGGCACGCGAGCCCGGCAGGATCGGACGGCCTAAGCTGCTGCGTATGCAGGCGACCTCGTACACATACGACTCCGAGACCCGCGGCGGGAGCGTGCTGCTCGACGACGGCACCCCGGTGCAGTTCGATGCCGCGGCCTTCGACGCGGGCGGGCTGCGACTGCTGCGGCCGGGCCAGCGGGTCCGTATCGAGACCGAGGGCGCGGGCCCTTCCCTCCGCATCACGCTGGTGACGCTGCAGACTCTCTGACTCGGCGGCCACTCCGGACACCCCGAACACGCCGCGGGCCGGGCTCCCCGAGGGGAGCCCGGCCCGGCGCGTGAGTGGCCCGGTGACCTTTTGCCGCTTACTTCTTCCTGGCAGTGGTCTTCTTGGCGGTGGTCTTGCGTGACGTCGCCTTCTTGGCGGGCGCCTTCTTGGCCGTGGCCTTCTTGGCGGGCGCGGTCTTCTTCGCGGTCGCCTTCTTGGCGGTGGCCTTCTTGGCCGTCGTCGCCTTCTTCGCCGTGGTCTTCTTCGCCGCGGCCTTCTTCGCCACGGTCTTCTTGGCGGTGGTCTTCTTCGCCGCGGCCGTCTTCGCCACGGTCTTCTTGGCCGTCGCCTTCTTGGCGGTGGTGGCCTTCTTGGCCGCGGCCTTCTTCACCGTCGCACGGGCGGCAACGCCACCCGTGAGGCTGCCCTTGGGAGCCTTCTTGACGGCGACCTCGCCACCCCTGGGGAGCTTCTTCGAGCCGCTCACCAGGTCCTTGAAGCCCTGGCCCGCACGGAAACGCGGAACGGAGGTCTTCTTGACCCGTACGCGCTCACCCGTCTGCGGGTTGCGGGCGTAACGGGCGGGACGGTCGACCTTCTCGAACGAGCCGAAGCCGGTGACCGAAACCCGGTCTCCTCCGACAACGGCGCGGACGATCGCGTCAAGTACCGCGTCGACAGCCTCGGCGGCCTGCTGACGGCCGCCGACCTTGTCGGCAATCGCTTCTACGAGCTGCGCCTTGTTCACGTCTTCCCCTTCGGAGACATTGCCGGAACGATTACGTCCCGGCTTTTTCGCACGTTAGGCAGATATATACCGCAAATCAAACACGAAACGGGCTAATCACCCTAGTGCCGCAACGATGTCGACGTTCGCGGAACTCTGGGTGTCAGTCGCCCTCAGGGAATCGGCCCTCGTCGAGGTCCTTCATCAAGCGGTCCAGACGCCTCGCCGCATCCGGGAGATCGTGCTTCGCCGCGGCCGTGACGACCAGCAGCTTCCGGGACAGCGCCATCCTTACGCCCTCCGGGACTTGCAGTTCACGCACCCTTGTGTGCGCTTGTTTCAGTCGGGCGGCGACTGCCTCGTAGAGCTCGAGTTGGCTGTCGCGTTCCATGCACCGATTGTGCCATCTGGGGCGAGTTGTCGCCCGACGGGGTCTCAACAAGCGACTGCGCCCCCCACCGGACGGTGGGGGGCGCAGTTGGGGAAAACCGCTGCTCAGGCCTCAATTGTGCGAGGTTTGAAGGCCGGTCGGGAGGCCTCGTAAGCCGCGATGTCGGCTTCGTTCTGAAGGGTGAGGCTGATGTCGTCGAGACCGTTCAGCAGCCTCCATCGGGCGTTCTCGTCAAGCTCGAAGTCAGCCGTGATTCCGGTGGCCAGAACCTGTCGCTTCTCCAAGTCCACGGTGATCTCAGCGGTCGGGTCGGCCTCGGTCAGCTCCCAGAGCGCGTCCACCACCTTCTGCTCCAGAACCACTGTCAGCAGACCGTTCTTGAGCGAGTTACCGCGGAAGATGTCGGCGAACCGGGAGGAGATGACGGCCTTGAAGCCGTAGTTCTGCAGGGCCCATACGGCGTGCTCGCGGGAGGATCCGGTGCCGAAGTCGGGGCCGGCCACCAGGACCGTGGCGCCCTTGCGCTCGGGCTGGTTGAGGATGAAGGACGAGTCCTTGCGCCAGGCCTCGAAGAGCCCGTCCTCGAAGCCGTCGCGGGTGACCTTCTTGAGCCAGTGGGCCGGGATGATCTGGTCGGTGTCGACGTTGCTGCGGCGCAGCGGTACGGCCCGGCCGGTGTGTGCGGTGAAGGCTTCCATGGTTGCTCAGACTCCGGCGGTCGCGGGGGCGTCGGACAGATCGGCGGGCGAGGCCAGATGGCCCAGTACCGCGGTGGCCGCGGCGACCTGGGGCGAGACCAGATGGGTGCGTCCGCCCTTGCCCTGCCTGCCCTCGAAGTTGCGGTTGGAGGTCGACGCGGAGCGCTCGCCAGGGGCCAGTTGGTCGGGGTTCATGCCCAGACACATCGAGCAGCCCGCGTGCCGCCATTCGGCGCCCGCGGCGGTGAAGACCTTGTCCAGGCCCTCCGAGACGGCCTGCAGGGCGACTCGTACGGAGCCGGGGACCACCAGCATCCGTACGCCGTCGGCGACTTTGCGGCCGTCCAGGATCGAGGCAACGTTGCGCAGGTCCTCGATACGGCCGTTGGTGCAGGAGCCTACGAAGACGGTGTCGACCTTGATGTCGCGCAGCGGCTGGCCGGCGCTCAACCCCATGTACTCCAGGGCCTTTTCGGCGGCGTGGCGCTCCGAAGCGTCCTCGTACGAAGCAGGGTCGGGGACGTTCGCCGACAGGGGCGCGCCCTGGCCGGGGTTGGTGCCCCAGGTGACGAACGGCGCCAGTTCGGTGGCGTCGATGAACACCTCGGCGTCGAATACGGCGTCGTCGTCGGTGCGCAGGGTCTGCCAGTACTCGACGGCCGCGTCCCAGTCCGCGCCCTCGGGGGCGTGGTCGCGGCCCTGCAGATAGTCGAAGGTGGTGCGGTCCGGGGCGATCATTCCGGCCCGGGCGCCCGCCTCGATCGACATGTTGCAGATGGTCATCCGGGCCTCCATCGAGAGCTTCTCGATGGCGGAGCCGCGGTATTCCAGGATGTAGCCCTGGCCGCCGCCGGTGCCGATCCTGGCGATGATGGCCAGGATCAGGTCCTTGGCGGTGACGGTCTCGGGCAGTTCGCCCTCGACCGTGATGGCCATGGTCTTGGGGCGGGCCAGCGGCAGCGTCTGGGTGGCCAGCACATGCTCCACCTGGGAGGTGCCGATGCCGAACGCGAGGGCGCCGAAGGCGCCGTGCGTGGAGGTGTGGGAGTCGCCGCAGACCACGGTGGTGCCGGGCTGGGTCAGGCCCAGCTGCGGGCCCACGACGTGGACGACGCCCTGCTCGACGTCGCCCAGCGGGTGCAGACGGACGCCGAAGTCGGCACAGTTCTTGCGGAGCGTCTCCAACTGGATGCGGGAGACCGGGTCCGCGATGGGCTTGTCGATGTCCAGCGTCGGGGTGTTGTGGTCCTCGGTAGCGATGGTGAGGTCGAGGCGGCGGACCTGGCGGCCGTTCTGCCGGAGCCCGTCGAAAGCCTGGGGGCTGGTCACCTCGTGCAGCAGATGCAGATCGATGTAGAGGAGGTCGGGCTCGCCCTCTGCGCGCCGGACGACGTGGTCGTCCCAGACCTTCTCCGCGAGTGTCCTACCCATCGCTTTCCCTCCGGCCGACTGTTCCGCCGACGCAACTAGAGATCTTGTGCGGAGCCCGTTGGTACGCGGGCCGCCCCTACAGCCTCGCAAGTTCCACGGAAAATTGAACTTGCGTTTCACACTGTGAGACGCGAATATCGTTGCATGGACAACTCTAGCGGCGTCGGCGTTCTCGACAAGGCAGCTCTCGTATTGAGCGCACTGGAGTCCGGTCCGGCCACCCTCGCCGGGCTGGTCGCGGCGACAGGGCTCGCACGACCCACGGCACATCGCCTTGCCGTGGCACTGGAACACCACCGGATGGTGGCGAGGGACATGCAGGGCCGGTTCATTCTCGGCCCGCGCCTGGCGGAGCTCGCGGCCGCGGCCGGCGAGGACCGCCTGCTGGCCACGGCCGGACCCGTACTCACGCATCTGCGCGATGTGACCGGCGAGAGCGCGCAGCTCTACCGCCGGCAGGGGGACATGCGGATCTGTGTGGCCGCGGCGGAACGGCTGTCCGGACTTCGGGACACCGTGCCGGTCGGCTCCACGCTCACGATGAAGGCGGGCTCGTCGGCCCAGATCCTGATGGCCTGGGAGGAGCCGGAGCGCCTGCACCGCGGTCTGCAGGGCGCCCGCTTCACGGCGACGGCGCTGTCCGGAGTGCGGCGCCGGGGCTGGGCCCAGTCGATCGGCGAGCGCGAGCCGGGCGTGGCCTCGGTCTCGGCGCCGGTGCGGGGCCCGTCGAACCGCGTGGTCGCGGCGGTCTCGGTCTCCGGCCCGATCGAGCGCCTGACGCGCCACCCGGGCCGGATGCACGCCCAGGCGGTCATCGACGCGGCGGGGCGCCTGAGCGAGGCGCTGCGCCGCGGGGGCGGCGCCTGAAGGGGCTGAAGGGGCTGAAGGGGCTGAAGGGCACGCCCTTCGGGCGTCTCCTCAATCGCCGGAGGGGCTGGAATTGCCGGCCCCTCCTCGGCGAACGGCACACAGGCCTGGTGCACAAACCCCCTGCGCACGGCGTCAGTTGACACGATGGGCTCCCAGCCGAAGGCCGGGTGTCGCGTCCCAGCCGACCAGCGCGATCACATTCCGCAGATGCGGGGCGAGCCCGGTCAGCTCCACATGATGGCCCTCATCTCGCGTACGGGCGAAGGCGATCAGCATGCGCAGTCCGCCGAGATCCAGGAACTCCAGCTGCGAGAGCTCGAGTTGGAGATCGCCGCCGGTCGACCCGATCGCTTCGAGCGCGGTGCGCAGATGGCGGTGGGTGTGGACGTCCACCACGCCCTCGATCTTCAGTCCCGGCGGCCGGCGGATGCGGGTGATGCGTAACTCCGCGGTGCGTATGAGGGGTTCCGCGCCGGCAGCATCCATGCGCGGAGTATCCCGCCGAGGCGGCCGCAGGAGGAAGGCGGCGGAAGGCAACAGACGCGAGGAGGCCCTCCGCGGTGTGCGGAGGGCCTCCTCGATGCGTACCCCCGACCGGATTCGAACCGGCGCTACCGCCTTGAGAGGGCGGCGTGCTAGGCCGCTACACAACGGGGGCCTGCTGTGGTGCAGATCGACATACTCTCGACTTGCGCTGGGCTACCAGGACTCGAACCTAGAACAACGGAACCAGAAACCGTCGTGTTGCCAATTACACCATAGCCCATGGTTTAGACCAGTACCCCCGACCGGATTCGAACCGGCGCTACCGCCTTGAGAGGGCGGCGTGCTAGGCCGCTACACAACGGGGGCCCTAGCGATCCCACCCGGCGGAGCCGGGTGATGTCACCGCACGATCATTGGGTGCGACCCTGATGATCAACGGGATGGATCTGTACCCCCGACCGGATTCGAACCGGCGCTACTGCCTTGAGAGGGCAGCGTGCTAGGCCGCTACACAACGGGGGCTTTGCAGAAGAACTCTGCGAGCTGGGCTACCAGGACTCGAACCTAGACTAACGGAACCAGAAACCGTCGTGCTGCCAATTACACCATAGCCCACCAAAACTCAACCCCCAGAAGGGGGTTTTGTTTGGCTTGCGCTTTCCGGCCGGACCTCTCGGCCCTCCCGGGCGGCGCAGGAAGAACATTACCTGAAGGTGTCCGGCGCTCCAAAACGGGTATCGCCGCGCAGCAGGCCTGGGAGCTGGTCAAGGCCGGTGATACGAGTGAGCTCGGGGTGCCCTCCGAGGCCGGTGCGGTCCAGCCAGATGCCGGCCAGTCCGGCGGCGACGGCACCACGGGCGTCTATTTCGGGGTGATCCCCGACATACGCCACGTCCTGCGGCGCGAGGCCGATCGTGTCGCAGGCCGCGTGAAAGGCGCCGGGGTCGGGCTTGGAGACCCCGAGTTCGACGGCGCAGACGACGGCCTCAAACCGGTCGCGCACGCCGAGGACACGGAGCTTGCGGTCCTGGTTGTGGATGCTGGAATTCGACAGCACGGCATGGCGGTACTCGTCCGCGAGCAGGTCAAGTACGGGCACGGTGTCGGGGAAGAGGGACCAGGCGGCCTCGTAGTGGGCGACGTGCCGGTCGAACCAGGCGTCCGCGTCCGTGTCGCTCAGCTCCGTACGCAGAAAGGACCGGACCCGGTCGCGGCGCTGCCCCTCGAAGTCGGTCTCACCGTCGGCGAAGCGGGCCCAGTGGACATCGGTGAACTCGCGCCACGAGTCAAGGGCCTGCCCGATGGATTCGTATCCCTCGGGCAGGCCCTCGGCCTTGAGATGCTGTCGCATGCCGACGCGGTCGGCGCTGGTGTAGTCGAAGATCGTGTCGTCGATGTCCCAGAGCACGGCTCGGATCGTCATGATCCGAGCCTAGCCCCCACGCACCCCGCTGCTGGGGGTTCGGGGGTTGTCCGAGCTTAGGTCAGGGCCTCAGGCCGCCAGCTTCGCCAGCGCCGCGTCGATGCGGGACAGGGTCTTCTCCTTGCCCAGGATCTCCAGGGACTCGAAGAGCGGCAGACCCACCGTGCGGCCGGTGACCGCGACGCGGACCGGGGCCTGGGCCTTGCCGAGCTTCAGGCCGTGCTCCTCGCCCGCCGCGAGCACCGCGTTCTTCAGGGACTCGGCGCTGGACCAGTCCGCCGCCTCCAGCTTCTCGCGGGCCGTACGGAGCAGCGCGTCGGAGCCCTCCTTCATCGCCTTCGTCCAGGACGCCTCGTCCTCGACCGGGGCGTCCAGGAAGAGGAAGTCCACGTTGGCCGTGATGTCCGACAGGACGGTCACCCGGGTCTGCGCGTACGGGGCGATCGCCTCCCACGCCGCTCGGTCGAACTGCTCCGGGGCCCAGTTGGCGTGCGGGGCCCGCAGCCAGGGGCCGCAGGCCTCGGCGAAGGCCTTCACGTCCAGCATGCGGATGTGGTCGGCGTTGATCGCCTCGGCCTTCTTCAGGTCGAAGCGGGCCGGGTTGGCGTTGACGTCCGCGATGTCGAACTTCTCCACCATCTGGGAGATCGTGAAGACGTCCTGGTCGGCGGAGAAGGACCAGCCGAGCAGCGAGAGGTAGTTCAGCAGGCCCTCGGGGAGGAAGCCGCGCTCGCGGTAGACGTTCAGGGACGCCTGCGGGTCGCGCTTGGAGAGCTTCTTGTTGCCCTCGCCCATCACGTACGGCAGGTGGCCGAACGCGGGGGTGTCCTTGGCGATGCCCAGTTCGATCAGCGCCTTGTACAACGCGATCTGGCGCGGGGTCGAGGAGAGCAGGTCCTCGCCGCGCAGAACGTGGGTGATCTCCATGAGCGCGTCGTCGACCGGGTTGACGAGCGTGTACAGCGGGGCGCCGTTCGCGCGGACGATGCCGTAGTCCGGGACGTTGTCCGGGGTGAAGGTGAGCTCGCCGCGGACCAGGTCCGTGAAGGTGATCGGCTCGTCGGGCATCTTGAAGCGGACGATGGCGGGGCGGCCCTCCGCCTTGTACCGCGCGATGCGCTCGGCGGAGAGGTTGCGGCACGTGCCGTCGTACCCGGAGGGCTTGCCGGCCAGCCGGGCCGCGTCGCGGCGGGCCTCGAGCTCGACGGCGGTGCAGAAGCACTCGTAGGCATAGCCGCCGGCCATCAGCTTCTCGGCGATGTCCTTGTAGATGTCCATCCGCTGCGACTGGCGGTAGGGGGCGTGCGGGCCGCCGGCCTCGGGGCCCTCGTCCCAGTCCATGCCCAGCCAGCGCAGCGAGTCGAGCAGCTGGTTGTACGACTCCTCGGAGTCGCGGGCCGCGTCGGTGTCCTCGATGCGGAGGACCATGGTGCCGCCGGTGTGCCGGGCGTAGGCCCAGTTGAAGAGGGCCGTGCGGACCAGACCCACATGGGGGTTGCCGGTCGGCGAGGGACAGAAACGTACGCGGACGGGTCCGTTAGTCACGCTTGATCACCTTGTTGGTGAGAGTGCCGATGCCTTGAATGGTGACGGCGACCTCGTCGCCGACGTTGAGCGGACCGACCCCGGCCGGGGTGCCCGTGAGGACGACGTCGCCGGGGAGCAGCGTCATGGCCTCGGTGATGTTGACGATCAGATCCTCGATGGAGTGGATCATCTGGCTCGTACGGCCGAGCTGGCGTTGTTCCCCGTTGACCGTGCACTGGATGGTGAGGTCGCTCGGGTCCAGGTCGGTCTCCACCCAGGGGCCGAGCGGGCAGGAGCTGTCGAAGCCCTTGGCCCTGGCCCACTGCTTCTCGCGCTTCTGGACGTCACGGGCGGTGACGTCATTGGCGCAGGTGTAGCCGAGGATGACGTCCTTGACGCGCTCGCGCGGGACCTCGCGGCACATGCGGCCGATGACCACGGCCAGTTCGGCCTCGTGGTGCAGCTCGTTCGAGAAGGAGGGGTACGCGATCGGGTCGCCGGGGCCGATCACCGAGGTGGACGGCTTGAAGAACGCGAACGGCGCGTCCGGACGGCCTTGATCGTCAACGATGGCATGGCCGAGCTCCGCCGCGTGCTCCGCGTAGTTGCGGCCGAAGGCCACGACCTTGTTGGGAAGCACGGGCGGCAGCAGCCGGACCTTGCTCACGGGGACCTTCGTACCGGAGAGCTCGAAGTCCGCGAACGGGATGCCCTTGATGATGTCGAGGACGAGGCCGTCAGGGCCTTCGCCCTCGACCGCGCCGAAGGCGACATTGCCGTCGATGGAGAACCTGGCGATGCGCACGGGATGCGGGTGCCCCTCTACTACTTACGCTGACTGGAGTGTGACGCTCCAGGCTAACGCGGGTGGGGGCACCGCCTCGCGTATTACTGGACGGGGGCGTCCATCAGGACCGTGCGACGCGGGTTGGCCGTCTGGGTGGGAAGATCGAGCGTGTGCTCCTGCTGCTCCGGCGTCTGCAGTGCCCCTGCGTCCTCGAGGTGCGCGAGCGTGGTGCGCCGGGGGTTGGCTATGTTGCGGAACATCATCGTCTTCATCTGTTGTTTCAGACCTTGTCGGGGTGCGGGCGCTGCGGTGAACGCCGGTTGACGGATTTCCCATCCCTGTAAAGCGTCAGGCTAAACATCCAATTCCCCGCCAAGGCCCGGAAGAGACAGCGATCTACGTGTGAGTTTGCTCACGGATTGACGGGCAATTCGGTCATTCTCGACAGGCAACTATCGCCAGGGAAACGGACATTGCCCCACTGAAGCCACCATTCCGCTCCTGATCATGGCGACTGGGACACCCCCCACCCCAAGCGACTTGCAGGGAAACGTCCGTTTCCTCCGTGAACTCCTTCTACGTCTTGTGACACAACGCTCACACCGTGTCACCCAGGTCACAGCCCGGTACGTGGCCCTTGTTGGAGATCCTGCACTGTGCTGGAATTCCACGCACCGCCGCGGGTTTCAGACCGGCGCGCAAGGGCGCAACGCAGCGCCGAGTGGCGGCGGGAAAGGGGAGCAGCGCCGGTCACTGACGACCAACATGGGACGTGCTCTTCGTCCCACGATGCCGACACCGTCCCGCCGTGCGAGCGGAGGGACGCCTGGTCCAGAGGTTGCGACGCTAGTGCAGGGACGTTTCAAGAGGGATGGCAGCGCTGCGGCGGAACAGGAGCCGCGCGGCGGGACCGACCGCGGCTCCTCGCCCCAGCACACCCAAAACCAGGGACCGGCAGCACCCGGCGCCAGCGGTGACCGTGCCGCGCGCCTCGGTGCGGCGGCACCCGCAGCCGACGGGGCCAAGGCCCCGCTGAAACCCAAGGGGCCCACGGATACCGGCTCGCGAATAGCGCTGCGCAACTGGCGCATCAGCACGCGACTGGTCTCCCTGCTCGCCCTGCCGGTCGTCGCCGCGACGACGCTGGGCGGACTCCGTATCAACGAGTCCATGGCCGACATGAAGCAGCTGGAGCACATGCAGCTGCTGACCGAGATGACCAAGCAGGCGACCGATCTCGCGTCGCGGCTCCAGGCTGAGCGGGACCTGTCCGCGGGTCCTCTGTCCAACGACCCGACGAACGTCACCGACTCCAAGGTCACCGGCCCCCGGGCCGAAACCGACCGGGCCAGGAAGGCCTTCCTCGAGGCCACCCGCGACATCCCCAACGCGGAAAACGACGACGCGCTGGAGAGCATCCGCGCGAACGCGAACCAGATCGCCGTCCAGGTCAACCAGCTCACGACCATCCGTGAGAACGCGTACGCCGACGACGACACCGTCCCGCACTCGCTCACGGTCGACAAATACAGCCGGCTGGTCGAATCGCTGCTGAGCCTCTCCCAGGACATGGCGCAGGCGACCAGCAACCCGGACATGATCAAGCGCACGCGCGCCCTGGCGGCCTTCTCCTCCGCCAAGGAGTACGCGTCCATCCAGCGCGCCATCATCGCCGCGGCGCTGCCGGGCGGTGGCGGCGAGCAGGCCCCCGGCCTCAACGAGAACGACCGGCTCTACGGCAAGGCCGCCCGCGAAAGCGGCGAGACCCAGCTCAAGGCCTTCAAGGCGGTCTACGAGTCCTACGGCGGCAACTCCGACGAGCTGACCGAGCCGATGGAGAGCGGCAACCCGACCATCGAGGTGTCCGAGCAGTACGCCAAGCGCGTGCTGGACACCAAGAACGGTCTGGCCACCCAGGATGCTCGTTCCTACCTGGACTGGACCGACGACTACTCGGCCCGTATCAACGCCATGAAGACCATCGAGGCCACGCTGCTCGGCCAGATGGAGGGCAAGGCCCGTGAGCTGCGCGACCAGTCGCAGCGCGAAGCGATCATCAACGGTGCGCTGATCCTCGTCGTCCTCGGCGTCTCGCTCGTCGGCGCCTTCGTCGTGGCCCGCTCCATGATCCGCTCGCTGCGCCGTCTGCAGGACACCGCGACCAAGGTCGCCCAGGACCGTCTGCCCGAGCTGGTCAAGCAGCTGTCCGAGTCCGACCCGCAGGACGTCGACACCTCCGTCGAGTCGGTCGGTGTGCACTCGCGGGACGAGATCGGCCAGGTGGCCGCGGCCTTCGACGACGTGCACCGCGAAGCCGTACGACTGGCCGCCGAGCAGGCGCTCCTGCGAGGCAACGTCAACGCGATGTTCACCAACCTCTCGCGCCGAAGCCAGGGTCTTATCCAGCGTCAGCTCTCGCTCATCTCCGAACTGGAGTCCCGCGAGGCCGACCCGGACCAGCTGTCTTCCCTATTCAAGCTTGACCACCTCGCGACCCGTATGCGCCGGAACGGCGAAAACCTCCTCGTCCTCGCGGGCGAGGAGCCGGGCCGCCGGTGGACCCGGCCGGTCCCGCTGGTCGACGTGCTCCGTGCCGCCGCCTCCGAGGTGGAGCAGTACGAGCGCATCGAACTGTCCGCCGTTCCCACTACCGAGGTCGCGGGCCGCGTCGTCAACGACCTCGTGCACCTCCTCGCCGAGCTGCTCGAGAACGCGACGTCGTTCTCCTCACCGCAGACCAAGGTCCGCGTCACCGGCCACGCACTGCCCGACGGCCGTGTGCTGGTCGAGATCCACGACACCGGCATCGGCCTCTCCCCCGAGGACCTCGCCGCGATCAACGAGCGGCTCGCGTCGCCGCCCACCGTGGACGTCTCGGTCTCGCGCCGCATGGGTCTGTTCGTGGTCGGCCGGCTGTCCCTGCGACACGGCATCCGCATCCAGCTGCGTCCTTCCGACTCCGGTGGTACGACCGCGCTGGTCATGCTCCCCGTCGATGTCGCCAACGGCGGCAAGAAGGCCCCGAACATGCCCGGTGCGAGCGGCCAGGGCGCCGTTCCTCCCGGTCAGAACGGTCCTGCCGGAGTCGGCGGCCGTCCGGCCGGCGGTCCCGGTGCGAACGGCGGCGGCCGTCCCGGTCTCGGCAGTCCGCCCGCGGGCGGACCCGGCGGTGCCGCCGCCGGCGGCCGGATGGGCACCGGCGCGCCGCGCGGCCAGGTCGGTGCGGGCGCGGCTCCGCGTGCCGCGCTCCCGGCCCGTGACGGCGCTCCCGCATCCGCACCCCGTCACGCACAGGGTCAGGGTCAAGGCCAGGGCGGCGGTCTCGGCGGTGCCTTCGGTTCGGGCGCCGGCCGTGGCGCGCAGAACGCCCCGGCGCGGAGCGAAGCACGCCAGAACGGCTTCCAGCAGGGTGCTCCCGGCGCGGGCGACCGAGGCCGGCAGCTGCCTGCCCCCGGCGGCACGCGTGCCGAACTGCCGGGCGGCAAGCCCCCGCGGCGGGACACGCCCTCTCAGCGTCCCCAGGCAGCCAGCTGGGGCAGCGAGCAGCCGTCCGCCCCGCAGCAGCGTCCGTCCGCGGACGCGCCGCGCGGCCACGACGACAACGAGTCCGCGCGCGGTCCCGCCGCCACGGCCGAGTTCGCGCGGCCCGACTTCAACGCTCCGCCGCCGCGCGGCGGCGGTTCCACCGGGCAGTTCGTACGTCCGGATGTGTACGGCCCCCAGGACCCCTCGTCCACGGGCCAGTTCGCCCGCCCGGGCACGGGTGGCCCGCAGCCGCCGGCCCCCTCCCAGGCGCCGCGTCCGCGCGGCCGGGACAACACCGACTACTCGGTGCCGCGTCCCGCGAACGCACTGCCGCCGCAGCCCCAGCCGGAGGCCCTGCCGCCGGCCGGTCCCGGCGACGGCCGTACGCCGCTGTACGACACGCTGGAGACGAACTGGTTCCACGGCCCGCAGAGCGGTCAGCCCGCCGAGCAGCCGCAGGCTCCGGCCGTCCCGCAGCAGCCGGCGGGGCGTGCCGTTCCGCCGATGCCGCAGCGCTCCCCCGCGCCGGCCCCGGCAACCCCGGGCAACGCGCCCAACGCGAGTGGTGCCGCCTGGCGCACCTCGCCCAATGACGAGTTGGTACGTCAGGCCGAGCGGGTCAGGAAGCCCGCGGCCGGCGGCGTCACCACCTCTGGTCTGCCCCGACGGGTCCCGCGCGCCAACCTGGTGCCCGGCACCGCGCAGGAGCAGACCAACCAGGCCGGTCCGCAGGTTTCGCGTGCTCCCGATGACGTACGCGGCCGGTTGACCAATCTCCGACGGGGCATTCAGCAGGGTCGTCAGCAGAACAGCTCGACGACCGGCAGCTTCAACCTCGGCCCCACTCACCAGCAGGAGCGTTAGTTGAGTCCGATGAGCCAGGCGGCGCAGAATCTGAACTGGTTGATCACCAATTTCGTGGACAACACCCCTGGGGTGTCCCACACGGTGGTGGTCTCCGCCGACGGTCTTCTGCTGGCAATGTCCGAAGGATTCCCCCGCGACCGCGCCGATCAGCTTGCGGCCGTGGCGTCCGGACTCACCTCGTTGACCGCGGGGGCGTCCAGGATCTTCGAAGGCGGTCCGGTCGCCCAGACCGTCGTCGAGATGGAGCGGGGCTTCCTCTTCCTCATGTCCGTGTCCGACGGGTCCTCACTGGCCGTGCTCGCACACCCCGATTGCGACATCGGCCTTGTGGGCTACGAAATGGCTCTCCTCGTCGACCGTGCCGGCAGCGTCCTCACTCCGGACCTCCGCGCCGAGCTTCAGGGAAGCCTTTTGCACTGAAACACCCCTCCCCCCAGCTCTTACAGGCACGCGCCACCGCACCGTTACCGTCAATGCCAGGTCGCCCGAAGGCCCCCCACCGGCCCAGTCAGACGGCACGCCGACCACTTGCTGTCACGCCCGGAGGATCCATGACCCCGCCACCCGCCTCTCACGATCCGTACGGCGCCTCAGTCGACGCGTCGTACGGATATGAGGGCGACCAGCCGCTGGTCCGTCCTTATGCCATGACCGGCGGCCGGACCCGGCCGCGTTACCAGCTCGCCATAGAGGCGCTGGTCAGCACCACGGCGGACCCGGCGCACCTCGCCGGGCTGCTCCCCGAGCACCAGCGGATCTGCCACCTGTGCCGCGAGGTCAAGTCGGTGGCGGAGGTGTCGGCCCTGCTGTCGATGCCGCTCGGCGTCGCGCGGATCCTCGTGGCCGACCTGGCGGAGGCGGGGATGGTGGCGATCCATCAGCCGGGCAACGGTGAGGCCGGCGGCACGCCGGATGTGACACTGCTCGAAAGGGTGCTCAGTGGACTTCGCAAGCTCTAGTAGCGGTGCGGCACGGTCGACCACCTCCGCGAAGATCGTGGTGGCGGGCGGCTTCGGCGTGGGCAAGACCACGTTCGTCGGTGCCGTCTCGGAGATCAACCCGCTGCGTACCGAGGCCGTGATGACGTCTGCGTCCGCGGGCATCGACGACCTCACCCACACCGGGGGCAAGACCACCACCACGGTGGCCATGGACTTCGGCCGTATCACCCTGGACCAGGACCTGATCCTGTACCTGTTCGGTACGCCCGGACAGGACCGTTTCTGGTTCATGTGGGACGACCTGGTCCGGGGCGCGATCGGCGCCATCGTGCTGGTCGACACGCGCCGTCTGGCGGACTGCTTCCCGGCGGTCGACTACTTCGAGAACAGCGGTCTGCCGTTCGTCGTGGCCCTCAACGGCTTCGAGGGACATCAGCCGTACAACCCCGAAGAGGTGCGCGAGGCCCTGCAGATCGGCCCGGACACCCCGATCATCACGACCGACGCCCGCCACCGCGCGGACGCGAAGAGCGGGCTGATCACGCTGGTCGAGCACGCTCTGATGGCCCGGCTCAAGTAGACGGCGGCATACGGCAGTTGTCGTAGCGTTGCGCGCGGGCGGACTGTGTCGTTTGACACGGTCCGCCTGCGTGTTCATAACGTTTCGAGAGAGAATTATCGGGCCCCGGACACCCGGTGCTTACGACTGGTACCACTGCGCTCACATCGGCCTCGCTATTTGTCGGGGCTTACTCTTTATGCCCCTTTTATCCGAGGCGTACGCCACTCGGAATGGCTGATTCCAACTGTTTGGAACGGACCCGCTCCACGTGCTGGAATTCGACGAACTCCCGAGTAGTAGAGCTCTGAACGAAACACACGGCACAGCGTAGGTGCCGACGCCGAGAGGTTGTTGGTCGAGTGAGGCGAAGCATGACGAGCTCCGCGGAGCAGCAGGCGCGGGGCAACTTCACCCCGCCGCCGCGCATAGCGGCGCCGCCTGTGGAGGCGCCCATTGCGCCACCCGCCCCCGGCAGCTCAAGCCGGCTGAACCCGCGCAACTGGCGAGTGCCCACCCGCCTGAACGCGATCCTCCTCATCCCCGTGCTCGTCGGGCTGGTGATGGGCGGCTTCCAGGTCAAGGGCTCCATCGACACCTGGAGCGAGGCACAGGACGCCGAGAAGACCGCGCTGGTCGTGCGTGCCGCCTCGGAGTACGGCCAGGCGCTGCTCAACGAGCGTGACAAGACGGCCGCGCCCCTGCTGGTTTCCACCACCCCGGCTCAGCGCAAGGCCCCGGAAGTCACCAAGGCCTACGCGACCACGGACGCCGCCAAGAAGAAGTTCGACGAGGTCGTCAAGGACCTGCCCGCGAAGCAGGGCCTGGAGCGCCGTCTGAGCCTCTTCCGGGCCGTGGAGCCCAAGCTCGCCGACACCCGCAAGCTCGCGTACACCACGGCCGTCGAGTCCAAGTCCGCGGTCGGCACCGAAGAGAGCTACGTCGAGGTCCAGCACTCGTTGATGGAGTTCTCCAACGAGCTCGGCCTCGGCACCGGCAACATCACGAGCTACGGCCGTACGGTCTACGCGGTCCAGCTGGCCAAGGCCGCCGCGTCGCTCCAGCGCTCCATCGGTATGCACCTGCTGATCCGTCCCAGCGATGACGACACGATCCGGGCCAAGCAGACCATCGCGTTCAACTCGTACAACTACCTCGAGCAGATCGCGCTCGCCGAGTACATCTCGGGCGGTACGCAGGACGACACCGACAAGCTCGAGCAGATCATGACGGCCAAGGCCGTCGAGGGCGGGAAGCAACTGCAGGCCGCCGGCCTCAAGCCGCCGACGGACGAAAAGGGCTCGGTCCTGGCCGGCATGGCCGGCCGGATCGGCCAGGGGCTCAGCCCCAAGGAGCTGAAGAAGCTCGACGTCACGCCCCAGACCTGGATGGGCGCGGCCACCGCCAAGTTCGACGGCTACTCCGAGATCGAGAACGATCTCCTCGAGAAGTCCGTGACCGAGATCGCCGTGATCTCCGACGACGCCAAGAACGACGCCATCACCAACGGCGCCATCGTCGTGATCGCCCTCCTCACCGCGTTCATCCTGGCCGGGCTCATGGCCCGCCAGATGAGCCGCTCGATGCGCCAGCTTCGTAACGCCGCCTTCGGCATCGCCGAGCAGCGGCTGCCGATGCTCGTCGACCAGCTCTCGCGTACGGAGCCGGGCCGCGTCGACACCCGGGTGCAGCCGATCCCGATCGACACGCAGGACGAGATCGGCGAGGTCGCCCGCGCCTTCGACCAGGTCCACCGGGAGGCCGTCCGGCTCGCCGCCGAGCAGGCCATGCTCCGGGGCAACGTCAACGCGATCTTCACCAACCTCTCGCGCCGCAACCAGTCGCTGATCGAGGGCCAGCTGACCCTGATCACCGACCTGGAGAACAACGAGGCCGACCCGGACCAGCTGGAGAACCTCTTCAAGCTGGACCACCTCGCGACCCGTATGCGCCGCAACGGCGAGAACCTCCTGGTCCTCGCCGGCGAGGAGCCGGGCCGCCGCTGGAACCAGCCGGTGCCGCTGGTCGACGTGCTGCGCGCCGCCTCCTCCGAGGTGGAGTCCTACGAGCGCATCGAGCTGACCGGCGTCCCGGAGACGGACATCCACGGCCAGGCCGTGACCGACCTCGTGCACCTGCTCGCCGAGCTCCTGGAGAACGCCACGACGTTCTCCTCGCCGCAGACCAAGGTCCGGGTGACGGCAACCCGTCTCCCCGACGGCCGGGTCATGATCGAGATCCACGACAAGGGCATCGGCCTGACCGCCGAGGACTTCGCCGACATCAACCACAAGCTGGCCAACCCGCCGACGGTGGACGCCGCCGTCTCGCAGCGCATGGGCCTGTTCGTGGTCGGCCGGCTGGCCGACCGGCACGGCGTCCGCGTCCAGCTCCGCCCCTCGGGCGAGCAGGCCGGCACCACCTCGCTGGTCATGCTCCCCGACGCCATCACCCACGGTGGCGGTGGCGAGTCGCTGCCCGAGGACGACTTCACCGTTTCCCAGATCATTCCGGAGCAGCAGGAGTCGTTCCAGAGCATTCCGCTGCCGAGTGCGCCGATGCGCACCGCCGCGGAGCTCGGTTTCGACGACTCCCGCTACGAGCAGCCCGGGGAGGCCTCTCCGCAGCTCGACCCGGTGGGCCGTTCCCTGATACGCGAGGAGCGCCGTGCCGCGCTCGAGGCGCAGGCGCACGGCGAACAGCCGCTCTACCGTGACGAGGTGGACTACGGGCAGCAGCAGTACGCCCCCGAGTACGGCCAGGACTACGCGCAGGAGTACGTCCAGGAGCAGCCTCAGGCGTACGCCGACGAGCAGCCGGGGGCCTACGACGGCTACCAGCAGCCCGGCGGTTACCCGGAGCCCCAGGAGCACCAGGAGTCGGCATATGCGGAAGCCAACTACCAGGCCCCGCAGACTCAGGAGCAGCAGTACGACGGCCAGTTCGACACCCAGTCCCACCAGGCAGAGTGGCCGGACCAAGGTACGTACCAGGGTGGGTACGAGCCGGAGTACCGGAGCGAATCGGAATCTACGCCCGGCGCTCCCGAGAACGCCCCCGAGCGCGTAGGCTTCGAACGTCCGGGGCCCTCCCCGAGCAGCAGCCACGCGGTGACCAACGCCGGTCTGCCGCGGCGCGGCAGCACACAGCAGCCGCAGCCCCAGCAGCAGTGGCAGCAGCCCGCCGAGCAGGCCCCACAAGGTCCGCAGGGCGGCCAGAGCGAGGCGAACGGCAGCAGCAACGGTGCCGGTCCCGCGGACTGGCGCTCGACCAACGACGAGCGCTGGCAGCGGGCGGAGAAGCTCCGCGAGCCGAAGGCGGGCGGGGTCACCCCCTCCGGGCTGCCGCGGCGAGTGCCCAAGGCCAATTTCATCGAGGGCACGGCTGAGCAGACGCCGCAGGGCGGACCCCAGGTCTCCCGCGCCCCTGAGGACGTGCGTGGCAGGTTGAGCAATCTCCGGCGCGGTGTCCAGCAGGGACGCAGCGCGGGGGCGGACACGAACGGATCGGCCACTCACGATCGACAGAGTGGCCCGGGTAATACCTACAACCAGGAGCGTTAGTTGTGAGCCCGATGAGCCAGGCGGCGCAGAATCTGAACTGGTTGATCACCAATTTCGTGGACAACACCCCTGGGGTGTCCCACACGGTGGTGGTCTCCGCCGACGGACTCCTTCTGGCTATGTCCGAGGGTTTCCCGCGTGACCGCGCCGACCAGCTGGCGGCCGTGGCCTCCGGGCTGACCTCGCTGACCGCGGGGGCGTCCAGGATCTTCGAAGGCGGCGCGGTCAACCAGACCGTGGTGGAGATGGATCGGGGCTTCCTTTTCCTCATGTCCGTGTCCGACGGCTCCTCGCTGGCCGTACTCGCACACCCCGAGGCCGACATCGGTCTTGTGGGTTACGAGATGGCACTGCTGGTGGACCGGGCGGGCAGTGTGCTCACCCCCGACCTGCGTGCGGAGCTCCAGGGAAGTCTTCTCAACTAACAGGCAGACAGTGCGTTTCACGCCACCGCACCATAGGGTGCGGTGGCGCGGCTCCACAGGGACACGGACCGGCGACCGGCAGTCGGAGGAGGAAAAAGTGGCAACACCCCCAAGCGGACGCCCTTATGACGGCGGTCACCAGAACCCGGGTGATCACTCTCAGAACCGCTTCAACTTTCCCTCCACGCCGAGCAGACAGGGCGCCCAGCAGCCCTACCAGCAGCCGCAGCAGCCGTACGACCCGTCGTACGACCAGCCGCAGCCGCGGATCCCGCCGGTGCAGCCGCGACGGGCGCCGGAGCCCTCTCCCGCGGCGCACAACCCGTTGGTCCGTCCCTATGCCATGACCGGCGGCCGTACCCGGCCGCGTTACCAGCTCGCCATTGAGGCACTGGTCAGCACGACGGCCGATCTCTCCAGGCTGCAAGGGCAGTTGCCCGAGCACCAGAGGATCTGCCGGTTGTGCATCGAGATCAAGTCGGTCGCCGAGATCTCGGCACTTCTTTCCATTCCCCTCGGCGTAGCCCGGATCCTTGTCGCCGACCTGGCGGAGGCCGGACTGGTCGCCATCCACCAGCCAGGCGGCGACGAGTCCGCCGGCGGCCAGCCGGCCGTGACACTGCTCGAAAGGGTGCTCAGTGGACTTCGCAAGCTCTAGCGGCGGTGCAGCCCGCTCAACCACCAGCGCGAAGATCGTGGTGGCGGGCGGCTTCGGCGTGGGCAAGACCACGTTCGTCGGCGCCGTCTCGGAGATCAACCCGCTGCGTACCGAGGCCGTGATGACGTCTGCGTCCGCGGGCATCGACGACCTCACCCACACCGGAGACAAGACGACGACGACCGTCGCCATGGACTTCGGCCGTATCACCCTGGACCAGGACCTGATCCTGTACCTGTTCGGTACGCCCGGACAGGACCGTTTCTGGTTCATGTGGGACGACCTGGTCCGCGGCGCGATCGGCGCCATCGTGCTGGTCGACACGCGCCGCCTGGCGGACTGCTTCCCGGCGGTCGACTACTTCGAGAACAGCGGCCTGCCGTTTGTGATCGCGCTCAACGGCTTCGAGGGGCACCAGCCGTACAACCCCGAAGAGGTGCGCGAGGCGCTCCAGATCGGCCCGGACACCCCGATCATCACCACCGACGCCCGCCACCGCGCGGACGCGAAGAGCGCGCTGATCACGCTGGTCGAGCACGCTCTGATGGCCCGCCTGCGGTAGCCGGTACCGGAGCTCAGCCCTGTCGGGGAAGCCCCTCGCACTCCTGACGGAGCGCGAGGGGCTTCCTCGTGCTTTTCAGCACGGGGTACGCGCGAGGGCCCCGCTCTCCGGAGGAGTGCGGGGCCCTCGCAAAGCGTCGGGCGGCGCGGGCTCAGCCCTGCCAGCTGTGGGCGGTGCGGAAGCCCGACTGGCGTTCCAGGCGGCGCCAGCCGGCCGTGGAGCGGCCGCGGTGGGTCGGGACCGCGTCGGGCTGCGCCGCCGCGCGGGCCAGCAGCACCGCGGTGATGGCGGCCAGCTCCTCGGGGTCGGCCTGGCCCTTCTCGACGCGCAGCAGCGAGGACTCGGCAGGAGTGCTCATGGGTGTCGGGGCTCCATTCGTTGTGGAGAGTTACAGCCTTCGCAGGATTACTGCGGCGGGTTGCCGTGCTTGCGCGACGGCAGGTCGGCGTGCTTCGTACGGAGCATCGCGAGAGAGGCGATCAGCACCTCGCGCGTCTCGGACGGGTCGATGACGTCGTCGACCAGGCCGCGCTCCGCGGCGTAGTAGGGGTGCATCAGCTCGGCCTTGTACTCCTTGACCATGCGGACGCGCATCGCCTCGGGGTCCTCGGCCTCCCCGATCTGCCTGCGGAAGATGACATTGGCGGCACCTTCGGCGCCCATCACCGCGATCTCGTTGGTCGGCCAGGCGTACGTGAGGTCCGCACCGATGGACTGGGAGTCCATGACAATGTAGGCACCGCCGTACGCCTTGCGCAGGATCAGCGAGATCCTCGGCACGGTCGCGTTGCAGTACGCGTAGAGCAGCTTCGCTCCGTGCCGGATGATTCCACCGTGCTCCTGGTCGACGCCCGGCAGAAAGCCGGGTACGTCCAGAAGGGTGATGATGGGGATGTTGAAGGCGTCGCACATCTGCACAAAGCGCGCGGCCTTCTCGGAGGCTTCGATGTCCAGGACACCGGCCAGGGACTGCGGCTGGTTGGCGACGATGCCGACCACCTGGCCGTCGAGCCGAGCCAGGGCACAGATGATGTTGCGCGCCCAGCGCTCGTGAATCTCGAGGTAGTCGCCGTCGTCGACGAGCTCCTCGATGACCTTGTGCATGTCGTACGGACGGTTGCCGTCCGCCGGTACCAGGTCCAACAGTACGTCCGAGCGCCGGTCGGCGGAGTCCTCGGCCTGGACGGTGGGCGGGTTCTCGCGGTTGTTGGAGGGGAGCATCGCCAGGAGGTAGCGGACCTCCGCGATGCAGGTCTCCTCGTCGTCGTACGCGAAGTGCGCGACGCCGGAGGTCTCGGCGTGGACGTCGGCGCCGCCGAGGCCGTTCTGGGTGATCTCCTCGCCCGTCACCGCCTTGACCACGTCCGGGCCCGTGATGAACATCTGCGAGGTCTCACGGACCATGAAAACGAAGTCGGTCAGCGCCGGTGAGTACGCCGCGCCGCCCGCGCACGGGCCGAGCATCACGCTGATCTGCGGGATGACACCGGACGCGCGGGTGTTGCGCTGGAAGATCCCGCCGTAGCCCGCGAGCGCCGAGACGCCCTCCTGGATACGCGCGCCCGCGCCGTCGTTCAGCGACACCAGCGGCGCACCCGCCGAGATGGCCATGTCCATGATCTTGTGGATCTTGGTGGCGTGGGCCTCGCCCAGCGCGCCGCCGAAGATCCGGAAGTCGTGCGCGTAGACGAAGACCGTCCGGCCCTCGACCGTGCCCCAGCCGGTGATGACACCGTCGGTGTACGGCTTCTTGGTCTCCAGGCCGAACCCGGTCGCCCGGTGCCGGCGCAGCTGCTCGACCTCCTTGAACGAACCCTCGTCCAGCAGCAGCGCGATCCGCTCGCGGGCGGTCAGCTTGCCCTTCGCGTGCTGCGCCTCGGTCGCACGGTCACTGGGGCCGCGCCGGGCCAGCTCACGCAGGGCGTGCAGCTCGGCCACGCGCCCACGCGCGTCACTCGGCTCGCTGGGGGCGGTCTCGTCCAAAACGGTCATGCATTGACCCTACGGATCCGACCAGGAAAACCACTCCGTCGACTCCGTACAGTCTCGGGACCCATCTCCTGTTCGCCTTGAACAGAACCGTCCCGCACCGCAGCCCTAGTACCAGCTCAGAGCGCCCAAGCTTTGTGGGAGTTCAACAAGGCGTTCACCTGAGAGCCACCTCACAGTGCTGAGTGGCTCCGGCGGCGGAGCCGGTGATCCGCAGCCGCAGCGACCGGCCGGTGGCGAGCACCTCGATCGATGCGTCCTTGCTGGTCACCTCGCGCACCGGGTGGTGCCAGGTGATCTCCAGGGGCGCTCCGGTGCGTGGCGGCTCGCTGATATGGAGCGAGGCCGTGCGGCGGTTGCTCCGAACGAGGGCACTCGCCGGGGCGGTTGCGGTGAGCGGACCCACCGTACCGGGCTGCCAGAAGTTCGCGGCGGTCAGTCCCAGCGAGCGGACCGCCACGGCCTGGCAGGCCTCGGTGTTGGCGAGGATCTCCAGCCGGCGCTCGTCCCGGGCACGGGCGGCGAGCGTGCGGCGGCTCGCGCCCGGCATCAGCAGATACGTGTACGAGGCGTCGGCCGGATCGGTGCCGTGGTCGAGCCAGAGGGTCTGGTAGCGGCGGGTGACCCGCTCGGTGGAGCTGGTGGTGTTGATGTCCGACCAGGCTCCGCCGCGCTCCTCGCGCAGGGTGCGCAGCCGCTCCGTACCGCCGGGGAAGACCCAGCCGCCGTGGCCTTCGAGGTGGGCCCAGCCGCGCCCGACGGTGAGCGCGTTGGTGCCGTCGGCGCCGAGGTTGCGGTTGTCGACGATGGTCTCGACGGGCGCTCCGTCGGTGCTGGTGATGCCCGCGCCGAGGCAGATGACCGCGTCGGCGGCGCAGAACCAGGACTTACGGGCCCGCAGGGTGGAGCCGAGGCCGAGCAGATGCTGGCCGACGGCCGCGAACTCGCCGTCGCTCGCGCCGCCGACCCACTTCACCGCGGGCTTGGGCGCGCCCCACTCGCCGCCCGCCCGGTCGGCAAGTCGTTTGGCCGACACGGTCGTTCCGGGCAGCCGGTAGTAGTCGACGGTCGGCCAGAACCAGTCGGTGTACTGGTCGCCGTGGTCCTCGCCGGGCCACCAGTAGAGCATTCCGGCACCGGTGTGCCAGCCGCGCGGATTCTCGCCGTTGCCGCACTCGTAGTACGAGATCCGCTCCGAGGCCATGGAGATGTTCGCGGCCCAGCCGGGCCGGCGGTGCACGGCCCGGTCCATCGAGGCGAAGAGCTGGTGGCCGACCGGCTCGGGCGCGGCAGGCACGGGCGCCGCGGCGACCGCGTGCAGCCGGGAGAGGTCGGCGACGCCGAACTGTCCGCCGGCGAGGATCGGCGTTGTGGTGTCCCGCTCGATCCAGCCCTTGATCCGGGCGTGCCAGCGGTCCCGCTCGGCGGCCGACGCCCCGCCCGCGAGCAGCGCGATCGCGGCGATCAGCCCCTGCCCGTGGAAGTGGTCGCTGCGCATGATCCTGCGGTCGTCGCTCTTGAGGTAACCCCGGCTGATGGCACGGCCGTTGACGCTGTCCATCATCAGGCCGTTGAAGATCAGGGGCGCGTACGCGCGCTCGACGCTGTCCAGGATGATCTGCCGGTTCGGGTCGGTGACGGCCCAGGTCGAGCCGGCGAGGAGGGCGAAGAGGCGGCCGAGGCCGTCCAGCATGACCTGTCCGTACGTGCCCGAGTAGGCGACCCAGGTGTGCTGGACGAACGAGCCGTCGGCGTAGAGACCGTCGCCCTTGGTCACGTACGGGAAGACGGGCGAGAGGGCGTCCCGGGCGAGCGCGATCTTGGCGGGGGCCTTGCCGAGGACGCCGCGCAGCGCGACGGAGCGGCAGAGGTCGACGCGGTTGGCGCCGGTGGAGGTGCCGCTGTAGCTGCCGAGCACGGAGTCGGGGACGAAGTGGTCGACGGCGGCGAAGGCGGCGTCGCGCTGCGCGGCGGTGAGCCGGCCGTGCAGGACGGCGACGATGTCCATGAGCAGGCGGGGGCTGCCTATCTGCCACTCCCACCAGTTGCCGTAGCGGGTGGTCGAGGGGTTGTAGATCGTCGCTGCGAGGTGGTCGAGGCCGCGGAGGATGCCGGCGAGCAGTCCGGCGTCACCGGTGAGGCCGGTGCCCTCCTGGGCGTACGCCTGGGTCATGGTCCACAGCCGGTTGTAGCTCTGGGTGATACCGGCGGGCGGGTTGAAGGTGTGGCCGGGCCACAGGGAGGTGTCGGTGGGCGCCATGGAGGCGCGGAATTCCGCGGCCAGCTTCCCGGTCTCGGCGAGGCGGGAGGCGTACGGCTCGGCGGTGGGGTCGTAGCCGGCTCCCAGGCTGATCTCGACCCAGCGCAGCCGCAGGGTCTCGAACTCGTCCGCCGCGGCCGCGTGTCCCGGAGAGGCGAGCGTGAGGGCGAGTGCGCTTGCACCCGTCGCGGCGAGGAACGTACGACGGGACCATGCGGGCACGTGCGGCACGGGAGCCTCCGGAACTGAAGTGGCGTAGACCGGTTGTCCGTTGGTGTAGCACGTCGATCGGGGCGGCTTCAATGGGCATGACAGCGGCTCGAGAAAGCGCTTGCCCCTCGGTTGGTTCGACACGAGGGGCAAGCGCGGCTCAGGTCACCCCCACGGGGCTCGCTCCGCCCCGGACCCCGCGCCTCAATCGCCGGCGGGGCTGAAATATCAGCCCGTCCGGCGATTGAGGACGGACCCGTCGGGTGGAGGCCGGTGCGTTTGTCGCAGTCACCCGCCACAGCGGAAACGCGCACTGCCCCAGTCGGCGTGATCGTTGCCGTTCCCGTCGCCGCCGTCAGCGGCGACCAGATCGACATACGTGGCGCCGGAGACGTCCGCGGTCAGCGACCACGCGGCGTCGGCGGCCTTCAGGACCGGGGACTTCACCTTCTCGCTCCCGTCCGCCAGCACGCTGAACCGCACGCTGCCGCGCGACACCTGGACATCGTCGACGCCCACCTCGGCGGTGAAGGAGGTGCACTTCCCGCCCAGGTAGTAGCGGACCCTGGCCGGGGCGTGGGAGCCGAGGCCCTTGGCGTACGCCACTCCCCCGATCTTCAGCGGGCTGCCGTCACCGCTCCCCTGCTCGCCGTTGGAGAGATCGCGCTCGACCGGCCCCCAGCCGTTCTCGGCGGCCGTCCAGTCGATGTCGCTCGCCCAGGCATCGGCGGTGGGCGGCGGCGGAAGGGTGCGTACGGACGTCTGCGCGCCGAGCTTCCGGGACGCCCCACCCACCGTGTACGTGGCCGCCGAACTCACCGTGTACGTCCGGTACTCGGCGTCCACCGGCGGCGTGACCTGCCAGCTGCCCGTGACCTTCGTACCGGGCTCGACCGAATCGAAGGAGACCGGACCCGCGGGCTCGGCCGTCCACCCCTCGGGCAGCGCCAGGCTCAGCTCCACACCGCTCGCCGGCTGGGCCTCGAAGTTGGTGAAGGTGGCCTTGACCTCGTTCTTCCGGCCCGGCTCCAGGGTCTCCCCCGCCGCCAGGCTCAGCGTGCCGCACGCCGCCCGCTCGCCCGCCGGGCCGAGGTCGGTGACGGTGAAGCCGTCCAGGACGAAGTCCGCGCCGTCCGGGGCGTCCCCGCGCTTGCGCAGCCCGGTCCAGGTGTCACCGCAGCCCGCCGTGACGGTCTCGGTGAAGTGGCCGGTCGTCCTCTGCTGCCCGATCGGCGTACGGCGGGTCTCGACGGAGGCCGGGATTCCGTCGGCGCCGATGCGGTCGTAGCCGGTGACCCACTCGTACGCGGCCGCGTGGCTCGACTGGTAGTCGTACCCGACCTTGTAGCTGTGCCCGTTCTTCATGGGCACGGTCCAGGGCGCGCTGCGATAGACCAGACCGGAGTTCTCCTCGTGGGACTTGAGGGACTCGGCCCCGCCCAGCACATCGTCGACGAGCTTCCCGTTCCAGCCTGCCTGGGTGTACGGGGCGTGCTTCTGCGCGATGTGGGTGCGGGGGTCGGTGACGCCGCCCGCATCGCCCTTGAGGAAGGGGCCCCAGCCCTGGTCGACGGCCTCGAAGTCCTCGTACACGACCGTGCCCGGCTTGCTCGCAGGGGCGTTCCTGACGACGCGTACGTCGTCGATCCGCACCGCCGCCGGGCTCCCTCCCGCCGCCTCGGCCTTGAGCGTGGTGCCGCCGCTCGGCGCCGTGAAGCTGACCTTGGCGCGCTGGAAGTAGGTGCCGTGCCTGTCGGACGCCGCGACCAGGTCCTTCGCGGTCGACCGCTCGACGGCCACGGACGCGCCGCCCGCGGACAGGGTCGTACGGCGCTCCTTGCCCGGCTGGACCTCGATCCAGGCGGACGCGGTGTACCGGGCGCCGGGCGTGAGCCCGGTCAGCCGCTGCGAGAGGGACGCGGCGGCGGTGCCGCTCAGTACGGCGCTGTTGCGGCCCTGACCGTCGGTGTCACGGGCGACCGTGCCCCGCTTGGACCAGTCGCCGAGACCGGCGTCGTTGAAGCCGGGGTCGGCGACCGCGCCGCCCTCGCCCCACTGGGGGTCCTGCCCTGCGGGCGCGCGGTCCGGGTAGAGGACGTACGGCTGCCCGGCGGCCGCGGTCAGCGTGATCTTTCCGTCCACGGGCCGTACGGTCCCGGTCCTCACGCGCCCGTTGTCGTCAAGCTTGTACACGGTGTAGGACGAGGCTCCGGTCACAGCCCAACTGCTCGTACCACCGGCCTTGTTGTAGTGGTACAGCTTCTTGCCGCCGTCCCACGGGAGCAGATAGCGCTCGCCGTCCAGGACCGTGCGGCCGTGATCGTAGAAGGTCCGGCGGCCGTCCGCGACGGTGCCGCGCACGCCGCCCGTGAAGCTGACGTCGTTCCCGTTCCAGCGGGTGATCTGCTCCTGCTGGAGGTACTTGGCGGGCAGATCGCGCTGCCAGACATTGTCGTAGAAGGCGTTCCAGTCGGTCTCCCCGGTCCAGCCCTCGAAGTCCTCCAGGGCGCTCTGGCCGAGGACCGGGTGGTCGTTCCAGACGTCCTTCTCGCCGTTGCGTATGAATCGGATGATCTGGGAGTTGAGGCCCTTGTTGGTGGCCCCGCCGTAGTTCAGGTCGTTGGCCCAGTGCGACCAGAGCGAGGCCCGCTCGAACTTGTCGGCCCACTCGGTGCCGACGTGCCAGCCCTGCTTCTGCACGGCCTGCATCGTCTTGTCGGCGATCCAGCCGTGTGTGTAGTAGACGTCGATGTAGAGGAAGGAGAGGTTGCGGTCGGTCTCGTCCCTCAACTGCTGGAATCTGCGTGCCAGATCACCGCTGTTGATGTCGCGGCGCTGGTCGATGTAGTAGCTCTGGTTCAGCCAGTTCCAGCCGGGCCTGGTCTTGTCGACGAGGCTCTCGCTGAAGTGCCGCGCCTCGGGGTACGACTCGGTGGCATTGACGTGCACGCCGAAGGTCGCGCCCCACTTCCTGCCGTCCTTCAGCAGGGTGTTGAGGTCGGTGAGCCCGCCGGCGCGCTTGTTGTAGTTGCCGCCGTAGTCGGGGTGCGCGGAGTCGTGGCCCTCGGAGCCGTACCCCTTGAGCACCGCCAGCTGCCCGAGCCCGTCCGTCGCGAGCGAGATCCGCTTGACGTCGTCGAGGGTGCGCAGGAAGGGGTGGGTGGCCTGGCTGGCGAAGTTGAACGGGATATGGGTGATCACCCGGTCGGGAGTCTGCTCGCTCCCCGGCGCCCTGACCCCGATCGAGCGGAAGGCGACCGCGCCGTCCTGCCAGTCGACCTTCTGGTCGCCGTTGGCGTCGGGCGTGACGACGACCTTCGCCCAGGGGAGGTCCTTGCCGCTCTCCGGGCCGGGGGCGCCGCTGCCCCGGTAGGTCCACTGGCCCGACCGGACGCCGACGCGGGTGCTGCCGTCCGCGGCCTTGCGGGCCTGGTGCCAGAAGCGGGCGTCGTCTCCGCCGGTCGCGCCGCTCGGCCGGTCGTAGCTGGAGTTGGACTCGACGGCGGCGGCCAGCTGTCCCGTGTTGACCAGGGCGTACGAGGCGCCGACCGGTGCGGCGTCCGCCGCCGTCCCGTCCGTCACCGCTGCGAAGACATCGGCGGTCCTGGTGGAGTCCGGGTCGAGCCGGGTGAACGCGGACGCCGCCGAGGGGTCCGTACTGCCGACCGAGACGAGGTCATGGCCGGGGATGTCGATGGTGCCGAGGCGGAAGGCCTCGGTGTCGCGGACGGCGGTGACCTTGAAGGTCGTCGTCCGGCCGGAGACGGTGAGCGCCGCGTCGATCTCGACGCCGGGCAGATCGGCGAAGCCGAGGGTGTACGCGGCGCTCGACGCCCCGATGGCCGGCGCGCCCTTCAACCGCACGGCGTACGCCTTGCCGTTGAGGGTCACCGCGGTCACCGGGGCCGTGCTCCCGAGGAGCTCGGCCCCGCTCGCGCGGTCGGTGTACGAGACCACCCTCGGGAAGTCCGTGGCGACGGCGACCGAGAGCTGGGCGGAGGTGATGACCGCGGGGGCTTCGTCCTCGGCCGCGGCGCTCGCCCGCGCGGGGACGGCGGCGGCCGGGAGTGCGGTCCCGGCCAGGGCGAACACGGCGGATGAGGCGGCAGCGAGCGCGCACGCCGTACGGAATCTACGTGGCATGGGGACTGAGTAGTCCTCCGCTCTCACCACCGTCAATGACGTCGGACCCCGAGACGACCAGCAGTCCAACAACCTCCTCCCGTAAGTCCAAGTCCCCTCCGGAAGCGTCAACTTATGAATCGGCCAAGAAACTGAGAGCGCTCTCAGTCACATCTATTGACGCCCGTCCCGGCCGTGGCGAGAGTGGTTGATCCCCTCACAAGTACAGGAGTTCATCCGTGATATCCCGCAGAATGTTCCTGTCCGGCACCGCCGCAGCAGCGACGGCGCTCAGCTACCCCGCATGGGGAAGCGCTCTCAGCCCCCACGCCAAGGCCGCGCCCCCCACCTGCGAACTGGCCCTGGAGAACAAGTCGTTGCCCGGCACGGTCAACGCCTACGTCACCGGCCACGAGCAGGGCACCGGCCGCTGGGTGCTGCTCCGCCCCGGCGGTGGCGTCTACTACCCAGAGTCCCCCTCGGCCCCGCAGACCCCGCTCCCCGTCGACTGCGCCATCCCCCTGCGCCCGGCGGGCGCGGGCCCGGTGGTGCTGACGCTGCCCCAGATGTTCGGCGCCCGCGTCTACTTCGTACGCGACAGCAAGCTGGACTTCTTCGTCAACCCCGGGCCCGCCCTGGTCGAGCCGGCCTTCGCGACCTCCACCGACGCCAACTACCGCCGCGTCTGGTCCTTCGCGGAGTTCACCTTCAATCCGACGCAGCTGTACGCCAACATCAGCTACGTCGACCTGGTGACCGCGCTCCCCATCGGCCTCACCCTCACCGGCGACGCCACCCACACGGTCGCGGCGCTCCCGAACGGCGCGCTGCAGAAGATCGCCGACGGCCTTCTCGCCCAGGCGGGCCGCGACGGTCAGCCCTGGGACAAGCTGGTCATCCGGGACTCCGGCGGCCAGGTCCTGCGGGTCATCTCGCCGCAGAACCTGATGGCGCCGTTCTTCGACCGCCCGAACGAGATGCCCTTCCGGAACGTATTCGACGGCTACATCAACCAGGTCTGGGACAAGTACCGGTCCACCGATCTGCGGATCGACCTGCAGGGCGGGCGCGGTGTACGCACCGGGCGCGTCAGCGGTGACGTCATGACCTTCACGGGCGGCCACGCCTTCCCCAAGCCGTCGTCGAAGGACATCTTCACCTGCAACCACGGGCCGTTCGCCAACAACCCCGGTGATCCCGACGACAAGAAGGGACTGCTGGCGAGGCTGGCGGCGGGCTTCAACCGGACGACGCTGCTGACGCATCCGGACCAGCCGAACGGGGCGACGGCGGCGGACTACTACCGGGATCAGGCGACGAATCACTGGTCGCGGGTCGTCCACGCGAACACGCCGATCGGGTATGCGTTCCCGTACGACGACGTGCGGCCGGACGGGCAGCCGGACGTATCGGGCGCGGCGCACGACGGCAACCCGGCGAGGTTCACGCTGACGGTGGGTTCCTGAGGGGCCCAGGCCCTTGCTGGGGCTCCGCCCCGGACCCCGCTCCTCACAAACGCCGGACGGGCTGACTTTTCAGCCCGTCCGGCGTTTGAGCACACAGCCCGAGACGAGCGCGAGCACGCCGAGAGCCGAGCGGATTCTCATGGCAGGTGGAGCAGACAGATGGTGCCCGAGCTCTACGTGCGTCGGTCAGAGGGCCTCTACGACGTTGGAGTGAACCTCCCGAGAAGATGTTGAACTTTGAAGGGAATGCATCTACAGTCGAGCTCGTTAAAGATTAAACAATCGCGATACTGCGTCCCCCTAAGGAGTGCGTCATGGGTCTCTTCAACCGCAAGGCCGACACCACCGGCACCACCACCGCCACCATCGAGGTGGACCCGGCGCTCGTGGCGCTGACCGGCGACTACACCATCGACCCCGCCCACAGCAGCATCGGCTTCACCGTCCGCCACGCCATGGTCACGAACGTCCGCGGCTCCTTCGGCGAGTTCGAGGGCAAGCTGCAGCTGAACGGCACGGACCCGCACCACTCCACCGCCGAGATCGACGTCAAGATCGCCAGCGTCGACACCGGCATCGCGGACCGCGACAACCACCTGCGCACCGGAGACTTCTTCGAGGCGGAGAAGTTCCCGACGATGACGTTCCGCTCCACTCACGCGGAGCAGCTCGGCGGCGACAAGTACCGCATCACCGGTGACCTGACGATCAAGGACGTCACGCGCCCGCTCTCCATCGACCTGGACTTCAACGGTTCCGCCACCGACCCGTACGGCAACGAGCGCGTCGGCTTCGAGGGCAGCGCCGATATCCTGCGCTCCGACTGGGGCCTGGGCTGGAACGCGGCGCTGGAGACCGGCGGCGTCCTGGTCGGCGACAAGGTCAAGCTGCTCTTCGACATCTCCGCGATCAAGGCCGCCCCGCAGGCCTGATCCCCCGGGCCAGACCCCGCTCAGGCCCCCGACACCCGCACACCCCACGAGCGCGCCCGCCCTGCCGTCCACCGCGGCCGGGGCGGGCGCTCGGTCATGAGCCCGTCGTGTTCAGAGAACGTCGGTGAAGAGGAGCTTGTTCGGCGAGCCGCCGGTGACCTTGGACAGGAGGTCCTTGGTGGACTGGTCGTCGAGGAAGCCGGCGACCTCCGCCGGAGGTGCCGTCGGGTGCGCCGCCGTGTAGAGCGCCGCCACACCGGCGACGTGGGGAGAGGCCATGGACGTGCCGTCCAGGGCTACGCTGCCGCCGCCGAGCTTGGCCGAGACGATGGCGGCGCCGGGCGCGTAGAGGGACAGACACGCGCCGTAGTTGGAGAAATCGGTCTCCTCGTCGTAGCTGTTGGTCGCGCCGACGGTCACCACGCTGTCCGCGGACGCGGGCGAGACATTGCAGGCATCCGCCGACTCATTGCCCGCGGCGACGACCGGCAGGACGCCGCTGTCCGAGAGGGCGTTGGCGGCGTTGTTCACGGCGACGGACTTCGCTCCGCCGAGCGAGGCGTTGAGCACGGCCGGCCGCTTGGCGTTGGCGGCCACCCAGTCGAACCCGGCGATGACCCCCGACAAGGTGCCCGAGCCCTGGCAGTCGAGGACCCGGACGCTGACCAGGGAGACGTTGCGCGCCACGCCGTACGTCGCGCCTCCGACGGTGCCCGCCACATGGGTGCCGTGGCCCTCGCAGTCCTTCCCGGCGCCGCCGTCCCCGACGGCGTCGTAGCCGAACGTGGCGCGACCGCCGAACTCGGTGTGGGCGTAGTCGATTCCGGTGTCGAGGATGTACGCGGTGGCGCCCTTGCCGTTGCCCTGTGTGGTGAAGGCACCGTCGAGCGGCAATGCGGACTGATCGATCCGGTCCAGCCCCCAGGACGAGGCCGGCGCCCGGGTGTCGCCGGGCGTGGACCCCAGCGCCCTGACCGTGGCGTCCTGCTCGACGGCCTCGACCCCGGGGGTCGCCCGGATGTTCTTCAGCTGAAGCGGGCTGAGCGCGGCGGCGAATCCGCGCATCGCCGACGTGTAGGTGAAGCTGGGCTTCACGCCGACCCGGCCCATCATCTCTTCCGAGTTCATGGTCTTGCTGAGGGTCACGATGTAACGGCCCGGCAGGGCGTTCGCCGAGCGGTACAGCGGGGCGAGGGTGGGTTCGGTGTCGGAGGCGGACTGGGCAGCGGACGCGGACAGCGGTCCGGTCGTCACCAGGGCAGCGGTGACGGCTGCGGCCGCGAAGGCTCTGAGCCTCGTTCTGTTTGACATGCGGCCGAGACAACATGACCAGACGATCATGAGCAATTACCTGGCGTAGCGATTCGCTACTTTCGGTAGTGAACTCGAACAGCACCCCGCAGCGAGAGCAAACTCGCACCACACCCTTTTGCCGGGGCAGCGCTCCCCGACCCCCCACTTGTCCGCCAGCGCCGCGACCAGGACGAGCCCGCGGCCGCCCTCACCCTCCGGATGCGGCGGCGACAGCCGAACGCACCCGTCGCCACTGTCGTGGATCTCGACGCGCAGGATGCCGTCGGCATGCAGGAACAGGTGCAGCCGGAAGCCGCGGCCGGGCGGGACGCCGTGCAGAAGAGCATTGGTGGCCAGCTCGCTCACACAGAGCAGTACGTCGTCCACCCTGTCGGCCACGCTCCAGTCCGCGAGGGCCCGGCGGGTGAAGTCCCTGGCTGCGGAAACGCATCGGCGGTCCCGCCGGTAGAACGCCTCACGGAAGTACGGAAGTTGGGGTTCGTCGACCATGCCGCCACTGTCACAGGGAGTCACTACGATGGATCAGTGCGTCAGGTCGTACAGCGGAGTTGTACGACTCGTGACGGGTCGTACGCGTCCCGTGACGGGAAAGGGGAGCGCATGCACCCAGCGAAAAGGACCAAGAGGGTCACCTCTTGGCATGTGATCGGCGCCCAGCTCGGCGCGTTCCGCAAGGCGGCCCGGATGACCCAGGCGGAGCTGGCGACCCAGTTCTGCGTGGGCGAGGACACGATCGCCTCGATCGAGCAGGGGCGGAGACCGCTGAAGCTGGATCTGGCGATCGCGCTCGATGAACTGCTGGATACGAAGCGGGCGTTGCAGACGGCGGTGGACAAGGTCCCGGAGCGGGAGCGGTTCCCTGCGTTCGCCCAGGATTTCGTCGAGCACGAGCAGGAGGCCTTGACCCTTCTCTCGTACCAGAACCAGGTTGTACCTGGGCTGCTTCAGACCGAGGAGTACGCCCGCGCGGTGTTCGGCTGCCTGTATCCGCCAATCACCGTGGGGGAGGCCGAGGAACGGCTCTCGGCGCGGCTCGACCGGCAGCGGCTCTTCGAGCGCGCGCCCTGGCCACCGATGATGAACTTCCTACTGGAGGAGGTGATACTCCACCGGCCCATCGGAGGCCGTCACGTCCTCCGTGAGCAGAACCGGCATCTGCGGCGCTGCGGCGAACTCCCCTTCCTGGGGCTCCAGATCATCCCGACGAGCCGTGAGAAGCACGCCGGGCTCAATGGCCCCATGGTGCTGCTGGAGACACCCGGACACGATCAACTGGCGTATATGGAAGGGCAACGGGTCAGCTTCCTCGTCGATGACCCCGACGAGGTCAGTGTCCTCCAGCAGAAATATGGGATGCTGCGGTCACAGGCCCTTACCCCCGAGGAGAGCATGGGCCTGCTGGACGATCTGCTAGGAGACTCATGAACTGGTTCAAGTCCAGCTACAGCAGCGACCAAGGCGGCGACTGCGTCGAAGTCGCCTACGACTGGCGTAAGTCCAGCTATAGCGGCGACGAAGGCGGCGACTGCGTCGAGGTCGCCGCGCACCCCCTCGCCGTGCACATCCGCGACTCCAAGAACCTCACCGGGCCGGTCCTCACCGTCACCCCCCAGGCCTGGGCCGCCTTCGTCGACGGCCGCTAGAAACCGCCGCCTCCGTCGAATCCGCCGCCGCCACCCCAGTCTCCGCCGCCGCCGAAGCCGCCTCCGCCGAAGTCGGACGAGCTGAAGTCGGCGCCGGAGTAGTCGCCGCCGCTGAAGTCACCGCCGCCGTAGTCGGCCGCGTACGCCGGGGTGGAGAGCATGGTGCCGAGCAGCGTGCCCGCCAGCAGGCCGGGCAGCAGGCCGCCGCCGAAGTAGCCGCCGGCCCAGGGGCCGTACGCCGGTCCGGCCTCCCAGTACGGGCGGCGGCCGGAATCCGTCTCGACCGTACGGGCCATCGGGTCCTGGCCGTCCTCCAGCCGGGCCGCGTCCGCCGCGCAGACCGGGACCTCGCGGCCGTGACCGCCCGCCGGGGTCCAGGTCATGTCGGTGGTCGACAGGCCGTGGCGGGGGTCGAAGAAGCAGGGTGGGCGGCGTTCCGGCACGGCCTCGCCCGTACGGCGGGCGTCCAGGACCGCGAGTGAGTACCGGCCGTCCTCCAGCGCCTGGGTGACCCCCCGGACGTCACTGGGGTGTTCGGCGGCGCCCATCTTGGACTTGGCGTTGTCGTACGAGTCGAGCGCGCGTTCGTAGTCGGCACGCATCGTGTCGTCCGCGCCCTTCTCCGAGGGGTGGAAGTCCAGGCGGTCCAGCTCCTCGCCGAAGGCGGTGATGTCCTCGTCGACGACGACACGGAGCTTGTCGAGGGCGGCGCGCTCCTCCTCGGCCTTCCTCATGCGCTTGCGGCGGACGATGGTGTAGGCGCCCGCGCCGCCCGCGACCACGACGGCGCCGAGTGCGATCAGGGAGCCGGTGTTCGCGCCCTCGTCGGGGCTCGCGCCCCAAGAGGACGGGGCGCTGCCGCCGACCTGGGGCAGGGCCTGGTCGACGAAGTTGTTCAGCTGGGTGGCGGCGTCGGCGCCGGGGGGCGTCTTCACTGCCGTGACCAGGTTCTGAACGGCCTGGTTGGTCATCACGCTGCGGTCCGCGCCGGCGTTGAAGCCGTCGCCGAGGCGGACGGCGTAGAGGCCGGTGACGCCGGTCTCGGTACGGAGGTTCCGCAGGACCGAGTCGGCGGGGAACTCGGCGCCGGTGGGCAGGACGGCCACGAAGACCGGCTTGTCCGCGTCCTTGATCTTGTCCGCGAGGGCGGTCGCGTCGGCCTTGGAGAGCTGGCCGGAGGCGCGGGGGTCGACGTACACCGGGCTCTCCTTGAGTGCCTCGGCGGCGGCCTCGGGGCCGGTGGCGGCCTGCGCTTCCGGCGCCGCGACGAGGGCGGTGGCCGAGAAGGCGAGCAGCAGACCGGACAGTGCGGTGAGCAGCCTGGTCTTCATACTGTCGACGCTACCGGAATGGGGGCGTTTCCGGACAAGCGGGGGCGGGTTTCTTGGGGGCGCTGCGGTACGGCTGGGTGCCGCCCTTGCCGGGGCTCCGCCCCGGACCCCGCTCCTCAATCGCCGGAGGGGCTGAAAGTCAGCCCGTCCGGCGATTGAGGACACGCCCGAAGGGCGTACGGGCCCTGGGATCAGCCCGCCCGGTACGCCGCCGTCAGCTTCGCCACCGCCCCCGTGACGTCCCCGCCCAACAACAGGTGGTCCGCGTCGGCGAACGGCTTCGCCACCGCCTCCGTCACGCGCTGTCCGATCTTCTGCTGGGCGATCAGCCGGGCCTGGGACACCACCGCCCTCGCCTCCGGCGAATCCGCGCGGCCCGCCGCCTCGAGAAGCTTCGCCGCGAGGGCGAGCGCCTTGAGGGTGAGTTCGCCGCCCGCCGGCGGCTTCGCCAGCGTGGTCAGGCCCCAGCCGTACGGGTACTGCGGGTCGTACGACGTGTCGCCGACGTTGATCGGCAGCTGTGCCGCCGACTTCGGCCAGGTCACCGGGAGCTGCCCGGTGAAGGCGCGCTTGCCGTAGAGGACGTCCGCGACACCGTCGCCCTCCGTGCCCGGCAGCCAGGAGGCGACGAGCGCGTCCATGTCGCCGAGGCGGTCGCCGATGAGCTGCGGGCGGCCGGAGACGATCAACACTGCGCACTTCATCGCCGAGCAGACCTTGTCGACCGCGGCCTTGTCCGCCGCGCTCAGCTCCAGGTCATGGCCGTTGCCGACGTCGCCGATGCCCTCGGCGTACGGGGTCTCGCCGACCACGACCACGCCGACGTCGTGGCCGTCGGTGGGCGCGGAGGCGTCCTTGGAGTAGGTGAGGGCCGCGTCGGGCGCGGCCTTCTTCATGCCCTCCAGGATCGTCGTACCCGTGGTGATCTTTCCGGAGGAGCCCTGCCAGCTGATGGTCCAGCCGCCGGCCTGGTTGCCGAGGTCGTCGGCGTTGGACCCGGCGACGTACACCTTCTGGGACGGCTTCAGCGGCAGCACCGCGCCGTCGTTCTTCAGTAGGACCTGGGACTTGGCCGCCGCCTCGCGGGCGACCGCGCGGTGTTCGGCCGAGCCGATCCTGTCGGCGTTGGCGGTGTCGGCGTAGGGCTTCTCGAAGAGGCCCAGGTCGAACTTCTGCGTCAGGATGCGGGCGACCGCGTCATTGATCCGGGCCTCGCCGATGCGGCCAGCCGTCACCTCGTCCCGCAGGGTCCTGTGGAAGTCCGGGTAGGCCGTCGGGACCATGATCATGTCGAGTCCGGCGTTGATCGACGTACGGACGTCGCTCGCGTAGTCGCCGGGGATCTGGTCGATCGCCTGCCAGTCGCTGATCACAAAGCCCTTGAAGCCCATGCGGTCCTTGAGGACGTCGTTGATCATCTCCGCACTGGCGTGCATCTTCACCGGGCCCTCGGTGTCGCCGAGGATGTCCAGCGAGGAGTACGACGGCATCACCGTGCCGGTGCCGCGCTTCACCGCCTCCGCGAACGGCGCGAGGTGTACCGCTTCCAGCTCCTGCCGGGTGACCTTGGTGATGCCCTGGTCGATCGTGTACGAGCCGGTGGAGGACGAGCCGTACTCCGTACCGCCGTCGCCGACGAAGTGCTTGGCGGTGGCCAGTACCTTGTCGTTGCGGTCCAGGTCCTTGCCCGAGGGCGAGCCCTGCATGCCCTTGATCACGGTCTCCATGGCGGTGACCAGGGCAGGGTCCTCGCCGAATGCCTCGTAGGAGCGGCCCCAGCGCTCGTCGCGCGTGACGCAGAGGCAGGGCGCGAAGTCCCACGGAATGCCGGTGGCGCGTACTTCCTTCGCCGTCACCGCGCCGGTCTTCTCGGCGACGGCCGGGTCACGGGTGGCTCCGATGCCGATGTTGTGCGGCATGATCGTCGACCCGATGACGTTGTTGTGGCCGTGCACCGCGTCCACGCCGTAGATCAGCGGGATCTGGAACCGGGTTGCCTGGGCGCGCAGTTGGTATGCGTCGACCATCTTCGCCCATGCCTCGGGGGCGTTCGGCGTGGGCACCGAGCCGCCGCCTGAGAGCAGTGAGCCGAGGTCGTACGTGGCGATGTCGCCCTGGGACTTGAGCGCGTTGCGCTCGGCCTGGGTCATCTGACCGGCCTTCTCCGCGAGCGTCATCCGGGAGAGGAGGTCGGCGACGCGCTTCCTCACCGGAAGGCGGGAGTTGAGATACGGCAGGCCGTGGGCGTCCACGACGACCTGCGGGTTCTCGGCCGGGGCCTTGGCGCCGGTGACCGTGAGCTTCAGCGGGATCGTCTCCGCGGACTCGGCCGCGCTGTCCTTCTTCGTCGTGACGGCGACGGTCTCGGACGTGCCGGAGGCCGTACCGGCCGGGAAGGTGACCGTGCCGGAGACCGGCGCGTAGTCCTTGCCGGACTCGGCGCTGCCGCCCTCGGTGGTGTACGCGACGGTGACGGGCTCGTCGATCGGTCCCGATCCGGTGGTGGCGACGGAGATCTTCACCTGGGCGGTGCCGCCCTCGTCGACCGGGTACACGGCAGCGCCGGTGATGACCTTCGCCGTCAGCGTCGGGTCGGCCTTCCCGTACAGCTCGACGCCGTCCATCGCGAACTTCCCGGGCGCGCCGGTCGGCAGGGTGAGCGCGTAACCCCACATCTCGTTGAGGCCGAGGATCTGGTCGATGCCGCCCACCGGCTGGTAGTCGGCGCGGTAGACGAAGTCCGCGAAGGGGATCTCGACGAGGTGCCAGCCCTCCCAGTCGTCGGTGAAGGACGTCGTCCACAGCTCGGAGGCCTCGCCGTTGGCGCCGCCGTCCTTGAGCTCGAAGTTGATGCGCTTGCCGGAGCCGGGAGGCAGGGGGGCGGTGTTCTGTCCGTACCACCAGAACCGGATGCCCTTGTGCGCGGTCCAGTCGTGGGCGGGCTTGTCGAACGCGAAGTCGTGGGTGAGTCCTCCCCAGCCGCTGATGTCGTAACTGCCTTCGAGGACCTTGGCGCCCTCGGGGGCGTCGGCGCGCTCCTTCAGCTCCAGCCTGGGCTGGTCGTCGGCGTCGCTGCCCCAGGTGAAGAGACCTTCGGCCGGGGGGGTGGCGAAGGGGACCTCTCCCTCGAAGCGGTCCACGAGGACGGGGGCGGGGTCGTCGGCGGCGGCACTGACGGGTGCGGCGCCGCCGAGGAGACCGGTGAGAACTGCGCTCACGGCGAGCGCGGCGGTACCGGCTCGGGTTCTGAAGCGGGTGCGCATGCGGGTGCGGGTGGGCATTTGCGGCTCCTTCGGTGCGGGGGCGGGCAATTTCAGCCCCGCCGGCGTTTGAGGCACGGGGTCCGGGGCGGAGCCCCGGCAAGGCCCCGTCATGGCATCGGCGCTGATCGGCGGACGATCAACTCCGTTGGGAGGACGACCGGTTCGTCCGGCGCGGCCTCACCGCCGAGGTGGGCCAGCAGCATCCCGGCCGCCCGCTCGCCCATCTCCCGCATGGGCTGACGGACGGTGGTCAGCGGGGGCTCGGTGTGCTCGGCCATGGGGATGTCGTCGAAGCCGACCACGGCGATGTCGTCGGGCACGGAACGGCCCGCCGAGCGCAGCGCCCGCAGCGCGCCCGCCGCGCTGAGGTCGTTGTGCGCGAAGACCGAGTCGAAGTGCCTGCCCGTGGCGAGTTGCCGCTCCACCGCGAGCCGTCCCGACAACTCGGTGAAGTCGCCCTCGGCGATCAGTTCGGTCGGCAGGACCTCGAGGAATCCCTTGAGCCGGTCGGCCACGCAGCCGAAGTGGCGGCGGCCGGTGATGATCAGGGGGCGGCTGCGGCCGGCGGCGAGCAGATGGCGGGCGGCCGAGGCGGCGCCTTCGCGGTTGGTGGTGGCCACGGACGGGAATTCCGGGTGGTGGCCGCGGTCGTCGATGAGGACGACCGGGAGTCCCTTGCGGTGCATCGCGGTGATGGTGCCGAGGGTGTTCTCGGGTTCGATCACGAGGAGCCCGTCGAAGGCGCGGGCGGAGACCTGGCTGGTGAAGTGCTCGACGGACTCGGCGCCGCGGTTGCAGGTGAAGAGCAGCAGTCCGTAGCCGGCGGCCTCGACCGTGTCGACGACTCCCTGGAGGACCGCGCCCATCCACGGCCAGGTGAGCGGGGGCGTCAGCATGCCGACCGTACGGCTGCTGCCACGGGCCAGACCGACGGCGCCCGAACTGGGCACATAGCCGAGGCTTGCGATCACTTCACGAACGCGGGTGGCCGTGCCGACGTCGACCTCGCCCTTGGTGTTGATGACGCGGGACACGGTGGTCTTGCTGACACCCGCCTCACGTGCGACGTCGGCGATCGTGACGGGCATCGGGGGCCTCCGCGTCGAGGGCTGGGACGGCTGCTGGAACCGGTTCCGGAACCGCTGCCGCAACCGGTTCCGGCGGTGCGCGTGAGTCAACCGGCGGCTCGCCCTGTCGTCAATACTTCTAACCGAGATCGGCCGAATCCCAAGTTCTGGCCGGGTGAACGGTGTTGTGTGTTCATGCTCTGAATGCACAAACCCTTGACGACGGTTCCCAACGGCAGTTCACTCACGCCTCGTCCCCCCACCTCTGCCAGAGAGGGCCCAGCCCATGGCACGCCGTACGAGAACGATCAGAATCCTGCTCGCATCGGCCCTGGCCGCCACCGGACTCACCGGCCTGTCGGCCGGCTCCGCGCAGGCCGCGGGCGAACAGGTGAACATCTGGCTGACCACGACGGACGACGCCGGCGGCCGCCATGTCACCCGCGGCCTCCAGCCGCAGACACCCCTCACCTTCCAGGCGGGCAGCGGCGGCAGCGGCACCAGCATCACCGTCGACGAGAACACCCGATTCCAGACCTTCACCGGCGGTGGCTCGTCCTTCACGGACACCGCGGCCTGGCTGATGAAGGGCAGCGGGGCCCTGTCGCAGGCGACCCGCGACGAGACGATGAAGAAGCTCTTCTCCCCCACCGAGGGAATCGGGCTCTCCTTCGTCCGTAATCCCATGGGCGGCTCGGACCTGGCCCGCTTCGGCTACACGTACGACGATGTACCGGCCGGGCAGACCGACCCGTCACTGGCGCGGTTCTCGATCGCGCACGATCTCGCCGATGTGCTGCCGCTGACCAAGCAGGCCAAGCAGCTCAACCCCGCCCTCACCACGATGGCCTCGCCGTGGACAGCGCCCGCCTGGATGAAGGACAGCGGGCAGTTCAACGGCGGCTGGCTGAAGTCGGAGTACTACGGCGCCTACGCGAACTACTTCGTGAAGTACCTTCAGGCCTACCGCGACCAGGGCATCCCGGTCGACTATGTCACCGCGCAGAACGAGCCGACCTGCTGCGACAGTTACCCGTCGATGAGCTGGAACGGCTCGGGACTCGCGTACTTCACCAAGAGCGAGCTGCTGCCGAAGCTCCAGGCCGCGGGTCTGCCGACCAAGGTGATGGCGCACGACTGGAACTGGGACACCTACGACGCGTACGCCGCCCCGACGGTCGATGACGCGGCGGTGCGCAGCCACCCGAACTTCGGCGGGGTCGCCTGGCACGGATACGGCGGGAACATCGCCAAGCAGACCGAGGTCCACAACCGGTATCCGCAGCTGGACGCCTTCCAGACCGAGCACTCGGGCGGCACCTGGATCGCCAACCAGCAGCGCGAGGACATGACCAACATCGTCGACTACACCCGTAACTGGGCCAAGTCGGTGACCAAGTGGTCCCTCGCGGTCGACCAGAACCGGGGTCCGCACAACGGCGGCTGCGGGGTGTGCGACGGCCTGATCACCGTGCACAACGGCGACGGCCGGCACGGCCAGGTCGACTACACGATCGAGTACTACACGATGGGCCACCTCACGAAGTTCGTGAAGCCGGGCGCCCACCGGATCGCGTCGACGGCGAGCACGGCCGTGCCGAACGTGGCCTGGCGCAACCCCGACGGCTCGAAGGCGCTGATCGCGTACAACGACGGGTCGGCGGCACAGACGATCACGGTCAACTGGGGCGGCCGGCACGCCACTTACTCGCTGCCCGGCAAGACCTCCGCGACCTTCACCTGGTCCGGCACGCAGGCCGACGGCGGGGACGCGTCCGGCAGCCTGAACGGCCTGGGCGGCAAGTGCCTCGATGTGGCGGGCGGCTCCAGCGCGGACGGCACCGCCGTCCAGCTCTGGGACTGCAACGGCTCCACCGCCCAGCGCTGGACGGTCAAGGCGGACGGCACCGTCCAGGCGCTCGGCAAGTGCCTGGACGTGACCGGCGCCTCGACCGCGAACGGCGCGAAGGTCCAGCTGTACGGGTGCAACGGTTCGGGCGCGCAGCAGTGGCGGTACGAGTCGGCCACCGGCGATCTGGTGAACGTCCCGGCGGACAAGTGCCTGGACGTCTCCGACCATTCGACGGCGAACGGGGCCCGGGTTCAGATCTGGGCCTGCACCGGAGCCGCCAACCAGAAGTGGCGGCTCCAGGCCTGACGTCCGTGTCCGGTTGCTCCGGTTACTCCGGTTGCTCCGGTTGCTCCGGCTACTCCGCCGGATCGACGCCGGCGCGCAGCAGACCGAAGGTGTAGGCGTCCTCCAAGGCCTGCCAGGAGGCGGCGATGACGTTTTCGGCGACGCCGACCGTCGCCCATTCGCCGCCTCCGTCGCCCGTTGCGATCAGTACGCGGGTGGTGGACGAGGTGCCGTGGCGGCCCTCGAGGATGCGGACCTTGTAGTCGATCAGCTCCATCTTGGCGAGCTGCGGGTAGATCTTCTCCAGGCCGACGCGCAGGGCCCGGTCGAGGGCGTTGACCGGTCCGTTGCCCTCGGCGGTGGCGACGATGCGCTCGCCCTTGGCCCACAGCTTCACGGTGGCCTCGTTGGCGTGGGTGCCGTCGGGCCGGTCCTCGACGATGGCGCGCCAGGACTCGACCCGGAAGTAACGGCGGACCCGGCCCTCCACCTCGGCGCGCAGCAGCAGCTCGAAGGAAGCGTCCGCGGCCTCGTAGGTGTACCCCCTGAGCTCGCGCTCCTTGACCCGCTCGACGACCCGGCCGACCAGCTCGCGGTCGTCGCCGAGGTCGATACCGAGCTCCTTGCCCTTCAGCTCGATGGACGCGCGGCCGGCCATGTCGGAGACGAGCATCCGCATAGTGTTGCCGACCAGCTCGGGGTCGATGTGCTGGTACAGATCGGGGTCGATCTTGATGGCGGATGCGTGCAGCCCGGCCTTGTGGGCGAAGGCCGAGACACCGACGTACGGCTGGTGGGTGGAGGGGGTGAGGTTGACGACCTCGGCGATGGCGTGCGAGATCCGGGTCATCTCGGCGAGCGCGCCCTCGGGCAGCACCTTCTTGGCGTACTTGAGCTCCAGGGCCGCGACGACGGGGAAGAGATTGGCGTTGCCGACGCGCTCGCCGTAACCGTTGGCGGTGCACTGGACGTGAGTGGCGCCCGCGTCGACGGCGGCCAGCGTGTTGGCCACCGCGCAGCCGGTGTCGTCCTGCGCGTGGATGCCGAGTCTCGCGCCGGTGTCGGCGAGGACCGTGGCGACGATGGCCTGGACCTGCGCTGGAAGCATCCCGCCGTTGGTGTCGCACAGGATCACGACGTCGGCGCCGGCGTCGGCCGCGGTCCGGACGACCGACTTGGCGTACTCAGGATTGGCGCGGTAGCCGTCGAAGAAGTGCTCGCAGTCCACGAACACCCGGCGGCCCTGCTCACGCAGATAGGAGACGGTGTCGCGGACCATCTCCAGGTTCTCCTCCAGGGTGGTCCGCAGCGCCAGCTCCACATGCCGGTCGTGCGACTTGGCAACCAGCGTGATCACCGGGGCGCCCGACTCGAGGAGGGCTCTGACCTGCGCGTCCTCGTCGGCCTTGGCACCCGCGCGGCGGGTGGCGCCGAAGGCGACGAGCTGTGCGTTCCGGAAGGTGATCTCCTGCTGGGCACGGGCGAAGAACTCCGTGTCGCGCGGATTGGCGCCGGGCCAGCCGCCCTCGATGAAGCCCACCCCGAAGTCGTCCAGGTGCCGGGCGATGGTCAGCTTGTCCGCGACGGTGAGGTTGATCCCCTCACGCTGGGCGCCGTCGCGCAGCGTCGTGTCGAAGACATGGAAGCTGTCGTCGGTCTCCGTGGTCATGGCTGAATTGACTCCTGTCGGATTCGTGGCTCCGGAAGTACTGGCTCCACTTGCCCCCATCTTCGCGCGGTTCGTTCCTGGCCGGGGTCGGGCCGGAAAACGAAAAAACCTCTCGCGGGTGCGAGAGGTCTGCGCGCGGGTCTGGGGCACGGTGAGCGCGTCGTAGGTGGTGGTACGAGGCGATCACTGCGGACCGGCGCGCTTGCTGCCCATAATCATGGCGAACGAAAGCACGGTCGCAGTGTGCCATATGCCGTGCGGCGGGCGGGCGGCGATCTCAGCATGCGGGCGCCGCGCCCGGGTGCCGGGACGGGCTCATGTGGGGGCTCCGCCCCGGACCCGCGCCTCAATCGCCGGCGGGGCTTGTTTCGGGGAGCAGCGCGTCGTCGAGGAAATCGCGGACGTGGGTCAGGACTTGGGCGCGGCCCGTGCCCGGTATGCCCACCGCGACATGGACGCTGAAGCCGTCGAGCAGCGCCCGCAGCCGCGCGGCGAAGCGGTCGGGGTCGACCGCGCGGAACTCGCCGCGCGAGATCCCTTCGGCGAGCAGTGCGACGAGGTCCCTGTGCCAGGCCCCCTCGATCGCCGCCTGCCGGGCACGCGCGTCGGCGTCGGCGCTCTGCGAACGGTTCCAGACCTCGAGCCAGAGCGTCCAGTGGGGGTCGCGGGGCCCGTCGGGGACGTACAGCTCGACGTACGCGTCGAGCCGCTCGGCCACCGGCGCCTGCCGCGAGAGCAGGGCGCTGCGCGCGGCGCCGAGACGGCCCTCGCTCCACTCGAGGGTCTGCAGGAGGAGCTCGTCCTTGGTGCGGAAGTAGTAGAGGAGATGCCCACTGCTCATCCCGACCTCGCGCCCGAGCCCGGCCATGGTGAGCCCGTCGAGCCCGCGCTCGGCGATGGTGGCCATCGCGGCGACGAGCACGGACTCCCGGGGCGGCGCGACGTTGCGGCGGCGCGGGGCGGGCGTCATACGGCAGCCACCGGTACGCACAGGAACTCGTTCACCCGTATGTTCTACCTGATCTCGCTCGTCGCCGAAGGGCTGTCAGACCTTCGGCTGCTGCTGGGTGATGCAGTGGATGCCGCCGCCGCCCGCGAAGATCGTCCGGGCGTCGACCAGCGTGACCGTACGGCCGGGGTAGAGCCGGCGGAAGATTCCCGCCGCGACCTCGTCGCGCGGGTCGTCGAAACCGCACAGCACCACGCCGCCGTTGCAGACGTAGTGGTTGATGTACGAGTAGTCGACCCAGCCGTGGCCCTCCTCCCGTACGACCGTCGGCGCAGGCACCTCCACGACGTCGAGGCGGCTGCCCCGCGCGTCGGTCTGGAGCCTCAGCATCTCCACGTTCTCCTCGCAGAGCTCGTGGTCGGGGTGGGCCGGGTCCGGCTGGGTGTGGGCGACTACGACGCCGGGGCCCGCGAAGGCCGCGACGATGTCGACATGGCCGAGCGTGCCGAAGCCGTGCGGCGGGTAGTCGGCGGTGAGGCCGCGCTTCAGCCAGATCGCCTTGGTCGTGCCGAGCTTGGCGTGGATCTCGGCCTCGACCTCCTCCTTCGTCCAGCCCGGGTTGCGCTCGGGGCCGAGCTGCACGGTCTCCGTGAGCAGGACCGTGCCCTCGCCGTCGACGTGGATGCCGCCGCCCTCGTTGACCAGCGGCGAGCTGTGGACGGGCACTCCGGTGAGGTCCGCGACATGGCGGGCGACCTTCGAGTCGTGCTCCCAGCTGGCCCACTCCTGCGCACCCCAGCCGTTGAACACCCAGTCCACGGCGGCCAGTCGGTCCCCGTTGGTGACAAAGGTCGGGCCGATGTCGCGCATCCAGGCGTCGTCCAGCTCGCGCTCGACGAGGTCGATGTCCGGGCCGAGGAGGGTGCGGGCGCCATCCGACTGGCCCGGGCCCACGACCATGGTGACCGGCTCGAAGCGGCGTACGGCCCGGGCGACGGACGCCCAGGCACGGCGGGACCCGGCGAGGTCCTCGCCGGAGAAGGTGACATTGGGGCCCGGCCAGGCCATCCAGGTGCGCTCGTGCGGGGCCCACTCGGGCGGCATGCGGAAGGTCATCAGGGATCCCTAGAGGCTGTGTTGTCTACAGGAAGTAGAGGCGGTTGAGGGAGACGGAGTCGGCGGGCTCGGAGCGGACCGGGTCGCCGTCGAGGGTGACCAGGCCGCTGCGGCCGTCCACCCCCACCGCGCCGATCCGGGAGTTGAGCCGCAGATCGGCCGGGCCGATGCCGCGCGTGCCGCGTACGGCGACCCGGCGGCGGCGCGTGGGCATGTGGTCGGAGCCCAGCTCGGTCGCGGCCTTGGCAACGAAGGCGACCGAGATGTCCGCGGGGGTGGCGCCGTACGACCCGAACTGCGGTCCCAGGACGAGCGGTTCGCAGGTGTCGGTGGCGGCATTGGGGTCGCCCGTCACCCCGTACGCCGGGAAGCCCGACTTCAGTACGAGCTGCGGCTTCGCCCCGAAGAACTGCGGCCGCCACAGCACGATGTCGGCGAGCTTGCCCACCTCGATGGAGCCGATCTCGTGCGCGAGACCGTGCGCGATCGCGGGGTTGATCGTCAGCTTGGCCACATAGCGCAGTACGCGCGCGTTGTCGTCGTTCGCGCCGTCGCCCTCCATCGGGCCGAGCTCGGCCTTCATCTTCCCGGCCATGGCGAAGGTGCGGCGTACGGTCTCGCCCGCGCGCCCCATCCCCTGCGCGTCCGAGGAGGTGATCCCGATCACGCCGAGGTCGTGCAGCACGTCCTCGGCGCCCATCGTCCCGGCCCTGATCCGGTCGCGGGCCATGGCGGCGTCGCCGGGCAGGTCGGTCTTGAGGTCGTGTACGGAGACGATCATCCCGTAGTGCTCGGCGACCGCGTCCCGGCCGAAGGGCAGGGTCGGGTTGGTCGAGGAGCCGATGACGTTCGCCACGCCCGCCATCTTGAGCACGTTCGGTACGTGTCCGCCGCCGCAGCCCTCGATGTGGAAGGCGTGGATCGTACGGCCGTCCAGGACCCCCAGGGTGTCCTCGACCGACAGGCATTCGTTCAGGCCGTCGCTGTGCAGGGCGACCTGTACGTCGTGCTCCTCGGCGACACGCAGCGCGGTGTCCAGCGCGCGGGTGTGCGCGCCCATGTCCTCGTGCACCTTGAAGCCGGACGCGCCGCCCTCGGCGAGCGCCTCGACGAGGGGCGCGGCGTCGGAGGAGGAGCCGCGCGCCAGGAAGCCGATGTTGACGGGCCAGGCGTCGAAGGCGTTGAAGGCGTGGCGCAGCGCCCAGGGCGAGTTGACCCCGACCCCCCACACCGGGCCGAACTCCTGGCCGATGACGGTGGTGACGCCGGAGGCGAGCGAGGCCTCCATGACGCGCGGCGAGAGCAGATGGACGTGGGTGTCGACGGCGCCGGCGGTGGCGATCAGGCCCTCGCCGGAGACGATGCTCGTGCCCGTACCGACGACGACGTCGACACCGTCGAGGGTGTCCGGGTTGCCGGCCCTTCCGATGGCGTGGATCCGGCCTTCACGAATGCCGACCGACACCTTGCGGATGCCCTGGACGGCGTCGATGACAAGCACGTTGCTGATGACGACATCGCAGGTCTCGCGCACGGCGGCGGCCTTGAGATGCAGCCCGTCGCGCGCGGTCTTGCCGAAGCCGGCGAGGAACTCCTCACCCGGCTTCTGCGCGTCCGACTCGACGCGGACGACGAGCCCGGAGTCGCCGAGGACGACCCGGTCGCCTGCGCGCGGGCCGTGCACCGATGCGTACTCGTAGGGGTCCATCAGGCGTCCTCGGTTCCCAGATAGCCGCAGGCCGCAGCGCGCCGCAGGGCCTCCTCCTTCGCGCCGGGCCCGTCCAGCGGGCCGTCGACGAGGCCGGCGAAGCCGATGGCGATCCGGTCGCCGCCGATGGGCAGCAGGCCGACCTCGGCCCGGCCGCCCGGGTCGAAGCGGACGGAGGACCCGGCGGGGACGCAGAGCCGCATGCCGTACGCCGCGGCGCGGTCGAAGTCGAGACGCGGGTTCGCCTCGAAGAAGTGGAAGTGCGAGGTGACGCTGACGGGGACGGCGGCGGTGTTGCGCACGGTGAGTGTGAGGACCGGCTCGGGGTCGGCGTGCGGCTGGGCGGGGAGTACGGCTCCGGGGGCACCGTCGCCCAGTCCGCTGCCGCCGATGGGCTGCGAGACCACGGCGAGCCGTGACCCGTCGTCAAAAACGGCCTCCACATGGACCTCGGTGACCACATCCGCCACACCGGGCAGCACATCGTCGGGGCCGAGCACACTGCGGGCCGCCTCGATCGCCTCCGCGAGCCGTCTGCCGTCGCGGGCCGCCTCGCAGACGGTGTCCGCGATGAGCGCGGTCGCCTCGGGGACATTGAGCCTGAGGCCGCGTGCCCGGCGGGCCCGCGCCAGTTCGGCGGCGCCGAAGAGCAGCAGCCGGTCGCGCTCGGTCGGGGTCAGTCGCACGTCACCACACCTCCCTGTTTGAACGACACTCTAACCTTGAGTTTCTTTTCACGGAAGCATTGACGTACGAGCAGTGCCTCCGTCACATTGAGCGGCACTCAAAGAGTTACTCACACGGTCACTCGAACAGTCGAGCGTCAGGGGCGCCCTCATGCCGATAGAACAGCGCGGAGTCGACACCATCCCGGACGCGGAGCGCACCAGTACTCCGCGAGATCTCATCTCGATCCTGCTGGGGTCGAACCTGTGCCTGGGCGTCATCGTCTTCGGCTGGCTTCCGGTCTCCTTCGGTCTCGGCCTGTGGCCGGCCGTCACCTCGATCGTCGCCGGAACGGTCGTCGGCGTGGCCGTCACCGCGCCGCTCGCGCTGATCTCGCTGCGCACCGCGACGAATCTGTCGACGTCGAGCGGCGCCGCGTTCGGGGTACGGGGGCGGCTCGTCGGCTCGGTCGTCGGCCTGCTGCTCTCGCTCGGCTACACCGCGCTGACGCTGTGGATCGGCGGGGACGTGATGGTCGGCACGCTGGCGCGGATCGCCGGGCTGCCGACGGGCGGGGCGGCGCACGGCCTGGTCTACGCGCTGCTGGCGGCGTGCACGGTGATCGGCGCGGTGTACGGCTACCGGCTGCTGCTCCGGCTGAGCAAAGTCCTCGCGGTCGGCATGACGGCGCTGCTGCTGCTGGGCCTGATCGCGTACGCCCCCGACCTCACCGCGGCCGCTCCGCCGGACACCCCGTACCTCCTCGGCTCCTTCTGGCCCACGTGGCTGCTGTCCGCGGTGGCGGCGGGGCTGAGCGGCCCGATCGCGTTCATCACCCTGCTCGGGGACTACACCCGCTACATCTCGCCGCTGCGGCACAGCCCGCGGCGGGTACTGCGCGCGACGTGTCTGGGCCTCGTGGTGGGTCTGCTGATCCCGCAGCTCTTCGGTACGTACACGGGGCTGGCGGCCCGCGCCTCGCTCGACTACGCCGGCCCGCTGGTTGCCGCGTCACCGGCCTGGTACCTGGTCCCGCTGCTGCTGGCGGCGACGGCGGGATCGATCGGCAACGCGGGCCTGATGCTGTACTCGATGGGCCTGGACCTGGACGCGATCCTGCCGCGGACGACGCGGGCGCGGGCCACGATGGTGGTGGCCGTGGTCGCGACGGCGTTCGTCTTCCTCGGCCATTTCGCGTGGGACGCGCAGTCCGCGATGACGTCGTTCGTGCTGCTGCTGACGGCGATCGGCACGCCGTGGGCGGTGATCACGCTGATCGGGCATGTCCGGTGCGGCGGGGAGTACGACGCGCAGGCGCTCCAGGTCTACAACCGCCGCGCCAAGGGCGGCATCTACTGGTTCCGCGCCGGCTGGCACCCCCGCGCAACGGCCGGCTGGGCGCTGGGCGCGGCGGTGGGCCTGTGCGCGGTATCGACCCCACTGTACGAGGGCCCGCTGCTGTCACTGACGGGCGGGGTGGACTGCAGCTTCGTCCTGTCGGGGCTGGTGGGCGGCCTGAGCAGCCTGGCCCTCGACGCGCGCACGTCGCAGACGCGGGAGCCCGAGCCCGAGGTGGCTGTCTCCTGACCCCTCGCACAGCACGGAGGCCCGCACCCCGCATCGCAGAGCGCGGGCCTCCGCAGCAACACTCCAGCCGACTCAACCCAGCTCGTGGGTCCAGCCGTGGATGTCCTGCGACCTGCCCGTCTGGATGTCCAGCAGCGCCTTGCGCAGCCGCAGCGTGACCTCGCCCGGCTGGCCGCCCGACTGCTTCCAGTCGCCGCCGGCGGACTTGACCAGGCCGACCGGGGTGATCACCGCGGCCGTACCGCAGGCGAAGACCTCGGTGAGCGTGCCGTTCTTGGTGTCCTCACGCCACTGGTCGATGGAGACGCGGCCCTCCTCGGACTTGTAGCCGAGGTCCTGGGCGAGCTGGAGGAGCGAGTCCCGCGTGATGCCGGCGAGCAGCGAGCCGGTCAGCTCCGGCGTGACGATCTTGTCCCCGTACACGAAGTACAGGTTCATGCCGCCCAGTTCCTCGACCCACTTGTGCTCCACCGCGTCGAGGTAGGCGACCTGGTCGCAGCCCTTCTCGGCGGCCTCGGCCTGGGCGAGCAGGGACGCGGCGTAATTGCCGCCGGTCTTGGCGTCGCCCATGCCGCCGGGGACGGCGCGCACGCGGTCCTCGGACAGCCAGATGGAGACCGGCTTGACGCCACCGGGGAAGTAGGCGCCCGCGGGCGAGGCGATGACGATGAAGAGGTACTCGTTGGCGGGCCGCACGCCCAGGCCGACCTCGGTCGCGATCATGAACGGGCGCAGGTAGAGCGAGGACTCCCCGCCGTGCGCGGGAACCCACGCCATGTCCGCCCGGACCAGCGCGTCACACGCCTCGACGAACGTCTCGACCGGCAGCTCCGGCATCGCCAGCCGGCGCGCCGACCGCTGGAAGCGCTCGGCGTTGGCCTCGGGGCGGAACGTCGCGACCGAGCCGTCGGGACGGCGGAAGGCCTTCAGTCCCTCGAAGATCTCGATCGCGTAGTGCAGCGTCATATTGGCCGGGTCGATCGACAGCGGCGCGTACGGGACGAGCTGAGCGTCGTGCCAGCCGCGCCCCTCCGTCCACTTGATCGTCACCATGTGATCGGTGAAGTGGCGGCCGAATCCCGGGCTGGCCAGGATCGCCTCGCGCTCCGCGCCGGACAGCGGGTGCGAAGAGGGCTTGAGCTCGATCGTGGGCGTCGTCATGAGTGCAGTGTCCTTCACCGGTTGTTAGTGACGGACCGCGCTCACGCCGCTACTGCTGCCAGGGCGTCCGAGCTTCCCGCATGCCGCGGCCCACGTCCGATTATCGCTCGCGTGGGACCGTGCATGAAGCCGTGCAAGAAACGGGGGTGAATGCGGTCCAGGGTTGATGGTGACACCCGGAGGCCGCACAGGAGAAGCCGCCGGGTGCGAGTGCGACCCGGCGGCTGCAGGAGAACCGAAGGGTCAGCTCGCTACTCGTACCGCGAGCGCGTCGCCGATCTGGTCCGTCGTACGGGCCGTGGCACCGTCGCGCTCCGCGAGGTCGGCGGAGACGGCCTCCTCGATGCGCACCGCCTCGGCCTCGAAGCCGAGGTGCCGCAGCAGGAGGGCGACAGAGAGGATCGTCGCCGTCGGGTCCGCCTTGCCCGTGCCCGCGATGTCGGGCGCGGAGCCGTGGACGGGCTCGAACATCGACGGGAAGGCACCCGTCGGGTTGATATTGCCGGACGCGGCCAGGCCGATGCCGCCGGTCACGGCCGCGGCGAGGTCGGTGAGAATGTCACCGAAAAGGTTGTCGGTGACGATGACGTCGAAGCGCTCCGGCTGGGTGACGAAGAAGATCGTCGCGGCGTCGACGTGCAGATAGTCGGTGCTGACCTCGGGGTACTCCTGGCCGACCTTGTCGAAGATGTTCTTCCACAGGTGACCGGCGTACACGAGAACGTTGTTCTTGTGGACCAGCGTCAGCTTCTTGCGGGGACGGGAGTCGGCCCGCTCGTACGCGTCACGGACGACGCGCTCCACGCCGTACGCCGTGTTGACGCTGACCTCGGTGGCGACCTCGGCGGGCGTCCCGGTGCGCAGGGAACCGCCGTTGCCCGTGTACGGACCCTCGGTGCCCTCGCGGACGACCACGAAGTCGATGTCGGGGCGGCCGGCCAGCGGCGTCGCGGTGTTGGGGAACAGCTTCGACGGACGCAGGTTGACGTAGTGGTCGAAGGCGAAGCGCAGCTTGAGCAGCAGCCCGCGCTCCAGCACACCGGACGGCACGGACGGGTCGCCGATCGCGCCGAGCAGGATCGCGTCGTGGTTCTTGAGGGAGTCGAGCTCCGCGTCCGGGAGGGTCTCTCCCGTGCGGTGCCAGCGCTGGGCGCCGAGGTCGTACTCCTTGGTCTCCAGCTTCACATCCTGCGGGAGGACAGAGGCGAGGACCTTCAAGCCCTGAGCCACGACCTCCTGGCCGATGCCGTCACCGGGGATCACTGCGAGATTGAGGCTGCGAGACATAGCGGCACCCTACTCCGCGTCCCACCCCATGACATGTGACGTCCACGATCTGGACTGCGACCGGCGGAGAATCCAGCGCCGCCGGCGCTTGAGGCGCGGGGGCCGGGGCGCGGTCCGGGGCGGAGCCCCTGGTGGGAAGTTTGTGAATCGTTCACCCAAAGTCTGGGCTGGAGTTCGAAGTTACTGACAAGTTCGACGCCATGGCTGAAACCCCCCACCTCGGCGTCCCCGAGCAGCTCGCCCGCCGCATGAGCATGCCGGAACAGCACGAGTATCTGCGCGCCAGGCACGCACGCCCCAAGCTGTCCCGTCGCGGCGCGCTGGCCGGCGGGCTCGCGGCGGGGGTCGCGGGCGGCGGCGGACTGCTGCTGGGCCGTGCGTCCACCGCGAGTGCGGCATCCCCCGAGTTGGCCACGGCTCCCGCGACGGCGGCGGTGGACGGCTCGATGGTCGCGCCGTTCGGGCGGCATCTCGCCTTCGGCGCCGACCCGAAGACCCAGATGCGGATCTCGTGGCAGGTGCCCTTCGCGGTGAAGAAGCCGTACCTGCGCGTCGGCCTGAAGCCCTGGGAGCTGAGCCGGAAGATCGAGGCCGAGGTGCGCGCCCTGCACACGCCCTCGCTCTCCAGGAAGCTGCCGGCCGTCGACCAGTACTACCTGCATGTGGGCCTGGACGGGCTGACGCCGGGGAAGACGTACTACTACGGGGTCGGACACGACGGCTTCGACCCGGCGGCGCCCGAGCGGATGTCCACGATCGGCTCGTTCCGTACGGCTCCGGCGGCGCCCGAGAAGTTCGTCTTCACCGCCTTCGGGGACCAGGGCGTGAGCTACCACGCCCTCGCCAACGACCAGTTGATCCTCGGCCAGAACCCTTCGTTCCATCTGCACGCGGGTGACATCTGCTACGCGGACAGCAGCGGGCAGGGCAAGGAGTCGGACACCTACGACGCCCGTGTGTGGGACCAGTTCCTGGCGCAGACGGAGAGTGTGGCCTCGCGGGTGCCGTGGATGGTGACCACCGGCAATCACGACATGGAGGCCTGGTACTCGCCGAACGGCTACGGCGGTCAGTCAGCCCGCTGGTCGCTGCCCAAGAACGGCCCGGACGCGCACAACGCTCCGGGCGTGTACTCGTTCACGTACGGCAATGTGGGCGTCGTGGCGCTGGACGCCAATGACGTCTCGTACGAGATCCCCGCCAACAAGGGCTACACGGACGGCAAGCAGACCGCCTGGCTCGACAAGCGCCTGGGCGAGCTGCGGGCGCAGCCCGGGATCGACTTCGTGGTGGTCTTCTTCCACCACTGCATGTACTCGACGTCGACCCACGCCTCGGACGGCGGGGTGCGCGACGCCTGGCTGCCGCTCTTCACCAAGCACGAGGTCGACCTGGTGATCAACGGGCACAACCACGTCTACGAGCGGACGGACGCCATCAAGGGCGGCGAGGTCGGAAAGCCGGTGCCGATCGGGGCGTCCACCGACCCGACGCGGGACGGCATCGTGTACGTCACGGCGGGCGGCGCCGGCAAGGATCTCTACAGCTTCGGGCTCGGGGTCAAGGACAGCTACGAGGGCAATGTCCATGACCACGACACCATCCTGACCTTCCACTGGACCAAGCTGCGGCTGCCCGACCCGGACACGGTGCAGTGGTCGCGCGTGCGCTACACCGGCTTCTCCTTCCTCGCGGTGGAGGCGGAGTCCGGTACGGCCCCGAAGCTGAAGGTCTCCGCGCTCGCCGAGAGCGGCGAGCGCATCGACTACTTCGAGATCAAGAGGTCCTGAGGTCCTGAGGCCTCGATGTCCTGAACAGGCTCGCTGAACAGGCTCAGTGGCCGGTGGAGCCGCCGTTGTCCCTGCGGTCGAGGGCTCGCTGCAGGGCGGCGGCGGCATTCTTGCGGTCCGACTCACTCGAACGCGAGGAGTGGCGGACGCGGCGGCGTGCGGTCGTCTCGGGCATGGTGATCGACTCCTTGAGATCACGGATGATTCGAGGCGCCGGAAGGGGCGGGGAGCGGTGCCGCAGGGGTTGCCTGCTCACGGGCACGTGCTCACGGCCGCCATTCGCTGGATCGAGCGAGACGTTCGGCTTCTACAAAGCTAGGACAGGTACGCGCTTCTGTCTCCACGATTACTCGGACTTCCTACTATCTGAGACGCCAGGCAAAGTCCGAGCCCTCGTACGCCTCGGGATTGCGGGGGCGCTGTGAACGCCGGGCGGGCGGGGCTACAGGACGTCGCCGTCGCGCCAGTCGAAGATCAGCGCGCCGGACGGCTCCGGGAGGGGACGGTTCACCGCCGGGCGGAGGTACGTGCTGCCCTCCTCGTCCGGGAGGTGCACCACCCCGTCGGGGCCGAGCGCCTCGATCCGGCCCTCCCAGACCTGCCAGCCGCGCGCCCGGTAGAGCTCGGCGCCGTCGTCGGACGCGGAGAGCGCGCCGAACTCGTACGCCCCGTCGATCACCCGCTCCAGCGTGTCCATCACGAGCCCGCCGAGCCCGCGGCGGCGCCGGTCGGGGCGTACGGCCACGGCCTCGACGTACCCGACGCGCAGGGAGCGGCGGGTGTGGATCACGCGGCGCTGGATGACGCTGCCGTGGGCGACGAGCACGCCGTCCTCGTACACCAGGGCATGGACTCCGCCCAGGGAGTGGTCCCAGTCCTGGTCGCCGAAGTCGCCATGGAAGGCGCGCGTCAAGAGTCCGCGGATGTCGAGGAGTTCGGCGGTGCTGAGCTCGAAGGTGTGGGCGGTGCGGGGCGACGACGACTCACTCATGCGGGGCATCCTCCCCTACCCGCCCGGGACAGGACCCGCACCTCCGTGGATCGTCCCCGGCAACTCGCGCAACCAATGGGTTGCACCTTTCGACGATGACGTGCAACCATTGGGTAGCACGTCATCGTCGAACAGGAGGCTGAGATCATGAGCGAGGACCGGATCGAACGGGACATCACCATCGCCGCACCGGTCGAGCGCGTGTGGGCGGTGCTCACCGAGCCCGAGCACGTCGGCTCATGGTTCGGACAGGGCAAGCCCACCCCGGTCGACCTGCGCCCCGGCGGGACCATGCACTTCGACCACGGCGAGTACGGGCAGTTCCCGACCACGATCGTGAAGGTCGACCCGCCGCACCACTTCTCGTACCGCTGGGCCAGCGCCCACCCCGGGGAGCAGGCCGTCGAGGGAAACTCCACCCTGGTGGAGTTCACGCTCACGCCGGACGGCGAAGGCACCCATCTGCGCGTCGTGGAGACCGGGTTCGCCGACCTCGTCATCCCCGAGGACAGGGTCGGCACCGCCGGATACGAGAGCCACTCGAGCGGCTGGACCGAGCAGATGGGCAACATCAAGCAGTACGCGGAGCGACTGGCCGCATGACGGCGGGCACAGACCAGGACGCCGTGACGGAGGTCCTGTCCGCGCTGGCGGACCCGACCCGCCGCCGGATACTGGACGCCCTCGCCGCGCACGGCGAGGCGACCGCCACGGTCCTGGCTACGGAGCTGCCCGTCAGCCGGCAGGCGATCGTGAAGCATCTCGCGGTCCTGACCCGGGCCGGCCTGGTGGCCGGGCACCGGGAGGGCCGCGAAGCGCGCTACACGGTCCTGCCGGCGCGGCTCGTCGTGACGGCCCGGTGGATGGACCGCGTCGCCTCGGACTGGGACAGCCGGCTGTCGGCGATCAAGCGCCTGGCCGAGGCCTCCGAGGCGGATCAGGGCGCCGGGGACTAGGGTCTTTCGTCTGGATCTTGCGCGGACGCCGGGTCGTCCCCGGCGCGGACACCCCGTAGTCGCCGGGCTACGCCGACACCCTCCGGCTCAGCTCCCGCGCAACCCGCTCGATCCATCCGGCGAACTCCTGCCGGTGATGCACCTCTCCCCCGCACAGCGCGGAGACCTGCGCATCGGTGAGGCGGTTCGGTCCGTCCACCGCCAGCAGCCCGCTCAACTCCCCTAGTACGGAAGCCAGCCGGACGGCATCGGTGTGCTCGATCGAGTCGGCCCCGTGTCCGCCGCCCAGCGTCGTGGAACCAGGCATCACACCCTCCTTCCTACGCCCCCTTCCAGCAGCGTAGACCCGCCGAACGTGGACCGCCCCCGGCCGGCGTGGGGGCCGGGCGGGGGCGGAGTCACGAGAGGGGCGAGTCTCAGCCCATGTGCGGGTACGGGTAATCCGTCGGCGCGACCAGCGTCTCCTTGATCGCGCGGGTCAGCGTCCAGCGCATCAGGTTCTGCGGGGCGCCCGCCTTGTCGTTCGTACCGGACGCGCGGCCGCCGCCGAAGGGCTGCTGGCCGACCACCGCGCCGGTCGACTTGTCGTTGATGTAGAAGTTGCCCGCGGCGTACCGCAGCTTCTCCATCGTGTACGCCGCCGCCGCACGGTCGTTGGCGATGACCGCGCCGGTCAGGGCGTAGGCCGACACCGACTCCATCTGCTCCAACATGGCGTCGTACTGGTCGTCCTCGTAGACGTGCACGGCGAGGAACGGGCCGAAGTACTCGGTCGTGAAGACCTCGTTGCCCGGGTCCGAGCACGCGACGACGGTCGGGCGCACGAAGTAGCCGACCGAGTCGTCGTAGGTGCCACCGGCGACGATCGTGCAGCTCGGGTCGGCGGCGGCCCGGTCGATCGCGGCCTTGTTCTTCGCGAAGGCGCGCTCGTCGATCACGGCGCCCATGAAGTTCGTCAGGTCCGTGACATCACCCATGGTGATGCCGTCGACCTCGGCCGCGAACTCCTCCTTGAAGCCGGAGTTCCAGATCGAGGCGGGGACGTACGCACGCGAGGACGCCGAGCACTTCTGGCCCTGGAACTCGAAGGAGCCACGGGTCAGCGCGGTCTTCAGCACCGCGCGGTCGGCGCTCGGGTGGGCGACCACGAAGTCCTTGCCGCCCGTCTCGCCGACGATCCGCGGGTAGGAGCGGTACTTCTCGATGTTGCTGCCGACCGTCTTCCACAGGTGCTGGAAGGTCTTGGTCGAGCCGGTGAAGTGGATACCGGCCAGCTCGGGGTGGTTGAGGGCCACCTCGGAGACGGCGATGCCGTCGCCCGTCACCAGGTTGATGACGCCCTTGGGCAGACCGGCCTCCTCCAGGAGCCGCATCAGCAGCACGGCGGCGTGGGTCTGCGTCGGGGACGGCTTCCAGACGACGACGTTGCCCATGAGAGCCGGGGCCGTCGGCAGGTTGCCCGCGATCGCGGTGAAGTTGAAGGGCGTGATCGCGTAGACGAAGCCCTCGAGCGGACGGTGGTCCAGCCGGTTCCACACGCCCGGCGAGTTCGCCGGCGGCTGCTCGGCGAGCAGGTCACGGGCGTACTTGACGTTGAAGCGCCAGAAGTCGACGAGCTCGCAGGGGGTGTCGATCTCGGCCTGCTGCGCGGTCTTCGACTGGCCCAGCATGGTGGAGGCGGCGAGCGTCTCGCGCCACGGGCCCGCCAGCAGCTCGGCCGCGCGCAGGATGATCGCGGCGCGGTCGTCGAAGGACATGGCACGCCAGGCGGGCGCGGCGGCGAGCGCGGCGTCGACCGCGTCCTGCGCGTCCTGCTGCGTGGCACCGGCGAACGTACCGATGACGGCCTTGTGATTGTGCGGCTGTACGACGTCGAAGCGCTCGCCGCCGCCCATCCGCCTGACGCCGCCGATCGTCATCGGCAGCTCGATCGGGTTCTCGGCCAGCTCCTTGAGCTTGACCTCCAGGCGGGCGCGCTCGGGGCTGCCGGGAGCGTAGCTGTGCACCGGCTCGTTGACCGGGGCGGGGACCTGGGTCACAGCGTCCATGAGTTCCGATACTCCTTTGTGAGGGATGGGAGGGCTCAGCCCTTGGTGATCATCGAGCGCAGGAAGAACAGCAGGTTGGCCGGCTTCTCGGCAAGACGGCGCATGAAGTATCCGTACCAGTCGGTGCCGTACGCCGTGTAGACGCGCATCCGGTGGCCCTCCGCCGCGAGCCGGACGTGCTCGTCGCTGCGGATCCCGTACAGCATCTGGAATTCGTACTCATCCAGTTTGCGCCCGGCGCGGCGGGCGAGCTCCTGGGTGACGGCAATCAGGCGCGGGTCGTGGGACCCGATCATCGGGTAGCCGTCGCCCTCCATCAGGATCTTCAGGATACGGACGTACGCCTTGTCGATCTCGGCCTTGTGCTGGTACGCGACGGCGGCCGGCTCCTTGTACGCGCCCTTCACGATGCGGACGCGACTGCCTGCCGCGGCGAGTCGGCCGGCGTCCTCCTCGGTGCGGAACAGGTAGGCCTGGATCACGCACCCGGTCTGCGGGAAGTCCTTCCGCAGCTCCTCGTGGATGGCGAACATCGAGTCGAGGGTGGTGTGGTCCTCCGCGTCCAGCGTGACCGTGGTGCCGATGGATGCGGCGGCCTCGACGACGGGCCGGATGTTGGCGAGCGCCAGCTCGTGGCCGCCCTCCAGGGACTGGCCGAACATCGACAGCTTGACCGACATCTCGGCCTTCGTGCCCAGGCCGAGGTCTTCGAGGTACTCGATCAGCTCCATGTAGGCGTCGCGGGCGGCGTAGGCCTGCTCGCGCGTGGTGATGTCCTCGCCCACGACGTCCAGGGTGACCTCGAGCCCCTTGTCGATGGTCTCCTTGACGACCGGGACGACCTGCTCGACCGTCTCACCGGCGATGAACCGGCTGACGACCTGCCTGGTCCCGGGCGCGGCCGACACGAAACGGCGCATCTTGTCGCTGCGCGACGCGGCGAGGATCACGGGACCCAGCACGGGCACCTCCACGGAAACAGGGGCTGAAGAAGGCCGGAACCGAACGAATCGGGAACGGCACGAAGAACCACTGTGAAAGCTAAGGATCGCTCCGATGCTCTGCCATCGACAGCTGTCACGCATCCGTGGTCCGGATCTCAGACATATGTCTGAAGGAGTGGGAGAACCCTGCGAGAATGTGGGGGTGAAAGGCGACTACCAGGACCTGGTCGACGAGCTTTCGGCGCTGCTCTCCGTCCCGGCGACGCTGGAGAACCGGGACTTCGGGCTGATCGCCTTCGGCGCGCACGACAGCGACGACGCCAGTGCGATGGACCCGGTCAGGACGCGCTCGATCCTGACCCGGAAGTCGACGCCGGCGGTCCGGGCCTGGTTCGAGGGCTTCGGCATCGCCCGCGCGACGGGCCCGGTCCGTATCCCGGCGGCCCCGGAGGCGGGGGTGTTCCGGGACCGGATCTGTCTTCCCGTACGCCATCGGCGCATCGTGCTCGGCTACGTATGGCTGCTCGACGCGGAGCCGGGGCCCACGCAGGCGCAGCTGGCGGCGGCGATGGAGGTGACGGCGCGGATCGGCACGCTGCTCGCGGACGAGGAGCGTGCGGGCGCGGATCTGTCCCGGGAGTTCCGTGCGGTGCTCACGGCGGAGCGCGGCTGGCAGTACGACATGGCGGTGGCGGCACTGCGGTCCGCGCTGGGCGCGGACGCGGAGGGTCTGCACACGGTGGTGTGCGTGACCCCGTGGCAGCAGGACGACGCCCCGTCGGCGCGGTCACTGCCGGGAGTCGCGGCGCTGTGCACGGTGGAGTGGGGAGCGGGTCCGGCTGCCGGGGGCGCGGAGGACCGGACGGGGGCGACGGTCGGCCCGGGCGCGGACGACCGGCCGGGACGCGGCTCCGGCTCCGGCTCCGGCACGCACGACCGGGCCGGGGCGACCGCCCTCGCCGGCGCGCCCGCCGCCAGGAGCGCGCGGCGACCCGAACCCGTCGGCGCCGACGTCCCCGCGGCGCCCCGCAGAGACGCCGCCCGCGGCGGCACCGCGCTCGCGATCCTGGTCCGGCTGCGCTCCGCCGACGCCTTCTCTCCCGCCCTCACCGCCGCGGACCGGCTCCGTACCTCCGCCAGCGGGGAGGCCGCGACCGCCGGAGTCGCCGCGCCCCGCCGTGGGCTCGCCGACCTCAACACCGCCTGGCTGGAGGCCACTTCCGCAGCCCGCGCGGCACGGGCCCAGACCCGGCTCGGCCCGGTCGCCCAGTGGTCGGACATCGGCCCGTACCGCATGCTGGCCGCGCTCCCCGCGAACCCCGCGCACGACCCCGCCGTACGCGAGCTGCTCGCGCCCTCGCACGCCGAACTGGTCCGCACCGCCGAGGTGTTCCTCGACCACGCGGGCCAGGCCGGCCGCACCGCGGCCGCTCTCGGCATCCACCGGCAGACCCTCTACTACCGGCTCTCGCGCGTCGAGCAGCTCACCGGCCTGGACCTGGACGTCGGTGAGGACCGGCTGCTGCTGCACATGGCCCTGAAAGCCTCGCGGCTATAGGTCCGACTGGCCCCGCGTGCCAGATCCGGGCGTCACCTAGGGAGAGTCCCCGATGCCCGCACAGAGGTCGCTCGCCTACCGTCGCGAGTAGCGCTGATCCCCCGGTCAGCCGATCCATTCCGCACCGAACTCGTGCGATACGGAGGCGTAATGAAGGCGATCGTCCAGGACCGGTACGGCTCACCCGACGTTCTGGAGCTCAGGGAGGTCGACAAGCCGGTGGTCGCCGACCATGAGGTGCTGGTAAGGGTCCGCACGGCCGCGGTCAACGCGCGAGACTGGCATCTCATGCGGGGCGACCCGTACCTGGCGCGCCTGGTGCTCGGGTTCGGCAGGCCGAAGACGAAGATCCGGGGCACGGACTTCGCGGGTCGGGTGGAAGCGGTGGGCAAGGACGTGAACCGGTTCCGTCCCGGTGACGAGGTATTCGGCGAGGCCGACGGAGCGTTTGCCGAGTACGTGTGCGCCCCGGACGACGTGGTGGAGCCGAAACCGGCCAATCTGACGTTCGAGCAGGCGGCCGCGCTGCCGCTGGCGGGGAACACCGCCCTCATGGGCCTGCGCGATCTGGGGCGAGTACAGCCGGGACAGAAGGTCCTGGTCAATGGTGCGTCAGGTGGTGTGGGGACGTTCGCCGTACAGATCGCCAAGGCGTTCGGCGCGGAAGTGACCGGCGTGTGCAGTACGAGAAACGTGGACCTGGTCCGGTCGGTCGGCGCGGACCACGTCGTCGACTACACCCAGGAGGACTTCACCCGGAACGGACGGCGGTACGACGTCGTGCTCGACCTGGTGGGGAACCGTTCGCTGGCCGAGTGCCGACGCGCGCTGACACCCGCGGGGACGCTCGTTCTGTCCGGTGGTGGCGTGTCCGAAGGCGGCAGTCTGCTCGGGCCGATGGGTCTCATCCTCCGGGGGCAGGCGCTGTCCCGTTTCGTCAGCCAGCGGCTGCTCGTCCTCACGGCGACGCCGAACAAGGAGAACCTGGCGGCGCTGAGGGAACTCGCCGAGTCCGGAAAGGTCACCCCGGTCATTGACCGGACCTACCCGCTCCGCGAGGTACCCGAGGCCATCCGGTACCTCGAAGTGGAGCACGCGCACGCGAAGGTCGTCATCACCGTGTGACGGACCCTGAGGCCTGTTTTCGGATCGGCGGAAGGCACGGTACGCGGAAGGCCCGGCTCCTCGCGAGGAGCCGGGCCTTCCGCGCAGGAACAGCGGCCCGTCAGTCGGTGAGGTTCACCGAACGCGCCGAGGTCGCGCCGATCTCGTCCGCGATCTCCGTCAGCACGGACTGCGGCACGGTGTCGTCCACGGTCAGGACGACGACCGCCTCGCCGCCCTCCTCCGCGCGCGAGACCTGCATACCCGCGATGTTCAGTCCGGCCTCGCCGAGGATCCGGCCGACCGTGCCGACGACACCGGGACGGTCGTCGTAGCGCAGGACGACCATGTGGTCGGCGAGCGCCAGGTCGATGTCGTAGTCGCCGATCGCGACGATCTTCTGGAGGTGCTTGGGACCGGCCAGCGTGCCGGAGACCGCGACATCCTCGCCGCTCGAGAGCGTGCCGCGCACGGTGACCATATTGCGGTGGTCCGGCGACTCGGAGCTCGTCGTCAGCCGGACCTCGACACCGCGCTCCTGCGCGAACAGCGGGGCGTTGACATACGACACGGTCTCGTCGACGACATCCTCGAACACGCCCTTGAGCGCGGACAGTTCGAGCACCTTGACGTCGTGCTGGGTGATCTCTCCGTACACCTCGACATCGAGGCGGACCGCGACCTCTCCCGCAAGCGCGGTGAAGATCCGGCCGAGCTTCTCGGCGAGCGGCAGACCCGGGCGCACGTCCTCGGCGATGACTCCGCCCTGGACGTTGACCGCGTCCGGCACGAGCTCACCGGCGAGCGCGAGACGTACGGAACGGGCCACCGAGACGCCCGCCTTCTCCTGCGCCTCGTCCGTGGAGGCGCCGAGGTGCGGGGTGCAGACGACCTGGTCGAACTCGAACAGCGGGGAGTCGGTGTTGGGCTCCTTCGCGTACACGTCCAGGCCCGCGCCGGCGACCCGGCCCTCCTTGAGCGCGGAGGCCAGCGCCTCCTCGTCGACGATCCCGCCACGCGCGGCGTTGACGATCCGGACCGACGGCTTGACCTTGTGCAGCGCCTCGTCGCCGATCAGACCGATCGTCTCGGGCGTCTTGGGGAGGTGCACGGTGATGAAGTCGGAGACCTCGAGCAGCTCGTCGAGCGAGAGAAGCTTGACGCCCATCTGCGCGGCGCGCGCGGGCTGTACGTAGGGGTCGTAGGCGACGATCTTCATGCCGAACGCGGACATGCGCTGCGCGACCAGCACGCCGATACGGCCGAGGCCGACGACGCCGAGGGTCTTCTCGCTCAGCTCCACACCGGTGTACTTGGAGCGCTTCCACTCGCCGTTCTTCAGGGCGGTGTTGGCCTGCGGGATATTGCGCGCGGTGGCCACCAGCAGACCGCAGGCGAGCTCGGCGGCGGTGACGATGTTGGACGTCGGCGCGTTGACGACCATCACACCGGCCTTGGTGGCGGCGGAGACATCGACATTGTCGAGACCGACGCCCGCGCGGGCCACGACCCGCAGCTTCTTCGCGGTGGCGATGGCCTCCGCGTCGACCTTGGTGGCGCTGCGGACGAGAATCGCGTCGGCATCGGCGATGGCGGGGAGCAGCTCGGCGCGGTCCGCGCCGTTGCAGTGCCGGATCTCGAAGTCCGGGCCCAGTGCGTCGACGGTGGCGGGCGACAGCTCTTCAGCGATGAGTACGACAGGTTTCGAGCTCACGTGAGTCCTCACAGGTCCAGTGCGGACGGCCGTCCCGACGGCCGCAGGCGGTGGAGGGGGCTAGCCGCGTGGAAGACGCACGACACTGTGGGCCTGACGCGTATGTGTAGAGCAGTGTAGTGGTGCAACGGGGTGCGTCTTGCGCCTCAAGGGCAGGATCACCCGTCCGTGGCTGGACAGAGTGGAGAAGCGCTCGAGTGCGGCGGGGAAGGCGGCGGGGGGCCCGGACCCGTTCGTCCCGGCCCCCCGCCCATGGGCTTACGCCTCGTCGTTGTCGACCCAGCTCATGAGCTTGCGCAGCTCCTTGCCGGTGCTCTCCAGCAGGCTGTTCTCGTCGGCCTTCTTGTACTCGTTGTACTTCTTCAGGCCGCCGTGGTACTCGTCCATCCAGTTCTTGGCGAAGGTGCCGTCCTGGATCTCGGCGAGGACCTTCTTCATCTCGGCCTTGGTCTGGTCCGTGATGATGCGGGGGCCGGTGATGTAGTCGCCCCACTCGGCGGTCTCGGAGACCGACCAGCGCATCTTCTCCAGGCCGCCCTCGTACATCAGGTCCACGATGAGCTTCAGCTCGTGGAGGCACTCGAAGTACGCGATCTCCGGCTGGTAGCCGGCCTCGGTCAGGGTCTCGAAGCCCGCCTTGACCAGCGCGGACGCGCCACCGCAGAGGACAGCCTGCTCACCGAACAGGTCGGTCTCGGTCTCCTCGGTGAACGTCGTCTTGATGACGCCGGCGCGCGTGCCGCCGATGCCCTTGGCGTACGAGAGGGCGAGCTCGAAGCCCTTGCCGGTGGCGTCCTGCTCGACGGCCGCGATACACGGAACACCGCGGCCCTCCTCGTACTGGCGGCGGACCAGGTGTCCCGGGCCCTTCGGGGCGACCATGGCGACATCGATGTTGGCCGGCGGCTTGATGAAGCCGTAGCGGATGTTGAGGCCGTGGCCGAAGAACAGCGCGTCGCCGTCCTTCAGGTTGTCCTTGATGGACTCCTCGTACACCTGGGCCTGGATCGGGTCCGGGACCAGGATCATGATGACGTCGGCCTCGGCGGCGGCCTCGGCGGGCGTCACCACGCGCAGGCCCTGCTCCTCGGCCTTGGCCTTGGACGTGGAGCCCTCGTGCAGACCGACGCGGACGTCGACACCCGAGTCACGCAGCGACAGCGCGTGGGCGTGGCCCTGGCTGCCGTAGCCGATGACCGCGACCTTGCGGTTCTGAATGATGGACAGGTCGGCATCGTCGTCGTAGAACAGCTCGGCCACTGGGATATCTCCTTGGTGTGCACGTCTTTGGAATGACGCTGTTTGCGTCCCACCGTACGGCGGGAGGGGATGAGGAAGGCGGGGGGTCTCGCTAGGCGGAACGGTCCAGGGCTCGCAGGGACCGGTCCGTGATGGACCGGGCGCCGCGCCCTATGGCGATCGTGCCGGACTGGACGAGCTCCTTGATGCCGAACTGCTCCAGCATCTTGAGCATGGCGTCCAGCTTGTCGGCGCCGCCGGTGGCCTCGATCGTGACGGCCTCGGGCGAGACGTCCACGGTCTTGGCGCGGAACAGCTGGACGATCTCGACGATCTGCGAGCGGGTCTCGTTGTCGGCACGGACTTTCACCAGAACGAGTTCACGCTGGATCGCGCCGCCGGGCTCGAGCTCGACGATCTTCAGAACGTTGACCAGCTTGTTGAGCTGCTTGGTCACCTGCTCCAGCGGGAGGTCCTCGACATTGACCACGATGGTGATGCGGGAGATGTCGGGGTGCTCGGTGACACCGACGGCGAGCGAGTCGATGTTGAAGCCTCGGCGGGAGAACAGCGCGGCGATCCTGGCGAGGATGCCCGGTGTGTTCTCGACCAGGACGGAGAGCGTGTGCTTGGACATGTGTCGGTCTCTCTCAGTCTTCTCTCTCGGACTCTTCGCTCAGTCGTCTTCGTTGTCGCCGAAGTCGGGACGGACTCCGCGGGCCGCCATGACCTCGTCGTTGGAGGTGCCCGCGGCGACCATGGGCCAGACCTGGGCGTCTTCGTGGACGATGAAGTCGATCACGACCGGACGGTCGTTGACCGCGTTGGCCTCGGCGATGACCTTGTCCAGGTCGTCCGGGGACTCGCAGCGCAGTGAGTAACAGCCCATCGCCTCGGACAGCTTGACGAAGTCGGGGACGCGGGTGCCTCCGCTGGACTTGCCCTCCACCGCGATTCCGTCCTCGGGACCGGAGTGCAGGACGGTGTTGGAGTAGCGCTGGTTGTAGAAGAGGGTCTGCCACTGGCGGACCATCCCGAGCGCGCCGTTGTTGATGATCGCGACCTTGATCGGGATGTTGTTCAGCGCGCAGGTGACCAGTTCCTGATTGGTCATCTGGAAGCAGCCGTCGCCGTCGATCGCCCAGACCATACGGTCCGGCTGACCGGCCTTGGCGCCCATCGCGGCCGGGACCGCGTACCCCATCGTTCCGGCGCCGCCGGAGTTCAGCCAGGTGGCCGGCTGCTCGTAGTTGATGAAGTGGGCGGCCCACATCTGGTGCTGGCCGACGCCCGCCGCGTAGATGGTGTCGGGGTCGGCGAGCTCGCCGATGCGCTGGATGACCTGCTGCGGCGAGAGGCTGCCGTCGTTCGGCTGGTCGTAGCCGAGCGGGTAGGTCTCGCGCCAGCGGCTGAGGTCCTTCCACCAGGCGCTGTAGTCGCCGGTGTGGCCCTCGCTGTACTCGGCCTGGACGGCCTGGACCAGATCGGCGATGACCTCGCGGGCATCCCCGACGATCGGGACGTCCGCGGTGCGGTTCTTGCCGATCTCGGCCGGGTCGATATCGGCGTGGACGATCTTCGCGTACGGGGCGAAGCTGTCCAGCTTGCCGGTGACGCGGTCGTCGAAGCGGGCTCCGAGGGCGACGATCAGGTCGGCCTTCTGCAGCGCGGTGACGGCGGTGACCGCACCGTGCATGCCGGGCATTCCCACGTGCAGCGGGTGGCTGTCGGGGAAGGAGCCGAGCGCCATCAGTGTGGTGGTGACGGGCGCTTGGGTCAGCTCGGCCAGGACCTTCAGCTCGGCGCTGGCGCCGGCCTTCATGACGCCGCCGCCGACGTACAGCACGGGCCGCTTGGCCTGGACGATCAGCTTGGCGGCCTCGCGGATCTGCTTGGCGTGCGGCTTGGTGACCGGGCGGTAGCCGGGCAGGTCCTGCTGCGGCGGCCAGCTGAAGACCGTCCTTGCCTGCAGCGCGTCCTTGGCGATGTCGACCAGGACGGGCCCCGGGCGGCCGGTCGAGGCGATGTGGAAGGCCTCGGCGATGGTGCGCGGGATGTCCTCGGCCTTGGTGACCAGGAAGTTGTGCTTGGTGATCGGCATGGTGATGCCGACGATGTCCGCCTCCTGGAAGGCGTCCGTGCCGATCGCCTTGGAGGAGACCTGGCCGGTGATCGCGACCAGCGGGACGGAGTCCATGTGGGCGTCGGCGATCGGGGTGACCAGGTTGGTCGCGCCGGGGCCGGAGGTGGCCATGCACACGCCGACCTTGCCGGTGGCCTGGGCGTAGCCGGTGGCGGCGTGGCCCGCGCCCTGCTCGTGGCGGACCAGGATGTGGCGGACCCGGGTGGAGTCCATCATCGGGTCGTACGCGGGGAGGATGGCGCCGCCGGGGATGCCGAACACCGTGTCGGCCCCCACTTCCTCGAGCGAGCGGATGAGGGACTGCGCACCCGTGACGTGCTCGACGATGGGGGACGTCGGTCCGCCGCTACGGGCCCGCGGCTGTGGATGGTGGGCCCCGGTGGCCTGCTCGGTCATCGGCATTCTCTTCTCGAAGCTGGGGGTTTTTGCGAGGGTTTGGGCTGTGCCGGTGCAACAAAAAACCCCTCGTGCCGTGAGGCAGGCGAGGGGAGCGCGTCGGGAGGGGTCTGCAGGGCCTTCATGGTCCTGCTCAGCCGACGCGCTTTCCAAGTACGAGAATTCGGGTGCGCATGGCATTGACCCTCCCCCCGGTGCGCTACCACTGTCAAGTGGGTGGGACGCGCGTCTCACTATTTGAGCCACCGCGGGCGGAGAACGCGCCGCCCGTCAGGACCGGCAGCGCGATGCCGCCGGGCACCGGGAACTCCTCGCGCACCAGCGCGCGGCGCAGCCGGTACTCGTCCAGTGGTCCGGAGAATGCCATGCCCTGACCGTGTGTGCACCCCATGGCGCGCAGGGCGAGCACCTGTTCCGGCACATCCACGCCGTCGGCGACGGACTGCATTCCGAGATCACAGGCGATCCGCAGCAGACCCGCGGTGATCTTGTGGAGCCGGGCGGACTCGACGACGCCCTCGACCAGTCCTCTGTCCAGTTTCAGTACATCCACAGGGAGGCGGCGCAGTGCGTTGATGGCGGCGTATCCGCTGCCGAAGCCGTCGAGCGCGATCCGTACGCCGAGTCTGCGCAGCGCGACGAGACGCTGCTCCAGATCGTCGAACGAGATCCGCGGGTCGCTGTCGGCGAGCTCGATGACCAGCGCGCCCGAGGGCAGCTCGTGCCGGGTGAGGAGGGCTTCGACGGAGCCGAGCGGCAGGGACTTGTCCAGCAGCCGGCGGGCCGGCATGCGCACCGATACGGGTACCCGGTGGCCGAGCCTGCCGCGCTCCGCGGCCTGCTCGACCGCTTCCTCCAGCAGCCAGCGGCCGAGCTCGGCGGCGCGGCCGCCCTCCTGGGTCTCCGCGGAGTCGGCGACCCGCAGGAATTCGGCGGGGGTGAAGAGGATGCCCTGGGCGGAGCGCCAGCGGGCCTGGGCGGCGACGGCGGCGATCCGGCCGGTGGCGAGACTCACGACGGGCTCGTGGAGCAGCGCGAATTCGCCCTCGTGCAGGGCGCTGCGCAGCCGGGCCGCCAGTTCCGTACGGCGTACCACCTCGGCCTGCATCTGTGGTGCGTACATCTCAACGCGGTCCTTGCCGGCGGCCTTGGCGCGGTACATGGCGAGGTCGGCGTTGCGCATGAGGTCGGTGGGGGTGATGGAGGGTTCGGCGAAGGCCACCCCGATGGAGGCGGCCACCCGTACGTCGTTGCCGTCCAGGCGGTACGGCTGGGAGAGCGTGAGGCGGAGCCGGTCGGCGATCTCGTGGACCTGGAACTCGCGGGCCGACCGGTCGCGGGTGCCGTCGCCGACGATGAGGGCCGCGAACTCGTCGCCGCCGAGACGGGCGGCGGTGTCCCCGGCCCGCACCGAGTCCGCCAGGCGGCGGGCCGCCTGGATCAGCAGCTCGTCGCCGGCCTGATGGCCGAGGCGGTCGTTGACCCCCTTGAAGCCGTCGAGGTCGATGAAGAGCACGGCGGTGCCCTGGTCGCCCGCACGGCGGCCGGTGAGGGCCTGGCGCACGCGCTCGGTGAACAGGGCGCGGTTGGGCAGATCGGTGAGCGGGTCGTGCTCGGCGTTGTGCTGCAACTGCGCCTGGAGGCGGACCCGTTCGGTCACATCGCGGCTGTTGAAGATCAGACCGCCCTGGTGGCGGTTGACGGTGGACTCCACATTGAGCCAGGCCCCGGTGCCCGATCTGAAGCGGCATTCGATCCGCGTGGTGGGCTCCTCGGCGGGCGGCGCGGCCAGAAAACGGCGCACCTCGTGGACCACGCGCCCGAGGTCTTCCGGGTGGATGAGGGAGGCCAGCTCGGAGCCGATGAGCTCCTCGGCCTCGCGCCCGTAGACGCCGGCGGCCGCGGGACTGACGTACCGCAGTATTCCGCTCGGGGCGGCGATCATGATGACGTCGCTCGACCCCTGCACCAGCGAGCGGAAGTGGTTCTCCTTCTGAGCCAGTTCATGGGTGAGGGCGATGTTGTCGAGGAGCATGATCCCCTGGCGAACGACCAGGGCGAGCACGACGGCACAGCCGGTGAGCACGACGAACCGGTCGACGCGGCGGCCCTCGATGACGTTGTAGAGAATGCCGAGGGTGCAGACGGCGGCGGCGAGATACGGCGTGAGGGCCGCGATGGAGCCCGCGACGGGCCGGCTGGGGTGGCGCTGTCCGCGCGGCGGCCGTGCGGTCTCGACCGTACGGCGTGCGCCCCAGGGGGCGTAGGCGAGCAGCAGCGAACCGGCGAACCAGCCGGCGTCGAGGAGCTGGCCCGAGCGGTAGCTCTCCCGCAGCAGCGGAGAGGTGAACAGGGCGTCGCACAGCACGGTCAGCGCGAGCGCGGCGATGGCGGTGTTGATCGCGGAGCGGTTGGTGGCCGAGCGCCGGAAGTGCAGCGCGAGCACCATGCTGACCAGCACGATGTCCAGCAGCGGATAGGCGAGCGCGAGCGCGGCGGGCGCCACGCTCTCGCCCTGCACGTGCGCGGTGTGCGCCAGGGCGAGACTCCAGGACAGCGTCAGCAGCGAGCCGCCGATCAGCCAGGCGTCCAGCGCGAGACAGACCCAACCCGCCCTGGTGACGGGACGTTTGGCGAGGACGAGGAGGCCGACGATGGCGGGCGGCGCGAAGCAGAGGAAGAACAGATCGGCGATGCAGGGGCTCGGTACCTCACGGTCCAGCACCACCTCGTACCACCCCCAGACCGCGTTTCCTCCCGATGCCATGGCGGAGGAGATCGCGAACAGCAGCCAGGCGGGCCGGAAACGGCTGTGCCTGGAGCGGGCGTAGAGGAAACAGGAGACGGCGGCGATCCCGGCAGCGGCACTGAGGCCGAAGTCGCCCATGATCAGGGCCACTTCGAGCGAACCCCAGCCGAGGGCGGCGCCGACGCCGTACGCCGCGCAGATGGCCGCCAGGAGCAGCCGGGAGCGCAGCCCCGTACGCTCTCCGGCGCCGGAGACCGCCAGCCGGGCCATGAGCGCCCCCGGGGCGCTCACCGGGCCGCCCCGGGGAGCACCGCCGTCGGCCCGGGAGACACGGCCGTCAGCCCCGGCGACACCGTTGTCAGCCGGGAAAGCACCGTCGGCGGTGTGATCGTCATCGGACCGGGTCTGTGCTTCGGAGCGTGCGCGGGTCGCCGTCGGCTGCCCTGCCGCGTCGGATCATCGGTCCATTGGCCGTGCATCACCCGTCGCCCCCCTCAAGTCTGATCGGCAGTCAGGTCGTGCAGCAGCACCACCCCTTGCCTGGTGCGGCCCCCAAGTCGGGACGATACACCAGACTCGTCACTCAGGGACATAGTTCCTCTACTCTCCGTGACGACCAGCGGCGTTGTCGGCACGCGGCGCGTCCGGGTGACTTCATAGAGTGCACGCGGCGCTCGGCCGAAGGGTTCACTCCCCGGTCGTCAGCACCACATTGAGCACCGGCTCCCCAGCGGCGAACCGGGTGAGCTGACCGGCGAGCAGCCGCTTGGCTCGCGGCATGAACGCCGAGGTGGAGCCGCCCACATGGGGACTGATGAGGACACCGGGAGCGTGCCAGAGCGGGTGGCCGGCGGGCAGCGGTTCGGGGTCGGTGACGTCGAGGGCCGCGGTGAGGCGGCCGCGCTCCACCTCCGCGAGCAGGGCTTTGGTGTCGACGACCGGGCCGCGCGCGACGTTCACGAGCAGTGCGCCGTCCTTCATCCGGGCCAGGAAACCGGCGTTCACCAGGCCCTTTGTCTGTTCGGTGAGGGGCGTGGAGAGGATCACCACGTCCGCGCCCGGGAGCAGGGCGGGCAGGTCGGTGAGTGCGCGCACTTCGCCGCGCTCCGTAGCACGGGCGGAGCGCGCGACGCGCGCCACCCGCGCGCATTCAAAGGGCGCGAGCCGGTCCTCGATGGCCGCGCCGATCGATCCGTACCCCACGATGAGCACCGACTTGTCGGCGAGCGCCGGATAGAAGCCGGACCGCCATTCCTCCTTGTCCTGGCCGTGTACGAAGCCGGGGATGCCGCGCAGCGCGGCGAGGATCAGGGCGAGGGTGAGCTCGGCGGTGGAGGCCTCGTGGACTCCCTTGGCGTTGCACAGGCGTACGCCGGCGGGCAGCGAGCCGATTCCCGGCTGGACATGATCGATCCCGGCGGAGAGGGTCTGGACGACGCGTACGGACGTCATCGCGGCCAGCGGACGGACCGCGACCTCCAGGCCCTTCATGTACGGGACGGCGTAGAAGGCACAGTCGGCGGGATCGGCGGGAAAGTCCGGACCGCCGTCCCAGAGAAGGTAGTTGAGACCCGAGTCCGAGGGAGCGGGGAGTCCTTCGATCTCGTCGGCCGGAATCGGGAGCCACACGTCTGCAGTCATGGTCAGGAGGCTATGCGAAGGGCGCCGGTCCGCATTGGTTGGTTTGGTGAGCAGCCGGACGGGCCTTGGCCCTGTCCGGCCGGGCCCGGGGGAGGGTGCGCGGCCGGATTCTTCTTCGAAGATCGGGAACCTGTGGGCCGCCTGCGGTGTAAGAACAGTAGTCAGGCAGCTCAAGCAGCCGTCGAAGGGATCAGAACCGTGCAACGTCCTGCTGTGACGGCCGTACTGGCCACTGCCGTGCTTCTCCTCGCGACCGGGTGCTCGTCCGGCGACGACACGCCCGCAGGTCAGACGGGGTCGGCGTCGACCACCGCGGCGCCGTCCGGGTCCGCGACGGGCAGCCCGCCGAGTCCGACGGGGCCGCCCGCGAAGGGCTCGGTGAAGGTGGTGTCCACGCTCACCGAGGGGCTGAAGTCGCCGTGGGGCGTCGCCGCGCTGCCCGACGGTGATCTGCTGGTCGCCTCGCGCGACGAGGGGACGATCACCCGCGTCGACGCGGAGGGCGGCAAGAAGACGGTGATCGGCTCGGTGCCAGGAGTCGCACCGGGGGGCGAGGGCGGTCTGCTGGGCCTGGCCGTCTCCCCGTCGTTCGCCTCGGACCATCAGGTGTACGCGTACTTCACCACCGAGTCGGACAACCGCATCGCCCGCATGCTCTACGACGAGAAGAAGCCCGCCGAGCGGCAACTGGGCGCGCCGGACACGGTGCTGAGGGGTATCCCCAAAGGCGTCGTGCACAACGGCGGGCGGATCGCGTTCGGCCCGGACAAGATGCTCTACGCGGGCACGGGCGAGACGGGTGACACGGGGCTCGCGCAGGACAAGAAGTCGCTGGGCGGCAAGATCCTGCGAATGACACCGGACGGCCGGCCGGTGCACGGCAACCCGGAGGCCGACTCCGTCGTCTACTCCTACGGCCACCGCAATGTTCAAGGGCTCGCTTGGGACTCCGACAAGCGGCTGTGGGCGGCGGAGTTCGGCCAGAACACCTGGGACGAGCTGAATCTGATCGAGCCCGGCAAGAACTATGGCTGGCCCGAGGTGGAGGGCAAGTCCGGCGAGGCCGGGTTCGTCGACCCGGTGGCCCAGTGGAAGACCGCGGACGCCTCGCCGAGCGGTATCGCCTACGCGGAGGGGTCGATCTGGATGGCGTCGCTGAGGGGCGAGCGGCTCTGGCGGATCCCCTTGGCGGGTACGAAACTCGCGGCCGAGCCGCAGGCGTTCCTCGATGGGAAGTACGGGCGCCTGCGTACGGTGCTGTCGGCGGGCGGTGACAACGTCTGGCTCGTCACCAGCGAGACGGACACGCGGGGCACGCCCGGGCCGGGCGACGACAGGATCCTCCGGCTGGAGGTGAGGTAGGGGCCCCTTCCCGTACCTGGGGCTCCGCCCCAGACCCCGCCCAATCGCCGGCGGGGCTTATTGAGCCCGTCCGGCGATTGAGGACACGGCCGAAGGCCGTACGGGGGCCTGGGGCGCAGCCCCCGGTTACGGGAAGGGGCGGGGGCAGGGCCCGCCGCAGGCGCACCGTAATGCCACGGGCGCGGACTGGCTCAGACGCCCGCCGTCAGGCAGACGCCTCCCGCCGGCCCTCGCCCGACGGCGGGAACAGGCGCAGGCGGTGCGCCATCGCCGCCGCCTCCCCGCGGCCCGAGACGCCGAGTTTCGCCAGGATGTTGGAGACGTGGACGCTCGCCGTCTTCGGTGAGATGTAGAGCTCCTCGGCGATCAGGCGGTTGCTGCGGCCCGCCGCCACCAGGCGCAGTACGTCCTCCTCGCGGCGGGTCAGTCCGAGCGCCGGACCAGCCGCGGCGGCGGCCGACGGCGGGTCGTCGGTCAGGGCGATACGGGCGCGCTGCGCGAGCAGGGCGACGTCCTCGGCCAGGGGGCGCGCGCCCAGTTGCTGGGCCGTGGCGTGGGCCTGGCGCAGGAGGCCGGCGGCCTGAGCGCGGTCCGACTGCAGCAGGGCCTCCGCCCAGCGGTGGCGAACCCTCGCCAGGTCGTACGGGCGGTCCACCTGCTCGAAGGCCGTGCCCGCCTCCGCCCAGTCGAGGGGCGTGTCCTCGCCCCCGGCGCGCAGCAGTTCCGCACGGACCCACCGCTCGTGTGCCGACCACACCGGAACCGCGGTGACCAGGCCCCGGGTTGCCTTACGGATCCGCTCCAGCGCCTCGGCCCGGCCGGGCTCGGCGGCGGGCAGGCCTCGGGTGTCGGCCTCCAGTGCGGCCGCGGCGCGCAGCAGCGGCCAGGCGTACCGCTGGGTGCCCGGCGGGAAGCCCTCGGCGGCGGCGCGCTCGAACTCCGCGCGGGCGTCGAGCACGCGCCCCTGCACCGCGGCGATGCACAGCGCGATCGTGCCCAGGGGAAGGAAGCACTGCGGCATCGGGTCGTTCTTCCCGAAGTGGTCGCGCGCCGCCTCCAGGTGTTCCGCCGCCTTGGCCGTATCGCCCCGGGCGAGCGACAGGTAGGCGCACCGCATGGCTCCGTAGCCGCGCGGCTTGGGGCTCAGCGCGATACGCAGTGCCCGTTCCGCACTGCGGGCCGCCTCGTCCCAGCGTCCGAGCGAGACGTACGACTCGGCCAGGTTGTCGCAGATCCAGGCCTCGGTATCCAGCAGGCCGTACGTACGGGAGAGTTCGATGCCCTCGGTCAGGATGCCCACGGCCTCCTGGGACCGGCCGACGCCTTCCAGTACGGACGGCAGATTCACATGGGTGCGCCCCACATGCGCGGGCAGATCCAGGGAGACGGCCTCGCCCTTGACCGCGTACATCTCGGCGAGTCCGCCCTCGACGTCGCCCGCGTCGACCATGAGGCTGCCGAGCGTGAGGCGGGCACGCAGCTCGATGTCCTCCTCGCCGACCATGCGCGCGTACTCCACAGCGCGTTCGGCCGTCGCCAGGCTGCCGGGGCCCGGATCGTGCACCATGCCCCAGCTCGCCGCCTCGGCGAGCACCTCCGCGTGGACGGCGGACGGCGGCAGTCCGCGCACCAGCTCCTGCGCGGTGCCCAGTTCCGCCCAGCCGTCGCCGCGGCCCAGCGACGAGACCAGCCGGGAGCGCTGGACGGAGAACCAGGCGGTGCGCAGGGCGTCGCCCTCCGCCTCCGCGAGCCGCTGCCCGCGCTTGGTGATCTTCAGGGCGTGCTCGCGCTCACCGCTGAGCCGGCCGGCGACGGACGCCTCGGCCATCAGGTCGAGATAGCGCAGCGGCGTGGTCTCGGGGTCGCAGCCGCACGGAGGGTAGACCTCCGCGTAGTCGACGGGCCTCAGTTCGGCCCGGACCTCGTCGGGGGCGTTGTCCCACAACTCCATCGCCCGTCCCAGCAGCCGGAGTTGCTCGGAGTAGGCATGCCTGCGGCGGGCCTCGACGGAAGCGCTCAGCACAGCAGGCAGGGCCTTGGCCGCGTCGTGCGCGTGGTACCAGTAGGTGGCGAGTCGCATCGCGCGCTCGTCCTCCCGTACGAGCCAGGGGTCGGCCTCCAGCGCCTGGGCGTAGTGCCGGTTGAGCCGGGAGCGTTCGCCGGGCAGCAGATCGTCACTGACGGCCTCGCGCGCCAGGGAGTGCCGGAAGCGGTAGCCGTCCCCGTCGGGCGTGGCCAGCAGGATGTTCGCGCCCACCGCGGCCCGCAGCGCCTCGATGAGGTCGTCCTCGCCGAGCCGGGCGACGGCGAGCAGCAGCCCGTACTCCACGGTCGAACCGCCCTCGGCGACGATCCGCGCCGCTCGCTGCGCGTCCTCCGGCAGCGCTTCTACGCGTACGAGAAGGATGTCGCGCAGGGAGTCCGGCAGGCCCGTGGGGCAGTCCTCGGTGATGCTGCAGGCGAGCTCCTCGACGAAGAAGGCGTTGCCGTCCGAGCGCTCGAACACCCGGTCCACCATGGCCGGTTGGGGGTCGGCGCTGAGGATCCCGGCCATCTGACGGCGGACCTCGCCGCGGTTGAAGCGGGTCAGCTCGATGCGCTGGACGGTACGCATCCGGTCGAGCTCGGCGAGGAAGGGCCGCAGCGGGTGGCGCCGGTGGACGTCGTCGGAGCGGTAGGTCGCGATCACGACGAGCCGGCCGCGGCGCAGCGTACGGAAGAGATAGGCGAGGAGGTGCCGGGTGGAGGCGTCCGACCAGTGCAGGTCCTCGAGCACCAGGACGACCGTGCGGTCGGCGGCGATCCGCTCCAGCAGCCGCGCGGTGAGTTCGAAGAGGCGGGCCATGTCCTCCTCGTCGTGCTGGGTGTGCTCCCTGCGGGTGGTCTCCCCCAGCTCGGGCAGCAGCCGCGCCAGCTCGTCCTCCTGGCCCGCGGCGGCCGCGGCCAGCTCCTTGGGCAACTGGCGGTGCAGGGCCCGCAGCGCGGTCGAGAAGGGTGCGAACGGCAGCCCGTCCGCACCGATCTCGACGCAGCCGCCGACCGCGACGACGACCTCGCGGCGGCACGCCTCGGCGAGCATTTCCTCGACGAGGCGGGTCTTGCCGACCCCGGCCTCACCGCCGAGCAGCAAGGCCTGCGGCTCGCCCGCGGTGGCGCGGGCGAGCGCATCGGTGAGCTTGGCCAGTTCGCCGGCGCGGCCGACGAACACCGGGCTGACGGACCTGGTCTCCACGTCGCCGAGCATCGCACAGGCGTCTGACAATGAGGCACCGGATATCGGGATGGCAGTCATCACGCGACGTCGCACTGGCTCACGCGGCGCGTGTGAAGCGGGTGCTGTCCTGACTGTTCACCCGGCCCTCCCCCCGGTCCTTGGCGGCTCGCCTCTCGGCGCGACGGTCCGCGCGCAGCTGCCGCACCAGGCGCTCGGCGGCGGCCTCGCGGATCAGGTCGGCGTGGCGGTACTGCTGGATCTCGTACTCGAACATGTCGTACTCCCTGGTGACGAGTTGTTCTCGGCGTCCTGCGATGCCTCAACTCTCGTCTCCCAGGGGGTGCCGCCACATCGGGAGAGTTCCGCATCTTCGCGGGGGCGGGGGCCTTAGGCGCCCGGGTATGCGTACGTGCGGGCACTAAGGCCCCCCGCCGCCTCGGCCTTGGGGCCGCGCCCGGCCTTGGACCTGTCCCTAGACCTGTCCCTAGACCTGTCCCTAGACCTGTCCCTAGACCTGTCCCTAGTGCCGCTGCTCGCCGAGTGCGTACACGTAGGGCGTGGTGGTGCTCAGTGGTACGAAGCCGAGCCGCTGGAGGATCGGGCGGCTCTGGCTGGTGGCGTCCACCTGCAGGAAGCGGTAGCCGCCCTCGGCGGCGATACGGGCCCGGTGGGCGATCAGGGCCCGGTAGATGCCCCGGCCCCGCCAGGCGGCGAGCGTGCCGCCGCCCCAGAGACTGGCGAACTCGGTACCCGGGTGCAGTTCCATCCGCGCGGCGCACACGGGAAGGTCACCGGCCATCGCGAGGGTCATGCTGACCGTGTCCGGGGTCTGCGCCAGTTGCGCCAGGAGCTGTTCGCGCAGCCTGGCGCTGCTCGTGCCGAAGGCCTGCTCGTGCACGTCGGCCATGAGATCCACGCCCGCCGCGTCGGTGACCGGTCGCAGCCGGACGCCCTCGGGCAGGTCGACGGCGGTGGGCAGGTCGCGGATCTCGGCGACCATCACCGTCTCCTCGGGCTCGGGCGTGAAGCCGGCCGCCCGCAGCCGTGCGCCGAGGTCGTCCGGCCGGTCGTGGGCGTACAGCTTCCACTCGAAATCGCGCCGCAGGGAGGCGAAGTACCGCACCTGCTCGGCGATGGCGGCGTCGGCGCCGGCCCGGTCGAGGCCGGACCAGACGACGCCGTTCCAGTCGCCGTCGGAGTCGGCCTGCCGCACGACGTCGCCGACCCGTTCGCCCCCTTGCGTGTGCTGTCGCATCTGGTGGTCGAACAGGGTGAGCACCGCGTCATGATCCATCCGCGCAGTGCAGCACCCGCGGGGGCATGGACGCCAACAGGTTTCCCAGGAAGCCGTACCGGTCTTTCCAGGAACCCGTACCGGTTTTCCTAGGAACCCGTACCGGCACCGGCGCTGGGCAGATCCAGGAAGAAGTCGAAGTACATGCCGGCGGAGACGATCAGTCCCAGGACGCCGAGTACGACTCCGGCCACGGCGAAGGCCCGTACCCAGCCGGCCTTCTGCGGCCAAGCGAACACGGCCGCACCGACGATCAGTGCGAGCAGCGCGAAGACTCCGTTGACCAGGGCGGTGGTGTGCCAGGCGTCGCCGTAGAGCGCGGAGATCTGCTGGGCGGGGCTGCCGGTCTGCGAGGTCTCGATCTGGCCGATCAGGGTCTGCCGCTCGGCGGCGACCTTCCCGACCCAGCTGCCGCTGAGCGCCACGACACCGAGACCGGCCGCGACGACGGCCGCGGCGGCGGCTCCGATGCCGGAGGAGGCACGAGGGGCCTCCTCGGCGTCCTCGTCGTCGGCGTCGTGGTCCTGCTCTGCTTCCGCCTCGTCGGCGACGGCGCTCTCGTCGGCCGCGGACACGGTGCGTGCAGCCTCAGTGGGCTCGACCGTCTCGGCGGTGGCCTTGTCCTTCGCCACGGTTGCCTCGGCCGTCCCGGTCGCGTCGGTGGTCTCTTTGGTCTCGCTGGGGTTCATGCGCCGCACGGTAGGTGCCCTGTATGAGAGTCCCCTTAACAACCGGTCATCGCCCGGCTGAACGACCGGTCAACGCCCGGCGCGCCACTCGGGAGCCAGCACCGACCAGACCTCCATGTCGTGCCGTACACCCCCGTACGGGTAGCTCTCGCGCTGCACCCCCTCCCGCGTCATCCCCAGCCGCCCGGCGACCTTGATGCTCGCCGTGTTCGCCGAGGACACCACCCACTCGACGCGGTGCATCCCGCGCTCCTCCACCGCCCAGTCGATCAGCACCCGCACAGCGCGCGTGACCAGGCCGCGCCCCGCGGCGGACGGCTCCAGCCAGCAGCCGGCCTCGCAGTTGCCCGACGCCACGTCGAAGATCCGGAACAGCACTCCGCCGACGAGCGTCCCGTCCTGCCAGATGCCGTAGATCCGGCCGGCGTCAGCGGCCTGCTTCTCGGCGTACGACTGGAGGAAGGCCCGTGCGGATTCGAGGTCGGTGGCGGCCGAGGGGAGCCCGACGTACCGGCCGATGTACTCCCGTCCGCGATCCATGTGGGCGAGGAATTCCTCGGCCCGCCACGGCTCCAGGGGACGCAGTTCCGCTGCGTCGTCGCCCAGTGATATCGCGAACATCGTTCATCCTCCGGCCACGGTTACGGCTGTTACGGCAGCTACGGCACGAGCTGTCCTTCTTCGCTCGCGCGCTGCCCAGGGATCTTCGCACGGTCGCGGCACTCGGGCGGTTCGATGCTGATCCGCGGCAGCCACCGGTCGAGCCACTTGGGCAGCCACCAGTTCGCGCCGCCCAGCATGTGCATGAGGGCGGGGACGAGAAGCGTACGAAGGACGAAGGCGTCCAGGGCGACCGCCGCCGCCAGTGCTATGCCGAACATCGCGATGACCCGGTCGCCGCTGAGGACGAAGGCGAGGAAGACCGAAATCATGATCACAGCCGCGGAGTTGATCACGCGGCTCGTCTCGGCGAGGCCGACCCGTACGGCCCGGCGGTTGTCGCCGGTCTCCAGCCACTCCTCGTACATCCGGCTGACCAGGAAGACCTGGTAGTCCATGGAGAGCCCGAAGAGCACGGAAACCATGATGACCGGCAGGAAGGGCTCGATCGGGCCGGCTCTGCCAAGCCCCAGCAGCTCGCTCCCCCAGCCCCACTGGAAGATCGCCACGACGATCCCGAAGGACGAAGCGACGGCGGCCACATTCATCACGGCGGCCTTCAGCGGAATGCCGAGGGAGCGGAAGGCGACCAGCAGAAGCAGACAGCCCAGCGCGATGACGACGCCGACGAAGAGCGGGAGCTTGCCGACGATGATCTCGGCGAAGTCGTCGTAGCTCGCGGTCAGTCCGCCGACGTGCACTTCCAGGGATGTGCCGTCGGTCGCGGCGGGCAGGACGTCCTTGCGCAGCCGGTCGACGAGGTCGCTGGTCGTCTGCGACTGGGGGGCGGAGTCCGGTACGGCGGTGATCAGCGCTGTGTCGCCGCTGCCGTTGTAGGTGACCGCACCGACCGATTCGATGCCCTTGGCGTCCCGCAGGGCGTCGGGCAGTTTGTCCATCGCGAGCCGGTCGTCGGCGCCGTCGAGGCGGGCGACGAGGGTCAGTGGTCCGTTGACGCCGGGCCCGAAGCCGTCGTGCATGAGGTCGTACGCCTGGCGGGTGGTGGACGAGGAGGGACCGTTGCCCTGGTCGGAGGTGCCGAGGTGAAGCGAGAACGTGGGCAGGGCCAGCACCAGCATGACCGCTGCGGCGACCCCGCCGAGCAGCTTCGGGTGCCGCTCCACGAAGGCGGACCAGCGGGCGGCGAAGCCGGTCGGCAGTTCGGGCTGCGGGCCGTGCTCGACGAGCCGGCGCCGTTCGCGCCGGCTCAGCGCCCGCATTCCGATGAAGGACAGCAGCGCGGGCAGCAGGGTGACGGACGCGGCCACGGTGAGTACGACGGTGAGGCAGGCGGCGATCGCGACGCCGTTGAGGAAGCTGAGGCGCAGGATGAGCATGCCGAGCAGGGCTATACATACGGTGGCGCCGGCGAAGACGACCGCGCGGCCGGTGGTGGCGACGGCGTTTCTGGCCGCTTCCCCGACCGGGAGTCCGCGTTTGAGGCCCTTGCGGTGTCTGGTGACGATGAACAGCGCGTAGTCGATGCCGACGCCCAGCCCGATCAGCATGCCGAGCATCGGCGCGAAGTCGGCGACGGTCATCACATGCCCGAGCAGCACGATGCCCGCGTACGCCGCTCCGACCGACACCAGGGCGGTGGCGATGGGCAGCAGGCTCGCGGCGAGCGATCCGAAGGCGAGGAAGAGGACGAGTGCGGCGACGACCACGCCGACGATCTCGGCCCAGTGCGCGCCCGACGCCTCGGTGAGCGCGATCGCGCTGCCGCCCAGTTCGACCTGGACGCCGTCGGCCTGTGCGGCCTTCGCGGTGGCGACGACGGCCTCGGCCTGCGCCACGGGGAGGTCCTCGGCCTGCCGGTCGAAGGTGACGGTGGCGTACGCGGTGTGCCCGTCGTCGCTGATCCGGCCGATGCCCTCATTGCCGTAGGGGCTGGTGACGGCGGCGACCCCGTCGAGCTTGCCGACGTCCTGGAGCATCGCGGACATGCGTTCCTGGACGCCGGAGGCGCGGACGCTGCTCGCGTCGGTGTGCCAGACGATGGTGTCGCTGTCGCCGCCCCGGCCGTGGAAGCCCTCCTGAAGGAGAGCGGTGGCACGGCCGGATTCGGTGCCCGGGACTTCGTAGTCGTTGGAGTACGCGGCTCCGGCGATGCCCGCCGCCGCTGCGACGCCGCCGAAGGCGAGGAGCCACAGCAGAACGGCTACGAGTCGGTGCGTGATGCACCACCGGGCGATGGCTGCCAACGGAGTTGCTCCCTGGGGGGTTCGTGGATCTTTGACCGGGAACAGCCCGCAAAGAACTCATGACCTGGAAGGAACACTCTGGCAGTCAATAGTGATCATTTGCCCGTTTCGTGGGCTTACTCACAGGGTGTGCGGGGGCCCGGAACCCAAGGCCCGGGCCCCCGCACACCACCGGCGGCGCCTTTCAGCTTTCAGCTTTCAGCTTTCAGCCGGAGACGCTGGCGCGCCCGTTCTCGATGTGACCCATCAGGCGGCGGCGGAAGCCCGCGTCCCGGTCGGTGGTCACCTCGATGTCGTACCAGCCGTGTGCGTCGGCCGCCGAGTGCACGACGGTACGGCTGCGGCCCGCCTTGACCGTGATCGTCCGGGTCCAGTCGTCGAGATCGGCCTCGTCGACGTAGCCCAGCGGGCGGACGGTGAAGGTGACCGGCTTGGTGCCGTCGTTGCGCAGGGTGAGGTGTAGATCACGGTCGTGATGGTCGATGCGCGAGGAGACCTGGGCGCCGCCCGTGGCGCTGCCGGCGAACTCGCGCCGGAAGCCGTTCGGTCCGGTGATCGTGAAGCGGTAGGCGTCCTTGGTAAGGGGCACCGACCACTGCGCCTTACCCCTTACGTCCATGTGCTGCGGGACGGGGAACTCACCGGCGTACGGATAGAGCGCGAAGTGCGCACTCGCCCGGCCGCTGTTACTGAGCGCCACCGTGAAGGCGCCGCCCTCGCCCCTGCCGTGCGCGTCGGGCTGGTACGGCAGCGGGCGCGCGGGCCTCGTGCCGTCCTCCTGTACGGGCATGTGCTGCACCAGCGGCGGCACGGGCCGCCAGCGGCCCGTGAACGGCGGTATCGCACCCGGCTGTTCCACATCGGGCTGCGGCCTGCCCCGCCGGAAGTCGAAGGCGGAGGTCAGATCGCCGGTGACCGCGCGCCGCCAGGGGGTGATGTTGGGCTCGTCGATGCCCGTCCACTTCTCCAGCAGCTGGATCACCGAGGTGTGGTCGAAGACCTCGGAGCAGACGTAGCCGCCGACCGACCAGGGCGAGACGACCAGCAGCGGGACGCGGACGCCGAGTCCCGTCGGCAGCCCCTGCCAGTGCTCGTCCGCGTTGTCGGCGGGCGGCACGGGCGGCGGGACATGGTCGAAGAAGCCGTCGTTCTCGTCGTAGTTGATGAGGACGACGGTGTGCCGCCACACGTCGGGGTGCGAGCCGAGCGCGTCGAGCACCTTGTAGACGAGCGAGGCGGATGCGATGGGCGACGAGGAGCCGGGGTGCTCGGAGTCGATCGCGGACGGCACCAGATACGACACGGCGGGGAGCTCGCCCGCCGCCACATCGGCCCGGAACTGCTCGGCGAGGCTGCCGGTCTCGCCGCGCCGCAGCCCGCGCTCGAAGAGCGACCGCTCGCTCTCGGTCAGCGTCGCCACGCCCTCCTCGAGGGCCGCGAGCAGGCGGGCACGCTCGGCGGTGTCCTGGGTGTCGCGCACCTTGGCGTAGAACGCCTCCATGAAGGTGAAGTCGCCGGCCTTCACCAGCGCCTTGCGCGCGATCTTCTTGAAGCTGGTGAAGAACTCGATGTTGTTGTCGGTGAAGTTCTCCCACTCCTGGTACGTCTTCCAGGTGCGGCCGGCCTTCTCCAGGCGCTCCGCGTAGGTGGGCCAGGGGTAGCCGGGGTGGGTGCCCTCGGCGTACGCGGCATTCGTCACCGCGCGGCTGCCGTCGGCCTCGTACCCGGTCCAGCCGCTCCACAGGTGGTTGCGGTTGGGGCTCGTCGACGTGTGGGTCGAGGAGTGGTAGGCGTCGCAGACGGTGAAGGTGTCCGCGAGCTCGTAGTGCAGGGGCAGATCACGGCGTTCGTAGTACGCCATGGTCGCGGCGGTCTTCGCGGAGATCCAGCCGTCCATCCACCCGCTGTGCCAGGCCTTGGCCCCGCCGCCCCAGGAGTGGTCGAGGTCGCCGATGTACTGGAGGTCCTTCTTCTGGGCCTCGGCGGCGTCGCGCACGGGGAAGGGGAGCACGGTCCGCAGGGGTCCGGGCTGCTCGAAGACCGGCTTGCCGGACGGGAGCTCAATGGCGTTGCGGTCGCTGAAGCCGCGTACGCCGCGCAGGGTGCCGAAGTAGTGGTCGAAGGACCGGTTCTCCTGCATGAGGATCACTACGTGCCTGACCGCCCGCAGTCCGCCCGACGGGGGCTCCGCGGCCAGCGCGGCCTGCAGGGACGGCGGCAGCAGCGAACCGGCCGCCGCCGCGCCGATGGCGCCTCCGCCCAGTGCGAACAGGCGTCGCCGTGACATGTCCGTGGCCAAGTGATCCTCCCGATTCCGGTGCTACCGCCCGGAACGTAGTGAGGCCGGATGACTTGGGGAAGTCCCATGGAGGGCGTGAGCGTGAACGTCCAAGAGTTCGTGCGGAGAGTCCAAGCCGGCGCGGGTCGGGGACGGGACGGGGCGGGGCACCACGTTCACGGACCTGGCCGTGCTGATCCTGGACGCGGGCCCGGACCGGGCGGCGTACGGCCGCGACCGGTATCCGTGAGGCCGGGTTCCGGCCCCCTGACCCCAGGCCCAGAACAGGCGTTGTCGGCGGAGGCTGGCACGATGGCCGACATGGAATACACGGGGACCAACGAGCCGAACCTGACGCCCGGCGACGCCGCGGAGTTCGCCCTGATGCTCCATGACGCTCCCGACGCGCATTTCGGCCGGCACCCTGTCCCGGTACTCGCGTACGAACCGGGCGCCTCGCTCAGCGGCCGGCGGGAGGCCTTCCGGGTGGTGTACGACGCGATCGTGGGGCGGATCGGGGAGCCGACGCTCTACGGCGGTTCGGCGGAAGGCCCCAACGTCCGCTGGCGGGACGGCAGAAGGCTCGTGATGCTCGCCGGTGACCGCCACCGGGCACAGCTCTCGGTCCATGGCACGGACGCCTTCGAGAGCGAGGAGCGCAGGACCTTCGAGTGGGGCGGTGACGCGTGGTCGGCGGACGAGCCGCACGACGTCGGCTTCCTGCCGTACGCCTGGCAGCTGGACCGCAGCGGTCCGGGCGAGCGCCCGACCGAACGGCCCGGCTGCCGGCAGGTCTCGAGCCTGGAACACTTCGAGAACGGGCTGGAGTTGCTGCTCGCGGCATGGGTGGAGCAGCTCCCGGTGCAGGTCGGCGAGGACTGGGCGAGCTTCAGCGTGACCAGCGCGGCGGACCGCGGGCGGCAGCTGCTCATCTCCTTCGCCCTGGAGGACGGGCTGCATGTCTCGGTCGACGACCGGGACGGCGAGGACACTCCGGAGCGCGAACTCCTGATGCGCTCGCGCGGCTGGCACTCCCGCGACCGCGGCTGGTGGCAGGCGGACTTCTCCCGGCCGGAGCGGGACGACGTGGCCGAGGTGGCCCGCCTGACGGTCACGGAGCTGCGAGCACGCGGCACAAAGGAGCCGGAGGAGCTACGGGCGAGGGACGCCAGCTGCAAGGACCGCGGCGAGTTGTGGCTGCCGGGGCTGGGGATACGCCACTGACGCGCAGGGGGCGGGCACCGCGCGGGCTTCGCGCGGCAGCGCGCAGGCACGAAATGCCCGTACCCGCGGGCCTCGCGCTGCCCACCGCCCGGCAACGGAAAGGGCGGCCCGCACCCTGTGGTGCGCGCCGCCCCCTGCCTGCCGACCGCGTCAGCCCTCGACGCCCAGCTTCTGCAGGATCAGCTCCTTGACGCGCGCCGCGTCCGCCTGGCCGCGCGTGGTCTTCATGACCGCGCCCACCAGCGCGCCGACCGCCGCGACCTTGCCGCCGCGGATCTTGTCGGCGATCGCCGCGTTGCCCGCGATCGCCTCGTCCACGGCCGCGCCCAGCGCGCCCTCGTCCGAGACGACCTTGAGGCCGCGCTTGTCGACGACCGTGTCCGGGTCGCCCTCGCCGGCGAGCACGCCCTCGATGACCTGGCGGGCCAGCTTGTCGTTGAGGTCCCCGGCAGCGACGAGCTGCGCGACCCGGGCCACCTGGGCCGGGGTGATCGGGAGCGAGGCGAGCTCGACGCCGTCCTCGTTGGAACGGCGGGCCAGCTCGCCCATCCACCACTTGCGCGCGGACGCCGCATCCGCGCCGGCGTCGATCGTGGCGACGATCAGGTCGACCGCGCCCGCGTTGAGGATCGACTGCATGTCGTGCTCGGAGACGCCCCACTGCTCGCGCAGCCGGTTACGCCGCACCCGCGGGAGTTCGGGAAGCGAGGAACCGAGCTCCGCGACCCAGTCGCGAGCAGGCGCGATCGGCACCAGGTCGGGCTCCGGGAAGTACCGGTAGTCCTCGGCCTCTTCCTTCACACGGCCGGACGTCGTGGAGCCGTCCTCCTCATGGAAGTGACGGGTCTCCTGGATGATCGTGCCGCCGCTGTTCAGCACCGCGGCATGGCGCTGGATCTCGTAGCGGGCCGCCCGCTCCACCGAGCGAAGCGAGTTGACGTTCTTCGTCTCGGAGCGCGTGCCGAACTTCTCCCGGCCGTGCGGCCGCAGCGAGAGGTTCACATCGCACCGCATCTGGCCCTGCTCCATGCGGGCTTCGGAGACACCCAGCGCCTTGATGAGCTCACGCAGCTCGGCGACGTACGCCTTGGCGACCTCCGGCGCACGCGCGCCCGCGCCCTCGATCGGCTTGGTGACGATCTCGATCAGCGGGATGCCGGCGCGGTTGTAGTCGAGCAGGGAGTGTGACGCGCCGTGGATACGGCCGGTGGCACCGCCGACGTGCAGCGACTTGCCGGTGTCCTCCTCCATATGGGCGCGCTCGATCTGCACGCGGAAGATCTCGCCGTCCTCCAGCTGGACGTCCAGATAGCCGTTGAAGGCGATCGGCTCGTCGTACTGCGAGGTCTGGAAGTTCTTCGGCATGTCCGGATAGAAGTAGTTCTTCCGGGCGAAGCGGCACCACTCGGCGATCTCGCAGTTGAGCGCGAGGCCGATCTTGACGGCCGACTCGACGCCGATCGCGTTGACGACCGGGAGCGAACCGGGCATGCCAAGACAGGTGGGGCAGGTCTGCGAGTTGGGCTCGGCGCCCAGCTCGGTCGAGCAGCCGCAGAACATCTTGGTCTTGGTGCCGAGTTCGACATGGACCTCGAGGCCCATGACGGGGTCGTAGGCAGCGAGGGCGTCCTCGTACGACACCAGTTCAGTGACGGTCACGGTGAAACTTTCCCTCTCAGCCCAGCAGGACGTCGTCGTCGCCCAGGCGCCTCAGCTCGCGGTAGAGCAGGGCCAGGCCGGTAACGATGGCGGCAGCGGATACGGCGGCATCGATCAGCCGGAGCGTGTCGCCCTCGAAGCGGGCCTTCTTGGCCTGCTTGACGACGCTGATCGCGCCGAACGCGGTGGTGCCGATGGACAGGTACGTACCGGTCTTGGACTTCTTGAAGCCCTTGGCCTTGGCAAGTGTGCTCACAGCGACGGTGCCTCCTCGAGCAGCGGGTGGCCCCACTTTTCCACGAACGCGGCCTCGACCGCGGCGCCGACCTTGTAGAGCCGGTCGTCCTTCATGGCGGGGGCGATGATCTGCAGACCGACCGGCAGGCCGTCCTCCGGCGCGAGACCGCAGGGCAGCGACATCGCCGCGTTGCCGGCCAGGTTGGTCGGGATGGTGCACAGGTCGGCGAGGTACATCGCCATCGGGTCGTCGGCGCGCTCGCCGATCGGGAAGGCCGTGGTGGGCGTGGTCGGCGAAACGATCACGTCGACCTGCTCGAAGGCCTTCTCGAAGTCCCGGGTGATGAGCGTGCGCACCTTCTGCGCCGAGCCGTAGTACGCGTCGTAGTAGCCGGAGCTGAGCGCGTACGTACCGAGCATGATGCGGCGCTTGACCTCGTCGCCGAAGCCCGCCTCACGGGTCAGCGCGGTGACCTCCTCGGCCGACTTCGTGCCGTCGTCGCCGACCCGCAGGCCGTAGCGCATGGCGTCGAAGCGGGCGAGGTTGGACGAGCACTCGGACGGCGCGATCAGGTAGTACGCCGACAGACCCAGGTCGAAGGACGGGCAGTCCAGCTCGACGATCGTGGCGCCGAGAGCGCGCAGCAGCTCGACCGACTCGTTGAAGCGCTGGACGACACCGGCCTGGTAGCCCTCGCCCGAGAACTGCTTGACGACGCCGACGCGCATGCCCGCGACGCTGCCGTTGCGGGCGGCCTCGACGACCGGCGGGACCGGGGCGTCGATGGACGTCGAGTCGAGCTCGTCGTGACCCGCGATGACCTCGTGCAGCAGCGCCGCGTCCAGGACCGTACGGGCACAGGGGCCGCCCTGGTCGAGGGAGGACGAGAAGGCGACCATGCCGTAGCGGGAGACGCCGCCGTAGGTGGGCTTGACGCCGACCGTGCCGGTGACGGCGGCGGGCTGGCGGATGGAGCCGCCGGTGTCCGTGCCGATGGCGAGCGGTGCCTCGTACGAGGCGAGGGCGGCGGACGAGCCCCCGCCGGAGCCGCCGGGGATCCGGGTCAGGTCCCACGGGTTGCCCGTGGGACCGTACGCGCTGTTCTCGGTCGACGACCCCATGGCGAACTCGTCCATGTTGGTCTTGCCGAGGATGACGACGTCCGCGGCCTTGAGCCGCTTGGTCACCGTAGCGTCGTACGGCGGGATCCAGCCCTCGAGGATCTTGGAGCCGACCGTGGTCGGAATGCCCTCGGTGGTGAAGATGTCCTTCAGCGCGAGCGGCACACCGGCCAGCGGGCCGAGCTTCTCGCCCCGTGCCTTCTTCTCGTCGACGGCGCGGGCCTGCGCGAGCGCGCCCTCACGGTCGACGTGCAGGAAGGCGTGCACCTTCTCGTCGACGGCTTCGATCCTGGCCAGGTGGGCCTCGGTGACCTCGACGGCCGTGAGCTCGCCGGCGGCGATCTTTCCGGCGATCTCGGCAGCGGTGAGCCTAATGATGTCCGTCATGGTGATTAGTCCTCCCCCAGGATCTGCGGCACCTTGAAACGCTGCTGCTCCTGGGCCGGGGCGCCGGAGAGCGCCTGCGCGGGGGTGAGCGACGGACGGACCTCGTCCGGGCGCATGACATTGGTCAGCGGCAGCGGGTGGGAGGTCGGGGGTACGTCTTGGTCGGCGACCTCGGAAACGCGGGCGACCGCGCCGATGATGTCGTCGAGCTGTCCGGCGAAGTGGTCGAGCTCTTCGGCCTTCAGCTCCAGACGCGCCAGCCGGGCGAGGTGGGCGACCTCCTCGCGCGTAATGCCAGGCATGCAGCGATCCTCAGGGGTGAGTGTGTGGTGTTTGGCCCAATCCTATGGGGCGCGGGCCGCTGCCCACTAAACGGTTTGCCCACGGGACCCCCGCCGGGCGCCGGGCGGGGTCCCGAGCGGAGTCCCGGGCCGGGCCGCCAGCCGTCAGCCGCGGGCGGTGAGCGGTGAGCCGTCAGGGGACGACCTGGCCGGTGGGCTCGTCCGCGTCCGAGGCGGCGAGCAGTTCCGCCGGACGGTGCCAGCCGCGCTCGCCCCTGGCCCGCAGCCAGGCGGTGGTCTCCTGCGGCGGCATCGCGGCCGCGACCAGCCAGCCCTGTACGGCGTCGCAGCCCAGATCCCGCAGCCGCTCCCAGGTCTCGTCGTCCTCGACACCCTCGGCGACCACCAGCAGCCCCAGCGAGTGGGCGAGGTCGACGGTGCAGCGGACGATCTCGGCGTCCTCGTTGTCGACGGCGAGGCGGGCCACGAACGAACGGTCGATCTTGAGCTCGCTCACCGGCAGTCGGCGCAGATGGACGAGCGAGGAGTATCCGGTGCCGAAGTCGTCCAGCGACATCTTCACGCCGTGGTCGGTGAGCCCGGCGAGGGTGTCGGCGGCGCGCTGCGGGTCCTCGAGGAGTACGTGCTCGGTTATCTCCAGTTGCAGGGAGGACGGCGGGACGCCGTGGCGGGCGAGGCGGGCTGCGACGGACCCGGCGAACCCGGGGGTGTGGACGTCGCGCGGCGAGACATTGACCGCGACGGGGACGTCCAGGCCCTGCGCGCGCCACCTGGCGACCTGGGCGAGGGCCGTGTCGAGGACGTACTCCGTCAGATGCGGCATCAGGCCCGAGGACTCTGCGATGGCGATGAACTCGTCCGGGGGGACCCTGCCACGGTCCGGATGGACCCAGCGCACCAGGGCCTCCAGGCCCGCGACATGACCGTCGAAGCCGACCTTGGGCTGGTAGTGGAGCTCCACGTCGCCGGCGTCCAGCGCCCGGCGCAGATCGCCCAGCAGGCCCAGCCGGTCGGGGGTGTTGCTGTCGCGCTTGGACTCGTACACCTCGACGCCGGTACGGTCCCGCTTCGCTTGGTACATCGCCACGTCCGCGCGCCGCAACAGCCCTTCCGCGTCCAGCGCGTGGTCGGGGAAGACGGCTACGCCCGCGCTCGCCTCCAGCACGAGGGTGAGTCCGTCCAGGTCGAGCGGTGAGGACAGCTCGGCCACCAGATGACGGGCGACGCGGGTGGCGCTGGTCGTGGAGTCGGCCGTCGGAAGCAGTACGGCGAACTCGTCGCCGCCGAGCCGGGCCGCCTCCGCCCCTTTCGGCAGGGCCAGTCGGAGCCGGTCGGCTATCTGGAGGAGCAGCCTGTCGCCCGCGAGATGGCCGAGGGTGTCATTGACCGACCGGAACCGGTCGAGGTCGATCAGTACGAGAGCGGATCGCGCACCGCTGCTCTCCGCGTCCTCCAGGGCGGCCCAGGTCCGCTCAAGGAGCCACTGCCGGTTGGGCAGTCCGGTCAGCGGATCGCGCAACTGCTCCTCGGCTCGGGCCCGGGCGATCCAGAGTGTGGAGTCCAGGGCGATCAACGGCACGGCGAACAGGGGCAGCAGCAGCGGCATGGCGATGGCGACCACGCAGATGAGCGGGGCGATGCCGAGCAGGGCGACCGCGACAAGACCCTGCCGGTACAGGGCCGTACGGGCGACGGTGGGCAGCCCCACGCCCGGCGGTGACAGCGCGAACCAGAGAAGCAGCCGGGTGACGGCGAGATAGGCGGTGGCTGCCAGGACCACTTCGGGCGCGGCTTCAACACCCCAGTCGAGTGGCTCCCAGGGCTGCTCGACGGTGGGCTCCACGCCGAAGACCGCGAGGACGAGCGCTGCCGCGCCGATGCCCAGGATGTCGACGGAGCCGTGCAGTACGCCCTGGCGCCAGCGATGCCTGCGGGCGGCGCCGACCAGGGCGACGACGGCCAGACTGACCAGACCGGCGGGCACCCAGCCAAAAAGCAGCAGGACCGCGAGGGTGAGCGCGGCGCCGGAGCCCGTCCCGCCCCACCAGCGGTCGCGGCCGAGCGCGACGAGATGGCCGACGATGATTCCGGTGAGGGCGGCGAGCGACCAGCCCGCTGTGGAGCTGGGGAAGAGCGCATGGCCCTCCTGTACCGTCCGTACGATCCCGGTGACGAGCAGGGCCGCGGCGATCACCACGACGGCGACGGGCAGGCCCGACGTCATACCCGCAAGGGCCGCGGCTCCACGCGGCCGCGAGACCGGGGCGGCGCTCTCGGTCGGATTCATTCCCGTCCCTCTCACAGCCGGCAGTGCCGATGCCTCGCGATGGCTCCCGTTGTCATGCCACCACGACTGAAATCCCACCACGCAGCCGTGCACGACAGGCGCACATCTCAACAGTAGGCCGCAGGAGGCTCTGACGGGCAGCGCTCTACAGCTCTTGCCCGAATGCGACCGGGCCACCCTTATCCATCTGGTATGCGCTGAACGGGTGACCTGTACCGGATGTTCCGGCTCCCGTTTTCGCGGCTGATTCCCGACGCGTGCGCCCCCGAAAGGCTTCCGCGCGAGCCCCTCCCAAGCCCCGCGCACGCCCCCTCCGTTACGCCTCTGTGGGAACTGCGGCCTCACGAGCCGCATCCGGCCCCTGTTCGAGCAGCACGGCGAAGCCCTCCTCGTCCAGCACCGGCACCTTCAACTGCATGGCCTTGTCGTACTTCGAGCCCGGGTTGTCGCCGACCACCACGAAGGCCGTTTTCTTGGAAACGGAACCAGCCACTTTCGCGCCGAGGCTCTGAAGGGCCTCTTTTGCGCCATCCCTTGTGTGGTTCTGAAGCGTTCCGGTGACGACGACGGTGAGTCCCTCCAGGGGACGCGGCCCCTTGTCCTCGCCCGCGCCCTCCTCCATGCGGACGCCCGCCTCCCGCCACTTGCGCAGGATCTCGCGGTGCCAGTCCTCCGCGAACCACTGTTTGAGCGAGGCCGCGATGGTCGCGCCCACCCCGTCGACCGCCGCCAGCTCCTCCTCCGTCGCCTGCTCGATCCGGTCGATGGAGCGGAACTCACGGGCCAGCGCCTCCGATGCCACCGGGCCCACATGACGGATGGACAGACCGTTGATGATGCGGGCGAGCGGGCGCTGCTTCGCCACCTCGATGTTCGCCAGCATCGCGAGGGTGTTCTTCTTCGGCTCGCCCTGCTGATTGGCGAAGACGGTGACGACCTTCTCCTCGCCGGTCTTCGGGTCCCTCTTGGGCAGCCCGCTGTCGTGGTCCAGGACATACGCCTTGATGGGCAGCAGCTGCTCGACGGTGAGGTCGAAGAGGTCGCCCTCGTCCTTCAGCGGTGGCTCGGCCGGCTCCAGGGGTCTGGTCAGCGCTGCCGCGGCCACCTCCCCGAAGTTCTCGATGTCCAGGCACTCACGGCCGGCCAGGTAGGACAGGCGCTCGCGCAACTGGGCCGGGCAGGAGCGGGCGTTGGGGCAGCGCAGATCGACGTCGCCCTCCTTCATCGGCCGCAGCGCCGTCCCGCACTCGGGGCACTCGGACGGCATCACGAACTCCCGCTCGCTGCCGTCTCGCAGATCCACGACCGGACCGAGGATCTCCGGGATGACGTCACCGGCCTTGCGCAGCACGACGGTGTCGCCGATCAGCACGCCCTTGGCCCTGACCACGTCCTGGTTGTGCAGGGTGGCGAACTCGACCTCGGAGCCCGCGACCGTGACCGGCTCGACCTGGGCGTACGGCGTGACGCGGCCGGTGCGGCCGACGCCCACCCGGATGTTGACCAGCTTGGTGTTGACCTCTTCCGGGGCGTACTTCCACGCGATCGCCCAGCGCGGCGCCCGTGAGGTGGAGCCGAGCCGCCCCTGGAGCGGGATTTCGTCGAGCTTGACGACCACGCCGTCGATCTCGTGCTCCATGGAGTGCCGGTTCTCGCCGTAGTAGGCGATGAACTCCCGTACGCCCTCCAGCGAGTCCACGACCCTGTTGTGCTTGGCGGTCGGCAGGCCCCATGCGCGCAGCAGGTCGTACGCCTGCGACAGACGGTCGATGTCGAAGCCCTCACGCGCGCCGATGCCGTGTACCACCATGTGCAGCGGCAGGGTCGCGGTGACCTTCGGGTCCTTCTGCCGCAGCGAACCGGCGGCGGAGTTGCGCGGGTTGGCGTACGGCTGCTCCCCGGCCGCCACCCGCCGGGCGTTGAGCTCCTGGAACTTGTCCATCGGGAAGAAGACCTCGCCGCGGATCTCGACGAGATCCGGGACGCGGTCGCCCCCCAGGCGGTTCGGGATGTCGGAGATGGTGCGGACGTTCGGAGTGATGTCCTCCCCCACGCGGCCGTCGCCCCGGGTCGCCGCGCGCGTCAGCCGGCCCTTCTCGTACGTCAGGTTCACGGCGAGCCCGTCGATCTTCAGCTCGCACAGGAAGTGGTAGTCCGAGGTGCCGACTTCGCGCGCGACGCGCTCGGCCCACGCGGCCAGTTCCTCGTCGTCGAAGGCGTTGTCCAGGGAGAGCATCCGCTCGCGGTGCTCGACCTTCGCCAGCTCCGTCTCGTACTGCCCGGCGACCTTCTGGGTCGGCGAGTCGGGCGTACGCAGCCCAGGGTACTGCTCCTCGAGCGCCTCGAGCGCGCGCAGCAGCCTGTCGAACTCCCCGTCGCTGATGACCGGGCTGTCCTTCACGTAGTACCGGAAGCGGTGCTCCTCGACCTGCTCGGCGAGTTGGGCGTGCTGCTCCCGTGCGTCGGCGGGCAGTGCCGTCTGCTGTTCGCCAGCCACCGTTTCGTCCTCCCGTTTCCCAAGCACCCGTTACTCAGGGTTGTCTGCGAGCGATCTCGCGGCCCTGACGCAGTGGGCGAGCGCCGCACGGGCATACGCGGGTGAAGCACCCGCGAGCCCGCACGACGGGGTGATCACGACGGACTCGGTGAGAGCCCCCGGATTCAGCCCCAGCCTGCGCCACAGCGTCCTGACACCCATGACGCTACCGGCAGGGTCTGACAATGGAGCATCGGTGGACGGCACGACTCCGGCGAAGAGCTTCGTACCGGCCTCGACTGCCTCGCCGATCGTCTCCTCATCACGCTCGGTGAGCAGACCGAAGTCGAAAGAGACCGCCGCGGCCCCGGCCCGGCGCAACAGCGCGAAGGGCACGTCCGGCGCGCAGGAGTGCACGACCACGGGTCCCTCGTGCACACCGACGACATCCCGCAGCGTGCCCTCGACGACCTGGCGGTCCACCGCCCTGTGCGTGCGGTATCCGCTGGCGGTCCTGATCTGCCCGCGCAGTACGGAGGTGAGCGACGGCTCGTCGAGCTGCAGCACCACCTGGGCGCCCGGCACCCGGCGGCGTACGTCCTCCAAGTGCGACCGCAACCCCTCGGCGAGCGAGCCCGCCAGGTCCCGTACGGCGCCCGGATCGCCCAGCGCCGCCTCGCCGCCCCGCAGCTCCAGCCCGGCGGCGAGGGTCCACGGCCCCACCGCCTGGACCTTCAACGGGCCCTCGTAGCCCTGGGTGAACTCCTCCAGCGCGTCGAGGTCCTCGCCGAGCCAGGAGCGTGCGCGGCGGGTGTCGCGGCCGGGCCGGTCGCCGACCCGCCAGCCGCTGGGCTCCACATGCGCGTACATCTCGACGAGCAGCCCGATGGTCCGCCCGATCATGTCGGCGCCGGGCCCGCGCGCGGGCAGCTCCGCCAGATACGGAAAGTCGTCGAAGGATCCGGTGACGGTCCTCGCCGCCTCGCGAGCGTCGCCGCCGGGCATCGACCCGACACCGGTGGCGGGGCCCCATACGAAGTCGCTCATCGGCCCGGCCGCACCGTCAGGTCGTTGATCTCGGCGTCGCGCGGCAGGTCCAGGGCGGTGAGGATCGTCGTCGCGACCGACTCGGGGTCGATCCAGCGGGACGCGTCGTACTCCTTGCCCTCCTGGGAGTGCACCTTGGCCTGCATGGGGCCGGCGGTGCGGCCCGGGTAGACGGACGTCACGCGGATGCCGTTGGGCTTCTCCTCGTGGCGGAGGGAGTCGGCGAGCGCCTTCAGGCCGTGCTTGGCCGCTGCGTACGCGCCCCATTCCGCATGCGCGTTGAGGCCCGCGCCGGAGTTGACGAAGAGCACCTGGCCACGGACCGCGCGGATTTGGGGCAGGAAGAGCCGGGTCAGTTCGGCCGGGGCGATGAGATTGACGTTGAGCTGCTGGTGCCAGGTCCTGGGACGCAACTCACCGATCGGGCCGAGGTCGACGATGCCCGCGATGTGCAGCAGCGTGTCGACCTGCTCGGGCTGGGCCTGCTTGCCGAGCGCCCACGAGATGCGGTCGGGGTCGGCCAGGTCGGCGACGAGCGTGCGCGCGCCGGGGTACTGCTCGGCGAGCTCCTTCGCGCGCTTGAGGTCGCGCGCCACCAGTACCAGCTCGTCGCCGCGCTCGTGCAGCCGGCGCGCGACGGCCGCGCCGATGCCTGATCCTGCCCCCGTGATCACATGTGTAGCCATAGGGGCCATGCTCGCACTACTGAACGCCGGCTAATGAACGCCCGCGGACTCCTCCAGGTAGGCGAGCGCGGCAACGCCGTCCTCGGCGAAGAACACCAGGTCAGTCAGGGGGAGCGGCAGAAAGCCCTCGTCCTCCATCCGCCGGAACTGCTGCTTCAGCCCGTCGTAGAAACCCGCCGTGTTCAGCAGCACCACCGGCTTGGTGGTCTTTCCGTGCTTCTTCAGCTCCAGTATCTCGGTGGCCTCGTCCAGCGTTCCCGCACCACCGACCATGATCACAACCGCGTCGGCCTTGGCGAGCAGCAGCGCCTTGCGCTCGGCGAGGTCCTTCGCGATCACCATCTCGTCGGCGTTCGCACGGGCCGATGCGGCGAGGAAGTCCACGGAGACCCCGACCAGCCGCCCGCCCGCCTGCTGGACGCCGTCCGCGACGACCTTCATCAGCCCGCTCTCGGAGCCGCCCCACACCAGGGTGTGGCCGCCCTTGCCCATCAGCTCCGCGAACTCGCGGGCGGGGCGGGTGTAGCGGTCGTCGAGGTCGGCGGCGGAGAGGAAGACGCAGATGTTCATACGGCCACCGTACGATCCCCCGCGCGAACCGTGAGCACGGAACCCTGAGCACAGATCCCGCGTGAGGATCGGGAAGAACCCGCCCGCCCCCGGCGCTGCAACTGTCATGACACAGGCACGCACAGGACATCGCATCACCATCGAGCAGGGCACGGCCCATGTACGGGTTCTGCACGACGGACAGGTGCTGGCGGAGAGCCGGCGGCCCCTGCTGCTGCACGAGACGGGTCTGCCGGTCCGCTACTACCTCCCGCCCGACGACGTACGCACCGACCTGCTCACCCCTTCGGACAGCCACACGCACTGTCCGTTCAAGGGCGACGCCGACTACTGGTCACTGCCGGACGCACCCGATCTGGTGTGGGCATATCCCGAGCCCAACGACGAGGTGGCCGAGATCAAGGGGCACTTCTGCTTCTACGACACCGAGGTCGTCGAGGACTGACCGGAAGAATCTTGTGACCGAGCGATGAGCTCCGCGCCGCCCGCCGGTCAGCGCGTACGAGCAGCAGGGGCGACGGGCGGCCCGTGGTTCTGGTCGGCGGAGCGCTGTGAGTTTCGGCCTTGGGCACGCCCGTTTGCGAACTCAATGCAGGTGCCTTGCCGTAGTCGCCACCAGGAGACGGCCGGTCAGACCGCTGAAGCTGCCGCCCGCTCGGTCGTCGCGATGGTCGCCGAGCCGACCACGCGTGTGCCGTCGTACAGCACGATCGCCTGGCCGGGCGCCACGCCCCGTACCGGCTCCGTGAAGCTCACCCGGAGCTCGTCGTCGACCAGTTCGGCGGACACCGGCGTCTCGCCGCCGTGGGCGCGCAGCTGAGCGGTGTACGTCCCCGGGCCCGTCGGAGGCGCCCCGCACCAGCGGGGCTTGATCGCGGTCAGGGCGTCCACGTCCAGCGCCTCGACCGGGCCGACCGTCACCGTGTTGTTCACCGGGGAGATGTCCAGGACGTAGCGCGGCTTGCCGTCGGGCGCGGGGTGGCCGATCCGCAGGCCCTTGCGCTGGCCGATCGTGAAGCCGAAAGCTCCGTCGTGGCTGCCCAGCTTCGTACCGGACTCGTCGACGATGTCGCCCTCCGCGGTGCCGAGGCGGTTCGCCAGGAAGCCCTGGGTGTCGCCGTCCGCGATGAAGCAGATGTCGTGACTGTCGGGCTTCTTGGCGACCGCGAGTCCGCGGCGCTCGGCCTCCGCCCGGATCTCGTCCTTGGTGGTGAGGGTGTCGCCGAGCGGGAACATGGCGTGCGCCAGCTGGCGCTCGTCGAGCACGCCGAGGACGTACGACTGGTCCTTGGCCATGTCGCTGGCGCGGTGCATCTCGCGGCGGCCGTCCTCGCCGGTGACGACCGTGGCGTAGTGGCCGGTGCAGACCGCGTCGAAGCCGAGCGCGAGCGCCTTGTCGAGCAGTGCCGCGAACTTGATCTTCTCGTTGCACCGCAGACAGGGGTTGGGGGTGCGGCCGGCCTCGTACTCCGCGATGAAGTCCTCGACCACGTCCTCGCGGAAGCGCTCGGCGAGATCCCACACGTAGAACGGGATGCCGATGACGTCCGCGGCGCGGCGGGCGTCGCGCGAGTCCTCGATGGTGCAGCAGCCGCGCGCGCCGGTACGGAAGGACTGCGGGTTCGCGGAGAGCGCCAGGTGCACACCGGTGACATCGTGTCCGGCCTCGGCGGCGCGGGCGGCGGCGACGGCGGAGTCCACGCCGCCCGACATGGCGGCGAGCACACGGAGAGGGCGCTGGGAAGTCTGAGTCATAGCCCTACCAGAGTAAGGGGCCCGGGGAACCGAAAGCTCGCGAGTAAGCGTTGGGGATCGCATGGGGAGTGAATCGAAGCGGGGCAAGGGGCGCGGCAAGGAGAGCGGCAAGCGCGGCGTCAGCAGGCGTGCCGTGCTGATCGGCGCCGGGGCGGTGGTGGTGGGCACGGGCGTGCTGGCCAGGGACGAGCTGAAACGCGTCTGGTGGCGGATGCCGGGGATGGCCAAGCCTCGCAAGGAGGGTGAGATCGATCATGTCGGCGCCGAGTGGACCTCGGCGTCCCGGGCGAACTGGCGGCTCGCGGACCGGCCCGACGACTACGGCGTCGACCGCGTGATCATCCATGTCGTCCAGGGCAGCTATCTCACGGCGCTCAAGGTCTTCAAGGACCCGGGGCACGGGGCCGCTGCGCACTATGTCGTCCGCAAGGACGGGCATGTGGCGCAGATGATCCGCGAGCTGGATGTCGCCTTCCACGCCGGGAACCGCTCGTACAACGAACGCAGCATCGGCATAGAGCACGAGGGCTTCGTGGACCGGCCGGCCGGTTTCACGGACGCGATGTACCGGGCGTCGGCGCAGCTCACGGCGGACATCTGCGCGCGGTACGAGATACCCGTCGACCGGGAGCACATCATCGGGCACGTGGAAGTGCCGGGGACGGACCACACCGACCCCGGGCCGCACTGGGACTGGAACCGCTATCTCGCGCTCGTACGGGCGGCTCTGCCGACGGCGCGCAAGGCCGCGGAGGCCGCGGAGGCCGCGGAGGCCGCGGAGGCCGCCGAAGCCTCTCGGGCCAGGTCGGACAGGGCCTAAGGTCTTTGTCCCTAGCTGAGTCCTGCCGTACGGGCCCGTTCCACCGCCGGGCCGATGGCATCCGCGACCGCCTCCACATCCGCCTTGGTCGAGGTGTGGCCGAGGCTGAAGCGCAACGTCCCGCGCGCCAGGTCCGGATGGGTGCCGGTGGCGAGCAGGACATGGCTCGGCTGGGCGACACCCGCCGTGCAGGCGGAGCCCGTGGAGCACTCGATGCCCTGGGCGTCGAGAAGCAGCAGCAGGGAATCGCCCTCGCAGCCCGGGAAGGTGAAGTGGGCGTTGGCGGGGAGGCGGTCGTCCGGGTCGCCGCCGAGGATCGCGTCCGGCACTGCCGTACGGACGGCGTCGACCAGCTGGTCGCGCAGCGCGCCGATCTCGCGGGCGAAGTCCTCGCGGCGCTCGGCGGCGATACGGCCGGCGGCGGCGAAGGAGGCGATCGCGGGGGCGTCGAGGGTGCCGGAGCGTACGTGGCGCTCCTGGCCGCCGCCGTGCAGTACGGGAACGGGGCTGTACTCGCGGCCGAGCAGCAGCGCGCCGATGCCGTACGGGCCGCCGATCTTGTGCCCTGAGACGGTCATCGCGGCGAGTCCCGACGCACCGAAGTCGACGTCCAGCTGGCCGAAGGCCTGGACCGCGTCGGCGTGCAGCGGTACGTCGAACTCCCCTGCCACGGCGGAGAGTTCGGTGACCGGCATGATGGTGCCGATCTCGTTGTTGGCCCACATCACGGTGGCGAGCGCGACATCGTCCGGATTGCGCTCGATGGCCTCGCGCAGGGCTTCGGGGTGCACCCGTCCGTACGCGTCGACCGGCAGGAACTCGATGGTGGCGCCCTCGTGTTCGCCGAGCCAGTCGACGGCGTCGAGGACGGCGTGGTGCTCGACGGGGCTGGCCAGTACGCGGGTCCTGGCCGGGTCGGCGTCGCGTCTCGACCAGTACAGGCCCTTCACGGCGAGGTTGTCGGCCTCGGTGCCGCCGGAGGTGAAGACCACCTCGCTGGGCCGTGCGCCGAGCGCCTCGGCGAGGGTCTCGCGGGCCTCCTCGACGGTACGGCGGGCCCGCCGCCCGGCGGCGTGCAGCGCGGAGGCGTTGCCGGTGACGGTGAGCTGCGCGGTCATCGCCTCGACGGCCTCCGGCAGCATCGGAGTGGTCGCAGCGTGGTCGAGGTAAGCCATGGTGGCCACGATTCTACGAGGCCTGGCGGGGGCGCGGACGCGGCGCAGGGGTGCATGGGCCTTCGGCGTCCGCGCCGGGCCGCTCCTGGTGCGGCAGGAGCGGGGCGGGCAGGGGGGCCGATCAGCCGCCGATGCCCCAGGCGACGGTTCCGTTCACGGTCACGAGTACGGCGAGAACGGCCAGGTCGGCGAGGCCGAGGGCGAGTCCGAGCAGGGCGCGGCCGCGGCGTGCGGTGCGGCGCCAGAGAGCGAGGCCGGCGAGCACGATGGCGATCGGGCCGAGCACGATATTCATCACGAGCAGGCCGACGAGGCCGAGGACGAAGGAGGCGACGGCCATGCCGTCGGCGTCCCCGCGGGTCCCCTCGGGGCTGCCGGTGTCCCGGACGGCGCGTGCGGTGGCGGTGAGTTGCATGGTGGTTCGGCTCCTTCCCGGTCAGTGCTGACGCGCGCGGCGCTCGCGCACGGCGAAGACGAGCAGCCAGGCACCGATGACGGAGCAGGCCACGAAGGTGACGGAGAGGGGAAGTTGGGCCACGGCGCCCAGCATGATTCCCAGAAGGAGAAGCGCTGCGACGAGGGCGATCATCGTCATTCCTTTCTCATTTTGGGTGAACACTTGTGAGTACGACTGTTCACTGACTGATGAGTCTACGCTTCCCTTCTCCGGAGAACGGTTGTTTACTCAATGGCATGAGTCACACCCTCGGGATCCGTCAGGCCCAGAAACAGAAGACCCGTCAGGCCCTCCTGGACGCAGCGCTGCAGCTGCTCGAGGAGCAGAGTCTGAGCAGCCTCGGGCTGCGTGAGGTGACCCGGGCCGTGGGCGTGGCACCGACGGCGTTCTACCGGCACTTCCGGGACACGGCCGACCTCGGCGTCGCGCTCGTCGAGGAGGCGCTGGGCAGCCTGCACGCGATGATCGGCGAGGCGCTGGCCGAGAGCGGCGACGGGGTGCGGATCGACCGGACCGTCGCGCTGATCTCCGACCTCGTCCGCACCTCCCCCGCACATGTCCGCTTCATCGCCCGCGAGCGCCACGGCGGCGTGCAGCCCGTGCGCGAGGCCATTGGCGAGCAACTGCGGCGGTTCGCCGACGAGGTGGCGGCGGCCTTCGCCGACGAGCCGGAGTCGGCGGGATGGAGCGAGGCGGATCTGCGGATGCTCGCGAGCGCCTACGTCGACCACATGGTGATGACGGCCTCGAACTTCCTGGAGGCCGGCCCCGAGGGCGAGGAGCAGGTCAGTTCCGTCGCCCGTCGTCAGTTGCGTCTGGTCAGCCTGGGCCGCCGGCACTGGCTGGACTGACGGACGGCGGCCCGCCCGTCGCGGTGGTGAGGGTGTCGGAGTGCGGGTTCATGAGGAATCGTGCATGTGCCGGGCGGCGTTCAGCTGCGCGGCGCCTTCGCCAGCTGGCGGGACTGCGCGACGAGCCGGTCCGCGCTGTCCCAGACCTCCGCGTCCTCCTCCAGGAAGCCGCCGGCCAGATTGCGGGTCGTGATGGCGACCCGCAGCGGTCCCGGGGCCGGGCGGCAGCGGATGTGAGTGGTGAGTTCGACGGTGGGCGTCCAGCCCTTCAGGCCCAGCTCGAACGCGGTCGGCGGCATCGCGTCGACCGCGAGCAGCAGCGAGAAGGGGTCCGCGTCGCGCCCGTCGGCGAGCCCCAACCAGCCGCGCATCTCGCCCTTGCCCGAAGGCGCGCCGACCGCCCAGCCGACGGTCGCGGGGTCGAGCTTGATGTTCAGACGTTCCGTGATCGCCGAGCTGCCGGGGATCTTCGCCGCGGGACCGTCGGACGGGCCGAGGCAGTGCTGCATCGGCGGGATCGCGGGCGGCTCGGCCGTCGTGCGTACGTCCTCCGGCAGCGCGTCCAGATCCCCGTACGAGGCGAGCACGCGAATGCGCTCGACCTCGGTGCCGTCCTCCGCGTACTGGAAGAGGGAGGCCTGGCCGGTGGAGAGGGTGCGGCCGGTGCGGACGAGCTCGGTGCGGATCACCGCGGGGCCCGGCTGCGACGCCGTGAGGTAGTGCGCCGAGACCGTGAACGGGTCGGGGTGCGGCAGCGCGTCGCCGAGAGCGCGGCCGAGCAGGGCCAGCAGGTAGCCGCCGTTGACGGCGTGGATGATCGTCCAGCCCGCCGAGAGCTCCGCGTCGTAGACGCCCGGTGCGCGCGGGGTGACAGCGGTGTCGCGGTCGAACTCGCTGTCCCCGATGGTTGCCTGAACTGCCTGTGCCATGGCAGCACCGTACAACAGACTATTACTGAGCGGTAGCTTTTTGCGGATCCGCCGGCTGTCTCCGCCCGGACTTCCCCAGGGCCGCTCAGCCCTCTTCGACGGCCGACGAGCGCCGGTTCCAGGCGCGGGGTGCCCGCCAGTGGAAACGCATCGCGAGCAGGCGCAGGACGAACGCGGTCACCACGGCGAGCCCGCTGGTGAACGCGTTCAGTACGTCGAACTGGATGCAGAGCACCACCATGACCGCTCCGACGATGGCGGGCACGGCGTAGAGATCGCGGTCCCAGCGCAGCAGCGAGGGCACCTCGTTGGCCAGTACGTCCCGCAGCACACCGCCGCCGACGGCGGTGGCCAGACCGAGGACCGCGGAGTAGGTCAGGCCGAGCCCGTACTCGTACGCCTTGGTGGTGCCGGTGACGCAGAACAGCCCGAGGCCGGCGGCGTCGAAGACATTCACGCCGTTCTGGATGCGCTCGACCTGCGGGTGCAGGAAGAAGACGAGGACCGTCGCCACGAGGGGCATCACGAAGTACCCGGTATCGGTGAAGGCCGCCGGAGGGACGGCCCCGATGATCAGGTCACGGAGAAGCCCTCCGCCCAGCGCGGTGACCTCTGCGAGCACTGCGATGCCGAAGACGTCGAAATTCTTGCGTACGGCGAGCAGTGCGCCGGAGATCGCGAAGACGAAGATCCCGGCGAGGTCGAGCGCGTGCTGGACGGAGGGCGTGAACAGTTCGAGGAGCACCGGACGATTGTGCCGGTTCTACTCCTTGGTGATGTCCCCCGAGGTCCGGGGAGGAGCCGACTCGCCTTCGGAGCCGGGCTCGTCGGAGCCGGACTCGTCGGAGCCGGCCGTGGTGGCCTCCGCCTCGGTGGTCGCCTCTTCGGCAGCCTCGGCCTCAGCAGCCTCGGCCTCAGCAGGCTCGGCCTCAGCAGGCTCGGCCTCGGTGGTCTCGGCCTCGGCAAGGACCACCGCGTCCTGCGTAACCTCACCCTTCGTCAGCGGCGCCGCCGCCTCCGCCTCCGCCGACTTCGGGGTCGCCGACACGATCTCGATCGCCTCCCGCGCCGACAACAGCACCACGTCGTCCGGTGCCTGGTCCTCCGCGTTCTCCGGGTGGTGGCAGGCCACCTGGTGGCCCGTCTTCAGTGCCAGCAGCGGCGGTTCCTGCGTCTTGCAGATCTCCGTGGCCTTCCAGCACCGGGTGTGGAACCGGCAGCCGCTCGGCGGGGAGATCGGCGACGGGACGTCGCCCTTGAGCAGGATGCGGTCGCTCTTGGCGCCCCTCCGCCGGGGGTCCGGCACCGGCACCGCGGAGAGCAGCGCCTTGGTGTACGGGTGCATCGGCGCCTCGTACAGCGACTTGCGGTCGGTCAGCTCGACGATCTTGCCGAGGTACATCACCGCGATACGGTCCGAGACGTGCCGGATGACCGACAGGTCGTGGGCGATGATCACGTACGTGAGGCCCAGCTCGTCCTGGAGGTCGTCCAGCAGGTTCACGACCTGCGCCTGGATGGACACGTCCAGCGCCGAGACGGGCTCGTCCGCCACGACCAGCTTCGGCTTCAGCGCGAGAGCGCGCGCGATGCCGATGCGCTGGCGCTGGCCGCCGGAGAACTCGTGCGGGTAGCGGTTGTAGTGCTCGGGGTTGAGACCGACCAGGCCCAGCAGCCGCTGGACCTCCTTCTTGATCCCGCCCTCGGGCGTGACGCCCTGCAGCTTGAACGGCGCGCTGACGATCGAACCGACCGTGTGACGCGGGTTCAGCGAGCCGTACGGGTCCTGGAAGATCATCTGGACGTCCCGGCGCATCGGGCGCATGCCCGCGACACCGAGGTGTGTGATGTCCTTGCCCTCGAACTCGATCTTGCCGCCGGTCGGTTCGAGCAGCCGGGTGATGAGCCGGCCCATCGTCGACTTGCCGCAGCCGGACTCACCCACGATGCCGAGCGTCTCGCCGGGACGTACGTCGAAGCTGATGCCGTCGACCGCCTGGACGGCACCGGCCTGCCGGCGCAGCAGCCCTTTCGTGATCGGGAAGTGCTTCACCAGTCCGGTGACCTTGAGCAGCGGCTCGGGCGAGGAGGTGGCCTGCTCCGGGATCGTCATCTCGGAATCCTTTGTCTCGCTCACAGCTTCGGCGCAATCTCTTCGGTCCAGATCCGCGTGCGGTCCTCCTGCGACATGTGGCAGGCCGAGTGGTGCCGGCTGCCCACCTCCCGCAGGTCTGGGCGCTCGGTGCGGGTGATCCCGCCCTTGGGCACATCGGCGTACGGGCAACGCGGGTGGAAGGCACAGCCGCTGGGGATGTTGATCAGGCTGGGCGGGGAGCCCTTGACCGGGATGAGGCGCTCGGTCTGGTCACGGTCGATGCGCGGCATCGAGCCCAGCAGGCCCCAGGTGTAGGGGTGCTGCGGCTCGTAGAAGACCTTCTCGGCCGGACCGCGCTCGACGCAGCGGCCGCCGTACATCACCAGGATGTCGTCGGCCAGCTCGGCGACGACGCCCAGGTCGTGGGTGATGATGATGACCGCGGAGCCGAACTCCTTCTGCAGATCCCGGATCAGGTCGAGGATCTGCGCCTGGACGGTGACGTCCAGCGCAGTGGTCGGCTCGTCCGCGATGAGCAGCTCGGGGTTGTTGACCAGCGCCATCGCGATCATCGCGCGCTGGCGCATTCCGCCGGAGAACTCGTGCGGGTAGCTGTCCACCCGCTTCTGGGGCTCCGGGATGCCCACCCGGTCCAGCAGCTCGACGGCCCGCTTCACGGCGGTCTTCTTGTCCACCTTGTTGTGGACCTGGTACGCCTCGCTGATCTGCTTGCCGATGGTGAAGTACGGATGCATCGCGGACAGCGGATCCTGGAAGATCATCGCCATGTCGCGGCCGCGCAGCCGGCGTACCTCGTCCGGGTCGGCTGTCAGCAGTTCCTTGCCGTTCAGCCAGATCTCACCGGAGAGGTGGGCCTTCTGCCGGCCGTACTGGCCGACGCGGTGCAGGCCCATGATGCCGAGCGAGGTCACCGACTTGCCCGAGCCCGACTCGCCCACGATGCCGAGGGTCTTGCCTTTCTCCAGCGTGAAGGAGAGTCCGTCGACGGACTTCACCAGGCCGTCGTCCGTGGGGAAGTGCACCTGGAGGTCGCGTACTTCGAGGAAGGCGGTGGAGGGGCCCGAGCCCGCGGAGACAGGCTCGCCGACGGCGCCGGTCTTCGTCAGGGGGGATCCGGGGGTCTCGCCCGGGATAGGCACCGCGGTCATGAGAGCCTCACTCGGGGGTCGATCACTGCGTACATGAGGTCCACGACGAGATTGGCGAGGACGACGAAGAAGGCCGCGATGAGGGTGACTCCGAGGATCACCGGAAGATCGTGGTCACTGATCGCTCTCACCGCGTTGTAGCCGAGGCCGTGCAGGGAGAAGGTGTACTCGGTCAGGACCGCGCCGCCCACCAGGGCTCCGAGGTCCAGTCCGAGGACGGTGAGAATCGGGGTCATGGTCGACCGCATCGCGTGCTTGCCGATCACCACGGGTTCCGTCAGGCCCTTGGCACGGGCCGTACGGATGTAGTCCTCGTTGAGGACCTCCAGCATGGTGGCCCGGGTGAGCCGGGCGTACATCGCGGCGTACAGGAAGGCCAGGCTGACCCATGGCAGGACCATGCCGTTGAACCACGCCGCCGGATCGTCGCCGAACGAAGCGTCCGGCCGGCCGAACCAGCCCAGCTGGTCGGAGAAGAGCGCCAGGGCGAGCATGCCGGTGAAGTAGATCGGCAGTGAGACACCGCTGAGGGCGATGCCCATCACCGAACGGTCGAGCGGGGTACCGCGCTTGAGGGCCGAGATGATGCCGGCGGAGATACCACCGACCACCCACAGCACCACGGCGCCGGCGGCGAGCGAGAGGGTGACCGGCAGCCACTCGAGCAGCAGCGGCCAGACCTCCTGCTCGGTCTTGAACGAGTACCCGAAGCAGGGCGCGGCGCATTGCGTGACGTCGAGACCGTTGGAGTACGTACGCCCGGCCACCAGTCCGACCACGAACTTGCCGAACTGGACCAGGATCGGGTCGTCCAGGCCCATCTTCTGCCGGATGCCCTCGATGGCGGCGGGGTCGGACTGCTTGCCGACGAAGTACAGCGCCGGGTCCGTCCCGATCATCTTGGGAAAGAGGAAGAAGATTCCGAAGGTCACCAGAGTGATGACCATCAGCATGACGACGACGGCGAAGATTCGCCTGATGAGATATGCAAGCACTGCGCTTGGCCCGACGGTGGCCCGGGGCCCCTCTTATGGAGAGGGCTCCGGGCCACCGCTCGCGGCCATCACCTGCCCTTCGTGCCTAGCGGGTGTGGCACTGGAACGTGAATTGACTGGGTTTTACTTGACGACGCCGAGCGAGGCGTAGTCGTAGCGGCCGTTGTAGGCGTCGGCCGTGTAGGCGTTGGTCAGTCGGCTGCTGCGCCACGTGATCGTCTTGTCGTAGACGAAGGGCAGGTAGACAGCGGCCTCGGAGACCTTCTGGTTCATCTGCTTGTAGATCTCGCCGGCCTTGGCCGGGTCGGTCTCGGCGATGGCGTCGTCGAAGAGCTTGTTGACCGCGGGGTCGTTGAGCTCGGAGAAGTTGTTGTTACCGCTCTGCAGGATGAACCGGCCGTCGACCAGCGGCTGCGAGAAGCCCTGGCCGGTCGGGAAGTCCGCGCCCCAGCCCATGATGATGATGCCGTAGCCCTTGTCCTTGACGACCTTCGGCGAACCGATGATGCCGGACGTCTGGGCGCCGTCGAACTGGTCGACCTGAGCGTCGATGCCGACCTGCTTCAGCGCGTTCTGCAGCGAGACGGCCGTGGCGACCTCGACCGGCTTGTTGTTACGCACCGCGATGGTGGTCTTGAAGCCGTTCGGCTGGCCACAGGCCTTCAGCGCGGCCTTGGCCTTGGTCAGATCCGGCTTGCTGTCGTTCTTGAGGACCTCGTACGGGTCGTACGTGGGGTCCGCACCCTTGATGCCCGCGGGGAGCATGTTCGGGGCGACGTCGCCACCAGCCTGCGGGCCGCCACGGGCGGTCTGCAGCGACTTCTTGTCGGCGGCGTAGATGACTGCCTTGCGGCACTCGATGTTGTCGAACGGCTTGACCGTCTGCGGGAAGACCGCGTAGCGGATGAAGCCGGTCTGGCCGTTGTCCAGGTTGCCCTTGTGCTCGCGCAGGGCCGTGGTACGAGCGGCCTGACCGATGCCCGTGGCGTTGATGTCGACGTCGAAGTCACCCTTGAGCAGGCGCTTGTCCATGTCGTCCGCGTTGGCCATGAAGGTGACCGTGATCTTGTCCGGAAGCGCCTTGCGGATGGTGTCCGTGGCGGGCTTCCAGTTGGTGTTGCGCGACAGCGTCATCGACTTGTTCGGCGCGTACGAGTCGATCTTGTACGGGCCGTTGGAGAAGGGCTTCAGGCCGTACTTGGCGGCGGTGTCCTTCTCCTTCTTGACCGGAGAGGCCGCCGGCATGGCGAGCATCTGCTCGAAGTCACCGTTCGGCTTCGGGAGCTTGAAGATGATGGTCTTCGCGTCCGGCGTCTCGATGGCCTTCAGGCCGAGCTTGTCCGGCGTGGTGTCCTTGTAGGGACCCTTGTACTCGGTCTTCGGGTCGAGGACCTGGCTCAGGTAGACCGGGCCGCCGGAGATGACGTCCTGGGCCCAGGTGCGCTCGATGCCGTACTTGATGTCCTGCGAGGTGACGGGCGAGCCGTCCTCCCACGTGACACCGTCCTTGAGGGTGTACTTGTAGGTCTTGCCGCCGTCCGAGATCTCGGCGTTCGCGGTCGCGAGGTCCGGCACGAGCTCGGTGCTGGCCTGACCCGCCTCCGGCTTGAAGCTGACGAGCTGGCGGGTGTAGTAGCGGGCGAAGTCCCACATGAAGCCGTAGTAACCGCGCTGCGGGTCCCACGAGTCGGCGTCCTGCGTGCCGACGAACTTCAGCGTGCCGCCCTTTTTGTCGGAGGCGTTGGCGACCTTGTTGATGCCGGCGTTGAAGCCGGGGGCCTTGCCTGCGCCGTCCTCCTTGTCGTCCTTGCCGTTGCCGCCACATGCGGTGGTGGTCAGCAGGGCCGCGAGCACGACAGCCGTGCCTGCGGCAAGCCTGCGCTTCGACGTGCGATGGGTTGTCACGATGCTCGCAACCTCCGTAGTAGTCACGGCCCTTGAGGGCCGCGGATTTTGGCTGTCGCTCCTGACTGACGGCAGGGGCTGGGTGTCCGCAGGGACGGTGTGGGGGTCTTGGGGGATCAGCGGGACCCCTTCGGGTCGAGCGCATCTCGTACGCCGTCGCCGAAGAGATTGAAGGCCAGCACGGTGATGAAGATCGCCAGACCGGGGATGATCATGAACAGCGGATCGTCCTCGTAGGTGCGCACCGCTGTCTGGAGCGTCTCGCCCCAGGACGGTGTGGGCGGCTTGACACCGACTCCCAGGAAGCTCAGAGCGGCTTCGGTCAGGATGTTGGTGGGGATCATCAGGGTCGCGTAGACGGTGATCGGGGCCACCAGGTTCGGCATGAGCTCCCGGAAGAGGATGTACGTCCGGCCCGCGCCGAGGCTGCGCGCGGCTTCCACGTACTCCCGCTCTCGCAGGGAGAGCGTCTGGCCGCGCACGATGCGCCCGATGTACGGCCAGCCGAAGAAGCCGATCACCAGGACGAGGATCGCGATCCGCAGGCCCGAACCGGAGAAGCCGAAGAGCTCGTTCGGGGTGACCGAGATCAGGGCGATGATGAAGAGGAGCTGCGGGAACGCGAGCAGCAGGTCCATGACCCGACTGATCGCCGCGTCGATCCAGCCGCCGAAGTAGCCGGCCATGATGCCGAAAACAGTGCCCAGCGCGACCGCGACGAAGGCCGACAGGAAGGCCACGAGCAGCGAGATGCGCGCTCCGTAGACCACCCGGCTGAAGACGTCACGGCCATTGACCGGCTCAACTCCGAAGAGGAAGTCGGAGCTGATGCCGCCCCAGTCCCCGATCGGCGTGCCCAGCAGCGGGTCGATCTGGTCCTCGTGGAGTTCCTCCGGCGGGTGGCCGAGCAGGCTCACGATCAGTGGAGCGAATATCGCGACCACGATCAGGAGGAGCACCACGAAACCGCCGACAAGTGCGACCTTGTCACGCTTCAACCGAACCCAGGCGATCTTCCAGGGCGAACGCCCCTCGATGGCCTTCTGCGGGACATCGGCGGCGACATCGACGGCCGCGGTCTCGGCCGCGCTCGTGTCGTGCAGTGGTGCCGTCATCGTGGTGGGGACCCCTCTCGGCCGGTGGTGACCGACCCATGCCCGCCGCTGTAGCGGCTTCGTTCACATCAGTGGTGCAGTTGTGTGCGTGGTGCGAGGAATGCTCGAAGAAGCAGGTCGTACACAGGACCGAAGGGTCCTTGTTGCGGGAGTCTTCAACGCTGCTGTGATCACCCGCCAGCCCTCCCGGGGAATGGTTGCTCAAACGTGATGAGGGGAGGGGGATTCCGTTATACGGACGGAGCCACTGGCTGAGCGGAACGCCAAATAGCGCATAAGGGACGAAAGTTGGCAGATGCCCCGCCATGCGGACAACGGCGGCTCATGTGATTGCAAGGCTCACGGAGCCTCAAGCGCACATATTCCCGCCCCGAACGCCGGTGTATGGCATGGAAATATGACGCGTCAGGCCGTCAGTGGTGTTATTGCGGCCGACTCAGCGGCTGTGCGGCGGCGGGTAGCCGTACCCGCCGGCGGCCGGCGCTCCGCCGCCGTGGCCGTCCCGGTCGTAGAACGGACGGGCGTTGGCCCGCAGCCACATCGTCACCGGGTCGTACTCGTCGGACATCGCGACGGTGGAGACCGGCAGTCCGTCCGGAACCGCGCCGATCGACTGCTGCATCATCGCGCGCACCGTGTCGACGGACGTACGGCTGGTGTCGTACAGATCGAGCCCGATGGCGAGATACGGAGCGCCGAGCGCGGGCTGCACCCAGGCGCGCCGCAACGAGCGGACGGCGGGCGTGCGGTGGGCGTTCTGGGCGAGCAGGCCGTAGAAGTGCGGGATCTCGATGGCCGGTTCCGAGAGCCGCAGCGGGCCCGCGGGCATCCGGTCGAGGCCGGTCGCGATCCGGCGCAGGTCCAGCCACGGGATGCCGACGCCGCCGCCCGGTGCGTGCGGGTTGAGCCAGATACCCCAGCGGTCCGGGTACAGCGCGCGGGCGATGTCCCGGCCGGTGACCAATTCGTGCGCGCGGTTCCAGCCGGAGACGGCGAGCTCCTGGGCGGAGGTGACACAGGGGGCGTAGCCGACGCCGTCGACCTCCATGTTCCCGTACTGGGCGTCGGGTGACCCGGCCCGGCCGTGCCAGAGCAGCATCCAGATCTGGCCGCCCGCCGGGTCGGCGATCGCCTGCAGCAGTGCCTCGTACGCGTCGTAGCGTCCGGGAGTCACCTGGCGCAGCATGTGCTCGACCTGCCCGGCCGCCGCGGTGCCTGACGCACTCACCCTGGTTCCGCCCCTCTTCGATCTCGCCTCGGTCAGGCCATCAAACCAGCTTAATCGGCCGTTTCGTCACCGACTTGGCGACTACCCGTGCTGTCGTTCGTAGAAGGGCCGCAGGCGCTCCAGCATCCAGACGCCGACGGGGTCCTGGGCAACATCCAGCAGGACGAGATTGACCGGCCAGCCCACCTGGACCCGCCCCAGCGCACGCCCGAGCGCGTCCATCGGGGCGTTGCGCTCGGCAGCCTCCCAGGAGGAGAGCTGGACGCCGATGAAGAGGGTCGGCGGGTCGCCCTCGATGGAGGCGAGCGCACGGCGGGCGGTGACGACGACGCCGGAGGCCTCGAACTCGCCGGCCGCGGCGGCGAGGAAGTCGACCGGCTCCTCCTGCCAGTCGGGCTCGAAGAGCCGCACCCGGCCGCCGCTCGCGGGTCCGTCGAAAGGAGTACGTCCCACCCGGCACAGCTCGGCGACGGCGGGAGGCGGCAGCGGAGCGCCGACGGTGCCGCCGGGGTTGACGGCGATGCCGAGCTGCGGGGGCAGTCCGCGGGCGAATTCGCGGGCGGGCGCGACGGTGAAGGAGATATGGCTGCCGACGCAACTCAGGTACTGCTGCTCGGAGCTGAAGACGGGGACGAAGGGGGCCCCGTCGATCTCCAGGGTGGGCAGATCGAGGTCGGGGCTGTCGGGTCCGCCGCCGTTCGGGAGCGGTACCCAGATGTGGCTGCGGCCGAGCACTTCGACGAGGCGGCCTCCGGCGGAGGGGTTGCCGAGGGACGCGGCGAGGACCTCTTCGAGCTCGTTGGCCGGCCAGCCGCGGTGGGGGTGGGCCTGCTCAGGTATCTGCATGTGCGGTTTCCTTCTCCCCCTGCGTTTTCGCACGCTTTTGCGCCACCGACCCTAGCGCCGCGGGTTCCGGGTCGGAGAAGGGGCCCTGCTCGGCGGCGGGAGCGGGCGGGGCTCTGCCCCGAACCCCGCTCCTCAATGGCCGGAGGGGCTGAATTTCTCGAAGCCGACCCGGCCCAGCGTGCCCGCCGCGTCGCGGTCCAGCAGGACCGCGGACGCGCAGCCCGACGGCAGCCTGCCCGCCTCCGCGTCGCCGATCAGACGGCCCACCGCGCGCCGGTGTCTGGCGAAGGCGTACCCGGAGACACCGCGGCCCCGCTCGCGCTGGCCCTCCCGGGCGACCGCGGGCGTCACATCGAGCAGCACCAGATGCAGGCCGCTGCCACGGCGCCGCGCCTCGCGGGCCAGCCAGCGCCGCACCCACGTCTGCGTACCGCAGTCGTGGACGACGACGCTCGCGCCGGAGCGCAGCGCGCGCCGCAGCCCGGCGTAGTGGGCGATGCGGACGAGCGGGCGGTAGACGGCGTACGGCAGCAGCCGCGGCATCCGGGCGTCCCAGCGGTCCCGGGTGTCCTGCGAGTCGATCCCGAGGCCGCGTGCCGCGCGCCGGATCAGGGTGGACTTTCCGCTGCCGGGCAGGCCGGAGACGACCACCACATCACCGGCGGCGAAGACCAGGGTGCGCGGACTGCGCCCCGAGCGGTCTCTCAGGTCGCGCAGTACGGGCGCGGGCGCCCCGACCAGTCGCGGGACGGCCACGCCCGGCTGGGCGGGCCCCCCCGCGGTCGTCGCGTAGGCCTCGGACCGCTGCAACGTCATCACGCTCCCCCAATTGTCCGGTCATCCACCCTTGCCCATGAAGTGTAAAGAAATGGTAATGCGGCACAACCGTTTTGCGGTCGAGGGCCGGACAACCCACTCCGCCGCGATGCGTGCAATGATGTGCCCGCCAACTGCATACCGGCCGCTTGAATCCACGCGGGAGAGTCCTGGCCACTGTGTGTGCCGGGCGCCGAAGGAGCAAGTCCCTCCCTTGAATCTCTCAGGCCCCGTACCGCGTGTGATGAGGCAGATCTGAAAAGCGAGCCGCTGTCGAGTGGCTCCACCCAAGGTGCAAGTCACGACCATCGATACGTATGGTCGCGACGAACCTCTCAGGTTCCGATGACAGATGGGGAGGATTGTCCTCGCCAGCCATGCCCTGGGAGCCACATCTATGAGCAACCCCCGTCTGACTGCCCTCGACGCCCTGCACCGCTCGCTGGGCGCGACCATGACCGATTTCGCGGGCTGGGACATGCCGCTGCGGTACGGCAGCGAGCGCGACGAGCACAACGCGGTCCGCACCAAGGCCGGTCTCTTCGACCTCTCCCACATGGGCGAGATCACGGTCACCGGACCGCAGGCAGCCGACTTCCTGGACTTCTCGCTGGTGGGCAACATCGGCGGCGTCGCCGTCGGCCGCGCCCGCTACACCATGATCTGCCAGGAGGACGGCGGGATCCTGGACGACCTGATCGTCTACCGCCTCGGTGACACGGAGTACATGGTCGTCGCCAACGCGGGCAACGCCCAGATCGTGCTGGACGCGCTGACCGACCGCGCTGAGGGCTTCGACGCCGAGGTCCGTGACGACCGCGACGCGTACGCGCTCATCGCCGTCCAGGGCCCGGAGTCGCCCGGCATCCTGAAGTCGCTGACCGACGCCGACCTGGACGGGCTGAAGTACTACGCGGGCCTGCCCGGCACGGTCGCCGGCGTCCCGGCGCTGATCGCCCGTACGGGCTACACCGGCGAGGACGGCTTCGAGCTCTTCGTCGAGCCGCAGTACGCCGAGAAGCTCTGGCAGGCCCTGACCGAGGCCGGCGCACCCGTCGGTCTCGTCCCGGCCGGCCTCTCCTGCCGGGACACGCTGCGCCTGGAGGCGGGCATGCCGCTGTACGGGCACGAGCTGACCACCGCGCTGACCCCGTTCGACGCGGGTCTCGGCCGGGTCGTGAAGTTCGAGAAGACCACGAACGACGGGCGCTTCGTCGGCCGTGAGGCCCTGGAGGCCGCGGCCGACCGGGCCGAGTCCAGCCCGCCGCGCAAGCTCGTCGGTCTGATCGCCGAGGGCCGCCGGGTCCCCCGCGCCGGCTTCCCCGTGGTCGCCGACGGCAAGGTGATCGGCGAGGTCACCTCGGGCGCGCCCTCGCCCACCCTGGGCAAGCCGATCGCCATCGCGTACGTGGACGCGGCGCACGCCGCGCCGGGAGCCTCTGGGGTCGGTGTCGACATCCGCGGCGCCCACGAGCCGTACGAGGTCGTCGCGCTGCCGTTCTACAAGCGCCAGAAGTGATCGTCCGCACCTTCACTCCGTTCACCAGCACTCCCCCGCGTACAGGAGAATTCAGCTCATGAGCAACCCCCAGCAGCTGCGCTACAGCAAGGAGCACGAGTGGCTGTCGGCCGCCGATGACGGTGTGTCGACGGTCGGCATCACGGAGCACGCGGCCAACGCGCTCGGCGACGTGGTGTACGTCCAGCTCCCCGAGGTCGGCGACACGGTGACGGCAGGCGAGACCTGTGGCGAGCTGGAGTCGACCAAGTCGGTCAGCGACCTGTACTCGCCGGTCTCCGGCGAGGTCGTCGAGGCCAACCAGGACGTCGTGGACGACCCCTCCCTGGTGAACTCGGCCCCCTTCGAGGGCGGCTGGCTCTTCAAGGTGCGCGTCAGCGAGGAGCCGAAGGACCTGCTCTCCGCGGACGAGTACACCGAGTTCTCCGGCAACTGACCACGACCACGACAGGGATAGAGATGTCGCTTCTCAACACCCCTCTCCATGAGCTGGACCCGGATGTCGCCGCCGCCGTCGACGCCGAGCTCCACCGCCAGCAGTCCACCCTCGAGATGATCGCCTCGGAGAACTTCGCTCCGGTCGCGGTCATGGAGGCCCAGGGCTCCGTCCTCACCAACAAGTACGCCGAGGGCTACCCGGGACGCCGCTACTACGGCGGCTGCGAGCACGTCGATGTGATCGAGCAGATCGCGATCGACCGCATCAAGGAGCTCTTCGGGGCCGAGCACGCCAATGTCCAGCCGCACTCGGGTGCCCAGGCGAACGCGGCCGCGATGTTCGCGCTGCTCAAGCCGGGCGACACGATCATGGGTCTGAACCTCGCCCACGGCGGGCACCTGACCCACGGCATGAAGATCAACTTCTCCGGCAAGCTCTACAACGTGGTCGCGTACCACGTCGACGACGCCACCGGTCAGGTCGACATGGCCGAGGTCGAGCGGCTCGCCAAGGAGTCGAAGCCGAAGCTGATCGTGGCCGGCTGGTCCGCCTACCCGCGTCACCTGGACTTCGCGGCCTTCCGCCGGATCGCGGACGAGGTCGGCGCCTACCTGATGGTCGACATGGCCCACTTCGCGGGTCTCGTCGCCGCCGGACTGCACCCCAACCCAGTGCCGCATGCCCATGTCGTCACCACCACCACGCACAAGACCCTCGGCGGTCCGCGCGGCGGTGTGATCCTGTCGACCCAGGAGCTCGCCAAGAAGATCAACTCGGCGGTCTTCCCGGGCCAGCAGGGCGGTCCACTGGAGCACGTCATCGCGGCGAAGGCGGTCTCCTTCAAGATCGCGGCGACCGAGGAGTTCCAGGAGCGCCAGCAGCGCACCATCGACGGCGCCCGGATTCTCGCCGCGCGTCTCGTCCAGGACGATGTGACCGAGCACGGCGTCTCGGTGCTGTCCGGCGGTACGGATGTGCACCTGGTCCTGGTCGACCTGCGCAACTCCCAGCTGGACGGCCAGCAGGCCGAGGACCGCCTCCACGAGGTCGGCATCACGGTCAACCGCAACGCCGTCCCCAACGACCCGCGGCCGCCGATGGTCACCTCGGGTCTGCGGATCGGCACCCCGGCGCTGGCCACCCGCGGTTTCCAGGACGAGGACTTCCGTGAGGTCGCGGACATCATCGCCGAGGCGCTGAAGCCGACGTACGACACCACGGCGCTGAGCGCCCGGGTCTCCGCGCTGGCCGGGAAGTTCCCGCTCTACCCCGGCCTGAAGTAAGTCCGTACACCTTTGTACGAACCCATGGGGCACCGCGCACACTGGACAGTGCGCGCGGTGCCCCGCACCACGTACCGCCCCGAACCACCCTGTACCGCCCTTGCACCTCTGCACCACCCGGCAGACAACGGCGTCTACCAACCAGCTAGGAGTCTTCCGTGGCCATCTCGGTCTTCGACCTGTTCTCGATCGGCATAGGCCCGTCCAGCTCCCATACGGTCGGCCCGATGCGCGCTGCCGCGATGTTCGCCCGCCGGCTGAAGAACGAGGGCCTGCTGGCCCATACCACCGCCATACGGGCCGAGCTCTTCGGCTCTCTCGGCGCGACCGGCCACGGCCACGGCACCCCGAAGGCCGTTCTGCTCGGGCTCGAGGGCAGCTCCCCCCGTACCGTCGACGTCGAGACCGCGGACGCCCAGGTCGAGCGCATCCGCACCCGTGGCCGGATCGATCTGCTGGGCATGCACGAGATCGGCTTCGACTTCGACGAGGACCTGATCCTGCACCGCCGCAAGGCGCTGCCGTACCACGCCAACGGAATGACGCTCTTCGCGTACGACGCCGAGGGCGGGACCGTACTGGAGAAGACGTACTACTCGGTGGGCGGCGGCTTCGTCGTCGACGAGGACGCTGTCGGCGAGGACCGGATCGTGCTCGACGACACCGTGCTGAACTACCCCTTCCGCACCGGCGACGAGCTGCTGCGGCTGGCCAAGGAGACCGGCCTGTCCATCTCCGCCCTGATGCTGGAGAACGAGAAGGCCTGGCGCACCGAGGACGAGATCCGCCAGGGCCTGCTGGAGATCTGGCGGGTCATGCAGGCCTGCGTCTCGCGCGGCATGTCCCGTGAGGGCATCCTGCCCGGCGGCCTCAAGGTCCGCCGCCGCGCGGCCAACTCGGCCCGCCAGCTGCGCGCCGAGGGCGACCCGCTGGCCCACGCGATGGAGTGGATCACTCTCTACGCGATGGCGGTGAACGAGGAGAACGCCGCGGGCGGCCGCGTCGTCACCGCCCCCACCAACGGTGCTGCGGGCATCATCCCGGCCGTGCTGCACTACTACATGAACTTCGTGCCCGGCGCGGACGAGGAGGGCGTGGTCCGCTTCATGCTCTCCGCGGGCGCGATCGGCATGCTCTTCAAGGAGAACGCCTCCATCTCCGGCGCCGAGGTCGGCTGCCAGGGCGAGGTCGGCTCCGCCTGCTCGATGGCCGCGGGCGCTCTCGCCGAGGTGCTCGGCGGTACTCCCGAACAGGTCGAGAACGCCGCGGAGATCGGCATGGAGCACAACCTCGGCCTGACGTGCGACCCGGTCGGCGGTCTGGTGCAGATCCCGTGCATCGAGCGCAACGGCATGGCGGCGGTGAAGGCCGTGACGGCGGCGAGGATGGCGATGCGCGGCGACGGCAGCCACAAGGTCTCGCTGGACAAGGTCATCAAGACCATGAAGGAGACCGGCGCGGACATGTCGGTGAAGTACAAGGAGACCGCACGCGGCGGCCTCGCCGTGAACATCATCGAGTGCTGAGCGTTCCTGGGTAGCGATTGTCGCTCTCCGTGAGCGTCTCGGCGAATCAACTGCCCAGCAAGTCAAGCAAGTTAACAGGAGTTCACCCGCACGAGGGAGTTTTCCAAGCTCCGAACGTTTTTTCACCTTCGCGTGCCCGAACCGGCGAACTAACCTCGCAATCTGTTCACCCGCGCCCCGGTGGCCGGTTCGCGCGCGCCGCAGCAAGGAGACAAGGCAATGACCGAGGGGCTGACGTCCAGGTCCTCCGACTTACACGCGCCGCTCCCCGGACCGTACGGGCAGGTCTACCGCTGCCGGGAACGCACCGTCGTAGAACTGCACGGCGAGATCGACATCGCCGCGGCCACGCTGATCGGCGCGTATGTCGATGTGGTCACCGCGGTGCGCGCCGAAGAGGTCGTGATCGACCTGACGCAGGTGGAGTTCTTCGACTGCTCCGGGCTGGCACTGCTGTGCCGGGCGGCGCGGCGCACCGCGGAGGTCGGCGGCCGGCTGTGGGTGGTCTGCGACCGGCACTCCATCCTGCGCGTCTTCAGGGCGGGCGGCGTGCTGGGAGTGTTCCGTACGCTGCCGACGCTGGATGAGGCCCTGGCGGCCGGACGGGACTGACGAAGTCCGGGCGGTCCCCCGGCCGGAACAGCTTCACGGCCGGGGAGCCTCCCCCAGAGCCTTCGCGTCCGGGGGTGCCCCCTGGCGGATCAGGCCTTGTTCAGCGAGTCCCAGAACTCCTCGAAGGTCAGCTGGCCGTCGCCGTTGCCGTCCTTGGTCTTGATCACTGCCTCGGCGACCGTCTCGGTGACATGGAAGTCGCCCAGCTGCGCCATCACGCTCTTGTACTCGGCCGCGGTGATCAGGCCGTCGCCGTTCAGGTCGTAGCGCTCGAACGCCTTGCGCGCCTCTTCGATGTCCGCCACTGCTTCCGCCCCTTCTTGGTGCATTACTGACGGGGTCAGATTAACGGCCCGGATGCGCCCTCGAGGCAGCGGCCGGTGGAGGCGCTGTTCGTGGCCGGCTGACAGAGGCAGCTCGAGCCCCGCGCTAGCGGAACACGCCCGTGTGGCCCAGCGAGTACCGGCCCGGCTGCGGATACACCGCAAGACCGTGCGGCCCGCTGCCCACCGGAATCCGCGCCAGCTCCCTCCCGCTCGTCGTGTCGATCGCGTACACCTCCGAGTCGTACCGCCCCGACAGCCACAGCACCTTCCCGTCAGCCGACACACCGCCCATGTCCGGGCTGCCGCCCGCCGGCAGCGACCACTTCTTCGTCAGCCTGTTCTGCGCGAAGTCGAAGACGGAGATGGAGCCTTCGCCCCGGTTGGGGATGTACATCTCCTTGGAGTCACGGCTGATGTAGAGGCCGTGGCAGCCCTTGCCGGTCGGCAGCAGCGTGGGGGTGGTGAACGTCTCGGCGTCGAGCACCCATACGCCGTGCGCCATCATGTCGGCGACGTAGAAGGTCTTGCCGTCCGGGGAGATTTTCACGTCCTGCGGCATCGCCCCGTTGAAGGGCAGTTTCTGCTGGCCGATGACCTCCATCCGCTCCGTGTCGACCTTCAGCAGCTCGCCGGAGAACTCACAGGAGACGATGAAGTACCGGCCGTCGGCCGAGAAGTCCGCGTGGTTGACGCCGTAGCAGGAGACCGGGGTGGACTTCACCGGATTCATGGTGTGCGGGTCGCGGAAGACCAGTTCCCGGTCGAGGGACGCCATGACGATGGCGTACTTGCCGTTGGGCGTGAAGTAGAGGTTGTACGGGTCGTGCACCTGGATCGGTTTGCCCGCGACGCTGGTCGCCGGGTCGATCGGAGTGAGCGTGTGGCCGCGGTTGTTGTTGACCCAGAGGGTCTTCATGTCCCAGGAGGGGACGACGTGCTGCGGCTGGACACCGACCGGGATCGTCTCGATGACCTTGTACGTCGCGGGGTCGATGACCGAGACGGTGTTGGAGTTGGTGTTGGGGACGTACACGCGGGACGGGAAGCCCCTGACCGCCGGCGAGAGCTGGTTGGGCCGGTTCGCCGCGTAGATGTCGTGCGGGTCCAGGACCGGCGGCATACCGGGCAGCCCGGGCGGGGCCACCTCTCGGGGCTCGGCCTTGGCGGGCGACGCTGCTGCCTCGGTGCCGCGCGCCTGCGTTTCGGCGGGTGAGCCGCAGCCCGCGAGCAGGGCGAGCAGTGCGCCCACGAGCAGCGCGGTGGTCCGCCGGGTGAGGGGAGTCGTCGGGTGCATCAGCTCAGCAGCTCCGTGGTGGTCACCGCGCGCAGGCCGCGGCGGTCGAGGTCGGCGAGCAGGGCGGGCAGTGCGGGCAGTGCGGCGACCGTGTCCGGACCGTCGTCGGTGCAGCCCGAGGCGAGGGCACCCGCGATGGCCGCGCCCGCTCCTGCGCGCAAGGCGCTGCGGCGGTCGATCGAGGTCACGGGAATGCACAGTAGGCGCGGGCCGCCCATAAGGTCATGATTGACCCAATTCGCGACGTTTGCGGTCGCGGCCGCCGAGTCCGTTCCTGAGGCGGGCGATTCAATAAAACACCCGCTGTGATCTATAATTACTCAGCGATTACTAGGTAGATTGCGCAATTCACCTACGATTCACTTTCCAGACGTACCACTTTGCGGCTTATGTCCGAGTAGGTACTTTTGGCGATGCGGCCCGCCATCTGCCATAGTCGATGACACGACCCCCATTGACCCGGGCCAGGTCGTCGAAGGCCGCCGTGGATACACCCCCCCGATCCACGGCCCTCCACTGAAGCCCCCGCTCAGGGGGCTTCAGTGTTTCCCGGCCGCGCGGCAGGTCGCTGCCGTCTCAGCGGTCGGCGACCCGCATCTCGAACCAGGTGGTCTTGCCGCGCGGCAGCAGATCCACTCCCCACCGGTCGGAGAGCATGTCGACGAGGAAGAGCCCTCGGCCGCTGGTGTCCATCTCCTGGACCGGCATCAGACAGGGCAGACCCCGCGAGGGATCACGGACCTCGATCCTGATCCAGCCGCGGCGGCGCAGCATCCGCAGCCCGAAGACGCGGGCACCGGTGTGGCGTACGGCATTGCCGACGAGCTCCGAGACCAGTAGCACCGCGTGCTCGGAGGTCTGCGCGGGGAGCGCCCACTGGCGCAGCACCACGCACTGGGTCAGCCGGCGTGCGGTGGCGGCGGATTCGGGCCGGGAGGGCAGTCGGACTTCTTCGTCCGTCGGGTTGCCGAACAACTCCAGCGCCTTGAGCGCCTGTTCATCCTCGACGGCCGGCACCCCCCGCGCGACGGCAGCACTGCCGCGCTCCCGTGGTTGCTCCACGCCCTCCAGGCCCGCCATGCCCCCAATCATGGCTGCAAAGAGCCGCTTCCGGGGCCATTCCGGGGGAATAGGGCCCCCGGAATCGGCCGTTCCGCTGAGGCCGGGTGGCATATGACTCCACGCGCATGCAGAGCCTCATACCCACGATGAGCTGCACTGACGCCCCAGCATGCGAATGATCGCCCAGCACAGTGGGCCGATCCGGCTTAAGACTCCTTTAAGACTCGGCTAAGCCGCCCACATGGTTGACGCTGTGCCAGAATGTGTCCAACTGACCCGAATTCAGAGGAACTTGGCCTTACCCGGTCCCTCCTCCACAAAGCTGCGCATGCCGCGCTCGCGGTCCTCGGTCGCGAACAGGCCCGCGAACCAGTTGCGTTCGATGGCGAGGCCCGTCTCGATGTCCGTCTCCAGGCCCGCGTCGATGGACTCCTTGGCGGCGCGCAGCGCGAGAGCGGGCCCCTGGGCGAGCTTCGCGGCCCAGGCCTGCGCCTGCTCGTACACCTCGGCGGCGGGGACGACGCGGTCGACGAGACCGATCGCGAGTGCTTCCTCGGCCTTCACCATGCGGCCGGTGAAGATCAGGTCCTTGGCCTTGGACGGGCCGATCAGCCGGGAGAGCCGCTGGGTGCCGCCGGCGCCGGGGATCAGGCCGAGCAGGATCTCGGGCTGCCCGAGCTTCGCGTTGTCCGCGGCGATACGGAAGTCGGCGCAGAGGGTGAGCTCGCAGCCGCCGCCGAGGGCATAGCCGGTGACCGCCGCGACGACGGGCTTGGGGATACGGGCGACGGCGGTGAAGGACTCCTGGAGTGCCCGGGACCGTACGACCATCGCCGCGTGGTCCATGGCCTGCATCTCCTTGATGTCCGCGCCGGCAGCGAACACCTTCTCGCCGCCGTACAGGATCACGGCCCGTACGTCGTCACGGCGGGTCGCCTCGGCGGCGAGCTCGCGCAGCCGGTCCTGAATGGCGATGTTCAGCGCGTTCATCGGCGGGCGGTCCAGTCGGATGGTGCCGACGCCTTCGGAGACCTCGAGAGAAACAGTCATGAGGGGGAGGTTAGTACTGGGGAGCCTGGGGCGGTCCCCCCGGTAGGCACGGCACGACAACGGACCCGGTGCCGTGGGTCACAGCACCGGGTCCGTTCCCGTCGCTCGGAAGTCCGCTACTTCGTCCAGTCCGCCCAGGACATGTTCCAGCCGTTCAGGCCGTTCTCCGGCGAGATCACCTTGTCCTTGGAGTTCTTCACGATCACCACGTCGCCGATGATCGACCTCTCGTACATCCAGGCCGCAGGCGTCCCCTTGTCGTACCCCCCGCGGACGTCCCGCAGACCGATACACCCATGGCTGACGTTCGCCGAGCCGAACGTTCCGGACGAGGCCCAGTAGTTGCCGTGGATGAAGGTGCCCGAGGTGGACAGGCGCATCGCGTGCGTCACGTCCTTGATGTCGTACTCGCCGCCGAAGCCCACGGTGGCGCCGTTCATCCGGGTCACCTTGTACTTCTCGCTGATGACCATCTGGCCGTTGTACGTCGTGGTCGACGGCGCGCCCGCGGTGATCGGGATGGACTTGATCTGCTTTCCGTCCCGTACGACCTTCATCGTGTGCTCGCGCGCGTCCACGGTGGAGACCTGGCTGCGGCCGATGGTGAACTTCACCGTCCTGGTCTGCTTGCCGTACACCCCCGGTCGGCCCTCGACGCCGTCCAGGTTGAGCTTCACCGTCACCTTGGTGCCGGCGGCCCAGTACTTCTCCGGACGGAAGTCGAGGCGGTCGTTGCCGAACCAGTGGCCCTCGACCGGCACGGCCGGCTCCGCGGTCACCTTGATGGCCTTCTCGACGGCCGCCGGGTCGGTGATGCCACGGGTGAAGTTGATCGAGACCGGCATGCCGACGCCGACCGTCGAACCGTCCTCGGGCGTGTACTGCCCGATGAAGGTGTTCTTCGGAACGAGCGTGGTGAAGGTGTGGTCCTTCGCCGACTCGCGGCCGTCCGCGTCCTTGGCGATGGCGTGCACCTTGTACTTGGTGGAGCCCGCCAGATGCTGCAGCGGCTGCCAACTGGCGCCGTCCGCGGCGAGCTTGCCCTCGACCGCGGTGCCCTTGTCGTCCTGGACCGTGACCGTGACCAGCTTGCCCTTGTCCGCGGTGACCTTGAGTGTGCCGCTCGTGGCGACCGACTTGGCACCGTCCTTGGGCGCGATGGTCACCACCGCCACGGAGGCCGAGTTCCCGACCTTCCCGCCGTCCTTCTTGTCCTTGTCGCCGTCACCCTTGCCGGAGTCCCCGCCTCCGCAGGCCGTGACCAGCACCAGCAATGCCCCCAGTACCAAGGCCGGCAGAGTGGCGCCCCCACGCCCACGTCCGCTTGCGGCCCCGGCCGACGCCCCCGATATCGGCTGCCCGTTCAAAATGGTCTTCTCCCCTCGCACGGCCTGGCCCCGCCACGGCCCGCACCCCCGCGCGCCTCACGCACGCACGGCGATAGACAATCACACCGCGAGTAGGTGAACCTCCCCGCGAATGTCACCGTTCAGTCCCAACATGTCCGTCGGGCTCACCTGAGACGGTGCGGGCCTTGCAGGTCAGCGAGGTCGGTTCAGCGCGGAACCTGCCTTCCAGACTTTCCAGTCCAGGTTCCAGCCGCCCAGACCGTTGTCGGGGTCGACCTTCTTGTCCTGCGAGTTGACGACTTCGATGACATCGCCGATGAGCGTCCGGTCGAAGAACCAGCCGGCCGGGGTGTCCTCGCTGCCGCCCTTGACGTCGCGCAGTCCGACGCAGCCGTGGCTGACGTTCGCCGAGCCGAAGGTCTCCGGCGCGGCCCAGTAGTTGCCGTGCAGGAAGGTGCCCGAGTCGGTCAGCCGCACCGCGTGCGGCACATCCTTGATGTCGTACTCGCCCTTGCCGTCGCGCTTCTTGAAGCCGACCGTCGCACCGTTCATCCGGGTCACGTCGTACATCTCCGTGACCACCATCTTTCCGTTGTACGTCGTCGTCTTGGGCGCTCCCGCCGTGGCCGGCAGGGTCGCCAGGACCTGGCCGTCGCGCCGTACCTGCATGGTGTGTGCCGCCGCGTCGACCAACGAGACCTGGGAACGGCCGATCGTGAAGGCGATGGTCTTCTGCTGGATTCCGTACACCCCCGGCGCCGCCTGGACGTCGCGCAGCCGCACATCGACGGTGACCCTGGTGCCCGGCTTCCAGTACTCGCTGGGGCGGAAGTCGAGACGCTCGTTGCCGAACCAGTGGCCGACGATCTCGACAGGCGGCTCGGAGGTGACGCGGATGGCGCGCTGGACGGCCGCGGGGTTCTCGATCGCCCGGTTGAAGTCGAAGGAGACGATCATGCCGGTGCCGACGGTCGCACGGTTCTCCGGCTTGAAGTAGCCGATGAACCGGCGCTCGGGGATCTCCGTGGTGAAGGTGGTGTGGCGCGCCGAGCGGCGCCCGTGCCCGTCCAGCGCCACCACGTCGACGGTGTACTTGGCGGCCGGTTCGAGGCGGGTGCCCTCGTCCGGGTTCCAGCGCAGGCCGTCCTCGGAGATCTTGCCGGGCACCTCGGTCGGCCGTTCGTCCTCGACCTGCATCACCTTGACCCGTTCAAGACGCCCGCTGGGCAGCTCCACCACGAGGGGTCCGTCCGGGACCACCTCCTTCGCGCCGTCCTCGGGGGTGACCTGGATCGTGTCCTCGGGCGACCGCGGCTTGTTGCCGATGTCGAGCACCCCGCCGGTGCATCCGGCCAGACCGGCCATCAGACCGGCCATCAGTCCTGCCCATGTCAGGGCGAAGGCCGTGCCCTGCCCTGCCCGCTTCAGTACGTGTCTCACGTACCGCCCAACGACCGCCCCCCTCCAGGGGAAACGTGGAGGCGGGGCCGTGTTGGTATGAGAGCGGTGCGGGCAGAACAGGTGGGAGGACCACGCGTGGGGTGCAGCGGCCGGGACGCCGTGAGCACTACTCCCCCAGAGCCCTTCGGGCCTGGGGGGCACCCCCAGCGTGGCCCGACGAGCCGCGGGAGGCCGGCAGGTGTCGAGCGCAGCCGAGCAGGAGACAGTGCAGGAGGGGGTGCGGGGCGAAGTGCTGCCCGGCCCACTCCCGGCGGTCGGGGTCAACGGCCGCCACAGGGATACGGGCGCCCGCGGGCCGGAAGTGTGGCCGGGGGCGCCGACGCCTCTCGGGGCACGTTTCCGGATCGGCCCCGACGGGGTCGCCGGAACCAACTTCGCGCTGTGGGCGGGCGGGGCCGAGGCGGTCGAGCTGTGCCTGTTCGACGAAGCCGGTGTGGAGACGCGGCTGCCGCTGAGCGAACTGACGCACGAGATCTGGCACGGTTTCGTGCCCGGGGTCCGGCCGGGGCAGCGGTACGGATTCCGGGTGCACGGCCGCTGGGACCCGTGGACCGGAGCGCGCTGGAATCCGGCGAAGCTGCTGCTCGACCCGTACGCACGGGCGGTCGACGGCGCCCCTCCCCATGACTACAGCGCACTGCCCGCGGAGGTGTACGGACACGTCCGGGACTGGCCGCAGCAGCAGGTGGCCGACACGGTACGCGACGACCGGGACTCGGCGCCGTACGTCCCCAAGGGCGTCGTCGTCCACGATGACGACGACTGGGCGGACGACCGCAGGCCGAAGACCCCGTGGGCCGACTCGGTCATCTACGAGCTGCATGTACGGGGGTTCACCAAAGTGCATCCGGGGATCCCCGAGGAACTGCGGGGCACGTACGCGGGTCTGGCGCATCCGGCGGCGATCGAGCATCTGGTGCGGCTCGGGGTGACGGCGGTCGAGCTGCTGCCGGTGCATCAGTACGCGCACGAGGACCATCTCCTGCGGCGGGGGCTGCGCAACTACTGGGGCTACAACTCAATCGGCTACTTCGCGCCGCACGCCGCGTACTCGGCGAGCGGGACGACCGGTCAGCAGGTCGGAGAGTTCAAACGGATGGTGCGGGCGCTGCATGCCGCCGGGATCGAGGTCATCCTCGATGTGGTCTACAACCACACGGCGGAGGCGGGTGAGCTCGGTCCGACGCTGTCGCTGCGCGGGATCGACAACCGCGGCTACTACCGCCTCCAGTCGGACGCCCGCAGGTACGCGGACTACACGGGCTGCGGCAACACCCTGCATGTGGTGCAGCCGCATGTGCTGCGGCTGATCACCGATTCGCTGCGCTACTGGGTGACCGAGATGGGGGTCGACGGCTTCCGTTTCGACCTGGCGGCGGCCCTGGCGCGCTCCATGCACGATGTCGACATGCTCTCCCCGTTCCTCGCGGTGATCGCCCAGGATCCGGTGCTGCGGCGGGTGAAACTGATCGCCGAGCCGTGGGACGTGGGCAACGGCGGCTACCAGGTGGGCGCGTTCCCTCCGCTGTGGACGGAGTGGAACGACCGGTACCGCGACGCCGTACGGGACTTCTGGCGCGGCGCGCTGCCCGACGTACGGGATCTCGGATACCGGCTTTCCGGGTCCAGTGATCTCTATGCCTGGGGCGGCCGGCGGCCGTACGCCTCGATCAACTTCGTCACGGCGCACGACGGATTCACCCTGCGCGATCTGGTCAGCTACGAGCAGAAGCACAACGACGCCAACGGCGAGGGCAACCGCGACGGCACGAACGACAACCGGTCCTGGAACTGCGGCGCGGAGGGCGAGAGCGACGACGCCGAGATCAATGCGCTGCGCCGCCGCCAGCTGCGCAATCTGCTGACGACGCTGCTGGTGTCGACGGGGGTGCCGATGCTGGTCGCGGGCGACGAGATGGGCCGTACGCAGGGCGGCAGCAACAACGCCTACTGCCAGGACAACGAGGTCAGCTGGCTGGACTGGTCCCTGCGCGAGCAGCCGGGCCCGCGCGGCCTGCTGGAGCTGACCACCCGGCTGCTCGCCCTGCGCCACAGCCATCCGGTGCTGCGCCGCCGCGCCTTCTTCTCGGGCCGCGCCCGGGAGGCGGACGGGCTGCGGGACCTCGCCTGGTTCACCCCGCACGGCACGGAGATGACGGAACGGGACTGGTACGCCCCGGCGTCGACGGTGGCGCTCTATCTCTCCGGCCGGGACATCCCGGGACGTGACGCGCGTGGAGCGGAGGTGACGGACGACAGCTTCCTGGCGGTCCTGCACGCGGCGGACCGCCCGACGAGCTTCCAGCTGCCGGGCCCGCCCTGGGCGCAGGCGTACGAGCTGGTGGTCGACACCTCGCGGGAGGACCAGGCGACCGCGCCGGGGACGGTGCATCGGGGCGGTGAGACGGTGACGGTGCCGCCGCGTTCGGTGCTGCTGCTGAAGGTCGGACACGAGCGGTCGCGGGCTAAAACCGGATGAGCGTTGTCAGTGGTGAACCGTAGGCTCGCGCCTGATGTCCGAATCACCTGCAGCCACCAAGAACCGGTCCGCCGTACGTTCACTGCTGCGGCTGTGGCCGTACGTACGCCCCGTCCGAACTCGCCTGTTCAGTGCGGCATGTGTCGCCATCGTCGCCTCCTGTCTGGGCCTGGTCATCCCGCTCGTACTGAAGTGGATCGTCGACGGTCCGGTCGCCGAGCGGGACCCCGGTGGAGTCTGGCTCGGGGCGCTGGTGCTGCTGTTGCTGGGGTTCGCGGAGGCGCTGCTCTTCGGGCTACGGCGGTGGCTGGTGGCCCGGCCGCTGGCGGGGGTGGAGGCCTCCATGCGGGCCGATCTCTACCGGCATCTGCAGCGGCTGCCGGTGGCCTTCCACGACCGGTGGGCTTCGGGGCAGTTGCTCTCGCGCGGCACGACGGACCTGATGCTGCTGCGGATGTTCCTGGCGTTCCCGCTGACCTTCCTGCTGGTCAACGCGACGACGATCCTGGTCGGATTCGTCATCCTGCTGGGGCAGGAGTGGACGCTGGGCCTCGTGCTGATGGCGCCCATCGTGCCGCTGGTCATTCTCTGCTGGGTCTTCGAGGCGCGGTACGCGGTCGTCGCGCGGCAGGCGCAGGACCAGGTCGGCGATCTGACGACGGTCGTCGAGGAGAGCGTGCTCGGCATCCGCATCATCAAGGGCTTCGGCCGCCATCGCAGCCAGGCCCTCGCCTTCCGGGGGCTCTCGGAGCAGCTGCGCGGTACGGAGCTGGGCAAGGCACGGCTGCTGGCGGGGATCTGGGCGCTGATCACGACCATTCCGGAGCTGGCGATCGGCGCCGCGCTGGTGCTGGGCACGATCCAGGTCGCGGACGGCGGTCTGTCGGCGGGCACGCTGGTGGCGTTCCTGTCGACCGCGCTCGCGCTGCGGTGGCCGGTGGACTCGATCGGCTTTCTGCTGGCGATGAGCCAGGAGGCGGCGACGGCGACCGATCGGTTCTTCGAAGTGATGGACGCGGCGGAGGAGCCGGAGGCGCCGGCGGGTGTGTCCGGGGGTGTCCGCGGAAGCGGGGACGCGGGCGGGCTGCGGTTCGAGGGCGTCGCATTCCGCTACCCGGACGCCCCCGCGAACGCCGCGCCCGTGCTCGCCCGCATCGATCTGCGGGTGCGGCCCGGCGAGACCATGGCACTGGTCGGGGGCACCGGCTCCGGGAAGACCACGCTCACCGCGCTCGTACCGCGGCTCCACGAGCTGACCGCCGGGCGGATCACGCTCGACGGAGAGGACATCGCCGCGATGCCGCGGGAACGGCTGCGTGAACTGGTGTCCGTCGCCTTCGAGGAGCCGACACTCTTCTCGGCCAGCGTCGGCGAGAACGTCCTGATGGGCGCGGAGGGCGCGAGCGCGGAGGAGCTGGGCCGGGCGCTGGACGTCGCGCAGGCCGGGTTCGTGAAGTCGCTGCCGCACGGCGCCGGGACCCAGGTCGGCGAGCAGGGGCTCAGCCTCTCCGGCGGCCAGCGGCAGCGACTCGCGCTGGCCCGGGCGGTCGTGGGGCAGCCGCGCTTTCTGGTGCTCGACGACCCGCTGTCGGCGCTCGACGTACATACGGAGGCTCTGGTGGAGGCGGCGTTGCGGCGGATGCTCGAGGACACGACGGCGCTGGTGGTGGCGCACCGGCCGTCGACGGTGATGCTGGCGGACCGGGTGGCGCTGCTGTCCGGCGGCCGTATCGCGGCGGTCGGTACACATCAGGAACTGCTGCGTACGAATGAGGAGTACGCGTGGCTGATGTCCGGCGGGGATGCCGTCGCCAAGGCCGGCCCGGACTCCGAGGAGGGTGCCCGATGACGTCATCGACGACGACGAAGCCGTACGCCGAGGGCGAGGGCGAGGGGGACGGCGAGGGCGACGGAACCGGCCGGGGCGAGCTGTCCGTGACGGAACCGGCTCCCATACCCGGCCGGGACGGACGGGACGATCCCTTCGACCGGGACGCCCTGCCCGCGCCGCCGGGATCGACCGGTGTGCTCCTGCGGTCCCTTCTCGCTCCCCGCCGCGCACGCGTCACCACCGCCGCGCTGCTCCTGCTGCTCCAGCAGGCCGTCGTCCAGGCCGGTCCGCTCCTCGTCGCGTACGCCATCGACCGCGGTGTCCCCGCCTTCCGCGCGCACGACTACGGGCCCCTGATCGCCGTCGCCGTCGGGTACGCCGTGTGCGCGCTCGGCGCCGGCGTCCTGCAGTACTCCTTCATCCGCGCCTCGGCCCGCGTCAACCAGGACGTACTCCTCGATCTGCGCGGCCGGATCTTCCGCCACGCCCAGGCGCTGAGCGTCGACTTCCACGAGCGCTACACCTCGGGCCGGCTGATCTCGCGGTCGACCACCGACGTCGAGTCCCTGCGGGAGCTGCTCAGCGAGGGGCTGCAGGAACTGATCACCGTCATCCTCGCCTTCGTCTACATCTCGGCGATGCTGCTCTGGCTGGACCTCGGGCTCGGCGGGCTCGCCGTGGTCTCCTTCGTACCGCTGTATCTGCTCGTACGGCTCTACCAGCGTCGCGCCAAGGCCGTCTACAGCAGCCGCTCCACGGCGATCGCCGCCGTCATCGTGAAGTTCGCGGAAACCATGAACGGCATCCGGCCGGTGCGTGCCTTTCGCAGGGAGCGCGCCAACGACGCGGAGTTCCGGGTCCTCAACCACCGGCATGAGCGCGTCAATGGCGACGCGCTGCTGGAGATGGCCCGCTATGTCGTCGGCTCGCGGCTCGTCGCCAATGTCGCCGTCGCGGGGATCGTGCTGTGGGGCGCGTACCGGGTCGCGTCGGGGACGCTCGCGCTGGGTGTGCTGGCCGCCGCCGTGCTGTATCTGAGACGGCTGTACGACCCGATCGACCGGCTCGGGATGTTCCTCAACTCCTACCAGTCGGCCGCCGCTTCACTGGAGAAGATCGCGGGGCTGCTGGCCCAGGCCCCGTCGGTGCAGGAGGCCCGGGAGCCGAGGGAGCTGCCTTCCCCGGCCTCCGGCCACCCGGGACGCGAAGTCGTCTTCGAGGGCGTCCGCTTCGCGTACCGCACGGGGGGCGAGGTGCTGCCCCGCTTCGATCTGACCATCCCGGCAGGGCAGACGGTCGCGGTCGTCGGCTCGACCGGCGCGGGCAAGTCCACGCTCGCGAAGCTGCTGGCCCGCTTCTACGACACTAGTGAGGGGCGGGTGCTGATCGACGGCGTCGACCTGCGCGAGCTGGCCACGCCCGAACTGCGGCGCGGGGTGGTGATGGTGACGCAGGAGGCGTTCCTGTTCTCCGGGACGGTCGCAGAGAACATCGCGATCGGAGCCCCGGACGCGTCACGCGAGGAGATCGAGGGTGCCGCGAAGGCGATCGGCGCGCACGACTTCATCAGCAGCCTGCCGGAGGGCTACGACACGGACGTACGCAAACGGGGCGGCCGGATCTCGGCGGGACAGCGGCAACTGGTCGCGTTCGCCCGCGCGTTGCTCGCCGACCCGGCCGTGCTGATCCTCGACGAGGCGACGAGCTCGCTCGACATCCCGGGCGAGCGGGCGGTGCAGCGGGCGATGGACACGGTGCTGCACGGGCGTACGGCGGTGGTGATCGCGCACCGGCTGTCGACGGTGGAGATCGCGGACCGGGTGCTGGTGATGGAGCACGGCCGGATCGTGGAGGACGGTCCGCCGGCTCAACTCATCGGTGAGGAGGGCCGGTTCGCGGGTCTGCACCGGGCCTGGCGGGACAGTGTGGTGGGGTGACGGGCCGGTGTAGGTTCCGCGTTTGATGGGGAGTTTCCACCAGGAACTCGGTGGAGGGATGGGCCATCAGAACCGACAGATCCACGGTGATCGTCGGCGGCGGCCTGGTAGGACTCACAGCCACGGCCTCCCTCAAACTCATCGGCCACGAGGTCATCGTGCTGGAACAGGCACCGCGGATTCGAGCCGTCGGCGCCGGCATCGGCCTGTGGGCCAACGCGTTGCGAGAGTTCGACCACCTCGGCATCGGCCCGGCAATCCGCGGCATGGGCATCGAACAGAACATGTGGTTCTTCAAACCCTGCCGGCGATCCGGTCCGCGCTCCTGGTTACACCGACAGCGATCACCAGTTCCTTCTCGTGCCGCGCCCCGAGTTGAACAACCTCTTGGCCGACACCATCGGTCGCGACCGAATCCGCCTCGACGCCCACGTGACCGGATACACCGAGACCGGATCGGACGTCGCCGTGCACCTCGCCAATGGCGAGACACTTCGCACGGATCTCCTCATCGGCTCGGACGGCGTCCACTCACATGTGCGCAAGCAGCTGGTGCCGGGGAGCGACGCCGTAACGCACTCCGGCCACTACGCCTGGCGCGCGATCGTGCCGACTGGCAACCAAAAGCCAGAGGCCACCGTGCTCACCGTCGGCCACCGCCGAACCCGCGGCGGGTACGCGAGGATCGCCCGTGACCGGACCGTGTGGATGGTCAACAGTTCGATGCCGGACCGCTCACCGGAAGCAAGCGCGAACGGGCACTGGAACGCGCACGGAATCTGGCCGAGGCTGGATGGAACGACAATCTCCTGTCCCTGATCGCCGAAACGCCGGAGGAATCCATCCTGGAGAACCAGGTCACGCTGGTTCCGGAACTGCCCCATTGGACCAGCGCGCGCGTCGCCCTGATCGGCGACGCCGCGCACGGGCTGTCCCCCCACATCGCTTCCGGCGGCACTCTCGGCATCGAAGATGTCGGCGTCCTGCGCAGCAGCCTGACAGCCGAGGCCGACCTGGAAAAGGCCCTCGCTACCTACGAGCACGCTCGCAGCGCCCGCTTCGAAACGGTACGTGAGCACTCCGCTGCCGTCGAACATGCCAGCAACGCAGGCGAATTCGCACAACGCTACGCCGCGTTCAGCCGCTGGATGCTCACCACGGCGCCCGCCACCTGACACCGGCCGACGGGACGACCTGCCCGCTGCCCGGGCCGACCGCCACAACAACCCGAATCCTGGACCAAAACCTTGGGGGACCGGCCATCCGCCACCCCATAAGCACGTCCAAGATTCAGGGAATCACCCGTGAAGTTCCTTACCCATACCCACACAACAGAAGACGGGTAGTAAATGCCGGACTGGATAGACCTCACGGAGTCTTTGATAGCGTCGCCCACACTCTATGCCGTACTCATTGCGGTATCCTTACTCGACTCTTTCCTCCCGTTGATCCCGAGTGAACCCGTCGTGATCCTTGCAGGCGTCGCTGCCGCAACCGGGCAGACGAATATCATGCTTGTCATCGCCGCTACGACGGTCGGAGCCTTTCTCGGCGACCTCGTTCCCTACTCCATCGGCCGACTGATGGGGGAAGGCCTACTAAAGCGCCTGCCAGTTGGCACCAAACGCCGGACGGCATATGACTGGTTCGAGCGCGAACTTGAATCACGCGGCGGTTTTGTACTCGTCTCCACGCGATTCATTCCGGTCGGGCGCTATCTCGCCACAGGAACGGCGGGGGTGGTGAAATACCCGCTACGCAGGTTCATGTTGTACGTTGCGATTTCCACCTCCACTTGGAGTGCCTATACCGCACTGTCGGGCTACCTCGGTGGCGTCTTCTTCCAGGAGAATGCGCTCCTTGCTATCGCCGTCGGCATCGGGTTCGCGTTCGCGGTGACCGGCGTGGTGGAGTTCTCGCGATATATTCGGCGCCGCAAGAATCCTGTCGAGCCAGATGAAATCGTTGCCGGAAAGCGTTGAGCAGCGGCTTCCATACCGAAGGTGCCCTGGAGGGTGGGGCGGTTCGCGAACATCGTAAGGCTTTCTCGACCTCACCCTGAGGTGTGATGAAGGACGCCGACTACCAGGGCCGACTACTCTCGACGACAGCGAACCCGACACCGCCCGGCGGTGATCACCGGCTACAAGGCCGCCCGGACCGGCCCTTGACCCACGGTCAGAAACAGTCCGATCAGGCTCTTGCCACAGTTGGCGGACCACGGAAAAAAGCCGCCTCGACTGCCGGTCGTCGCGCCCCCACGAAAGCCCATGTCCGACATCTGGGAATAGCCCGAGTGCACGCCGCCCTGCCGCCCGAGTCAATTGCGTCTGGGTAACTTATCAAGTTAGTTACTTGCACTTGATGTTAAGTGCGGGACTCCCTAACGTTCTCGGCATGAACCTCACCGTCCTCGCGGCCTCCGGCCAGACCGGAATCGCCCTCACCCGACAGGCGCTGCGACGTGGTCACACCGTGACCGCCATCGCGCGTGATCCCGAGCGGATCGCCCTGCCCGACTCCCCGAACCTGCGCAAAGTGGCGGGCGACGTGAACGACGCGGCCAGTATCGCCGCCGTCGTGGACGGGGATTCCGTGGTCCTTTCCGCGCTCGGTACGGACCGGGCCGGGATTCTCCTGACCGGCGCCCAGGCCGTCGTCGCCGCCGGCCCATGGCGCGTCATCTGGCTCGGTGCCTACGGCACGGGCAAGTCGGCCGAAGTGGCGGGGGAGGGCGCGGGCGTGCTCGCCAAGGTGCTGGGCGACCGGCTCGCGGACAAGGTCGAAGCCGACAACACCGTTCTCGCGGCCGGGGGCACCGTCTTCCACGCCGGGATGCTCGCTGACGGGCCGGAAAGCCCCCGTCGGCGCACGGTCGGCCTGGAGGCCGCGCCTCCCTTCGACCTCGGTGCGAAGGTCAGCCGGGAAACCGTCGCCGCGGCGATGCTCGACGAAGCCGAGGCGCCTGGTTTTCCCGGTGCCGTGGCCCTGCCATTGGCGGAGTAGAGGAGCAGTCAGCAGGCGGTGATCTCCTCGATCGACGCCCGGACCTGCTCGCGGAGCCAGGCGTGGGCGGGGTCGGAATCGTAGCGCTGGTGCCAGTTGCAGTTGATCGTCGCCGCCGGGGACTCGATCGGCAGCGGCCGGGCGAGGAGTCCGAACGCCTCGATGAGCGGGCGGCCGAGGATCGCCGTGCAGGTGACCAGCGCGTCGCCACGGGCGGCGATCTGCAGGGCGGTGGAAACCGTCGCCACCGCCGCGACCACCCGGCGCCGCAGGCCTTCGGCAGCCAGCATGTCGTCGATCGGCGCGGTGAGGCGGCCACGCCGGGAGATCACCACATGCGGCTGCGCCGCGTAGGAGGCCAGGTCGAGTCCGGCGGCACAAGGGTGGTCCGCGCGCATCGCCACGACGAGCCGATCGTCGCCGAGCCGCTCGGACCGGAACTCGGGCAGACTCGGCCTACCGCCACCGAGTTCCAGATCGACGCGGCCGTGTCGCAGGTCGTCGGTGTCGACGGAGTTCTCCGCCAGCACCCGCAACTGCACCCCGGAAGCCCGCTGCTGGATCCTCCCGATCAGTACCGGTAGCAGTGACGCGGCCACCGCGTCGTGACACTGGATCGTGAAGGTGCGTTCCATCTCGGCCGGGTCCAGCTCACGGATCGGCGAGAGCACTTCGTGCGCTTGCCTGACCAGCCGGTGCACGTCCTCCCGCACCGACAGCGCGTACGGGGTGGGAGCCATCGAGTGGCCGGTGCGCACCAGGATGTCGTCCCCGGTGACGGCGCGAAGTCGGCCGAGGGTGCGGCTGACCGCGGGCGAGGAAAGGTGCAGCCGCTCGGCTGCGCCCATCACACTGCCCTCTTCGAGCAGGGCGTCCAGCACGGTCAGCAGATTCAAGTCCAGTTGCATAAAAGTAAATCTTAACAAGACATAGATCCACTTCGATCAACTCCAGGAGCATCCCATGAACCAGGAACTGCTTGCCGCCACCGTCGCCGCCGTCCGCCACGCCGGCGCCCGGATGATGACGCGCTATTCCACCGAGTCCCGTCAGCCCGGGCTCCCCGAACTGCTCGTGAACCTCCAGGCCAATGACGCGGCCGTCGTCGACACGTTGCGCCCGGCGTTGACCGAGGCCCTGCCGAGCGCGGGCTGGCTCAACGACGAACACGGATCGGGACCGCTGGCCATGGGCGAGTGGTGGCTCATCGACCCGGTCGGTGGCAACGTCAACGCCGTGCACGGCATGCCCGACTGGAACATCGGCGTGAGCCTCGTCCGTGACGGCCGCCCGGTGCTGGCGGTGGTCTACTTCCCGGCCCTCGACGAGATGTTCACTGCGACCGAGGGCGGCGGGGCGTTCCTCAACGGTGAACGGCTGCGGGTTTCGGTCAAGACGTCGTTGGACGGCGCACTGGCCGGGACCGGCCAGGCCAAGCCGGGTCACGACCCCGAGCTCGCGAAGCGGATGGGCTCCGCCTTCACCGCGATGATGAACGCCGCCCTCTATGTGCGGGTCTCCGTACCGGTGACCCAACATCTCGCCCAGGTCGCCGCGGGCCAGATGGACTTGCACTGGCAGTTCGACAACGTCCGGTCCCACGCGGCAGGTGTGCTTCTGGTCCAGGAGGCCGGAGGCGTCGTGACCGACATCGAGGGCAAACCGTGGGAACTGGCCGGCGAGAGCTACCTCGCCGCCGCGCCGGGTGTGCACGCCGCCGCGCTGGAAGTCCTCACCGCCTGAGGGAAGTTGCAAAGTCCGGATCCATCTTCCTCATCACCGCCACGAACGGGAGAATCGCGAATGACGACCACCGTGCCGCCCGGCCTTGCCGAGCTGACCGAGATCATGGCCTACGCCGACTTCGCGACCAGCGCGTCGGCGTCCGTACGGGAGGCCTTGGGCGTCGGCTCGTTGCAGGTCGGCTCGACGCGGGCACTGGCCATCCGCGAGGACCCGAGCAACTTCTTCAACCGGGCGGGTGGGTTCGGCGCCGAACAGTACGCGGTATGGGGGGGTGAGCGGATCGTCGCGGTCGGGAGCGTCTTCCTGAACGGGGAGTGCGCCGACATGTTCGGCGGGGCGACGCTCCCGGAAGCGCGCGGGCGTGGCGCCCAGTCGGCGCTGCTCACCGCTCGCGTCCGGGCGGCCACGGCTGAGGGCTGCCGATGGCTCGTCGCCGAGACCGGCGTGGAAGGTCCCGGTGAGCACAACCCGTCGCTGCACAACATGGTGCGCGTCGGCTTCGAGCCGTTGTATGAGCGGGCCACCTGGCTGTGGCGTGCGTAGCCCGTTGATGTTGCGGCCGGCACCCGGCCGGGCGAGCCGTGCCGGCTCTGCTTTCGGTCCAGAGATCTTTGATGGTGCGGGTCAACTCGGGTCGTGACGGTTGGTGTGGGGTGCTGTGCCGGAGGGCTGAGGCATCCCGATGGCGGTGGGCTGACGGCCGAGGAGCGGGCGCGGCGCGAGCAAGTCCGTTCCGCGGTAGCCGACTTGGACGAGGCAGGCCGGGGCCTGAGGCCGCCCGAAGGCCGCACGTGGAACCGCCGTGGCCACACCCCCGTCGTGCGGGTCACCGCCGCAAGGACCAAAACGCGTCTCGATGGCCGCGCTGAGCGGCACCGACGCCGACGCCGTCAAAGATCCCTAGAGGTCTCCCGCGGTTGATCGACCGCACCTGCCCCGTACCCCATGCACCCCGCAGACAAGGACGATCATGAGTACCCTCACCACACCCCGAACCACCCCGCCGGCACGGGTGAACCGAGTCCGCTGGCGCATCCCGGCCCGGCTGCGCAAGAGCATCCTGGTCACGCATGTCGTGTCGGCAGGAGCCTGGATCGGCATCGATGTCATCTCCACCGTTCTGGTGGTGATCGGCTGGGTACGCGCGGGCGACGACCGCACCGCCGTATACCGGGCACTCGCGGACTTCTTCGTCGTTCCCCTGCTGCTGTCGGCTCTCGCAGCGGGGGTGGTCTGCCTTGTCACCGGTGTCCTGCTGGGGCTGGCGACCAAGTGGGGACTCGTTCGCTACTGGTGGGTATCGGTGAAGCTGGCCCTCAACGTCATCGCCTGCGTGATGCTGCTGTTGTTCCTGGGCCCGATCACCGAACTCGCCTCGGGCGAACAACCGTTGCAGGACATCTGGTTCGTCGCGTTCCTCGCCACCACCGCCATGGTGCTGCTGAGTTTCGCGATGGTGCTCTCGGTCTTCAAGCCGTGGGGCCGAGTCCGCAAGTAGTTCTCGCGCGCCGATGTACGGCGGCCTTCTCCACAATCGAGGCGACTGTCAGCAGGCGAAAGCGCGACGCACACGAGATGGAGAATGCAGAGACCAGCATCCGATCGAAGTTCCGCATCCCGCGGGCACCTGCCCACCGACCACCGCCGAAACCACCGCGGACACGTGGGCCAGTAACAACCAGATAGCCGCGCACTGACTGCACAGCTGGTGAACCCCGGTCAGCCGAGCCGGAGTTCGCCGTGACCAGCGAGACGTCACCCATTGTCACCGATAAGATCGCGGTCCCCTCGCGCCAAAGGCCGGTCATCGCCGGGTCAGCAGCCGCCGCCGGAGGTGGCCGGGGTGCCGGTGCCGATCTGGAGGGTGGTGGGGGCCGCACAGCAGCCGCCGCCCTCTTCGGCCCTGGCGGCGTCGGGCTCGTCGAACAGGCCGGCGCCGCCGCATACGCCGGTCTCGGGGAGGGTCAACTCGACGCGCTCGGCGGCTTCCTGGTCTCCGGCGAGGGCGGCTGCGACGGAGCGGACCTGCTCGTAGCCGGTCATGGCGAGGAAGGTCGGGGCCCGGCCGTAGCTCTTCATGCCGACGAGGTGGACGTCCTGCTCCGGGTGCGAGAGCTCGCGGACGCCGTGCGGGTGGACGGTGCCGCAGGAGTGGACATTGGGGTCGATCAGCGGGGCCAGTTCGACCGGAGCCTGGAGACGATCGTCGAGCCCGAGGCGGAGCTCTTCGAGGAAGGACAGGTCGGGGCGGAAGCCGGTCAGCACGATGACCGTCTCGACCGGGTCGAGACGGCGCCCGTCCTCGGCCACGAGCACCAGCCGGCCGCCGCTCCTCTCGACGGCTGCCGTGCGGAATCCGGTGACGGCGGAGGCGTATCCGTCGTCGACGGCGGCCTTGGCACGCAGGCCGAGTGCGCCGCGGGCGGGCAGTTGGTCGGCTTCGCCGCCGCCGAAGGTGGAGCCGCCGATGCCGCGCCGCAGGACCCACACGGCGTGGGTGCCCGGGGCGTCCTCGGCCAGGTCGGCAAGGTCGGCGAGGGCGGTGAAGGCGGAGGCGCCGGAGCCGATGACGGCGGTGCGCCGGCCCTCGTAACGGGCGCGTACGGCCGGGTCCTTGAGGTCCGGGACCCGGTAGGAGATGCGGTCTGCCGCAGCGCGCTCGCCGAGGGCGGGCAGGCCGTCGCCGCCGATCGGGCCGGGCGTCGACCAGGTGCCGGAGGCGTCGATGACGGCGCGGGCCGTGATCCGCTGCTCGGTCCCGTCGGCGCCTTGGATGTGCACGGTGAAGGGCTGCCGCTCGCGGTCGGCGTCGACGACCCGGTCGCGGCCGAGGCGGGAGACACCGGTGACGCGGGCGCCGAAGCGGACCCTGTCGCCCAGGGTGTCGGCGAGCGGCTGCAGGTAGCGCTCCGCCCAGTCGCCGCCGGTGGGGTACGTCGCTCCGTCGGGCGCGGTCCAGCCGGTGGGGGCCAGGAGCTTCTCGGCGGCGGGGTCGACGAGCTCGGCCCAGGTGGAGAAGAGGCGTACATGACTCCACTGCCGTACGGCGGCGCCCGCACTGTCCCCCGCCTCCAGGACCAGGGGCTCGATGCCGCGCTCGACGAGGTGGGCGGCAGCGGCCAGACCGATCGGGCCGGCTCCGATCACCACGGTGGGCAGGGCGGTGGCGGGCATCTCGGTGGTCGGCACGGTCACGGTGACTCCCCAGGCATTATTTCGACATCCGTCGATGGCTTACGTAGCCAGGATGCCACCTGCTTCGATGGACGTCAACATAGACACACATCGAAACAGAGGAGCGACGCGGGCGCTTGGTTCGACGTGTGTCAACATAGACGTATGTCGAATACGAAGGTGCTGCCCCTGCTGGAGCCGGACGTCGCCCCCTGCTGCCCGCCGTTGACCGAACGCCCCCTCACGGCAGAGGAGGCCGTACGCACGGCCGCCATGTTCAAGGCGCTCGGCGACCCGGTCCGGCTGCGGCTCTTCTCGTCGATCGCCTCGCACGAGGGCGGCGAGGCATGCGTCTGCGACATCTCCGACGTCGGCGTCTCCCAGCCGACCGTCAGCCATCACCTGAAGAAGCTCAAGGAAGCGGGCCTGCTCACCTCCGAGCGGCGCGGCACCTGGGTCTACTACCGGGTCGAGCCGTCCGTGCTGGCCGCCCTGGGCCACATCCTCGGCCGGTACGCGGCCTGACGCGCACCATCGCCGTTCACGCGCGGGTCGTGCGCGCCGCGGCGGCCGAGAGCGGCAGCCACCGTTCGAGATATCCGACGAGCCCGGTCAGGTCCGTACCTCCGGCCCGGTACGCGATGTAGCCGTCGGGCCGGACCAGGCAGTGCGTGATGCCGCGCCAGGGCACCTTCGTACCGAGTGTGTGGACATGGATCAGGTGATCGCGGCCGCGGGTGGCGGCCTCGATCCGGCCGGTGTCCCAGACGTCGTGCGGGCCGCAGAGGAGCAGGTGGTACCCGGGCGCGGCAGTCGTCGCATGCAGGCCGCCGGGAGTGTCGGGGAGCCGGTCACCTGCCCGCGGGCCGCGCCTGGGTGGATGCGGGCCCTCGGCCGTGGCGGGGCTGCGCCGGTAGTTGATGGCCAGCTGGGAGAGCCTACGGAAGGCCGCGGCGCGCAGGGCGGGAAGGCGAAGGACCAGCGGGGCGAGGCGGGGTGCGAGGTGGGTGCGGGCCAGCCGCAGCAGTGGACTGCGGCTGGTGGCGATGATGAAGGCGCGGTCGGTGAAGCGCAGGACGTTCCGGCCGACCGGGGCGCGTTCACTCTCGTACGTGTCCAACAGGGCGGCCGGTGCGGCGTCGCGGCAGACGAGGGCGAGTTTCCAGCCGAGATTGAGGGCGTCCTGGATGCCGGTGTTCATGCCCTGGGCCCCGGCGGGACTGTGGATGTGGGCGGCGTCACCGGCCAGGAAGACGCGGTCGGAGCGGTAGTTCTTGGCGCCGCGGTTGTGGATCCGGAAGTCGGTCATCCACACCGGGTCGCGCAGGAGCAGCCGGTCGCTGACGTAACGGTCGGCAATCGACTGCAACTGGCCGATGTCCACCGGGTTTTCGGCACCCGGGCTGCTGGCATCCGGGCCCTTGGCACCCGGGGTTCCGGCATCGGGGGTTCCGGACGGTCGCATCGCGAGCATCCGCCAGCTCGCGGGCGAGCCCAGCGGGAAGAAGAACAGCATCCCGGTCTCGGTCATGTACGCGTGCGCGGCGCCGCGTTCCAGACCGTCGACCTCCAGGTCAGCGAGGAGGAACGTCTGCGGGTAGGAGTAGCCGTCGAAGCCGATCCCGGCCTGATCGCGTACCGTGCTGCGCGCCCCGTCGCAGCCGACGACATAGCGGGCACGCACGCTCTCCTCGGTGCCGTCGCGCTGCCTCAACCGGCAGGCGACGTGACCCCCTTCGGCAGTCAGCTCCACCAGCTCGGTTCCCCGTTCGACCGCCGTACCGTCCTCGGCGAGACGGCTGCCGACCACGCTCTCCGTCTCGGCCTGGGACAGGAACAGCAGGAAGGGGTACGGGGTGTCGGCGACGCCGATGTCGAACAGCGGCAGCCGGACCGTACGACGACCCGGAAGGTGCATCCGCAGCTGCACGGCCGGATTCCCGCGCGCGACCAATGTGTCCGTCACGCCGAACGGGGCCAGGGCTTCCAGGGTCCGGGGCTGGATGGCCAGGGCACGTGACTCCCTGGCCCGGTCCAGGTTCCGGTCGACGATCCGGAACCGCGCGCCGTACGCGTGCAACTGAGCCGCGAGAGCCAGCCCCGTCGGCCCCCCGCCCACCACCAGGACATCAAGTGACTCACTCGCAGCCATGGCAGCAGTCTGCCGCCAATGAGCGCGCCGCGCCTGGACGGCGCCGCGGCAGCTCTGCCGGCGCCCGCCTCCGCCGGGTGAACGCTCGCGCCTTCCAAAGAGTGGCAGAGCGACAGCTGGTGTTCATCGACGCGTCACCCCAGGCGCTCGTGCATAGGGCGAACATCTATTTTCCCGGCTTCTGGAAGGGAACACGGATGCAGCATCGACTGACGAGCCGCAGGTACCTGCTCGGCGCGGGTGTGACAGCAGTGGCGGGCGCCGTGCTCCTGACCGCCTGCGGGCTCGGCGACGCCGCGGACGAGGACCCACCGCCCACGAAGGCGACGACAAGCCGCATCGCGTGCGCGCAGAAGGGGCAGCTGCCCGCCTCCGGTTCCAGCGCCCAGCAGAACGCGATGGCGCACTGGATGCGGGAGTACCAGCGGGCGTGCCCCGGGGTGGAGATCCGCTACGTGCCCGTCGGCTCCGGGGCCGGTGTCGCCCAGTTCCTGCGCGGGGCGACCGTGCTCGGCGGGACCGACAGCGCACTGAAGCCCAACGAGGTCGAGGATTCCCGCGAGGTGTGTCCGGGGGGCAGAGCCATCGATCTGCCGATGGTCGGCGGCCCCATCGCCATCGGCTACAACGTCTCGGGCGTGGAGAACCTCGTACTGGACGCCCCCACCCTCGCGAAGATCTTCAATTCGGAGATCACGACGTGGGACGCTCCGGCCATCCAGCGCCTGAACCCCGGGCTTCGGCTGCCCGCAATCCCCATCAGCGCACTGCACCGCTCCGACGATTCGGGCACGACCCAGAACCTCAACGCCTACCTCGCCGGGGCCGCGCCGGACGAGTGGCCCTACCCGAAAACGAAAGCCTGGCAGGCCAAGGGCGGCAACTCCGCGCCCGGTTCGGACGGAGTGGCAACTCAGGTAGGCGCCACTGACGGCGCGATCGGTTACTTCGAGCTCTCGTTCGCCAAGGCGGGCAAGATCCCCACGGTCAGACTCGACACGGGTGCCCCCGAGCCCGTCGCCGTCTCCGCCGAGACCGCCTCAGCCGGTATCGCCGCAGGCCAAGTGGCAGGCACCGGCAAGGACATCACGCTGAAGTTCGACTACAGCACCAAGGCCGCCGGGGCCTACCCCATCGTCCAGGTCACGTACGAGATCGTCTGCGACAAGGGCACGCCGGCCGATGTACTGCCCGCCCTGAAGTCCTTCCTGACCTACACCGCGGGTCCGGAGGGCCAGAAGGACCTCCCGCGGATTCACTACGCCCCCCTGCCGGAGGCGGTGGCCGACCAGGTCCGCACGGTCATCCGCACCCTGTCCTGACGCGTCGGCGTCACGCTTCGGCGTCACCCTTCGGCGTCACCCTCACGGCCGCGAATCGGCCCGCCCCTGCATGAAGATGAGCGCCACCAGGGCCAGCCCGACCACGGCACCGGCCAGTTGGGCGCCGATGAAGCCCGGGACCGAGCCGGGTGCGATGCCGGCGAATGTGTCGGAGAACGCGCGGCCGATCGTCACAGCCGGGTTGGCGAACGAGGTGGACGAGGTGAACCAGTAGGCGGCGCCGATGTACGAGGCGATGGCGACCGGTGCGAAACGCAGGCGGTCGGTGCGCGCCAGTCCGAAGATCAGCAGGATCAGCCCGGCCGTTGCCACGACCTCGCCCAGCAGCAGATGGCCGGCGGAGCGGTCGTGCGTGGACCACTTGACCAGCGGCTCGCCGAACATCGCGTCGGCCAGCACGGCACCGGCAATCGCCCCCGCGACCTGGGCGGGGACGTACACGGCCACCTCGCGGGCGGTGACGCCGGCGCCCCCGCGGCGGGCGGTCCACCACTCGGCCAGGGTCACGGCCGGGTTGAAGTGCGCACCGGAGACCGGGCCGAGCAGAGCGATGAGGACACCCAGTCCGAAGACCGTGGCCAGGGAATTGGCGAGCAGCTGGAGGCCGACGTCCTGGGTCAGTTCGGTGGCCTGGATGCCGGAGCCGACCACCACCGCGACCAGAGCGGCGGTGCCGACCAGTTCGGCGGCGGCCCGGGCGACCAGCGGCGTGCGGGGCGGTGCGGCGCCCGGCGCGGGCCGGGGCTCTGCGGCGGCCATGACTGACTCCGCGGCGGTCTCGGGGCGGGCGGCCCGGGTGGTGCTCAACAGGACTCCTCCGTGCGGATGCGACGGGACAACGTGATCAGGGGCAGGAGCGCTTGAGGTTCGCATCGGCCGTGGCACGCGCGGTCACGGCCAGGTCGGCGAACTGACCGGCGAGCGCCTCGATGACGTCGGGCCTCAGCCGGTAGTACGTGAACCGTCCGCAGGGCTCGGTCTCCACGACCCCGGCCTCGCGCAGCACCTTCAGGTGGTTGGAGAGATTGGTCTGCCGTGCACCGGTCTCCTCGACCAGGTGCGTCGTACAGAGCGTCTCGCGGGCGAGCAGGGTCACGATCTTGAGCCTGAGCGGGTCGGCCAGCACCCGGATCAGTTCAGTGTCGACTGACGTCATCATGGGCTGATACTGTCACATCATCCAGAGCTGATACCAGTCTGGACTGAGCCGTAGCGCCCGTTCGGAGGGGGTCCCATGTCCACCCCACCGCTCCCCGCCCTTCCTGATCCGGAAGAAGAACCGATGTCCTCCACCCCTGCCGCCTCCGTGCTGTTCGTCTGTGTCCACAACGCCGGACGCTCCCAGATGGCGGCCGCCTGGCTGACCCACCTGGCCGGGGACCGGATAGAGGTCCGCTCCGCGGGATCCAACCCCGGCGACGCCGTGAACCCGGCCGCGGTCGAGGCGATGAAGGAGGCCGGCATCGACATCTCCGCCGAAACCCCGAAGATCCTCACGATCGACGCCGTCCGCGAGTCCGACGTCTGCATCACCATGGGCTGCGGCGACACCTGCCCGGTCTTCCCCGGCAAGCGCTACCTGGACTGGCAGCTGGAGGACCCGGCCGGGCAGGGCGTCGAGGCCGTACGCCCCATCCGCGACGAGATCAAGAGGCTCGTCGAGGGCCTGATCGCCGAGATCGACGCCGAGGCCGCGAAGCGCCGCGCTGGTGGCACCCGGACCTCCTAGGCCGTGTCTGACAAATCCCGTCTGGCGCTATGTGTCAGACACGGCCTAGCCGAAACGACCGGTGATGTAGTCCTCGGTGCGCTGGTCGGCCGGGTTCTCAAAGATCGTCACCGTGGTGTCGTACTCGGCGAGACGGCCGTGGCGCACCCCCTCCTCGTCGACGTCCGCGGTGAAGAAAGCGGTGTAGTCGGAGATACGGGCGGCCTGCTGCATGTTGTGGGTGACGATGACGATCGTGAACTGCGAGGCCAGTTCCGCCATCAGGTCCTCGATCTTGGCGGTGGCGATCGGGTCCAGCGCGGAACACGGCTCGTCCATCAGGATCACCTCGGGCTTCACCGCGATGGCGCGGGCGATGCAGAGCCGCTGCTGCTGGCCGCCGGACAGCGCAAGCGCACTCGCCTTCAGCTTGTCCTTGACCTCGTCCCACAGCGCCGCTCCGGTCAGGGCTTCTTCGACGAGATCGTCGAGATTGCCCTTCACACCGTTCACCCGCGGCCCGTACGCAACGTTGTCGTAGACCGACTTCGGGAAGGGGTTCGGCTTCTGGAAGACCATGCCGATCCGCCGCCGGACCTCGATCGGGTCGACCTCGGCGTCGTACAGACTCTCCCCGTAGTACGCGACCTTCCCGGTGACACGGGCGCCGGGGATCAGGTCGTTCATCCGGTTCAGACAGCGGATCACCGTGGACTTGCCACAGCCGGAGGGGCCGATCATCGAGGTGATCTGACGGCTGCCGACGGTCAGCGTGACATCGCGTACGGCCTGGTGGTCGCCGTACCAGACATCCAGATCGGCGATCTGGAAGACCGGGTTGTCCAGCGAGGGCGACGGCCTGCCGTGCCGCCGGCCACCGAGCGCGATCGAGAAACCGTGGCTCTCGGGGGTGTCGTCCTTTGTCATGGCGGTCACCAGCGCTTGCTGTAGTGGTTGCGGAGCCAGATGGCGGTGGCGTTCATCGCGAGCAGCAGGCCCAGCAGGATCACGATAGCCGCGGCTGCCAGGTGGTGGAACTCCTCACGGGACTGGCTGATCCAGCCGTAGATCTGCACGGGCAGCACGGTGTACGCGCTCCCCAGCCCCTCGGGGTTGAACGCAACATAGGTGACCGCGCCGAGCATGATCACGGGTGCGGCCTCGCCGATCGCCCGGGACAGGGCGAGGATCGATCCGGTCGCGATGCCTGGGACAGCGGCGGGCAGGACCTGGCGCCGTACGGTCTGCCACCGCGTCGCCCCCAGAGCCAGCGAAGCCTGCCGGATTGACTGCGGTACGGCTCTGATGGCTTCCCGCGCCGAGATGATCACGATGGGCAGCACCAGCAGTGACAGAGTGAGCGATGCCGTCAACACCGTTGTGCCGAGGCCGAGTTGGCGGGCGAGCAGGCCGAGTCCCAGGATGCCGTAGATGATCGAGGGGACCGCGGCGAGGTTCTGGATGTTCAGCTCGATCAGCCGGTTGTACCAGCGGTCGGGATTGGCGTACTCCTCCAGATAGATCGCCGCCATGATTCCGGTCGGCAGGCAGAACAGCGCGGTGAAGGAGATCACCCAGATCGTGCCGAAGATCGCCGACTGGGCACCCGCTCTCTCGGGGCGGCGGATCGAGGGGAAGTTGGTCCACAGCCGGGAGTCCAGCCGCGGCCACGCGGCGACCAGGACGTAGATCAACAGCACACCGAGGAACGCAATGCTGATGGCCAGGCAGGAGAACAGAAGCCAGCGGAAGGCGGCTTCGCCCGGGCGGAAGCGCGGGCCCGCCAGCTTGCGGCCCGGCACGGGGGCCGGTGGTGCGATCGGGTCGCCCACGACGCTCATTCGTACACCTCGCGGTACTTGCGCACCAGACGGATGCTGATCACGTTCATCACGAAGGTCAGCAGGAACAGCAGTGCGCCGACGGCAAAGATGGTCTTGTACTCGAAGGACGCCGTCGAGACGTCACCGGACGCCGCGCCCGCGATGAAGGCGGTCATCGTCTGCATCTCATGCAGCGGATTGAGGGTCAGATCGGGCTTCGCGCCCGCCGCGATCAGCACGATCATGGTCTCGCCGAGCGCGCGGGAGACACCGAGGACGAAGGCGGCAACGATGCCGGACAGCGCGGCCGGCATGACGACCCGTACCGAGACAGTGCGCTTGCCGGAGCCCAGCGCATAGGCGCCGTCGCGCAGCGAGTACGGGACGGCCGACATCGCGTCCTCAGAGAGGGAGGCGATGGTCGGCACGATCATGACACCCATCACGAGCCCGGCGGACAGGGCGTTCTTGACCTCGGGCGGGTCGCCGAAGGGCCAGTGGTCCTGGAGCAGTGGGGTGATGAAGGCGAACGCGAAGAAGCCGTAGACCACGGTGGGGATACCGGCCAGGATCTCCAGAATCGGCTTGAAGATGCCGCGCGTGCGCCGGCTCGCGTACTCGCTGAGATAGACGGCGGCCCCCAGGCCGATGGGGATCGCCACGATCAGCGCGATGACGGTGATCAGCACTGTGGCCGTCAGCAGGGGCAGGACGCCGTACTTGGGGTCGGAGAACAGGGCGGTCCACTCGGTGCCGGAGAGGAACTCCCACACACCGACCCTCTGGAAGAAGTCGGCGGTCGGCGGGATGAGCGCCACCACGATCCCGACCGTGGTGCCGACCGAGACCAGGGCTGCCAGGAACAGCAGCGCCTTGATGACCGCCTCGCCGTAGTGTGGCCGGGCCCGCCGCAGGGAGCGAGTCCCTGCGGGGGACGGTGGGACGGGCGCAGTCACTGGCTCGACTTCAGCTTCTCGAGGTCGGCCTGGAGCTCCTTCTCCTGCGTGGCGTTGAGCGGGATGAACTTGGCGTCCTTGGCGATGTCCTGGTTGTTCTCGACGTAGTACTCGACGTACCCCTCGGCCTCCGGGCGCTCCAGAGCCTTGGCGCTCGGGTAGATGAACAGTGGACGGGACAGCGGCTTGTACGTGCCGTTCTGCGCGGTCTCCACACCGGGCGCCACGCAGCCGTCACCGGCGTTGATCTTCAGGGCCTTGAGCTTGTCCTGGTTCTCCTCGAAGTAGGAGAAGCCGAAGTAGCCCATGCCGCCGTCGGATCCGGCGACGCCCTGCACCGTGACGTTGTCGTCCTCGGTCGGGCTGTAGTCGGTGCGGGACGCGCCTTCCTCGCCGTTGATCACCTCGGTGAAGTAGTCGAAGGTGCCCGAGTCGGTGCCCGCGCCGAAGAGCTTCAGCGGCACGCTCGGGAACGTGGGGTCGACCTGGTTCCAGTTGTTGACCGTGGACTTGGGTTCCCAGATCTTCTTCAGCTGGGCGACGGTCAGGCAGTCGACCCAGTCGGCGTCCTTGTTCACCACGACGGTCAGCGCGTCATTGGCGACGGTGAGTTCGTCGTACGTGATGCCCTTCTTGTCGCAGGCGGCCTTCTCGTCGGGCTCGATGGGGCGGGAGGCGTCGGAGATGTCGGTCTCGCCGTTGCAGAACTTCTCGAAGCCGCCGCCGGTGCCGGAGGTGCCCACGGTGACCTGGACCTTGGGCTGCTCCTCGGCGAAGAGTTCGGCGGCGGCCGTACTCAGTGGTGCGACCGTGCTGGAGCCGTCCACCGTGACCTTGCCCGACAGTTCTTCGCTCACAGCGGAGCCCGAGGTGCTGCCCGAATCCCCGCCCCCGCAGGCGCTCAGCGTCAGTGCTGCGGCGAAGGCCAGCGCGGCGGGCCCGGCAAACCTTCTGGAACCACTGGCTGCGTTCACTTTTCTCGATCCTTGAGGTCGGGCCGGTGTCGAAGCCGGCATCCGAGGGGCCGGTACGGGAGACCCCCTCACACCTTGGATCGAACTTTGACTATATGAATCCACGGTGTACAAACGGTGACCCAGTCGGGAACTATAGCTGTGCATCTATATAGGCAATCGCCTCTATGTGCATGTCGGGCGCATAGAAAAGAGGGCGGAAGCTATTTCCCTCCACCCTCAGGCGTGCGTTTCGGAAAGCGCTTGAGTCTCCGCCCAGGCCGTCTTCAGAGGGAAGCGACGGGTGAGCTCAGGATCCGCCGTACGGCTTCCATGCCCACCCGGTCGACCGAGTACCAGACCCAGGTGCCGCGCTTCTCGCGCGACAGCAGGCCGGCCGTGGCCATGGTCTTCAGATGGTGGCTTATGGTCGGCTGCCGCAGCCCGAGCTTCTCGGTGAGGTTGCCGACGCAGGCCTCACCGCCGGGCGCGGTCTGTATCAGGTGCAGCAGCTGCAGCCGGGTGGGGTCGGCGATCGCCTTCAGCACGCGGGCGGTGCGCTGGACCTGCTCACGGTCCGCGAGGGGTGCGGTCAGCGAGGGTGCGCACGGCCCGGTGACCCCCTCGCCCGATTGCGGGCCCGGTATAAAGACACTCATCTATGCAGCATACGAAGCGCCCTCCCCCGGAAAGCGGGCCGATCACTTCCCGGTCCATCTGTTCACTTGGAGTTCACCTTCACTGCCGCCGCAGGGCCCCTCGCTTCCGCTGCCGCACGGGCGCCCGGAACGAGCCACAGTTCGAGGTGATCGCCACGACCGGGAACCAGCCCGCACTCAACACCCCGTTCACACAGCACGAGTTGGGGATGAACCTCGAAACACTCGCTGAGTCCGGCCTGCGCGAACGTTCGACGGCGTCGCGGTGATGATCGACGAAACGTCCGCTTAACGAACATGACCAATCGGGCAGCGGACGATTTCCGGCCAACTTGTTGACGCGGTCCTGACAGCAACCGTTCACTGCTGCCACTCTTCCTGCGATCCACGCTCCACATGTGCTCCGCATGCTCTGCCCGGCCGGCCCCACCCAGCCGACCGGTACCCCCCTCGCAGAAGGAGTTCGCGTGAGACCCACGCCTCGCCGGCGCGCCACAGCGACCGGAGCTCTCATAGCCACCGCAGCCCTCCTCGCGGTCGGCTTCCAGACCGGCACCTCCTCGGCCGACCCGGCGTCAACCGCCGTGCCGGCGGCGGCGAAAGCGGGGAAGGCCGACCCCGGCGCCCTGCCGCTGACCCTCTCCCCCGCCCAGCGCGCGGAGCTGATACGCAAGCAGAGCGCCACCACGGCGGCCACCGCCAAGGAACTGGGCCTCACCGCCCAGGAGAAGCTCGTCGTCCGGGACGTCACGCAGGACCGCGACGGCACCACGCACACCCGCTACGAGCGCACCTACGCCGGACTCCCGGTCCTCGGCGGCGACCTCGTGGTCGCCGAGACCAAGGCGGGCGCCACCGAGTCGGTCACCAAGGCGTCGGCGGCCGTCCTCAAGAACGTGGACACCAGCGCCGACGTCGCCCCGGCCACCGCCGAGAAGCAGGCGCTGGGTGCGGCCAAGGCGGAGGGTTCGGCGAAGACCAAGGCCGACCGCGCGCCGCGCAAGGTGGTCTGGATGGCGAAGGGCACGCCGGCCCTCGCGTACGAGACCGTCGTCGGCGGCATCCAGCACGACGGCACCCCGAACGAGCTGCACGTCGTCACCGACGCCACCACCGGGGCGAAGCTCTTCGAGTGGCAGGCGGTCGAGAACGGCACCGGCAACACCCAGTACAGCGGCCAGGTCACCCTCGGCTCGACCCAATCGGGCTCGACCTACAACCTGACCGACGCCGGCCGCGGCAGCACCAAGACGTACAACCTCAACCGCGGCACCTCCGGCACCGGGACGCTGTTCTCGGGCCCCGACGACATCTGGGGCAACGGCCAGGCCTCCAACTTGGAGACCGCGGGTGCCGACGCCGCGTTCGGCGCCGGGATCACCTGGGACTACTACAAGAACGTCCACGGCCGCTCCGGCATCCGCGGTGACGGCGTCGGCGCGTACTCCCGGGTCCACTACGGCAACAACTACGTCAACGCGTTCTGGCAGGACAGCTGCTTCTGCATGACGTACGGCGACGGCTCGGGCAACGCCAAGCCGCTCACCTCGATCGACGTGGCCGCGCACGAGATGACGCACGGCGTCACCGCCGCCACCGCGAAGCTCGTCTACAGCGGCGAGTCCGGTGGTCTCAACGAGGCGACCTCCGACATCTTCGCCGCGGCCGTCGAGTTCTACGCCAACAGCGCCCAGGACAAGGGTGACTACCTGGTCGGCGAGAAGATCGACATCAACGGCGACGGCACCCCGCTGCGCTACATGGACAAGCCGAGCAAGGACGGCGCGTCCAAAGACGCCTGGTACTCGGGCATCGGCGGGATCGACGTCCACTACTCCTCGGGCCCGGCGAACCACTGGTACTACCTGCTCTCCGAGGGCAGCGGCGCCAAGACCATCAACGACGTCAGCTACGACTCGCCGACCTCCGACGGTCTGCCCGTGACCGGCATCGGCCGCGACAAGGCCTCGCTGATCTGGTTCAAGGCGCTCACCACGAAGTTCAACTCCACGACCAACTACGCGGCCGCCCGCACCGGCACCATCGCGGTCGCGACGGAGCTGTACGGAGCCACCAGCGCCGAGGTCAAGGCCGTGACCGACGCGTGGGCCGGCATCAACGTCGGCGGCCGCCCCGGCGGCGGCGACCCCGACCCGGGCACCGTCTTCGAGAACACCACCGACGTCTCCATCCCGGACAACGCCGGTGCGGTCACCTCGACGGTCACGGTCTCCGGCCGCACGGGCAACGCCCCGAGCACGCTCAAGGTGGCCGTGGACATCATCCACACCTGGCGCGGTGACCTGGTCGTCGACCTGCTCGCCCCGGACGGCACGGTGTACCCGCTGAAGCCGTTCAGCTCGTCCGACTCGGCGGACAACGTCCAGGCGACGTACACGGTCAACGCCTCGTCCGAGGTCGCGAACGGTGCCTGGAAGCTGCGGGTCCAGGACAAGGCGGCGCTGGACGTCGGCTACATCAACAGCGTCAAGCTCACCTTCTGAGCCTTGCCGTAAACAGTGAGGAAGCTGCCCGGGGCCCATGGCCCCGGGCAGCTTCCGCGTTCCGTGCCGCAGCGGTCGGGCCGGCCTATGCCGTGTTGCCCGCGTGGGTGAGCGTTTCCCAGGCGACGAACAGGTTGTTGGACCCGGCCGGTCGCTGCTGCTCGGTGAGGCGCTGGGTGTTGGTCATGCCGATGCCCATGCGGTTGTGCAGGGCGTTGAAGCCGACCTCGGTGATGGGGCCGAGCTTGTCCTTGAGGCTGCCGTTGCAGAGATTGCCGGGCACGGGCTCGCCGAGCTGGTACTTGGCGTGCAGGCCCAGCGCGTGACGGAGCCGTTCGGCGACCTCGGGGTAGAGGTCCTGGCCCTGGATGCGGCTGGTCTCGGCGATGTGCGAGATGGCGGAGAGTCCGTATCCGGTGTGGGTGAGATCGCGGCAGGTCTCCTGGCTGAGCCCGTTCATGAAGGTCGACTGGCCCTGCCAGTACCCGATGATCTCGTCGCGGGTGTCGAGACCGGAGCCGGGCGCGGTCTTGGGCAGGGAGCCGTCCGAGGTCACGTAGATGTACGCGGGGACGCGGCCGCGGAATTTGGTGACGGCCTTGTCGTAGGCGCCGCGGTCCTCCAGGAAGACCGCGATGCCGATCGCGGCCTCGACCATGCTCAGCTCCCAGTTGCCGTTGGAGTGCGAGCCGTTGATGACCTTCGGAAGGTAGACGTTGCGCAGCATGGTGCCGAAGCGGCCGGAGTTCGGCCAGCTGCTGTAGGTGTACTTGACGATCTCGGCGGCCCGCGGCCAGGAGGAGCCGGCCCAGCCGGTCTGCAGCGGGGCGTTGCTGTTGGTGTGGTCCTTGATCACGGCGGACCAGGCGTCCATGATCTCGATCGACTTCGTGGCGTAGCGGCTGTCTCCGCCGATGTACCAGGCCAGCGAGAGGGTGTACGCGGCGATCGCGTCCTCGCGCTCGTCCGTGCAGCCGTTGTTGGGGTTGGAGTACGAGCCGCACTCGACGATCGCGCGCGGCTTGGCGGTACGGGTGAGCGAGGCGTACTTGCTGCCGAGCATCTGGTCGTAGGCGCCCTTCCAGGGCTGGGCGCCGGCCTGGACCTTGGCCTTCACGAAGTCGAGCTGGGGACGGCTGACGAGTACGCCGGGGTGGGTGAAGTTCACGGGGGCGGCGGCGAGTTGGGCGTGGGCGGGCGTCTCTTTCACGGCCGAGGCCGGGGCTGTCAGCACCGCGGCGAGCACTGAGGCCAGGACGGTGGCGAGAGCCGTCATCAGCAGTTTGGGTCTGCGCAGGGCGTGCGTGGTGGATCCGGTACGCATGGGGGTTGCCTTCCGGGTGGGGGCCATCCAACGAGGTTCACTCACATGAACGCTGGATGTGAGAGTGAACTGAAGCGTGGATCTGGAAGTTAGGGGCATCCCATGAGCACGTCAAGGCTTGACTTCAGGACATGAAGAAAGTCGCGAGGAAGGCCGTGGGCAAAGTCGCGGCCGGAGGGGCGAACGGCGAGGCGGGCGCGGGCCATTGGCCCGCGCCCGCCCGGCGCCTCACCACACCGCGGTCCGGTGCGTCAGCGCATCAGCACTCCCGCGCCCTCCCCCGTCGCCTCCGTCGGCAACGCCACCAGACCCAGGTCCGCGCTGGCGGCGAGCAGTCGGTGGGCCGGGAGGATGCGCACCGTGTAGCCGAAGGGGCCCGTGCTGTCGAGGGCGAGCGGCCCCTCGTAGACCCAGCGGCCCTCCAGGTCGGGACCGCCCGTCGGCTTCAGCGGGAAGTTCTGGGCGCCGGCGATCGCGTCGTCGGAGTCGACGCGGCCCGCCACCGCCTGTACCTCCACATCGTCCGGCTGGAGTTCGCCGAGGGCGACCCGCACCCGCAGGGCGAGGGTTGAGCCGAGCTCCGCCGTGCCGCCCGCCGCGGCCGCCTGTTCCAGCGCCTCCACATGGTCGACGGCCACCCACGGCCAGGCGGCGCGCACCCGGGACTTCCAGGCCGCAAGCTCCCTTGCCGTATCGGCGTTCAGGGAACGGTGGGCCCGGGCCGCGGGGGCGTACAGACGCTCCACGTACTCGCGCACCATGCGGCCCGCGAGCACCTTGGGGCCGAGCGTCGTCAGCGTACGGCGGACCATTTCGATCCAGCGTCCGGGCAGTCCACTGCCGTTGCGGTCGTAGAAGCGGGGGGCCACCCGCTCCTCGATCAGCTCGTACAGCGCGGCCGCCTCCAGATCGTCGCGCCGGTCGTCGTCGGTCGCCGAGCCGTCCGCGGTCGGGATGGCCCAGCCGAAGTCCGGCTCGAACCACTCGTCCCACCAGCCGTCCAGCACCGACAGATTGAGGCAGCCGTTCAGCGCCGCCTTCATCCCGCTCGTCCCGCACGCCTCCAGCGGCCGCAGCGGATTGTTCAGCCACACATCGCAGCCCGGGTAGAGCTTCTGCGCCATCGCCATGCCGTAGTCGGGCAGGAAGACGATGCGATGACGGACGCGCGGATCGTCCGCGAATCGCACCAGCTCCTGGACCAGCCGCTTCCCGCTGTCGTCCGCCGGATGCGCCTTGCCCGCGACGACGATCTGGACCGGGCGGGTCGGGTGCAGCAGCAGTTCCATCAGCCGGTCGCGGTCGCGCAGCATCAGCGTGAGCCGTTTGTACGAGGGGACCCTGCGGGCGAAGCCGATGGTGAGCACGTCCGGGTCCAGGACCCCGTCGATCCAGCCCAGTTCGGCCGCGCCGGCGCCGCGCTGCCGCCAGGAGGCGTTCAGCCGCGACCGCACCTCCAGGACCAGCTGCTCGCGCAGCGCGCGCCGCAGCTCCCAGATGTCGGCGTCCGCGATGTCGGCCACGGCGTCCCAGCGTTCGGAGCCGCCCACGGACAGGGCGTCCTCGGCCCGGCTCACCCCGATCTGGCGCACCCCGAGGCGGAACACCTCGGGCGCCACCCAGGTGGGCGCGTGCACCCCGTTGGTGACGGAGGTGATCGGCACCTCCTCGGCGTCGAAGCCCGGCCACAGACCGGCGAACATGCCGCGGCTCACGGCCCCGTGGAGCGTGGAGACCCCGTTGGCGCGCTGGGCCAGCCGCAGCCCCATCACCGCCATGTTGAAGAGATTGGGCTCGCCGCCCGGATAGGTCTCCATGCCGAGCTGGAGCACCTTCTCGACCGGCACTCCCGCCAGCTCCCCGCGCTCGCCGAAGTGCCGGGCGACGAGCTCGCGGTCGAAGCGGTCGATGCCGGCGGCCACGGGGGTGTGCGTGGTGAAGACGGTGCCCGCCCGCACCGCCTCCAGGGCCGCGTCGAAGTCCAGACCCGTGTCACCCAGTTCGCGGATGCGCTCCAGGCCGAGGAAACCGGCGTGGCCCTCGTTGGTGTGGAACACCTCGGGCGCGGGGTGTCCGGTCAGCCGGCAGTACGCCCGTACCGCCCGCACTCCCCCGATCCCCAGCAGCATCTCCTGCAGCAGCCGGTGCTCGCTGCCGCCGCCGTACAGCCGGTCGGTGACCTCGCGCTCGCCGGGGCCGTTCTCCTCGACGTCCGAGTCGAGCATCAGCAGCGGTACACGGCCGACCCGCGCGACCCAGATATGGGCGCGCAGCGAGCGCCCGCCGGGCAGTGCGAGGGAGACCCGGCAGGGTGTCCCGTCGCCCTCCCGCAGCAGGCTCAGCGGCAGCTCGTTCGGGTCGAGCAGCGGATAGTGCTCCTGCTGCCAGCCGTCGCGGGACAGGGACTGGCGGAAGTAGCCGTGCCGGTAGAGCAGGCCGACCCCGATGAGCGGTACGCCGAGGTCGCTGGCGGCCTTGAGATGGTCTCCGGCGAGGATGCCGAGGCCGCCGGAGTACTGCGGGAGTGCGGCGGTGACGCCGAACTCGGGTGAGAAGTAGGCCACCGCGGCCGGGAACTCCGGCGCCTCGGGGTCGGTGTCCCCGGGGGCGCCGCTGTTGGCCTGGTACCACCTGCGGCCGTGCAGATAGTCGTCCAGGTCGTCGGCCGCGGCGGTCAGTCTGCGCAGAAAGCGCCGGTCCCCGGCCAGCTCGGCCAGTCGAGCGGCGGAGACGGCCCCGAGCAGCCGCACAGGATCGCCCCCGGCGGCCTGCCACCCCTCGGGGTCGACGGACTGGAAGAGGTCTCGGGTTTCGGTGTGCCAGGACCAGCGCAGATTGCGCGCGAGGTCGCTGAGCGGGCTGAGAGGTCCGGGGAGGACGGGGCGGACGGTGAATCGACGAATGGCCTTCACGGGTCCCACCTTCAAGGGGAGGTACGCATCCGAGGGGACGCACGACGGTGTGCGCCTCTCCGTCACCGACGACGTTAGTGCCAGCCCGCCCTCCGCAACCACGGCGTACGCCCCTCGGGCGGGCGTCCGCCGGGGCACTCAGCGCAGCGAACGCACCGAAAGGCCGTACGGGGAACCCTGGTTGACCCTCGCCGGGTCGAAGGCCCCGGTCGCCGCGTAACGGGCTGCGATCTCGGCGCGTTCCCGCGCCGGAATCACCTCCTCGATGTCGGTGAAGCCGCCGGGTGCCCGTTCGTGGGCGAGGTTGATGACGACCTCGGGGCCGAGCTGCCGGTTCGCCCGCTGGAGCTCGGTCATGGCCGGCCGGCGCTCCGCCTCGTACGCGGCCAGCGCGTGGGCCGGCTCGGAGTACCGGGCCATGGCGTGGGCGAGTGCGCGGCCGTCGACGATGGACTGGGTCGCGCCGTTGGAGCCGATCGGGTACATCGCGTGGGCCGCGTCGCCGATCAGCGTCGTACGGCCGTGGGACCAGCGCTCCAGGGGCTCGCGGTCCACCATCGGGTACTCGAAGGCCGTGTCGGCGGCGCGGAGGACCTCGGTGACGCTGACGCCGTCGAAGTCCCAGCCCTCGTAGTGGTGGAGGAACTTCTCGACGGGCACCTGCCGGTTCCAGTCTCCGCGCGTAGCGTCGTCGACGGCGTCGGCGGGCATCGCGAGCGCCCAGTTGACGAGGACCTCACCGGTGTCCTTGTCAGGCGAGGTCATCGGGTAGACCACGGCCTTCTGCCGGTCGTCGCCCGCGATGAACATGAACGTGCCGATCCGGTGGGCGGCCATCCTGGAGACGCCGCGCCACACCAGCATGCCGTTCCACGGCGGCTCGCCCTCGCCGGGGTTGAGCGCGGCCCGGACCGCCGAGCGGATGCCGTCGGCGCCGATGAGGAGGTCCGGTTCGAGGGAGGCCTTGCCGCGCCGGGCACCGTCGCGGTGCTCCAGCTGGACGCGTGGGCGCCCGTCCGGCATCGGCTCCACGCCGATGACGCGCACCCCGCCCACCAGGGCGCCCGCGCCGAGCCTTGTCCGTACCGCGTCGGCGAGCACCAGTTGGAGATCGCCGCGCTGGATGGAGAGCTGGGGCCAGTGGTATCCGGCGCCGAGGCCGCGCGGCTCGCGGGAGATGAGTCCGCCGCTGCGGTGGTAGTAGCGCAGCTCATGGGTGCGTACGGCTCGCTCCTCGAGACGGTCGAGCAGCCCGAGCGCGTCGAGTTCGCGTACCGCGTTGGGCATGATGTTGAGTCCGGCGCCGACCGGGTGGATCTCGGGGGCCGTCTCGACGACGGTGATCCGCTCGAATCCGGCGGTGTGCAGGGCGAGTGCCGCGGTGAGCCCCGCGATTCCACCGCCGGCGATCATTATGTGGGTCATGGGGTCGGACTTCCTTCGGCGGTCGGGACGGTCAGGGGGTGTTCGGCCGTTCGACGGAGCGGCGTACGAGGGTTTCGTTGTCCCGGGTCAGATCGAGTACCGAGCGCAGCAGTTCGATGGGGGCCCCGCCGCTGCCCATGTCGTAGAGCCGCACGTCCTCGCTGTACGCCTTGCGGGCGATGGTCATATGGCGGGCGCGGAAGGTCTTGAGGATGCGCAGCACCCGGGCGAGGGAGACCGCGGAGGCGGCGAGTTGCTGCGGCAGCCGGTCGACCGCCTCCCAGCTGATGGCCGCGGAGAGCTTGGAGACGGCGGAGGTGCCGCCCTGGTGCCTGGCGTAGTGGTCGCGCCAGGACGGGAGGCTGTACTGCACCGACTCGCGCAGGAACGCGTCGTACTTCGGGTTGCTGCGGTCGCACTGCCACAGGGTCAGATCGACCAGCCAGAGCGGCACCTGGGCGGCGGCCGGGCCCAGGTACTCGTGGCCCGCGACGTCGATCTCCTCGAAGTAGGAGCGCATCTCCTGCGCGAAGAAGACCGGCGAGACGTTGGCGACGGTGAAGTCGATGGAGTCCACCATGGCCTGCACATGCTGGGCGGTGCGGTCGAGGCAGAGTGCGAAGCCGGGGTCGTAGGGTTCCAGGCGGGCGAGCTCCGCGCAGGTGCCGAGCGCGGCGACCAGGCTGGGGAAGACCATCCGGACCGCGTCCTGGAGACTGGCCTCCATCCTGTCGCCGGTGTACATCCGCTGCCTGGCGCCGAGAGGGTTCCAGGTCGTGTAGTGGTGCACGGTGTCGCGCGGCACCATGTCGGTGCGCCGCCCCAGCTCCTCGAGCACCGGCAGGACTTCGGGCACGGCCGGGACGGGCTCGGTACCGTGGCGTTTGAGGGAGCCGAGGAGGATGCCGAGGTCGCGCATGGCGGCGAGCGCGTCGACGACGCTGAGTGCGGCGACCCGGTCGGGATCGGGCACCAGGGCGCGCAGGGCGACGGTGAGCGCGGGCACATCGGCGGCGGCGTTCATCGCGGGCAGTGCGGCCAGCATTGCGTCGGCGCCGAGCGGATCGGCCGCGCGTATCTCGGCTATCCGGTAGCGCGGTTCGCCGCGCAGATCGAGACCGGGCGCGACAAGGTCGTACAGGGTCAACGGAATGCCCCCCTTGGGCAACATCGGTTCAGTGGGTGGGATGCGGAGCGGCTCGCGTCACGCGGTCACCGGACGCTGAAGCCGCATGCGTACTCCGCACGCTTGCGCGCCGCACACGGTCACTCCACGGCGCCGCCTGTCCGGTCCTGGCGTGGCGACGCCATCGCGGGCACGGGCAGCCGCAGTCGTACGGAGAGCAGGGTGGCCAGGGCCGCGAAGGCGGCGCCGGCCAGCAGCGCGGACCGGAAACCCGCGGTCTGGGCGGCGGCCGACGAGCCGCCTGCGGCGGTGGCGACGCCCACCAGCACGGCGAGTCCGAGCACCGAGCCGAACTGCTGGCTGGTGTTGATGAGTCCGGAGGCGAGCCCGGTCTCCTCGGGCGCGGCCTCCGCGGTCGCGGCCACATTGGTGGTGACCATGACCAGCGGCAGGGCGACGCCGAGGACCAGGCTGGGCGCGAGAACGGTGCTGAGGAAGGTGCCGTCGGCGGCGAGAGCGAGCGCCAGCCAGACCATGCCCACGAACAGCAGTCCGAAGCCGAGCGTCATGGTGGACCCGAGCCCGATACGGAAGATGAGACGGCCGGTCTGCGGCGCGACGGCGACAACGGCCAGCGACAGCGGCAGCAGGCCGAGCCCGCCGGTCAGCGGGGACTGTCCGAGCACGCTCTGCAGATAGAGGCTGACCAGGAAGAACATCGGGAACAGCGCCATCTGGGCCAGCGCACTGAGGATGTTGGCGTCGCGCAGCGCGGGCCGTCGCAGTACGGCGGGCGGCACCAGCGGGCGGGCGACCCGCGACTCCACCACCGCGAACGCCGCCAGCAGGAGGAGTCCTGCGCCGCCTGCGGCGAGGGTGCGCGGGGAGGTCCAGCCCGCCTCGCCCGCGCCGACGAGTGCGTACGCCACCAGGCCGAGTCCGCCCGTCGCGGTGAGCGCGCCGCCGAGGTCGAAGCCGGACTGTGCGCTGCGCGTCCCCCCGTCGAGAACGCGCAGTGCGAGCAGCCCGAGCACCAGGGCGAGGAGCACATTGAGCCAGAACGTGGAGCGCCAGCCGAGCAGATCGGTGAGCACCCCGCCGAGCACGGTGCCCGTCACCCCGCCGAGCCCGCCCATCGCGGCGAACGCGCCGAGCGCCCTGTGCCGGTCCGGCCCGTCGGGGAAGAGGTTGAGCAACAGGGCGAAGGCCGCGGCGGCGGCGAGTGCGGCCCCCACGCCCTGCACCGCCCGCGCCGCGATCAGCTCGCCCGCGGTCCCCGCGATGCCTCCGGCCGCGGATGCGGCGGCGAGCAGGCCGAGTCCGGTGAGGTAGAGCCGCCGGTGGCCCAGCAGATCGGCGGTGCGGCCGCCGAGGAGCAGCAGCCCGCCGAAGGTGATCAGATACGCGTTGGCCACCCAGGACAGACCTGCCGAGCCCGAGCCGAGATCGTCGCCGACCGAGGGCAGCGCGACATTGATGATCGCGGTGTCCATGATCAGCAGCAGCTGGGTGGCGGCGAGCAGTGCGAGCGCGGCCCCCTTGCGGGCCGAGGTCACTTGTCGGTCCCCAGGTCCTGTCCGGCCGGAGGGAGACCGTAGCCGTCGAGACAGGCCCGGGCCAGCTCCTCGCAGTTCTCGGCGCCACCGGCCCACGTCTGCATGGTCAGATAGACGTGCGGGGCGCCGTGGTAGAAGCGCTCGTACTGCTCATGGCGGCCGGCGAACTCCGAACCGAGCGCGTCCCAGACCAGCTTGAGCAGCTTGATCCGGTCCTCGGCCGAACTCCCCGGCGCACGCAGATACTTCCTGACGACGGGACCGAGCTGCGGGTGGAGCAGATCCTCGGCGGACGCGGGCAGTTGGATGACGCCGCCGCCCGCGAGCAGCTTGATCTCCTGGACGGCGCGCGGGTAGAGCTCACCGGCCATGATGCGCTGGGCGAAGGAGATCTCCTGGCCCGGCCTGACGCCCCCGCGGCCGCCGTCGACCTGTTCGTAGCTCGCCTCCGCGGCGAGCACGAAGGCCTTGGCCTGGGCGACCATGCCGAGCAGCCGGCCGACCGACTGGGTGACGGCGGGGAGTTGGTACGTCTTGTTGGTGCGGGTCAGCAGGATCGCGAGGCCGGTGAGGAATTCGAGCTTGGTCCAGAAGCGGGTGGCCGCCTGGTGCCCGAAGTTGAGATAGGCGGGGGTCTGCCACCACATCGCGCCGGTCGCCTCGACGTTGCGGTACGTCAGCACCCGTTCCCACGGCACGAAGACGTCCTCGCACACGAGCAGCGCGTCGTTCTCGTCGAAACGGGAGGAGAGCGGGTTGTCGAAGACGCTGCGGGCCTGTGCCTCGTACGAGGTGCGCGAGACGAACCGCAGGCCGGGTGTGCCGATGGGCACCGAGAAGCACAGCGCGTGCTCCACGTCCCCCGGGGCCAGCGGCTCGATCGTGCCGACGATCACCTCGTCGGCGAAGACCGCACCGGTGCCGACCGTCTTGGCGCCGCTCACCACGATGCCGCCGTCCTTCTCGGCGACGACCCGCACCACCAGGTCGTCCTCCCCCTCGCCGGAGTGCGGGTTGGTGATGGTGAAGGCCGAGTACAGATCACCCTCGGCGAGCCTGCGGTGGTAGGCGAGGGCGTTGTCGGCGCCGTCGAAGGAGTCGGTGGTGAACAGCTGCGGCACGGCGGCGAATCCGGCCGCACCGCCCGCCATGTAGTCGGGCGAACGGCCCAGGAAGCCAAAGCTCGATTCCGCCCACACCTTGTACGCCTTGCGCCGCGCGACCAGGTCCTCGTACGAGCGCGGTACGGCGAAGGCGCGGTGGACACCGCCGGAGGTGAGCACTTCACGGTGCTCCGATTCGTGCGCCAGGTCGTAGAGGCGTGCGATCGACGACGCGGTGTTGCGGAAGGCGGCATGGCGGGTGACGTCCTTGACCCGTTCGCCGTCGAGCCACACCTCGCGCCCGTCCCGGAGCGAATCGAGGTATTCCTGGCCGGACCTGGTCAACGTCTCTCCTCAAACGGAACGTCCCCCGACATAGCCGAGCCTCGCTCCAGCCAGGGACAGTCGGCAATGAACGACCGTCCAGCGGTGATTAAGAACCAGCCAGTCATGCAGCTGAGGAGCTTCCTGATCGGTACTCTCCCGGCGTCTTCCCGTACCACTTGCGAAAGGCGAGGTGGAAACCGACGGCGCTCTGGTACCCGACGCGCTCCGGCACCGCGGACTGGGGCAGCGAGGTCTCGCCGAGCAGCCGGGCCGCCTCCTGCATCCGCCGGCCCGTCAGATGCCGTGCGGGCGCCTCGCCCACCAGGTCACGGAAGGCGGCGGTGAAGGCGGAGCGCGACATGCCCACCTCACGGGCGAGCGACTCGACGGTCCAGGGCTCGGCGAACCGGGTCGCCATCATCACCATCGCCTTGCTGATGCCGGGGTGGCGCAGCACGGGCAGCGACGAGGGATTGTCGGCCAGCTCGCACAGCAGCGGCCGCAGCGCGAGCACCAGCGCCATCTCGAACGCGCGTAGAGTGATCAGCCGGTCGCCCGGTCCTACTGGGCGGTCCGTGGTGGCGAGCAGCCGCAGGGTGTCGCGCAGCAGGGGCTCCTTGTCCACCTGGGAGCCGTCGAGCACCAGGGCCCAGGGCAGCGCCTTGTAGAGGTGCGTGGCGGCGCTCGCGTCGTAGTGCAGCCCGGCGCAGAGAAGCCGGCTCACGGGTCCCTCGCCCTCGATCCTGATCTCGCCGGAGGTGCCGGGCTCGCGCTCGGGCAGTACGGCGGCGAGCGCCACGCCGCGCCTGTCGGGCCGGTCGGAGAGCCGGTGGGCGGTGCCGGTGGGGAACAGGGCGAGGTCTCCCGCGTGCAGTTCGAGCGGGGTCTGGTCCGCGCCGGTGATCCAGCAGCCGCCCTCGGTGATGAAGTGCAGTACGGCGCAGCTCTGTTCCGCGTCACCCTCGATGGCCCAGGGAGCGCGGACATGCCACCGGCTGTCGAAGACCCCTGTGAGACGGAGGGGTTTCAGCAGTTCACTGAGGAGATCGTCGCCTTCGCGGTCCGTAGGTTCCATTGGACGATCCTTCAACCTCCGCCCCGGTTTGTTAATTGATTGGCCGAAGCCGCCGACGCGAGCCTGGAAGAGCCGTTCACGGCAGCAGCCACACCCTATCGAAGGGCTCTTCAGACTCATGTCCGATCACATTCCGATGCGCATCGCGGTTGTGGGGGCGACCGGCTTCCAGGGGGGCGCGACGGCCCGTCTGCTGGCCGAGCGGAAACACCGGGTCCGCACGCTGAGCCGCAGGCCCGAGGCGGACCGGCCGGAGCTCCCCGGCATCTCCGTCGCCGGGGGTGACCTCGGGCGCTACGAGGACGTTCGCCGGCTCTTCGAGGGAGCCACGCACGCCGCGGTGGTGATACCGCTGGTGTACCAGGCCGAGAAGGTCATGACGTACGCGCAGCACATCGCCAAGGCGGCCCGTGAGGCCGGGCTGCGGCGGCTGGTCTACAACTCCAACACCCGTGTCCCGGAGCGGTCCACGAATGTCGCGGCCTTCGAGACGCGCCGGCTGGCCGAGACGGTGGTCCGGGAGAGCCTCGCCCACAGCGGTGTGGAGGTGGTGGTCGTACGCCCGCCGGTCTATCTCGACAACCTCTTCAGCCCGTGGAACGGCCCGGCGCTGGTGAACGAGGGCGTGCTCGCCTACCCGCTGCCCGCCGAGGTGCCGACCGCCTGGATCTCGCACCGGGACCTGGCGGAGGCGGTGTACGCGGCGCTCACGGTGGAGGGCGTGGCAGGCCGCACCTTCGACATCGGCGGCGCGCAGACGCTGACGGGCCAGGAGCTGGCGACGGCGTTCGGGCAGGGTCTCGGGCGCGAGATCCGTTACGTAGAGCTGCAGCCGACGGTCTTCCAGCAGGGGCTCGCACACATCCTGGGCGCGGAGTCGGCGGCCGGGGTGGCGGGGATCTACCACTACATGGCGAGCGGCGCGGAGCCCGGCCTGCTGTCGGGTGACAACGGTGTCTCGGCGGAGGCGCTCTCGCTGAAGCCGGCGCCGGTGGACGAGTGGGTGGCCAGGCAGCCGTGGCAGATGTGGTCGGGTGAGGAGTCATGAGGAAGCCGAGGCCCGAGCCGAGCTGGGGCGCGTAGACAGTCCCTGCGAGCCGCCCACGGAGAGGAGACCGGTTCCGTCATCACGACGGGCCCGGTCTCTTTGCGTGTCGCAGACCCGATCGGACCCGCCAGGTTCTTGTGCAGCCACCAGCGGCCGCCCCGGCCCCTGGACCCCCAGCAGAACCCCGATCGGACCCGCCAGGTTCTTGTGCAGACACCTACGCCCTAGTAGTTAACAAACCACCGGATTGCCCACCCGAGGAGCGTGGGAAGGCTCCTCCGGTACGCATGCGATCGCACACCTCTCACAGCATTCTTTCCGCCCACCCGAGTGAACGCGGACAGGAGCGGCCATGCCCGCAGCCCGCCAGTCGTCGACTGAGCAGCTACAAAGAACACCCAAACCGCGTAAAAAGACTCAACACGCTCAATCCGCCCTGCCCGCACAGCCCTCAGGTGATCCCATGATCGGTCGCATTCCCGTCCTGGACGTCCGCCCCCTCGTCGACTGCGGAAGAAGACCAGCGAAAGCAGTGGCCGGTGAGACCTTCCAGGTCACCGCCACCGTCTTCCGCGAGGGTCATGACGCCGTCGCCGCCAATGTCGTACTGCGTGATCCCAGCGGCCGCCCCGGCCCCTGGACCCCCATGCGCGAGCTCACCCCCGGCACCGACCGGTGGGGCGCCGACGTCACTCCCGGTGCCGAGGGGCGCTGGACGTACGCCGTCGAAGGGTGGAGCGACCCCGTCGCCACCTGGCGGCACCACGCCCAGATCAAGATCCCCGCCGGTATCGACACCGCGCTCGTCCTGGCGGAGGGCGCCCAGCTCTACGAGCGGGCCGCCGCCGGGGTGCCCAAGAGCGACGGGCGGGAGGCCGTGCTCGCCGCGGTCGACGCCCTGCGCGACGAGACCCGTTCGGCAGCCGCCCGGCTCGCCGCCGCCCTCGCCCCGGACGCCGCCGCCGCGCTCAACCGCCACCCGCTGCGCGAACTGGTCACCGCCTCCCGCCCCTTGCCCCTCCTCGTCGAGCGGCAGCGCGCGCTGTACGGCTCCTGGTACGAGCTCTTCCCGCGCTCCGAGGGCGCGGTCGTGAGGGAGGGCGCACCGCCCGTCCCCGGCACCTTGCGCACCGCCGCCGAGCGGCTCCCGGCCGTCGCCGCGATGGGCTTCGACGTCGTCTATCTGCCGCCGGTCCACCCCATCGGCACGACCCACCGCAAGGGCCCCGACAACAGCCTCTCCCCCGGCGCGGACGATGTCGGGGTGCCCTGGGCGATCGGCTCCCCCGACGGCGGCCATGACGCGCTCCACCCCGGTCTCGGGACCATGGAGGACTTCGACCACTTCGTCGAGACGGCGGGCGCCCTGCGCATGGAGGTCGCGCTGGACTTCGCGCTCCAGTGCTCCCCCGACCACCCCTGGGTGACCGAGCACCCCGAGTGGTTCCACCACCGTGCCGACGGCTCCATCGCGTACGCCGAGAACCCGCCCAAGAAGTACCAGGACATCTACCCGATCGCCTTCGAGGCGGACATGCGCGGTCTGGTCCGCGAGACGCTGCGGGTGCTGCGTTTCTGGATGGACCACGGTGTACGGATCTTCCGCGTCGACAATCCGCACACCAAGCCCGTCGTCTTCTGGGAGAAGGTGATCGCGGACATCAACCGCAGCCATCCCGACGTGGTCTTCCTGGCCGAGGCGTTCACCCGTCCGGCGATGATGCACACCCTGGCCGCGATCGGGTTCCAGCAGTCGTACACGTACTTCACCTGGCGCAACACCAAGCAGGAGCTCACCGAGTACCTCACCGAGCTGTCCGGCGAGGCGGCCTCCTACATGCGGCCCAATTTCTTTGTCAACACCCCCGACATCCTGCACGCCTACCTCCAGCGGGGCGGCCGGCCCGCGTTCGAGGTACGGGCGGTGCTCGCCGCGACGATGGCCCCCTCCTGGGGGGTCTACGCCGGTTACGAGCTCTGTGAGAACACCCCGCTGCGGGACGGCAGCGAGGAGTACCTTCACTCGGAGAAGTACCAACTGCGCCCGCGCGACTGGGAGTCGGCGGAGCGTGAAGGCCGCACCATCGCCCCGCTGATCACCACTCTCAACCGGATCAGACGCCGCAATCCCGCCCTCCAGCAGCTGCGTGACATCCACTTCCACCCGACCGACAACGACGCGGTCATCGCGTACTCGAAATCCGCCGACGGCGCTTCCGGTTCGAACACCGTCGTCGTGGTCGCCAACCTCGACCCCCACCACACCCAGGAGGCCACGGTCTCGTTGGACATGCCGCACCTCGGCCTCGAATGGCACGAGAGCGCACCGGTGCGCGACGAGCTCACCGGCGAGACCTATCACTGGGGCAGGGCCAACTATGTGCGCCTCGAGCCGGGCATCACGCCCGCGCACATCGTCGTTCTGCGACCGTCCCCGCCGATCGGAGGGTCACCCACATCATGATCGTCAATGAGCCCGTCCACGACCTGTTCGAGGACACCCCCGCCAAGGACCGCGATCCCGACTGGTTCAAGCGGGCCGTCTTCTACGAAGTCCTCGTGCGGTCCTTCCAGGACAGCAACGGCGACGGCATCGGCGACCTCAAGGGCATCACCGCCAAACTTGACTATCTGCAGTGGCTGGGGGTCGACTGCCTCTGGCTGCCGCCGTTCTTCAAGTCACCACTGAGGGACGGCGGTTACGACGTCTCCGACTACACCGCCGTGCTGCCCGAATTCGGCGATCTCGCCGACTTCGTGGAGTTCGTCGACGCCGCCCACCAGCGCGGTATGCGCGTCATCATCGACTTCGTCATGAACCACACGAGCGATCAGCACCCGTGGTTCCAGGAGTCCCGCAACGACCCGGAAGGGCCGTTCGCCGACTACTACGTCTGGGCCGACGACGACAAACAGTTCGAGGACGCCCGGATCATCTTCGTCGACACCGAGACGTCCAACTGGACCTTCGACCCGGTCCGCAAGCAGTACTACTTCCACCGTTTCTTCTCGCACCAGCCCGATCTCAACTACGAGAACCCGGCGGTGCAGGAGGAGATCATCTCGGCGCTGCGCTTCTGGCTGGACCTGGGCATCGACGGCTTCCGGCTGGACGCCGTGCCGTATCTGTACAAGGAGGAGGGCACCAACTGCGAGAACCTCCCCGCCGCCCACACCTTCCTCAAGCACGTACGGAAGGTGATCGACGCCCACTACCCGGACACCGTGCTCCTCGCCGAGGCCAATCAGTGGCCGGAGGACGTCGTCGACTACTTCGGCGACTTCCCGGCCGGCGGCGACGAATGCCACATGGCGTTCCACTTCCCCGTGATGCCGCGGATCTTCATGGCGGTGCGGCGCGAGTCGCGCTATCCGGTCTCGGAAATCCTCGCCAAGACCCCGGCGATCCCGAAGAACTGCCAGTGGGGCATCTTCCTGCGCAACCACGACGAGCTCACGCTCGAGATGGTCACGGACGAAGAGCGCGACTACATGTACGCGGAGTACGCCAAGGACCCGCGGATGCGTGCCAATATCGGCATCCGCCGGCGGCTCGCGCCCCTGCTCGACAACGACCGCAACCAGATCGAGCTGTTCACCGCGCTGCTGCTGTCGCTGCCGGGATCGCCGATCCTGTACTACGGCGACGAGATCGGGATGGGCGACAACATCTGGCTGGGCGACCGGGACGCCGTACGGACCCCGATGCAGTGGACGCCCGACCGGAACGCGGGCTTCTCCTCCTGCGACCCCGGCCGGCTCTATCTCCCCACGATCATGGATCCGGTCTACGGCTACCAGGTCACCAATGTCGAGGCGGCGATGGCCTCGCCGTCATCGCTGCTGCACTGGACCCGGCGGATGATCGAGATCCGCAAGCAGAACCACGCCTTCGGCCTCGGTTCGTACACCGAACTGCCCTCGTCGAATCCGGCCGTGCTCGCCTTCCTTCGCGAGTACAAGGACGATCTCGTGCTCTGCGTCAACAATTTCTCGCGTTTCGCGCAGCCCACCGAGCTCGATCTGCGGGCCTTCGGCGGCCGGCATCCGGTGGAGCTGATCGGCGGGGTGCGGTTCCCCCCCATCGGCCAGTGGCCCTACCTGCTGACTCTCGCCGGGCACGGCTTCTACTGGTTCCGGCTCAGGAAGGACCAGGCCCCGACCTGAGGCACGGATGGGGAGAGGTATGTCACGCGGGGCGGTTTCCGCCGCCCCGCCCTGGGCACTCTCCCCCTCATCCCCGCGCGCCGCCGGACAGCCACAGCTGTAATCCGGGACACTCTGCGCATTCGTGGTGTACCCGGGGAAAGGACGCGATGCCATGTCGGAGGCTGCATCCACCCGGACTCTCGTCGCTCTTCTCCCGTCACTCGCCCCACTCCTGCACGAATGGCTGCCGCGGCAGCGCTGGTTCGCCGGCAAGGGCCGGCCGGTCACCGGCTTCTCGCTCGTCTCGGCGACCGAACTGCTGCCGCTGGACGGACCCGGCAGCGGGCTGCTGCATCTGCTCGTCCGGGTCCAGCAGCCGGGAGGGGGCGCCCAGGCTTCGAACGACTGCTATCAGCTCCTGCTCGGCGTGCGCGAGACCCTGCCGCCGTATCTCGCGCCCGCGCTGATCGGCCGTCCGGCGGAGGGTCCGCTGGCCGGACGGACGGTCTACGAAGGTCTGCACGATCCCCGGCTGGCCGAGCTGATCCTGGAGCGGCTGCGTACGCCCGGCTCGCTCGGGCCGCTGCGCTTCGACCGGTTCGACCGGGGCCCGGCCATCCCCGGCGGCCTCGCCGGGCGCCCGCTGGACGTCGAACAGTCCAACTCCTCGCTGGTGTACGGCGATGCGTACATCCTCAAGCTCTTCCGCCGGGTCCACCCCGGCCCCAACCCCGATCTGGAACTGCCGCTCGCGCTCGCCCGCGCGGGCTGCGACCGGGTGCCGGCGCCCGTCGCCTGGTACGAGTCGACCACGCCGGAGCCGTACACCCTCGGCGTGCTGCAGCCCTTCCTGCGCGGCTCGCAGGACGGCTGGCTGCTCGCGCTGGACTCACTGGCCGGCGGGCGCTCCTTCACCGACGAGGCCCGTGCGCTCGGCCGGGTGACCGCAGAGGTCCATGCGGCGCTGGCGAGCGAGCTGCCGACGGTGATGGTGCGCAGCCCGCAGACCGAGCAGCTGGCGGCCGCGATGTCGGAGCGGCTGGACGCGGCCGCACAGGCGGTGCCCGCCCTGCAGCCGTACGTGCCCCGGCTGCGCGCGGCCTTCGACGCGCTCGCCGCGCCGGGCCGGGGCGGCGACGGCTGGCGGGCCCAGCGCGTCCACGGAGATCTCCATCTGGGCCAGACGCTGCGCGGCGCCGGTTCCGCGGGCGGCCACTGGTCGGTCATCGACTTCGAGGGCGAGCCCGCGCGCCCGCTCACCGAACGGCGCAGGCCGCAGCCCCCGGTGCGGGATGTCGCCGGGATGCTCCGCTCGTTCGACTACGCGGCGCGCACGCACCGCCCGTGGAACCCTTCCTGGGCGGAGCGCTGCCGTACGGCGTACTGCGAGGGCTACGCCGAGGTCTCCGGCGCGGATCCGCGCACCGAACCCGAACTGCTGCGTGCGTACGAGACGGACAAGGCCGTGTACGAAGTCGTGTACGAGGCCAGGAACCGCCCCGACTGGCTGCCGGTTCCGATGGCGGCCATCGACCGACTGGCCGCCCTCACCTGATCGCCGCCCTCGCCTGATCCACAGATCCACCCGCCGCCCAAGGAGGCCGACCCCCCGTGACCGCCCGACCCTCGTCCCGCAATTCGTCCGACCCCGATGTACCGAAGCGGCCGGCCGACACCGAACCGCGCCACGAGCAGCCCGCGCCCGCCGCGCCCCGGCCGCGCGCCGGCGGCAGTCATGGCGTACGGGCGGCGCACCCGCTCGCGGACGGGGACAGGGAGCGGCTGCTGAGCGGCGCCCACCACGATCCGCACGGGCTGCTCGGCGCGCACTCGGTGCGGGGCGGCCTCGAGCTGCGCGTGCTGCGCCCGTACGCGCGGGCGGTGACCGTGCTCTCCAAGGGGCTGCGGGCCGAGCTGCACGAGGACGGCGACGGGTTCTTCTCGGGGGTGCTGCCGCTGCGTACGGCCCCGGAGTACCAGCTGCTGGTCGCCTACGGCAGCGACGGCGACGTTGACGAGACCGTGGCCGACAGTGAGTCCGAGGCCGAGGCCGAGGGCACGCACGAGATCGAGGTGCAGGACCCGTACCGCTTCCTGCCCTCTCTCGGCGAGCTCGATCTGCACCTGATCGGCGAGGGCCGGCACGAGGAGCTGTGGAACGCGCTCGGTGCCCAGCCGATGGCGCACCAGGGCGTCACCGGCACCCGGTTCACCGTCTGGGCGCCCAACGCCCGCGGGGTGCGGGTCGCCGGCGACTTCAACTACTGGGACGGCACCGGGTATCCGATGCGCTCGCTCGGCTCGACGGGCGTCTGGGAGCTGTTCCTCCCGGGGGTGAGCGAGGGCGCGCTCTACAAGTTCGACATCACCCGCCCCGACGGCTCGCACACTATGCGCGCCGACCCGATGGCGCGGCGCACCGAGGTGCCGCCCGCCAACGCCTCGATCGTGACCGAGTCCCACCATGTGTGGCACGACGAGGAGTGGATGGCACACCGCGGCGACGTGCCCGTGCACGAGTCGCCCTTCTCCGTCTACGAGGTGCACCTCGCGTCCTGGCGGCCGGGACTGACCTACCGCCAGCTGGCCGTCCAACTACCGGCGTACGTCAAGGACCTGGGCTTCACCCATGTCGAGCTGATGCCGGTCGCCGAGCATCCCTTCGGCGGCTCCTGGGGCTATCAGGTCACCGGCTTCTACGCCCCGACCTCCCGGATGGGCACCCCCGACGACTTCCGCTTCCTCGTCGACGCCCTGCACCGGGCGGGCATCGGGGTGCTGGTGGACTGGGTGCCTGCGCACTTCCCGAAGGACGACTGGGCGCTGGCGGAGTTCGACGGCCGTTCGCTGTACGAGCACGAGGACCCGGCCAGGGCCGCGCATCCCGACTGGGGCACGCTCGAGTTCGACTACGGCCGCAAGGAGGTGCGCAACTTCCTGGTCGCCAACGCCACGTACTGGTGCGAGGAGTTCCATATCGACGGCCTGCGGGTGGACGCCGTCGCCTCGATGCTCTACCTCGACTACTCCCGCGAACACGGCGAGTGGACGCCGAACGAACACGGCGGCCGGGAGAACCTGGACGCCGTCGCCTTCCTCCAGGAGATGAACGCCACGGTCTACCGGCGGTGCCCCGGTGTCATCACGGTCGCCGAGGAGTCCACGGCCTGGGACGGCGTCACCCGGGCCACCCACCATGTCGGCCCCGGCGGCTTCGGCGGTCTCGGGTTCGGCCTGAAGTGGAACATGGGCTGGATGCACGACTCGCTGGGCTATGTCTCGCACGAGCCGGTGCACCGCAAGTTCCACCACAACGAGATGACGTTCTCGATGGTGTACGCGTACAGCGAGAACTATGTCCTGCCGATCTCGCACGACGAGGTGGTGCACGGCAAGCAGGCGCTGGTCAGCAAGATGCCGGGCGACTGGTGGCAGCAGCGCGCCAACCACCGCGCGTATCTCGGCTTCATGTGGGCGCACCCGGGCAAGCAGCTGCTCTTCATGGGCCAGGAGTTCGCCCAGGGCGCCGAGTGGTCGGAGGGCCACGGCCCGGACTGGTGGCTGCTGGATCCGTCGTACTCGGCGGAGGCGGACCACCGCGGGGTGCGGCATCTGGTCGGCGATCTGAACGCGGTGTACGGCGCGACCCCGGCCCTCTGGCAGCGGGACACCGAGCCCGAGGGCTTCGCATGGGTGGACGGCGACGCGGCCGAGGACAATGTCTTCGCCTTCCTCCGCTACGACGCCTCGGGCACGCCGCTGCTCGCCATCAGCCACTTCTCGCCGGTGGTCCGCCACGAGTACCGCCTCGGTGTACCGGACTCGGTCCAGGCCTGGACCGAGGTCCTGAACACGGACGCGGCACGCTACGGCGGCAGCGATGTTCTCAACCCGGACCCGCTGAAGCCGGAATCGGTCCCCTCGCACGGCCGCCGGGCGAGCATCCAGCTGACGCTGCCACCGCTGGCGACGCTCTGGCTGCGGCCCGCGTAGGCCGCCACGCCCGGACGGGCTTGCTGTGCTCTGGCCTCAATCGCCGGGCAGGCTCGGCCGGACCCGTCCGGTGCTTGAGGACGAACCGGCTGCCGGACGGCCCCGGCCCGGATGCACCACCCCGAGCCGCTGCGTGGCCCGGGTGAGCGCCACATAGAGATCGTTGGCGCTCATCCGGCCGGGGTCGACGACGAGGACGGTGTCGAACTCGAGGCCCTTCGCCTGGCGGGGGTCGATGAGGACGACGGGCCGGGACAGATCCAGCGGACCGTCGCCCTGTCCCAGCCCTGCGAGCTCGGCGTGCAGCTCGCGCGGGGCGATCACCGCGAGCCTGCCCTCGTCCGGGGTCTCGGCGGCGGCGAGCCGGGCCACCTCTCCGAGCGGCATCGTGAGCTCCCAGGGCCGTACCCCCGTCGACCGGATGGAGCGCGGCGGCTCGAAGGCGGGGTCGGTGATCCGGCGCCGCCGGGACGCGTACTCCATGATCTCGGCAGGCGTACGGTAGTTGACGCCGAGCCGGGCCAGTTCCCAGCGGTCGCCGACGTACGGAGCGAGGATCTCCTGCCAGGAATCGCACCCGGCCAGGTCGCCGGTCTGCGCCGGGTCGCCGACCAGGGTCATCGAGCGGGTCGGACTGCGGCGCATCAGCAGCCGCCAGGCCATGGCCGACAGCTCCTGCGCCTCGTCGACGACGATGTGCCCGAAGGCCCACGTCCGGTCGGCGGCGGCACGCTCGGCGGCGCTGCGGTGGTCGGCCTCCTCCTGCCGCTCGGCCATGCGCTCGGCGTCGATGATGTCGTGCGCGGCGAGGACCTCGGAATCGTCGTCGTGCTTGTCCTCGAACTCGTATGTACGGGAGGCGTACGAGACGTCGAGGACGCCCTGTGCGTAGGCGATCTGCCGCGCCTGCTCGGCCTCGGCGGCGGCCAGGGCGGCGGAGTCGTCCTCGCCGAGGAGCTCGGCGGCCTCGTCGAGGAGGGGCACGTCGGCGGCGGTCCACGCGGTGCCGGTCCAGGCGGTGCCAGTCCAGGCGGTGGCGGTGCGCCGGATCAACTCGGCTTCGTGCTCGGGCAGATGGGTGGGGTCTTCCAGGTACCCGGCGAGGAACCCCTGCGGGGTGAGCGGGGGCCACAGCGACGCGATCGCGGCGTGCACCTCGGCGCTCGCGGCGATGCCCTTGCCGAGCTGGGCGATGTCGTCGGGGCCGAGGAAGTTCGGGCCGCCGTACGGGTCCGCGCCGATCCGGTCGGCGAGCTGGGTGGTCAGGTCGTCGATGATCCGGAAGACGAAGTGCGGGCGGGCCAGGTTGTGCGGCAGGCCGGTCTCGCGGGCCTTGTGCCGGGCCTCGACGGCCATGTCCCAGTCGAGCAGCAGCTCCCCGTCGTCGTGCCGGATGACGATCGGCGCGTCCTTCTCGGGCACCTCCTGCCGGTCCCGTACCGCCTCGGCCAGTACGCCGGCCATGTCCGCCCGGCCCTTGACGGCCGCGGCGGCGGGGCTGTCCGTGCCCGTGGCCGTAACGCCGGGGAACAGCTCGCCGACCGTCGCCAGCAGCACGCCCGTCTCACCGAGTGAGGGCAGCACCTCGCCGATGTAGCCCAGGAAGGCAGGGTTGGGTCCGACGATCAGCACGGCACGCTTGGCCAACTGCTCCCGGTTCGCGTACAGCAGATACGCGGCCCGGTGCAGAGCGACCGCGGTCTTCCCGGTCCCCGGCCCGCCCTCGACGACGAGCACTCCGCGCCGCGGGGCGCGGATGATGCGGTCCTGCTCGGCCTGGATGGTCGACACGATGTCGCCCATCCGACCGGTACGGGCGCTGTTCAGCGCGGCGAGCAGCACCTCGTCGGCGTCGTGCGACTCGTATCCGGTGCGGTTGGTGTCGGCGAGATCCATGATCTCGTCGTGCAGCGCGGTGACGGTGCGCCCCTGGGTGGTGATGTGCCTCCGCCGGCGCAAACCCATCGGCTCATATCCGGTCGCGAGATAAAACGGCCGCGCGGCGGGAGCCCTCCAGTCGATCAGCAGCGGAGTCCGCTCCAGGTCGTCCCGCCGGATTCCCGTACGCCCGATGTGGTGCGTGACTCCGTCGCGCCGGTCGATACGCCCGAAACAGAGCCCGGAGTCGGCGGCATTCAGCGCGGCGAGGGAGGCGGAGTGCTCGGCCACGCCGACATCGCGCTCCACTCGCGCCTGAAGACCGGTGCTGACCTGCGCGATCGTGAAGAGCATGGCGGCTTCGGCCTCGGCCCTGAGCTGGTCGAGCCGCTCGTGGGCGAGAGAGACGAATTGTTGTTCCTGCCGCATTTCCTCGGTTGACAATTCAGCTCCTGACGCGATACAGTGCCTTTATTGAACTTCCCTGCATGCTTTAGCGCACACGCATACGTAAACACTTAATATACGCGAAGAAAGACCCCGGCCGCCAATTCGGTTCCGGGGTATTTTTCTGTGCGTGGACATATCAGGGAGCACGAAGGAAGCGGTCGCGCTGCTGCGGGAGCACGGCGCCGAGGGGATGCCGCATCCGGGCGGGACGCTGCTCGCCCACCTGGACCGGGTCCGGCAGCGCCTGTCCCAGTGGGGCGCGCGGCCGGAACTCCAACTGGCCGGGCTGTGCCACGCGTTCTACGGCACGGACGGGTTCGCGCACGCCCTGCTGCCACTGGACCGGCGCTCCGAGCTGGCGGCGGTGATCGGGACGGAGGCGGAGGAGCTCGTGTACTTCTACGCGAGCTGCGACCGCAGGGCGTCGTACGCGACGCTCGCGGACGAGGACGCGGCGTTCCGGGACCGCTTCACGGGCGGGACGTACCCGCCTTCGCGCGCCCGGCGCCGGGACTTCGCCGAGCTGACGGCGGTCAATGAACTCGACCTGGCACGGGCGGACGGGGCCTTCCGGACTCGGCACGGCGCCTCGCTGCTGCGGCTGTTCACGCAGTGGCGCCCGCTGCTGAGCGACGCCGCATGGGCCGATGTGCGTGACGTACTGGTCCCGCGCGGCAAGGAACTCGGACTGTCGTAACGGTCGCTGCGGATTCGCACCGTCGCCGCGTCCGCTCTCCCCGCGTCCCTCTCAGAGGGCGTTCTGCGAGGTTTTCGCGGGTTCTGGAGGGGGTCATTGGCGGCTGACCGTACGGGTCACGCCCGCGACGATCGTCGTCGCCAGTATCCAGCCAGTGATGATCAGGGCGTACGACAGCCACTGGTGCCAGCCGTCAGGGGCGAACGCTGACTCCTGGCCGAAGTTGATGACGGGCAGGAGCAGGTCGAGTGTGTAGAAGACGGGGTTGAGGTCAGGGGCCTCGTCCGCCTTGATGGGGCGTGGGTGGTCCAGGCCGTACGCGATCGATCCGATGGTCATGAGGGACAGCAGCCAGACGGCCGCGCGCAACGGGCGGAAGCCGTAGCCGACGGTGGCGTCCTGGACGTACCCCCACAGCCGTCCGTACCAGGTGAGCGTGGTGCGTCGGCGGCGCTGCTTGGCGAGTTGGACGAGCCGGGCCGCGTCGTCGTCACCGACGTGGCGGTAGGCCGCCATCAACTGCTCGTAGCCGTACGGCTCATACCGGTCGCCGTCCCGCTCCAGCATCGGAATGCGGCGCTCGGCGCCCCAGGTGTTGCCGAGCGCCGGATCCTCGTTCTCGGCGGCGCGGAAGTCCACGGACTCGCCTCGCGGAAAGGCCCGCCATACACGCGCCTCGGCCGGCGTCAGATCGTTGGTCTCGCTCACGCCGGGACTTTGACGTGCTGCGTTCGAGCTGTCAAATGCCATGCATGGCCGTGATCGCCCCGCCGACCGCGCGCGCTGAAGTTGTGCGGCATCTGGGGGCCGCTGTTCAGCACGCGTACGCCAATGCCATGCGGTCCACGTCAGCGATGGCGGCCGGACTGTGAGGAGAACACACCATCTCTCGACGCTGTCCACGGCCGGCCGGGGTGCTGTGCTGGACAGGCGACATCCGACCCGACCGGCGTTCTGCGGGTGTGTGCCCGGAGCAGAAGCTCCGGGCACAGCACATCGTGTTCAGCGGGCCTGGGCGGCTGCTTCGGCGTCGGAGTTCTTGATGCCGAGGTTGGCGTAGGCGACGGGGTTGGCGTACTCCCAGACCTTGGCAACCTTGGCGTCCTGGATGTCGAGACGGAAGACGTACACGTTGCGGTAGACGAGCTGTTCGGCGGTGGACAGGATGTCGCCGTTGGCCTGCAGGAAGACCGACTTGGCGTCCTCGCTGACGGTGTAGACCTTGTCGAGGAAGGCGACGTGGTCGAACTTCGCGGCGACGGACTCGATGTAGCCCATCACGTGCTCGATGCCGTCGAAGACGTACCAGGGGTCGGGCGTGCCCTCGATGGAGAGCGGGATGGTGATGTTGGCGTGGGGCACGAGGAGGGCGCGCACGCCCTGCGGGTCGCGTCCCTCGAAGGCGGCGAAAAGGGCCTTTGCGGTGTCCAGGGCGGTCTCGTGGTTCGTGGTCATCGTCATGCTCCGTAGGTCGGCGGCCCAGAGGGCCGACGGGGGGTGGTGCGCGTTGTCACCGGGGGATGGGGCCACGGGCGTGGTCCCGCTCGACGAAGCGGCACGCCGCTTCGCATACGAGCCCTTGTTCGTCTCCGTCATCACTGCGGTGGCGATGTCCTCAACCTTTGCTGACCGGCACTGATCGAGGGAGAGCCCCGGCCGGCGGGGGGTCTGGCAGTACCAGGCTGCGGCCGGGCCGATGGCGGACAATAGGGGGGTGACTCAGGACAGCACGGCACTCGGCACAGCTCTGCGCCAATGGCGCGACCGGACCAGCCCCCAGGACGCGGGGCTCCCGGTCAACGGCGTCAGGCGCGCTCCGGGACTGCGCCGCGAGGAACTGGCCCAGCTCGCGGGGCTCTCCGTCGACTACGTCGTGCGCCTGGAACGGGGCCGCGCCACCTCACCTTCTCCCCAGGTCCTCGCCGCGCTCTCCCGCGCCCTGCGACTGTCGCAGGCCGAGCGGGACCACCTCTTCCTCCTCGGTGGGCAGGCCGTTCCCTCGACAGGGCAGGTCTCCCAGCATGTCGGGCCCGGTGTCCAGCGGCTGCTGGACCAACTGCGCGGCACCCCGTTCAGCGTTCACGACGCGGCGTGGAACCTGATCTCGTGGAACGCACTGTGGGCGGCGCTGATCGGTGACCCGTCAGCCTCGCGCGGCAGGGAGCGCAACGTCGCGTGGCGCCACTTCACCCACCTGCCCACCCGCGTCAGCCACACCCCCGATGAGGAGGCCCGGTTCGAGACCGCCCTCGTCTCCGACCTGCGCACATCCAGCGCCCGCTACCCCGCGGACACGGAGCTCCGATCGCTGATCGCCGACCTACGGCATGAGAGCAGGCGCTTCGACGAGCTGTGGCGCTCCCACAGCGTGGGCTTCCACACCGCCGACAGCAAAACCATCCACCATCCCGAACTCGGCCCCGTCACCGTGGACTGCGACACCCTCACCGTCCCCGGGAGCGACCTGCGTATCGCGGTCTTCTCCGCGCCTTCGGGCACCTCGACCAGCGAGCAGTTCGCGCTGCTCTCGACCATCGGCATCCAGGCCATCGCAGCCGCCGCCCACGACGCCGGCCAGTAGCCCTGGCGCCACGGCTGAGGCGTGAGACAGGTGGCCCGGTGGCGGCGGCCGGATCCGGATACGGTTCTCCGCCGTCCGTGACAGATCCGGTGACCGATCCGCTCCGACCAGATCCAGCGCGAGGCGGACCCACCGGACAGCCCCTAGCTAGATCGCCCCTGGATCACGTCGTCCAGCTCCTGGAGCAGTCGGCGCTTGGGGCGGGCGCCCACCATCGACTTCACCGGCTCCCCCTCGCGGAAAACCATCAGCGTCGGCATTGACAGCACCGCGTACCGCGTCGTGATCTCCGGGTTGGTGTCCACATCGAGCTGGACCACCTTGAGCCGGTCGGCCTCCTCGCTCGCCAGCGCGCTCAGCACGGGCGCGAGCTGGCGGCACGGGCCGCACCAGTCGGCCGTGAACTCCACCAGGACCGGGCGGTCGGCCCTGAGGACCTCGTCGTCGAAGTCGGCGTCCGTCACCTCGTCGACGCCTGCTGCGTGGATCATTCGGGTTCCCCTCCGTAGGTCAGCTCGCACAGCGGCTCGGGCCCGCCCGGCAGTTCCGCCTCGGCGCGCGCGAGCTGCGCGCCGACCTGGGCCCGTACCGACTGGAGCTGTTCGATGAGCGCATCGAGCTCGCCGAGCTTGGAGCGGTACACCGCGATCGAGGCGGGACAGGAGTCCCCCGCCGGGTGCCCGGCGCGCAGGCACTCGACGAACGGTCTGGTCTCCTCCAAGTCGAACCCGAAGTCCTGCAGGGTCCTGATCTGCTGGAGCAGCCGCAGATCGTCCTCGTCGTACGTGCGGTAGCCGTTCACCGCGCGCCGCGCGGGCAGGAGCCCGCGGGACTCGTAGTAGCGCAGGGTGCGGGTGGTGGTCCCCGCCCGCTCCGCGAGCTCGCCGATTCGCATGTTCAGGACGGTAATCCTTGACGCCGAGGTCAAGGCAAGCGAGTTGGCGGCAGGTAGACACGGTACGTTTCGAGGCCGCGTACGTGAGGCAGGGCGGAGGCACGCCAGGTGCGCGCGTAGGGCGGAGGAGCATTGCCGCCGACCACGACGACTGCCACCGGCATGCGGCGTGCGGCGGCTTCGATGCCGTCGGGCGTGATGCTGGCGTCGTGGCCGCTGGGCTGGCGTGAGGTGCATCCCGCGTAGTAGGCGATGGGGACGGCATGGTGGCCGCTGACCATGCAGGGCGGACGTACGCCCAGCCGGTGCAGCCCGGCCGCGATCGTCGAGTAATGGGCACGCAGGGAATGGCCGACGCCCACCATGTGGCTGAGCATCCAGTACTGGATCGCGAGGTGGCCGGTGAGGGTCAGGGCGAGGACTCCGGCGCCGATCGGCCGGAGGGACGGCCGGATGCCGGTGGCCACGAATGCGGCCAGGAACACGAGGCACTCGGCCACCGGCAGGGCCAGGAGCGCGTAGGCGGGCAGGAGAAAACGGGGCGCGGCGTAGTCGATGAGGAAGAGGTACGGCAGCGCGAGCGCTGCCGCGGCGAAGGTCGCCAGCAGGGCGGCTGATCCTCGGTGCGTTCGTGAGCCGAGATGCGTGCGTGAGCCGAGGCGCCGCCCTGAGCCCAGATGCGTGCGTGAGCCCAGATGCATGCGTGAGCCCAGATGCATGCGTGAGCCGAGGCGCGCGCGGAACACCGCCGCGATGCCTCCCGCCGTGAGTACCGGCAGCGCGAACCACCATGCCGCGGCGACCGGGTACTTCCAGGGCACGTCGCACGGGCGGCACAGCGAACGCCCGTCCAGGGCCCGCACCTGGTCGTCCACGGCCATGTGCCAGCCAAGTCCGCCTTGGATCTCGTCGGCCCGATGGAGCCGGGCGCTCGGACCGCCGTAGTGCGCGTACGCCTCGACGACCCAGGGCGCGGCCCCGATCAGGAACCCGCCCACGACCGCGGCGAGCACCGCCGGACGGCGCCACCCCGGAACCAGCAGGGCCGACGCGACCATCGGCAGGGTCAGCCACAGCCCGTCGGAAGGGCGCATGAGGACAACGAAGGCGACAGCGGACCCGACACCGATGACCGCCCGGCGTTCCCCGGGACGGGGCACGGCGCGCAGGAACCAGCCGACGGCTGCCAGGGCCCCGAGCGCACACCACAGATTGGGCATGGCCCGGGGGCCGTAGAACAGGGTGATCCACAGAGAGGCGAACAGCGCACCCGCGCAGCCGAGCACCGGGCCGGGCAGCAGCCTGCGCCAGATCCACAAGCAGGCGAACAGCCCGCCGCCGGACAGCAGGGCCAGCCAGACCCGGATCGCGGTGGTGGATGCCGTCAGGGAGGCAACCGGAGCGACGAGGTAGGAGATCCCCCGCGCGCGGGGCGCGCTGAAGTACGCGGGCGGGGCGTTCCCTCCGACCTGGCTGACGTAGACGGTCTCGTCCCAGCCGAGCCCGGAGCCGGGGACCACGAGGATCAGCTGGGTGGCGGTGAAAACCCCCGCAACTGCCAGCAGCCACAGGAGCGGACGGCCACCCGTCGTCCTTCGAGGCGTGTCCCGGACGGGCTCCAGTACCGGGTGCAGCGCCACGCGTCCTCGCATGATCAGTCCTCTGATCAGTCCTCGCCGAGAGCCCTGGGCCGGGCGGGGGCGGTACGCCTGCAACACTGCGGCGGGGCCGCGGAGCGGGCAACCGGGGAGGCCATCCGGCGTAAGCGGTTACCCGGTGACCGCCTCGTACGTGCTCGCCCAGTCGTCCGCCCCATGGCCCTTCGCGATCGCCCGGTCGGCGACGGACTTGACCGACTCCAGCTGAGAGACGTCGAGCCCACGGGCGCGCGCCGCATGCAGGATGTGCTCGACGCCGGCCGCCATCATGCCCAGATTGGCCTGCGCACCCGGATAGCTGCCCACGTCGATGTTGGCCGCCGTGTACTCCGCGATGGGCGGCAGGATCCGGACGATGGTGTTCAGATACGGGGCGATGTCGACGGCCTTGACCCCGTCGGCCGTGGCCGGCGCGTATGCGTGCACCAGGCCCGAGATGCTGCCGTAGAAGACGAGCGGGGTCGGCACCATGACCGCGCCGTCGAGGTAGGCGATGCCGTGAGCGTCCGCCCAGGCGGCCGCCTCGCGGGAGCGCTCCGGGGTGTCCGAGGTGAGGTTGACCAGGACGCGGTCCGCGAGGGCGGCGGCGCGAGGATCGCGGCCGACGCGTCGTGGTCGACCACGCAGACGACGGTCAACTCGCTTGCGCGTACGGCAACTTCGGTGCTCGCGGCACGGACCGCGCCACGAGCGACGAGCTCTTCGCCCTTGTCCTGAGAGCGATTCCAGACGGTGGTGGGGTGGCCCGCGTCGAGGAGGGCACCGGCGAGGGCCCGGCCCATCGCGCCGAGGCCGATGACGGTGACAGAGGTGAGTGGGGCGTTCGTGGTGGACATGGCCGCCATGCTTCTGCGCAGCGCACCGCCGTACAAGTACCTACAAATAAGTCAGGTACCCACCAAAGGGTAAACATCGAGGTCACTGCGGTGGCAGCAGCGGCTTTCGCTCCAGCGGCGAGGTCAGCACGATCGACGTGGTCGTACGGCCGAGCGCCGAGGTCTGCTCCAGTACGTCCTCGAGATGGACCGTGTCGGCCACCGCGACCTTGATGATCCAGCAGTCCTCGCCGACGACATGGTGCGCCTCGATCACCTCGGGGCGGGCGAGCAGCTCCAGCGTTCTGGGGTGCTTGAAGTTGTAGCCACCGTGCGGGTTGACGCGGATGAAGGCCTGGATGCCGTAGCCGAGGCGGGCCGGTGAGACATGCGCGCCGTATCCGGTGATCGCGCCGCAGGCCTCCAGCCGGCGGACCCGTTCCGTCACCGCCGCCGGGCTCAGCCGTACGCGGCGGCCGAGTTCGCTGAGTTTGATGCGGCCGTCCCGCTGGACGAGCTCCAAGATGTGGCGGTCGACGGGGTCGAAGGCGGCCGCCGAGGTTTCGCCGGTGGCGGGACGCAGTTGCCGTGGTTCCTTCGGCTGGACGGCCGGATCTCCCATGACTCCCCCTTCAGGCTGTGGTCCATAAACGTAACACTTGACCTACGACGAGAGGGAGTTGGGAATGCGCGAGATATGCGTCATCGGCGGGAACCGGTATTTCGGAAAGCGACTCATAGAGCGGTTGCTGGATTTGGGAGACCGAGTCACCGTCATCAATCGCGGGTCCTCCGCTCCGCCTGCGGGAGTGACTCATCTTGTCGCGGATCGCGATGACGAGGATTCGCTGAGGGGGGCGCTCGGTTCGCTCACCTTCGATGTGGTCTTTGACCAGGTCTGCTATACGCCGCGCCAGGCGGACATCGCCCGGCGGGTGTTCGCGGGACGCACCCGGCGCTATGTGATGACGTCGACGGTCGAGGTGTACGAGTACGAACACTCCACCGCTCCTGTGCTCGAGGAGGCTGTCGACCCGCTGACGGTGCAGGTCGATCTGGCGGCGCCATGGGACGACGCCAGCTACCGCGAGGAGCACTACGGCGAGGGAAAGCGGCAGGCGGAGGCGGTTCTCGCGCGGGATCCGGCATTCGGTTATGTGGCGGTGCGCGTCGCCCATGTGCTGGGCGGGGACGACGACTTCACCGGCCGCGTGGACCACTATGCCCGCCGGATCCGGGCGGGCGAGCCGATCGCCGTGCCCGCCGAGAACCACCCGGCCACCTATGTGTACGTCGAGGAGATCGCCGATTTTCTGGCGTGGACGGCCGGCCAGGAATTCACCGGTCCGGTGAACGCGAATGCGTACGGGACACTCACGACGGACGACATCTGCGCGGCGATCGAGCGCGAAGTGGGCGGAAAGGCGGAATTCCTTCCGGTGGAGGTGGGTGAGATTTCGCCGTTCTCCTTTGCGCGTTCCTATGGAATGGACAACGCGTGTGCTGCGGAGCTGGGATACACATTCCGGCACTCGGCGGAATGGCTGCGGCAGGCCGTCGCGGAGACTCTCGGCTCGGGCGAGGAGAACCGGTAATGCGATACCGGCGGCTCGGTGATCTCCAGGTGGGTGCGATCGGGCTCGGCGCCATGCCGCTGTCCATCGAAGGGCACCCCGACGAGCGACAGGCCAGGGCCACGGTCCATGCCGCCCTCGACGCGGGCGTGACGCTGATCGACACGGCCGATTCGTACTACGCCCCGGGCGCCGAGCCGGGCCCGGGCGAGTCCCTCGTCGCCCGCGCGCTCACGGCGTACCGCGGCGACACGGACGAGGTTCTGGTCGCCACGAAGGGCGGCCGAGGCCGGACGCCCGACGGCGACTGGACGGTCAACGGCGACCCCCGGCATCTGAAGCGGTCCGCGAGAGACTCGCTGTCCAGGCTGGGCACCGAGGCGATCGGTCTCTATCAACTGCACAAGCCGGACCCTTCCGTCCCCTTCGCCGACTCACTGGGAGCGCTCCACGACCTCCTGAAGGAGGGCACGATCCGGCTGGCGGGGATCTCCAATGTGAACACGGATCAGATCCGGCTGGCCCGCCGAATGTTGGGCGACCGCCTTGTCTCGGTCCAGAACCGCTACTCCCCGGCAGTGCGGGACAGCGAGGCGGAACTGCGGCTCTGCGCGGAGCTGGGAATCGCCTTCCTGCCGTGGAGCCCACTCGGCGGCATCTCCCGCAGCTCCCTGGACGGACCGTCCGGACCGTCCGTGCCCGGACCCTGCGCCGCCTTCCACCAGGTGGCACGCAGTCACGGCGCGAGCCCTCAGCAGGTCGCCCTCGCCTGGCTGCTGGCCCAGTCCCCCACGGTGATCCCGATCCCAGGGTCGAGCCGCCCCCGGAGCATCCGCGACTCGGCGGCCGCTGCGGATCTCGTACTGAGCGAGTCGGACCTGGCGGAGCTCGACGCCTCGGGCAGCCAACTCACCGGATGAACAGCTTCCGGTCACCGCCCGGTCGCGCCCCGCTCCTGACCAGCGATTCGGCCCAACTCCCTGTTGCATTCAGGAAGTTAAGGGAGCGGAGCCATTGACGGCCGCACTGTCTACATCTACAAAACTGTGTGAGAGCGCTCTCACCCCTCCTTGGCACCACCCTCGGCACCACCCCTCCCGGAGGTGTTCCTTGAGCACGAGCCGCATCAAACGGACCCCCTTCCTCACCATCGTCGTCGCCCTGGCCGTCGCCCTCGCCGGCTTCATCGCCGTCACCGGCGCAGGATCCGCGCGCGGCGACGTACCGCCCACGCCCGGCTGGAGCCTCCAGTGGAGCGACGACTTCAACGGCGCCAACAGAACCCTGCCCTCGTCCGCCGACTGGCAGATCGACCTCGGGCACGCCTACCCCGGCGGGCCCGGCAACTGGGGCACGGGTGAGATCCAGAACTTCACCAACAACCCCGACAACCTCAGCCACGACGGCAACGGCAATCTGCGCATCACCCCGCTCCGGGACGGCGCGGGCAACTGGACCTCCGGCCGTATCGAGACCCAGCGCGCCAACTTCAAGGCCCCGGCCGGCGGCACGCTCCGCATCGAGGGCCGCATCCAGATGCCGAATGTGACCGGACAGGCCGCGCTCGGCTACTGGCCCGCGTTCTGGGCCCTCGGCGCCCCGTACCGCGGAAATTTCTGGAACTGGCCGTCCATCGGCGAGTTCGACATCATGGAGAACGTCAACGGCATCAACTCCGTCTGGGGCGTGCTGCACTGCGGGGTCAATCCCGGCGGCCCCTGCAACGAGACCAGCGGCATCGCCAACAACCGCGCCTGCCCCGGAGCCAGTTGCCAGTCCGCCTTCCACACGTACCGCTTCGAGTGGGACCGTTCCACCTCCCCCAACGAGCTGCGCTGGTACGTGGACGGCCAGCTCTTCCACAGCGTCGCCGAGAACCGGATGGACGCCGGGACTTGGGCGAACATGACCAACCACGCGGGCTACTTCATCCTGCTCAATGTCGCGATCGGCGGCGCGTTCCCCGACGCGCTGGCCGGCAAGACGCCGACGCCCGCGACCGTCCCCGGCCGGCCCATGCTCGTCGACTACGTCGCCGTCTGGACCAAGGGCGCCGGCGACCCGACGACCCCGCCCCCCACCGACCCGCCGACGACCCCGCCGCCGTCCGGCTCCTCCCAGCTGTATCTGCGCACGGGAGGCGGCGCGGGCGACGCGGCGGGATCGGCGGCGACGGTGAGCCTCGCATCGGCGGGCGGCGCCAACTACGACGGCACCCCGCATAACCCGCAGGTCTTCACCTCGTCCGGGATCACCCGCAGGTACAACGGCGGCTCCACCCAGTTCGACCTCTTCGTCGACGCGGGCACCACGGTCGCCAACGGCCAGCAGGTCAGGGTGAGTTACGACCGTACGGGCGACGGCAGCTGGGACCGGACGGAGACGTACCACTACTTCGCCACCGATCCCGTTGCGGGCTGGGAGCACTACACGCAGGCCAAGGGGCTCAAGTCGTCGACCGGGGCGCTCGGCGATCTGACGAACGGCAAGGTGCGGATCGAGGTCTGGAACGCCATCGGCGGCGGGTCCAGCACGGTCGGTGTCGGCAACCAGTCCGTCGTACGCATCCCCTTCGACTGAACCTGCCAGGAGGACGACCTCATGCTCCACCGACTGCTCGCGAGCACCGCCGCCGTGATCTTCCTGGTCACGGCGGGATGGGTCACCGCGAGGAACGACGCACCAGCCCCTCATGCTGCCTCGCGCCACGCGGCGTCGGGCCACGCAGGCCACGCGTACACCTTCACCGCCGCCCAGGCGGCCGCGATCGTCGCGCAGGCGGCGGCCCCGCTGCGCGGCAGCGAGTTCCGCGCGGACTGCTTCTCCAGCCACCGCAAGGGCGACGACCCGATCGTCTTCCCCGGCCAGGCAGGCCGCTCGCACATCCATGAGTTCTACGGGAACAGGACCGCGAACGCGTCCTCGACGCTCCAGTCGCTGGCCTCAGGCACCACCAACTGCACGCCCACGGTGGACCTTTCCTCGTACTGGACCCCCACCCTCTACAAGAACGGAGCCCCGGTGGCCCCCGAGCGGGTCACCGTCTACTACCAGGGCATCACCGACCGGACCAGGGCCGTGGCCCATCCGCGCGGCCTGCGGTACGTCGTGGGCAACGCCCTGGCAAGCTCCCCCGACCAGAACCCGGCCGCGCGCTGGTCGTGCGTGGGCAGGCCCGAGTCCAGCCGGGACTTCATCAACTGCCCGCCCGGCACGAAGCTGGAGAACTATCTGGACTTCCCCACCTGCTGGGACGGGAAGAATCTGGACAGCGCCAACCACCGGGACCATATGACCTACGCGGCGGGGCAGACCTGTCCCGCGTCGCACCCGGTGGTCGTACCGCGGCTGGAGCTGCTGATCACCTGGCCGGTCAACGGCGGCGGGCTCACACTCGCCGGCACCAGGAACGGCGCCAATGTCACCGACCAGCCCGGCTACACCTTCCACGGCGACTTCTTCAACGCCTGGGACGACGGTGAGCTGAAGCGGCGGGTGGCGAACTGCATCGTGGCCGGATACATCTGCGGGACGGACGGCAACCCGATCCAGCAGTGACCATTCCGTTCGCGTTCTCCGGCCGGGACGTGACGGGCCGGGACACCCAGCAGCCTTCGGGCGTGGGCGCCCCGGCCCGTCACGCAGCCCCGCCCTCTGCCAGGGGGAGGGCAGAGGGCGGGGCAGATCGAGGTGGGCGCGGCCCACGCGGCGGGCGGCGGAGTGCCGGAGCAGGCCGGGCGTCAGACCTTCACGCGCAGCTCGTCCTCGTCCCGCGGCTCCGGGACCTCGGCCTCCGTGCCCGAGTCCGCTTCCGGCGTCGTAGCCGGGTGGTCGCGGCCGTCGTCGAGCAGCGTCTTCTCGTCGAACGGGAGCCGCCCGGCCAGCACCTCACCGACCTGTACCTTGTCGATCTCCTTCGTCCAGGTCCCGACCAGCACGGTCGCCACCGCGTTGCCGGCGAAGTTCGTCAGGGCGCGCGCCTCGCTCATGAAGCGGTCGATGCCGACGATCAGGCCGACACCGTCGACCAGTTCGGGACGGTGCGACTGCAGGCCGCCCGCCAGCGTGGCCAGGCCGGCCCCGGTGACACCCGCCGCGCCCTTGGACGCCACGAAGAGGAAGAGCAGCAGCGAGATCTGCTCCCCGATCGACATCGGGTCGCCCATCGCGTCGGCGATGAAGAGCGAGGCCATGGTCATGTAGATCATGGTGCCGTCAAGGTTGAAGGAGTAGCCGGTCGGGACCGTGATGCCGACCACCGGCTTGCTCACGCCCAGGTGCTCCATCTTCGCGATGAGCCGCGGGAGGGCGGACTCGGACGAGGAGGTGGACAGGATCAGCAGGAACTCACGCCCCAGGTACTTGAAGAGCGTGAGGATGTTGAGGCCCGCGACAAACCGCAGCAGCGCTCCGAGCACGATGAAGACGAAGAGGAAGCAGGTCACGTAGAAGCCGAGCATCAGCACGGCGAGGCTCTTCAGCGCGTCCAGTCCGGCCGACCCGGTGACAGCGGCGATCGCGCCGAAAGCACCGATCGGCGCGGCCCACATCACCATGGCGAGGATGCGGAAGACGAGCCGCTGGATGTGCTCGACACCGCGCAGCACCGGCTGGCCCGCCGGGCCCATCGCCTGCAGCGCGAAGCCGGCGAGCAGTGCGACGAGGAGGGTCTGAAGGACCTCGCCGGTGGTGAAGGCGGAGACGATCGTGGTCGGGATGATCCCGAGCAGGAATTCGGTCGTGTCCTTGGCCTCGGCCGATACCTGGCCCTGGCCCGCGTCCTTGACGGCGTCGGTCAGCGCGAGGCCGTCCCCGGGCTGCAGGATGTTGCCGACGACCAGGCCGATGCCGAGGGCCACCATCGACATCACCAGGAAGTAGCCGAGCGCTATGCCGCCGACCGCGCCGACCTTGGCGGCCTTGCGTACGGAGCCGATGCCCAGCACGATCGTGCAGAAGATGATCGGCGAGATCATCATCTTGATCAGGTTCACGAAGCCGGTACCGAGCGGTTTGAGCTCCGTGGCGAAGTCGGGGGCGGCCAGACCCACGGCGATGCCTGCCGCGACAGCGATGATCACGGCGATATAGAGATAGTGGGTACGGTCCCGCCTGACGGCTCCAGTGGCCACGGGGTCCTCCTCGTTCGGTTTGTCCATGTCCCTATGGATGCCGTGACTATCGCCCACCCTGTGACCCCGGTCACCCTTACGTTCTTTTCGTTCACACGAAATCGGCCAGGCAGACTTACTCCATGCGCATACCCCGCCCCCGCAGCCTCGCCGGCCAGCTCTTCGCGATGCAGGTCGTGCTGGTCGCCGCGATCGTGGCGGGCTGCGCCCTCTTCGCGTACCTCACCGACCGCTCCCAGGCCGAGGAGACCGCGCGCCTGCAGTCCAGGGCCACCGCGACCGCCGTCGCGCGCTCGCCTTCGGTCATCGCGGCGGCGCGCTCGGCGAATCCGACCGAGCTCCTTCAGCCGTACGCGGAGGGGCTGCGCAAGGACGCGGGCGTCGCCTTCATCGTGATCATGGCGCCGGACGGTACGCGGTGGACGCATCCGGAGCCGGGCAATATCGGCAAGAAGTATCTGGGGAGCATCGACGAGGCGCTGAGGGGCAAGATCCACAGCGAGAAGCACCTGGGCACGCTCGGCCCCTCGGTACGGACGGTGGCACCCGTACACGACAACGGGAAGATCATCGGGCTCGTCAGCTCGGGCATCACCATCCAGAAGATCAGCGAGCAGGTGAGCAAGCAGGTCGCCGGGCTGCTCGGGGTCGCGGGCGCGGCACTCGCGCTGGGCGGCACCGGCACGTACGTGATCAACGCGCGGCTGCGGCGGCATACGCACGGCATGAACGCGGCCGAGCTGAGCCGGCTGCACGACTACCACGAGGCCGCGCTGCACGCCGTGCGCGAGGGGCTGCTGATGCTCGACGGCAGGCGGCGGATCGCCCTGGTCAATGACGGAGCCAGGGAGCTGCTGGGTCTCGGCGACGACGTGGTCGGCCGCCCGGTGGACAGCCTCGGCCTGCCGGCCCCGCTCACCGGCGCGCTGCTGGCGTCCGAGCCGCGGGTCGACGAGGTGCATCTGACCCCGGACCGCGTCATCGTCGTGAACACCAGCCCGGTCGTCGGCGGCGAGCAGCGCGGAACCGTGGTCACGCTCCGGGACCACACCGAACTCCAGGCACTCTCGGGGGAGTTGGACTCCGAGCGCGGCTTCACCCAGGCCCTGCGCTCCCAGGCGCACGAGGCCGCCAACCGCCTCCACACGGTCGTCTCGCTGATCGAGCTCGGCCGCGCGGACGAGGCGGTCGACTTCGCAACGGCCGAGCTGGAACTGGCCCAGGTCCTGACCGACCGGGTCGTCGGCGCGGTCGGCGAGCCGGTGCTGGCCGCGCTGCTGCTGGGCAAGGCGGCCCAGGCGAACGAGAGCGGTGTGGAGCTGGTGCTCGCGGCGGACAGCCGTATCGACGACGGGGTCCTGCCGCGGTCGCTGCCGGCGCGGGACCTGGTGACGATCCTGGGCAATCTGATCGACAACGCGGTCGACGCGGCGGCGGAGGCGGCGACGGGCCGGGGCGGCGACGCGCCCGGGCCGACGGCCGTACGCCCGCGGCGCGCCCGGGTTGTCGTCACCGCGCGCGCGGACCACGACGAGCTGCTGCTGCGGGTCGCCGACACGGGCGCGGGCGTCGACCCGGCGGACGCGGACGAGGTGTTCCGGCGCGGCTGGTCCACGCACGGCGCCGGGCGCGGTCTCGGCCTGGCGCTGGTCAGGCAGGCGGCGCACCGCAGCCGCGGCACGGTGCGGCTGTCCGAGGGCCCGGACGGCGGCGCGGAGTTCACGGTCCGGCTGCCACTGCGACCGGCGGAGGTCCGCGCATGAGTCAGGGTGCGCAAATCCAGCCCCGCCGGCGATTGAGGCGCGGGGTCTGGGGCGGAGCCCCAGTTTCGGGCCTGGAGGTCGCCCCATGACCGCCGCCCCCACCCCCATCCGGGTTCTCGTCGTCGAAGACGACCCCGTCGCCGCCGACGCGCACGCGCTCTACGTCGGCCGCGTCACCGGCTTCGCCGTCGCCGGGGTCGCGCACTCGCGCGCCGAAGCCGTCCGCGTACTGGAGCGCACCGGGGTCGATCTCCTCCTCCTCGATCTGTACCTCCCCGACGGGCACGGGCTCCACCTCGTCCGTTCCCTCCGTGCCGCCGGGCACTCCGCCGACGTCATCGCCGTCACCTCCGCCCGCGACCTCGCGATCGTGCGCGAGGGCGTGTCCCTCGGGGTCGTCCAGTACGTCCTGAAGCCCTTCACCTTCGCCACCCTCCGCGACAGGCTCACCCGCTACGCCGAGTTCCGCGCCACCGCCGGTGAGGCCAGCGGCCAGGACGAGGTGGACCGGGCACTCGCCGCCCTCCGCGCGCCCCATGCCGACGGCAGTGCCGGTCTGCCCAAGGGGCTCAGCGCCCCCACGCTGGAGGCGGTCACCCGTACCCTGCGCGGGTCCGCCGCCGGGCTCACCGCTGCCGAGGCCGGCGCGGCCGTCGGCATCTCGCGGATCACCGCGCGCCGCTACCTCGAGCACCTGGTCATGGAGGGGCGGGCGGCGCGCAGTCCGCAGTACGGGCAGATCGGGCGCCCCGAGCTCCAGTACCGCTGGAAACCGGCCACCCGCTGAACGAGCGACGAACGGCGGGCGGCACATATTGCGTGTGCCGCTCAACGACCTTGCCCTGCACGGGGATTGCCTTGTGAATGGGCCGGTCCTACGGTCACCGGGCAGCCCCCGTGGCCCGAGGCCCGCCTCGGAGCCCCCGGCTCAGAGGAGGTCGTGCTCGTGCGCCCCACCGCCCCACTCATCCTCATCACCGCCGTCACCGCGCTCGCCGCAGGAACGCTCACCGCCTGCGGCGGCGGCTCCGGCGGCGACCGCGACACCGTCAAGGTCGTCTACAACCGGTCCACCGACAACAAGATCCGCTTCAAGGACGCCCACCTCGAAGCCGCGAAGAAGCAGTTCGAGAAGGACCACCCGGGCAAGAAGATCAAGCTGATCCCGGTCCAGGCCCCGGACAACGACTACGCCACCAAGGCGCAGCAGATGATGCGCTCCCCGAAGACCGCCCCCGATCTGGTCTACGAGGACACCTTCCGTATCAACTCCGACATCAAAGCGGGGTACTTGAAGTCGCTGGACGGCTATCTCCCCGAGTGGGACCAGTGGAGCCAGTTCGTCGACACGGCGAAGGCGGCCGCCAAGGCGGAGGACGGCAAGACGTACGGCATCCCGGACGGCACGGACACCCGCGGCCTCTGGTTCAACAAGGCGATCTTCGCCGAGGCCGGTCTGCCAGCCGACTGGCAGCCCAGGAACTGGGCGGAGATCCTGCAGGCGGCCCGTACCGTCAAGCGGAAGGTCCCCGGCGCCATTCCGCTCAATGTCTACACCGGCAAGGGCCCAGGCGAGGCGGCCGTGATGCAGGGCTTCGAGATGCTGCTGTACGGCACCGGGGCCGATCCGCTCTACGACCCGTCCGCCAAGAAGTGGGTCAGCGCGGGCAAGGGCTTCCAGGACTCGCTCGACTTCGTGCGGACGGTGTACGCGGAGAAACTCGGCCCGGACGTCACCGACGCGCTCGACCCCAATGTCGGCACCCGGGTCGCCACCGAGTGGTTCCCCGAGGGCAAGCTGGCGATCTCCCTGGACGGCTCCTGGATGGGCCAGAACTGGATCAACAAGGGTCCCAAGGAGTGGCCGGAGTGGAGCAAGGAGCTCGCCCAGACCCCGATGCCGACCCAGAACGGCCAGGCGCCCGGCAAGGTGTCCATGTCCGGCGGCTGGGCCTGGTCGGTTCCACAGAAGGCCAAGAACCCCGACCTGGCCTTCGACTTCGTCAAGACGCTGCAGACCAAGGAGAACGCGACGCGGTGGTGCGTGGTCGCCGCGCAGATCGCGGTACGCAAGGACGTGGCGGCGGACCCGGGATATCTGAAGTCCATGCCGGGCATCGACTTCTTCACCGGGCTCGTCCAGTACACGCACTACCGGCCCGCGCTGCCGGTCTATCCGCAGGTGTCGACGGCGATCGGCGAGGCGATGGAGAAGGTGACCACGGGTGACGCCTCGGCGGCTGACGCGGCGAAGGCGTACAACGACCAGCTGAGGACCATCGCCGACGGCGCGGTCGTCTCCAAGTGAGCGCAAAACGAACGGGGTTGTGGCGGTGGGCGCCGATCGCCCCCGCCACCGCCCTGCTGCTGCTCTTCCTGGCCGGACCCATCGGCTACTGCGTCTGGATCGCCTTCACCAACACCCAGCTGACGGGGGCGTCGGGCTCCGACTTCGTCGGCCTGGACAACTTCCGCCGGGCCTTCGCCGACGACAACTTCCGTAACGCCGTCCGGCTCACGCTCGTCTTCACGTTCATCTCGGCGGTCATCGGCCAGAACACGCTGGGGCTCGCGCTGGCGGGACTGATGCGGGCCGCGTCCCGTCCCGTACGCACCGTCACCGGCACGCTCGTGATCACCGCATGGGTCCTGCCGGAGATCGTCGCGGCGTTTCTGCTGTACACGTTCTTCCGCCGGGAGGGGACGCTGAACGCGCTGCTGGACTGGCTCCATCTGCCGGGCCAGAACTGGCTGTTCACGCTGCCGATCCTGGCGGTGTCCTTCGCCAACGTCTGGCGCGGCACAGCCTTCTCGATGCTGATCTACTCCGCCGCGCTCGCCGAGATCCCCCGCGACATCACGGAGGCAGCGGAGGTCGACGGCGCGAGCGGGCCGCGCCGGGTCTGGCACATCACACTGCCGATGATCCGCCGCTCCATCGGTACGAATCTGATGCTGAACACGCTCTCCACCCTCTCGGTCTTCGGCCTGATCTGGGCGATGACGCGCGGCGGTCCGGGCAACCGCAGCCAGACCCTGCCGGTGTTCATGTACGACCAGGCGTTCCTGAAGAGCCTGATCGGCTACGGCACGGCGGTGGCGCTGCTGCTCCTGCTGGTGGGCTCGCTGTTCTCGATCGTGTATCTGCGCCTGATGAAGGTGGAGGTGTGATGCGCCGGACCACCCGCGCCCGGCTCGCCGCCAACGGTGCCCTGCTGCTGACCGCGGCGGCGTTCGCGATCCCGCTGGCCTGGCTGCTGCTGGCGTCGGTGAACGCGGAGGCGGACCTGCGGGTGCGGATCCCTTCGTCCGTCACCGCGGACAACTTCGACGCGGTGCTCACGGACGAGATCACGTTCACGCCGATGCTGAACAGCCTGGTGCTGTGCGGCGGGGCGACGCTGCTGACGGTGGTGTGCGCGGCGCTGGCGGCGTACCCGCTCTCGCGGCACCGCTCGCGCTGGGGCCGGCCGTACCTGCTGACGATCCTGTTCACGACGTGTCTGCCGATCACCGCGATCATGGTTCCGGTGTACGGACTGTTCGTGCAGGTCAATCTGATCGACACGATGTACGGCACGGGGCTCTTCCTTGCCACGTCCCAACTGCCGTTCTCCATCTGGCTGATGAAGAATTTCATGGACGGCGTCCCGGTGGTCCTGGAGGAGGCGGCCTGGACGGACGGCGCGTCGAATCTGCAGACGCTGGCCAGGGTCGTACTGCCGCTGATGGGGCCGGGCGTGACGGTGGTGACGATCTACACCTTCATCCAGCTCTGGGGGAACTTCTTCGTCCCGTTCATGCTGATCCTGTCCCCCGAACAGCTGCCGGCGTCGGTCTCGATCTTCACCTTCTTCGGGAACTACGGTTCGGTGATCTACGGGCAGCTGGCGGCGTTCTCGATCCTGTACTCGGCGCCGGTGCTGGTGCTGTACGTGCTGATCTCACGGAGGCTGGGGGGCGGGTTCGCACTGGGCGGCGCGGTCAAGGGGTGATCGGCCAACCTGTATCGTCACGTGACGTTACCAAGTGGTAACGATCAGCTCAGAGGTTCCTACGATAAGTCGCTCTGGGGGAACGCACCGTAGTCGCCGCCCCCTTCCGCCCCCTAGCGTGTGCGCGTGCACCACACCCCTACTCCACGCTTCAACGCCCTCGCCGCGCGCCGCCTGCGCGAAGCCCTGGGTATGGCGCCAGGCCATGTCGCGTACGGCCTCCGCGCCCAGTACGGGCTCCAGATCACCCCGGACACGGTGCTCACCTGGGAGCGCGGGCTCCGCGCGCCCACCTCCCATGAACTCACCGCGCTCGCGGGGGTTCTGTGGTGCGCGCAGAGCGAGCTGCTCGCCGCGGCGAGCAGCCTGCGCGAGCACCGGATGGCGCAGGACATGGCCCCCGACGAACTGGCGCGGCGGGTGGGCGTGGACGCCTCCGCGTATGTCCGGATGGAGGAGTCGGGCCGCTGGCGGGGCAACGAGCGGCAGACCGCGGCGCTCGCCGAGGTGCTGTACCTGACGCCCCGCGAGCTGCTGACGGCGACCGGCCAGGACGACGAGCTGGCGGGCCTGCTGCGGGACGCGGTGAAGGCGCGCTGGCAGGCGTATGTGCGCCCGGTCGCGAAGTTGCTTCCGATGGACCGGAACGACCTGGAGCACGTACTGCAGCAGCTGCACGCCGACTACCAGTCCCGGATGGTGGCGACGCTGAGCTGGGGCTCGGCGTCGCAGGACACGGGCGAGGCGGGCCGGGAGTTCCTGGAGCGGATACTCGAGCACTTCTGGGACGTGGCGCAGGGCTAGGCGGCCCCGGGGAAGGCCGGGTCAGAAGACCGACTCGGCCTCGTGCATCCGGTCCGTCGGCACCCGCTTCAGCTGGGTGACCGCCTCGGCCAGCGGCACCATCGTGACGTCCGTACCGCGCAGCGCCGTCATCATCCCGAACTCACCGCGGTGCACCGCCTCCACCGCGTGCCAGCCGAAACGCGTCGCCAGCACCCGGTCGTACGCGGTCGGCGTGCCGCCACGCTGCACATGCCCGAGAATGACCGGCCGCGCCTCCTTGCCGAGTCGCTGCTCCAGCTCCGCGGCGAGGCGGTTGCCGATGCCCAGGAAGCGCTCATGACCGAACTGGTCGATCACGCCCTTCTGGTAGTCCATCGAGCCCTCCGCCGGGTGCGCGCCCTCGGCGACGCAGATGACCGCGAACTTCTTGCCGCGCGAGAAGCGCTCCTCGACCATCTTGACCACGTCCTCGACCTGGAAGGGCCGCTCGGGCAGACAGATACCGTGCGCGCCGCCCGCCATGCCGGACTCCAGCGCGATCCATCCCGCGTGCCGGCCCATGACCTCGACGACCATGACGCGCTGGTGCGACTCGGCGGTCGTCTTCAGACGGTCGATGGCCTCGGTGGCGACCGTGACGGCGGTGTCGAAGCCGAAGGTGCGGTCGGTGGCGGAGATGTCGTTGTCGATGGTCTTCGGTACGCCGACGACGGGCATCCCGGCGTCCGCCAGCATCCGGGACGCGGTGAGCGTGCCCTCGCCGCCGATCGGGATCAGCGCGTCGATGCCGTACTGCTGCGCCAACTCCGCGGCGGTCTCGGCGGCTTCGCGCAGCCGGCCGCGCTCCAGGCGCGCGGAGCCCAGGACCGTACCGCCGCGCGCGAGAATGCCGCTGACCGCGTTGAGGTCGAGGGGACGGTAGTGGCCGTCGAGAAGCCCCTTGAACCCGTCCTCGAAACCGATGACTTCATCGCCGTGCCCGGTCAGGGCGCGATGCACGACCGACCGGATCACTGCGTTCAGGCCGGGGCAGTCGCCGCCTGCGGTGAGAACTCCGATGCGCATCGTGCTGTGTCTCCTGCTCGTCAGTGGTACACGTGAGCCCACGTTCGATTGTTCCACGGAGTTGCGGGACCCCGCGCTGTCAGCTACTCCGCCGGATGGCACTTGGACCCTGCTCGCGCGCCCTTGGACCGGGGCCCGGCCGGCGGGCGCTCTGAGCGGCCCCGGGGAAGTCCGGGCGGCGTCGCGGGCCGATGGCTGTCGCCTGGCTGCGTTGTCGTCAGTCGCCGACGCTCCGCGTGGACTCCTTCCTCCGCCTTGCCAGACTCGGCCCTCGACCCGCTCCTTCACCCACCCGGACTTCCCCGACACCGCTTAGCTACCCGCGGAGGTATTGTCAAGAGGGCCATGCCGCCCCCGAGCGGCTCTTTCGCACGCCCCGGAACCGGCCACGATTTGCCGGATTCAGCCCGATATGTACGCCACAGCGTGGGCGTACGCCACACCATGGACGGGAGAGCACGCGTGACGCGCAGCGTGTACGTGACCGGGATCGACCGCGGAGACGGCCGCCAGGTCGTCGAGCTGGGAGTCATGGAGCTCCTGACCCGCCAGGTGGACCGGGTGGGAGTGTTCCGCCCGCTCGTGCACGACGGCCCCGACCGGCTCTTCGACCTGCTGCGTGCGCGCTACCGGCTCTCCCAGGATCCGGCGACGGTGTACGGCATGGACTACCACGAGGCATCGGCGCTCCAGGCGGAGAAGGGTACCGACGAGCTGGTCTCCCAGCTCGTCGAGCGCTTCCTGCGGGTGGCGCGGGAGTACGAGGTCGTGCTCGTCCTCGGTACGGACTACTCCGGCACCCAGCTCCCCGACGAGCTGGCGCTCAACGCCCGCCTGGCCAATGAGTTCGGCGCCTCGGTGATCCCGGTGGTGGGCGGCAAGGGCCGGACCGCCGAGTCGGTGCGGGCGGAGACCCGTAACGCCTATCGCGCGTACGAGGCGCTGGGCTGCAATGTCCTCGCCATGGTCGTCAACCGGGTCGCCGCCGAGGAGCGCGCGTCCATAGCCGAGCGGCTGGCGGCCCGCGTCCCCGTGCCCTGCTACGCGCTCCCCGACGACCCGGCGCTCGCCGCGCCCACGGTCGCCCAGATCACCCATGCCCTGGGCGGCACGGTGCTGCTCGGCGACGACGCGGGCCTGGCCCGGGACGCGCTGGACTTCGTCTTCGGCGGTGCGATGCTGCCGAACTTCCTGAACGCCCTGACCCCCGGCTGCATGGTGGTCACCCCCGGCGACCGCGCCGATCTGGTGGTGGGCGCGCTCGCCGCGCACTCCGCGGGCACGCCGCCCATCGCGGGCATACTGCTGACGCTGAACGAGCGGCCGAGCGAGGGGATCCTCACTCTGGCGTGCCGGCTCGCGCCCGGCACCCCGGTGATCTCCGTCGCCGGCAACAGCTTCCCCACCGCGGCCGAACTCTTCGGGCTGGAAGGCAAGTTGAACGCCTCCACGCCGCGCAAGGCGGAGACCGCGCTCGGCCTCTTCGAGCGCCATGTCGACACCGGAGACCTGCTGGCCCGGATCGCGCTGGCCCGCAGCAGCCGGGTCACCCCGATGATGTTCGAGCACGATCTCCTTGAGCAGGCCCGCGCCGACCGGCGCCGGGTCGTGCTGCCCGAGGGCACGGAGGAGCGGGTGCTGCGCGCCGCCGACGTACTGCTGCGCCGCGACGTCTGCGATCTGACCCTGCTCGGCGACACCGAGGTCATCCGCAGGAAGGCCGCGGACCTCGGCATCGACCTGAGCTCCACCCAGCTGATCGACCCGGTGAACTCCGAGCTGCGCCAGGGCTTCGCCGAGCTGTACGCGCGGCTGCGCGCCCACAAGGGCGTGTCGGTGGAGCTCGCGTACGACGTCGTCGCCGACGTGAACTACTTCGGCACGCTGATGGTCCAGGAGGGCCTGGCCGACGGCATGGTCTCGGGCGCGGTTCACTCCACGGCCGCGACGATCCGCCCCGCCTTCGAGATCATCAAGACCAGGCCGGACACGTCGATCGTGTCCTCGGTCTTCTTCATGTGCCTCGCCGACAAGGTGCTGGTGTACGGCGACTGCGCGGTCAACCCGGACCCGAACGCCGAGCAGCTCGCGGACATCGCGGTCCAGTCGGCGGTGACGGCGGCCCGCTTCGGTGTGGAGCCGCGGATCGCGATGCTCTCGTACTCCACGGGCACCTCGGGCTCCGGCGCGGACGTCGACAAGGTGCGCGAGGCGACCAAGCTGGTGCGGGAGTCACGTCCGGATCTGCGGATCGAGGGCCCCATCCAGTACGACGCGGCGGTCGCGCCGTCCGTCGCGGCGACGAAGCTGCCGGACTCGGAGGTGGCGGGCCGGGCGACGGTGCTGATCTTCCCGGACCTCAACACCGGCAACAACACCTACAAGGCCGTGCAGCGCTCGGCCGGCGCCGTCGCCGTCGGGCCGGTGATGCAGGGTCTGCGCAAGCCGGTCAACGACCTGTCGCGGGGCGCGCTGGTCAGCGACATCGTGAACACGGTCGCGATCACCGCGATCCAGTCCCAGGGTGAGGAGCTCCCCGCATGACCGCCATCCCCGCCGCCACCCCTCCCGCCACCCCTCCCGCTGCCCGTGCCGCTGCCCGTGCCGCCACTCGCGTCCTCGTCCTCAACTCCGGCTCCTCGTCGGTGAAGTACCAGCTTCTCGACATGCGCGACAGTTCGCGGCTGGCGGTCGGTCTCGTCGAGCGGATCGGCGAGGAGACGTCCCGGCTCGTGCACACCCCGCTGACCGGCGACGGCGCCGAGAAGCGCGAGCGCACCGGCCCGATCGCCGACCACAGCACGGCCCTGAAGGCGGTCGCCGAGGAACTGGCGCACGACGGGCTCGGCCTGGACTCCCCCGAGCTGGCGGCGATCGGCCACCGGGTGGTGCACGGCGGGCTGCGGTTCACCGAGCCGACCGTGATCACCGAGGAGGTGCTCGCCGAGGTGGAGCGGCTGATCCCCGTCGCCCCGCTGCACAACCCGGCGAACGTCACCGGCATCCGTACCGCCCGGGCCATGCGCCCCGACCTCCCGCAGGTCGCGGTCTTCGACACCGCCTTCCACACGACGATGCCGGAGGCGGCGGCGCGCTACGCGATCGACGTCGAGACCGCGGACACCCACCGGATCCGCCGCTACGGCTTCCACGGCACCTCGCACGCGTACGTCTCCCGCAGGACGGCTGCCCTGCTGGGCAAGGACCCGTCCGAGGTGAACGTGATCGTGCTGCACCTCGGCAACGGCGCCTCCGCCTCGGCCGTCGCGGGCGGCCGCTGCGTGGACACCTCGATGGGGCTGACGCCGCTGGAGGGTCTGGTGATGGGCACCCGCTCCGGTGACATCGACCCCGCGGTCACGTTCCATCTCAAGCGGGTCGCGGGAATGTCGGTGGACGAGATCGACGAACTGCTCAACAAGAAGAGCGGTCTGGTCGGTCTGTGCGGCGACAACGACATGCGGGAGATCAGCCGCCGGATCGAGGAGGGCGACGAGCGCGCGCGGCTCGCCTTCGACATCTACATCCACCGGCTGAAGAAGTACATCGGCGCGTACTACGCGGTGCTCGGCCGGGTGGATGCGGTGGTGTTCACGGCCGGGGTCGGTGAGAACGCGGCGCCGGTGCGGGAGGCTGCCGTGGCGGGGCTGGAGGAGCTCGGTCTGGCGCTGGACGCCGAGCTGAACGCCGTACGGTCCGACGAGGCGCGGATTATTTCGGCGCCGTATGCCCGAATTGCGGTGGCCGTGGTCCCGACCGATGAGGAGCTGGAGATCGCCCAGCAGACATTCGCCCTGGTCACGGGCGCTTCCGAGGCGGGCAACGCCTGAGCGGAACACCGCCCATTTGTACTTTCCACCAGACGGAATATTCCGCGTCGAAACAAACCGATAGGATCCGCCTTATGCGCCGTTCCAAAATCGTTTGCACACTGGGCCCCGCCGTCGACTCCTACGAGCAGCTGAAAGCGCTCATCGAGGCCGGCATGAACGTGGCCCGATTCAATATGAGCCACGGAACCCACGCTGAGCACGAGGAGCGGTACCACCGCGTGCGCAAGGCGTCCGTGGACACCGGCCGCGCCGTGGGCGTGCTGGCGGACCTCCAGGGTCCCAAGATCCGTCTGGAAACCTTTGCCGAGGGACCGGTCGAACTGGTCCGTGGCGACGAGTTCACCATCACCACCGAGGATGTCGCCGGCGACAAGTCGATCTGCGGCACCACGTACAAGGGTCTGCCCGGGGATGTCTCCAAGGGCGACCAGATCCTCATCAACGACGGCAATGTCGAACTGCGGGTCGTCGCGGTCGAGGGCCAGCGGGTGAAGTCGATCGTCGTCGAGGGCGGTGTGATCTCCGACCACAAGGGCATCAACCTGCCCGGCACGGCGGTCAACGTCCCCGCCCTGTCCGAGAAGGACGTCGAGGACCTCCGCTTCGCGCTCCGTATGGGCTGCGACCTGGTCGCGCTCTCCTTCGTACGGGACGCGAGCGACATCAAGGACGTCCACAAGGTGATGGACGAGGAGGGCCGCCGCGTCCCCGTCATCGCCAAGGTGGAGAAGCCGCAGGCCGTCGAGAACATGCAGGACGTCGTGATGGCGTTCGACAGCGTGATGGTGGCGCGCGGCGACCTGGCCGTCGAGTACCCGCTCGAGAAGGTCCCGATGGTGCAGAAGCGGCTCATCGAGCTGTGCCGCCGCAACGCCAAGCCGGTGATCGTGGCGACCCAGATGATGGAGTCGATGATCACCAACTCCCGCCCGACACGCGCCGAGGCGTCCGATGTCGCCAACGCGATCCTCGACGGCGCCGACGCGGTGATGCTCTCCGCGGAGTCCTCCGTCGGCGCGTACCCGATCGAGACGGTCAAGACGATGTCGAAGATCGTGGTCGCGGCGGAGGAGGAGCTGCTCTCCAAGGGCCTCCAGCCCCTGGTCCCGGGCAAGAAGCCGCGCACCCAGGGCGGCTCGGTGGCCCGCGCGGCCTGCGAGATCGCGGACTTCCTGGACGGCAAGGCGCTGGTCGCCTTCACCCAGTCCGGCGACACGGCCCGCCGCCTGTCCCGCTACCGCACCCAGCAGCCGATCCTGGCCTTCACGACGGACCCGGCGACCCGCAACCAGCTGGCGCTGAGCTGGGGCGTGGAGTCGTACGTGGTTCCGCACGTGGACAACACGGACGCGATGGTGGACCTGGTGGACGCGGAACTGCTGAAGCTCCAGCGCTACAACGAGGGCGACGTCATGATCATCACGGCGGGGTCCCCTCCCGGGGTGCCGGGCACGACGAACATGGTGCGGGTGCACCACTTGGGCGGAGAGTCGCGGGGCTGACGTCCCTTCTGACGCGGGTGGTGTCCCGGTCTGACGCGGGTGGTGCCCCGGCCTCTGGTGGAGGCCGGGGCACCGTCGCGTCTCAGGCGCGTGCCTCAGAGCTGCCGCTGATCACGGCTGTCGTGTGGCCGGATGGGGCACTCGCACACCCGCGGCCGGTCCCGCCGGTTTCGGCGCCTTGGCCCCTCCGGCAGCGCCATTGATCACGAACTGCGATCCCGGCTCGATCAGTACGTTGCCGTCCGCCGAGTTGGTGATGGTCACGTTGGTCAGCGTCGCGCTGCCGCGGGCGCCTCCCATGGCCAGGATCCCGGACCCGTTGTTGGACTTGTCGATCCGGACGTTGTTGATCGCGACGCCCGGCACCGATCCGCCTCCCGTCTTGAACTGGATGCCGTCGTACGTCGAGTCGTGGATCTCGGTGTCGCGGATGGTGACACCCGGGATGTCCTGGCCGGCCGCGAAGAGCGTGATGGCCCCGAACTCCTGGTCCTCGTTCCAGAACGCGCCTCCCGTGCGGTGCAGCGCGTTGTTGGCGATCAGCGTCTGCCCGGAGAAGGGCAGCGGGTCGTGGTCCGTGGCCAGCATGATGCCGGGGTAGTTCATCGTGTCGTAGATCAGGTTGTTCTCGATCGTGTTGCCGTAGCCGCCGTACACGGCAATGCCATTGGCGCGCCAGGGCAGTTGGATCGTGTTGTTGCGGAAGTGGTTGTCGTGCCCGATGTCCACCGACGGATCCTTCACATAACGGCTGGCCCACACTGCCAGCGCGTCGTCGCCGGTATTGCGGAAGTGGGAATTGAACACCGTCGAGTTCCGTGTGCCGTTGGCGAAGTTGACGCCGTCGGCATAGGTGTTGCGGATCCGCATGCCGCTGAACTCGAGCCCGTCACCGGGTCCCCACAGCTCCGGGATGTTGGAGAAGTCGCGGCCGACCCAGGCGCCGACGTTGGCGTGCTCGATCCAGACGTTGGTGATCTTGGTGTTCTTGCCGAACCGCCCGTTCAGGCCGACGCCGCCCTCGTGGTTGCCGTCTCCACCGCGGATGGTGCCGGAACCGAAGATGGCGATGTCGGAGATCTTGGTGTTGTCGTCGATGTCGAAGCCGAAGTTGCCCTCGTGCGGGTGGTTGATGCCGCCCGCCTGGTGCGGCGGGGTGAGCGTGTAGAGCTGCGAGTGCCACATTCCCGCGCCGCGGACCGTGACATCCCTGATGCCCACCTGGTTGAACTCGCCCCGGTTGAGCGGGTCGTCGGTCAGGATCTTCTGCTCCTGCCGCCACTGCCCGGCCGGGATCCACACGCAGCCGATCTCACCGTTCTGGTCCGCCGTCACCGCGCGCTGGATGGCGTCCGTGTCGTCGATGCCGTCGTTGGGCACGGCTCCGTACGACGTGATCGAGGTGCATCCGGCGGGCTGGCTCGCCGCCGGCGCCACCTGCTCCAGGTCGATGAGGTCGATGATGTAGAAGGGCGCCGAGTCGGTGGCGTCCCGCTGCAGCCGGAACTTCGTGCCCTCCGGATAGGTCTGCGCGAGCAGTGCGTGCGACTCGTCGAACAGCCGCCGGGCGTCGGCCCCCGGGTTGTTCGTCAGCCCCTCGGGCTGGTCGGTGTTGCCGTACAGCCAGCTGTGCTTGGAGGAGAGGTTCAGCTTCCGTACGAAGGTGTTGTTGACGTAGAGGCTGATGGTGGCCTCGTTGCCGCCGCCGCCCGGTGCGTCCGGGATGGAGTTGCGCACGACGATGGAGTTCGCCGCGCCGGTGGAGGTGAACTCCACGTACTGGCCCGAGGAGTTCAGCCGTACCGACTCGCGTCCGGACGACTCGGTGGCGAAGTTGGTGTGACCGAAGGTGCGCTTCTGGTCGGCATGCAGGAGCGTGCCCTGGTACTGGGCGTCCTCCGCCTCGTACTCGGCATACGGCACGGCGGCCCCGCGCCCGACCACGACGGAGCGGGCGAACACGTTGTTGTTCTCGTTGGTCTCGGCGACGACGCCGGTCGCGTCGGCCGTGGCGGTGAGGGTCGCTCCGCCGCTGGTGGCAGTCCAGCTGCCGCTGATGGCCGCGTTGACGGTGCCGCCGGCGGGGATCGCGCCGGTCGTGCCGTTGAGCGTGGTGCTCCCCACGGCCAGGCGGGTGACCGAGCCCGCGCTCACCGCGGCGGTCCCGCGGTTGTGCACCGCGACGGTGAACGTCACCGCTGCTCCGACGGCCGGGTTCGGGGGGTTGGAGGTGATTCCGGTGACCTCGAGGTCGGGGCCGGGGCTCTGTCCGACGACCAGATTGGTCGCTGCCGTACGGCTGTTGTTGCTGTTGTCCTGCTCAGGGATCGTGTCGGTCGGGTCGACCACTGCCGTGACGGTGTAGCTGCCCATCGGCCGCTTGCCGACCACGACCGGGACGGTCGCCGACGCGCCGGAGGCGAGCGCGCTGACGGGGGCACTGCCCGCGACGACGCCCGCCAGACTGACGTTCACGGTGGTCGCACCGGCGGCGGCCGTACCCGCGTTGCGCACCGTGGCGTTCACCGTGACCGAGTCGCTCTCGGACGGCGACGCGGGAGTCCACGCCAGCTCCGTGACGGTCAGGTCCGGGTTGGGTGCGGCGGTTCCGATGACCTGCATCTCGGCGGCCTGCCCGCCGGTCGCGCCGTTGTTGCTGAAGAACTTCAACTGCACATCGGCGTAGCCACCGCTGACCGGGATCGTCACGGTGTTCTGGTTCCCGGACGGATTGAAGCTGTAGTCGGCCCGGTCCTTGAGCGAAGTGAACCCGGTGCCGGACTGCTCACGGCCGAGCACCTGCACACTCTGCGTCCGTGTGCCCCATGCCCCGTCGGGGTTGAGCTTGATGACGACTGCCTCGAGGTCCGCGTTGGCACCGAGCTTCACGGTCAGCGTCGACGGGAAGCCGCTGGACTCCCAGTACGTGTTCACGCTGTCGTCGTTGGCGTTGGCCGCGACGTAGGTCTGAGTGGTCGAGGACGCTTCGATCGGCTTGTTACGGGCCAGGTTGGTGCCGGCCGGGGGCGGGTTGCCGGAATCCTCGCCGTATATCTCCAGCTCGGAGAGCTGCGCCGCGTTCCACCCGGTGTTGGCGGTCACATGCACGCGTACGTAGCGGACGTTCGTGGCGGTGAAGGCGACGCTGACGGTGTTGGCCGCGGCCGCGGCCGGGTTGAACACCCGGGCGGCCGGGGCGGAGAGAGTGCTGAATCCGCTCCCGTCCGTGCTCCCCTGCACGCTGAGGTTCTGGGTGCGCGCCTCCCAGGAGGACGGCAGCTTCAGCACCACTTCATTGACGCCGACGCTGCTCCCGAGGTCGACCTGAACCCACTGCGGAAAGGCACCGGCAGGGCCTTCCCAGTAGCTCTGCTGACTGCCGTCGGTGACGTTGGCAGCCGAATACTCCCTGTGCGATCCACTGGCCGTGGCGGCCTTGCCCAGGGCGAGGTTGGGTCCTTCCGCGGCGGAGGCGTTGAGGGCGTTGGGGGCGTCAGGGAAGGTCCCCGCAGCGGCGGTGACGGGCAGAAGCCCGACGACGATCAATCCGGCGAGCCCAAGGCCGGCGATGAGCCGCCGTCCGAGTTGCGTCCATCTCATGATGTCCTCTTTGTTCCGTGGGGTGCCGTGGGGCGGCGGAACCGGGACAGCGGTGCGACGCGCCGGTACCCGTGGGGGCGCGTTGCGCTTTGCGTCCCGCGGATACCGACGGGCGGCGGGCTGCCGGTGCGCCGGTGGAGGGCGAGCGTGGAACGGCAGCAGGCGAGTGAGCAGGGCACCTGCCGGGAAATCGCAGAGCTTGCTTACAAAATTGAGCGAATCAGTCAATGTTTTGCGGTACGCGAGTGACAGGTTTCTAGTAGTTATGAGATTTGTCAACGGCCCTGACAGGGCGAGTGGTTGGGAGGCGACTCGGCCGGTTCATAGAGCAACCGGGACAACGACTGTGGGCCGCACCCCCGACAAGGGGTGCGGCCCACAGCCTTTGTGCGGCTCCCGGAAAGGTCTTAGTTGTTGCCGCCGGTGAAGTAGTTGCTCAGGCCGGGAACCGTCAGCGTCCCGCCGAACTGGCCCGCCTGCGTCACCTTCACGTTGGTGAAGAAGGCGAAGGGAACATTCAGCGGCGGAGGCGTCTCCGGGCTGAACGTGATCGGGATGAGGCCGAAGAGGTTGCCCTTCAGCTCCTCCGTGTACATGGTCACCTCGCCGTTGCGAATCGTCGAGGTGGAGCCCTTGTCCGCCTCGACGTGCGCCGTGGTGCCCTTCGGGCCGACCACCAGCTGGTGGAGGTCCTTGATGTCCACGCTCGATGCAGTGAACTTCAGGACCTTCTTGATCTTGCCGCTGCCCGTCTTCACCTCGACGATGCCGTGGTAGTCCAGGCCCTTCAGGGTGAGCAGCGAGCTCTCCAGGATCCACGGGTCGTCCGGGAGCAGGGGGCGGCCCTGTTCCAGATCGGCTTCGGCAAGGGCCTTCGGATCCGCGGTCGGGCACGGGAAGGGCGGCTTGGCCCCGTCCGGAACGTCGACGTCCAGCTTGGGGTCGAGACTCTTGACCGCCTCGTCCAGCTCCTCCGTCGTCGCACCGGCCTTGTCCGCCGCGTCCTTGATGGCGTCCTTGGTCTTGTCCGCCGTGTCGCCCGCCGCGTCGTCCACCGTGTCGGTGGGCTTCGTGGTCGGCTTCTCGGACGGCTCGGTGGAAGGCGTCGCCGACGGCTCCTCGGACGGCTCCTCGGACGGCTTGCTGGTCGCGGAGGCGGTCGGCGTCGGGCTCGCCGTCGGCTCGCTGTCGGGGCCGTCCAGCAGGTCCTTGATCGCGTCGCCCACACCCAACGGGTCCAGCGGGTTCGTCGTCTTCGTCTCGCTCGGGGTCGGAGCCGGAGTCGCAGCTGTCCTCGGGTCCGCAGACTCGGACGCGGACGGGGTCGTGCCCGGCGTCGGCTCATCGGCGGGCTTGTCGCCCTCCGAAGCGCTCGGGCTCGGTTCGGGCTTCTCCGACGGGGACTCGGACGGCTTCGCCGATTCCGAGGGAGACGGCGACTCCGACTCCACCGGCTCGTCCGAGCGGGTCACGCACGGACCCGGCGCGAACGGAATGTCCTTGTCCTCGGCCAATGCCAGCTTGGGGGTGAGACTCATGCCCACGAAGACGGCGGTCGGCATCGCGGCCAGGGCTATCGCCTTGCCCGCGGGCCTCTGCAGCTTGGTCAGCAGCGACTTCCTGGGGGCCGCGTGGCGCGGCCCCTTTCTGACCTCCGCCCCGTCGCCTCCAGCCGTGGTCAGCGATGTGACGTCACCCGGCACTGTTCCTCCCGCCGTTGGCTTCGATGGTTGTCTCGTGCGCGTCCGTGCCGTGGCCGTCCCACTGCTCCGGTACGGGTGCTCCCGCCGGATCGGGCTCGGACTTCGGCTCGGGAGTCACAGCCGGCTCTGCTGCGGCCGCAGGCTTGCCGGGCCCCCACGACAGTGCGAGCGCACCACCCGTGAGCGCGAGCAGGAAGCCGACGATGAAGCCGCCCAGATTGGCGACCGGGATGGAGATCAGCGCCAGCAGAATCGTGGCGACACCCGCGAACACCCGGACGATGGCGTGGAACCACATCGTCAGGCCGAGCGTGATCAGCAATACGCCGATGATGAGCGAGCCCGCGCCCGCGGTGGTCGACATCGAGAGCGTCATGTGGCCGAGCTTGAGGCTCGCGTACGGGAGATAGGCGATGGGGATTCCGCCGAGCAGGGTGAACAGACCCGCCCAGAAGGGCCGCTGCCCCCGCCAGGTGCGGAAGAACCGCCGAAAGACGCGGAGGTAGTGCTCGTCCCGCCCCGGTGACACTGAAGACTCGGCGCTCATGGAAAACAGCTCCCTGGAACTGGCGTTGCTGTGTGAAGAATTGGGCGGGCGGGCGAAGCTGCGAATGCTTTCCCCGCCCGCCCGGACGGGATGACCGTCAGAAACACTCGACCCCGTCGCCGGAGCCCTTGAGCAGACGCATCTTCAGACCGCTCAGCTTGAACGTGCCGGCAGTCGTCGCCCACGCCTTCTGCTCGACGTTGTCGAGGATGGCGCGGTCGGCCTGCTGCGCGAACCCGTTCTCAAGGATCGACTTGTCCTTGACGGCCGGACCCTTGCCCGTGCCCGGGTTGTCCGTGTCCTTGGCCGCGACGCCGATGTCGATGTTCTCGAACGTGGCGTCCGCGTCCAGCTGGGACACGTCGAGGTAAAGGTTCTCCGCGGATACCGGAGTCTTTCCCTCGCCGGCCTTCAGCTTCAGGGTGATCTTGCCAACGAACGGCACGTCGGTGACGACCGACTGGCACATGTTGTTGATCGTGGCGTTCTTGAAGGTCGAGATCGCGACCGGGTGCGCAGTCTTCGCGTCACCCTTCAGGTCCGCGTATCCCATGTCGACGCCGCCGTACTGGGCGAAGCCGCGACCGTCGAGATGACCGGCCGTGACCTTGAACTCCTGGCCGGACACGGCGAAGGACGCGGCGAGCGCCCCCTGTGCCAGACCGATGCCTATCGCAGCCGTTGCGGCCACACTCGGCACCATGACTAGGGCGAACCGCTTCCATCTGGTTCCGCCACGAGCCAAAGACTCCATGACTTTCCTCCTTCTCGGACGTACATCTCCGGTCCGGACCGTGGGTCCGTCCTGGGATGGGAGAAGTGCTACGTCCTCGGGAAGGAGAGCGCCCGTTCTTCAGGCGCGAACTGCGTCCGAAACACCGGCGATCACCCCCGAGCGACAACCACTGGTCGCGCCTGACGCTTATCACGCACAACCTGCTGGACAGGCCCCGCCGTTCGGCAGGAACCCCCCTGTCCACGACCGGCGCCACTGCCGCCGGTCCACCCGGTGGGGACCCAAAAGTTCCGTGGCACGGCTGGGGGCCGAGCTGGTGTGTATTGGACCGAGCGTCGCCGATCGTGGTCCATTCCCGGCCGCGACACAAGGGGGTTCGTTACTCACTAGTAACGGGCTGATAACCACGCCACGACGGCCTGATGTCGGGCAGCCACACAGGGTGCCGTCGAGCGACCCAACAGAAGGGGTGATTGCCGCTAATAAGCGGACAGAACAAGCGAGTTGATTTACTGCGAGTAACAGCACCCTCAATTGCCAAGTTTTGGCAAAGTACGGCCGTGCTTTGTCACTCTGTCGCCAAAACGGCGGCGGCGCCCCCCGGACGCCACCGCCGCAAACCCGTCAGACCTGGCTGAACAGAGCGTTCGGTACAGGTCTTTCAAACATGACTCAGCAGAGTCGGATCAGCAGAATCAGAAGAGCACGCGCGCCAGCGCCGAACGCGCCGCAGTCACCCGCGGATCGTCCGGACCGACCACCTCGAAGAGTTCGAGCAGCCGCACCCGCGCCGCGTCGCGGTCCTCGCCCGCCGTGCGCCGCACGGTGTCGACGAGCCGGCCGAACGCGTCCTCCACATGACCGCCGACCAGCTCCAGGTCGGCCGCCGCGATCTGGGCCCGCACATCGCTCTGGTTCTCGGCCGCGTCCTGGCGGACCTTGGCCGGGTCCATGTCCTGCACCCGGGCGAGAAGTTCGGCCTGGGCGAGGCCCAGCTTCGCCTCCGTATTACCCGGATCGTCGGAGAGGACGTTCTTGTACGCCTGGACCGCGCCACCGAAGTCGCCCGCGTCGAGCGCCTGTACGGCGGCTTCCAGCAGGGCGTCGTACGGACCGACGGGCACCGCGGCAGGGGCCGCGTCCGCCTCGGCGCCGGCGCCTTCCGCGCCTTCCGCGTCGACCGCGACGCCGGTCAGGCCGAAGCGCTCCTCGGCCACCTGGATCAGCTGGTCGAGGGTGGCGCGGATCTGGGCCTCGGGCGCCGCGCCCTGGAAGAGGGGCAGGGCCTGGCCGGCCACCACCGCGAAGACCGCCGGGATGCCCTGGACCCCGAACTGCTGCATCAGCATCTGGTTGGCGTCGACGTCGATCTTGGCGAGGACGAACCGGCCGCCGTACTCCTGCGTCAGCCGCTCCAGCAGCGGGCTGAGCTGCTTGCACGGCTCGCACCACTCGGCCCAGAAGTCGATGACGACCGGGACCTCGGCGGAGCGCTGCAGGACATCGCGCTCGAAGCCCGCCTCATCGACATCGATCACAAGACTGGAAGGGGGTACGGCACCGCCGCCACCTTGGCGGGCGGCTTCGGCGCGCGCCTGCTCCGCCTTCACCTTGGCCTCACCGGCCGCCTTCACCGCGGCGAGGTCGACGACGCCGCTCATGGACATGTTCCTAGGCTGCATGAGTACATCCTCCCCCCTCCGCGCACGCATGTGAAAAGTGCGGCCGACAGACCGCCGTACTGGACAGAATGTTCGACACCGGGTCCCCACCTGGCGCCTGTGGTCGTCGCTCGAGCCGGTCAAAGCTTTCGCTACGAGCCGTAGCGTATCTGCACCAGCTCTCCCGCGTGTGAGATTCCTCCGGTGAACTGGCTCACAGCAGATCGCCTACCCGCCGGTATGGTCGCCGTCATGTGCAGCCACACCCGCCCCAAATCCGCACGTACCGGTCGTACGGGACGTCCTCGCAGCGTCGAGGCCGATGCCGCGATCCTCGAGGCGACCCGTGCGGCGCTCGTGGAGCTGGGCTGGTCGAAGCTGACGATGGGAGACGTCGCCACCCGGGCCGGGGTCGCCAAGACCACGCTCTACCGCCGCTGGACGAACAAGAACGAGCTGGTCGTGGACGCCGTCGCGGTCCTCTTCGACGAGCTCGAGCTGCCCGACCGCGGAAGTCTGGTCGCCGATGTGGAGGGCGTGGTGCTGCAGTTCGCGGCGCTGCTGGCCCGGCCCGAGGCCAGGACCGCGCTGATGGCGGTGGTGGCGGAGTCGACGTGTGACGACGCGCTGCGGGTCCGTATCCGCTCGGCGATCGTCGACCGGCAGAAGCGGCTGGTCGTTCAGGGCCGGGAGCGCGCCCAGGCCCGTGGCGAGCTGCCGTACGAGGAGGACCCCGGGGCGGCAGCCCGCAACACGGACCTGATCTTCGACGTGGTGGCGGGCGCGGTGGTGCACCGGGCGCTGGTAAGCGCCGAACCGGTGGACGATGAGTGGGCCCGCCGCTTCACCCTGCTGCTGGTGTCGGGGATCGGCTCCCTGCAGAACTGAACGCAGAGCTGAAGACAGGGCTGAAGACGGGGCTGAAGAGGTCGTGGGTCAGACCTGGTAGCGGTCCGTCGCGAACAGGTCCAGATGCTCGGCGATCCACTCCGACGTCTGCTTCAGGCCCTCCTCCAGCGAGACCTCGGGCCGCCAGCCCGCCCACTCGCGCGCCCGCGTGTTGTCCGACAGCAGCCGCTCCACCTCGCTGCCCGCCGGCCGCAGCCTCGCCGGGTCGACGACCACCTGCGCGGACCGCCCCGACGCGGCGATGAGCGCCTCGGCCAGTGCGCCGATGGAAATCTCCTGCCCCGTCCCGAGGTTGACCGCCTCACCCACCGCACGGTCGCACTCCGCCAGCGCCAGGAAGCCGCGGGCGGTGTCCGTGACATAGGTGAAGTCGCGGGTCGGGGTGAGCGAACCGAGCTTGATCTCCCGTGCCCCCGCGTGGAGTTGGGCCAGGATCGCCGGGATCACGGCCCGCGCGGACTGCCTGGGCCCGTACGTGTTGAAGGGGCGTACGACCGTCACCGGCAGCTCGAAGGCGTGCCAGTGCGAGAGCGCCATCATGTCCGCGCCGATCTTCGACGCCGAGTACGGGGACTGCGGCTGCAGCGGGTGGTCCTCGCCGATGGGGGCGGTGAGGGCGGTTCCGTACACCTCGCTCGTCGAGGTGTGGACAAGGCGGCGTACGCAGTGGCGGCGGCAGGCCTCCGCGATGTTCTCGGTGCCGACGACATTCGTCTGCACGTACGCGCCCGGCGAGTCGTAGCTGTACGGGATGCCGATCAGCGCGGCGAGATGGAAGACGGTGTCACAGCCGGCGACGGCGTCCATGACGCGGCCCGCGTCGCGTATGTCGCCCGCGATCATCTCGACGTCGCCGCCGCGCAGATGGTGCGCGAGGTGGCCCTTCTCGGCGTACGGCTTGTAGTGGACGAAGGCGCGGACCTTCGCACCGCGCTCGGCGAGCAGGTCGACGAGGGTCGAGCCGATGAAGCCCTCGGCGCCGGTGACCAGGACGGTGCGGCCGGTCCAGTTCAGGTGCGTGCTCGTGCTGGGTACTCGCGTGCTCATGCTGCGTACTCCTCGGTGCGGTGGGCGAGTTGGAGGACCCGGGCCGCCAGCAGGTCGGCGGCGTGGGCGTGCGGGCCCGGGTCGGCGGCGCCGCTCATCGCGGCGAGCCGTGCCGGGTCGGCGAGGAGCGGCTCGACGAGGGCGGCGAGCCGGTCGGCGGTGGTCTCCGCGTCGGGGAGCAGGAGGCCGGCGCCCGCGTCGGAGAGGACCCGGGCGTTGTGGGTCTGGTGGTCGCCGGGGGCGTGCGGATACGGGACGAGGACGGCGGGCACGCCGACCGTGGCCAGTTCCGCGACGGTCGACGAACCGGCCCGGCAGACCACCAGGTCGGCGGCGGCGTACGCGAGGTCCATCCGGTCCAGGTAGGGGACGGCGCGCGCGACGGGCGAGTCGCCGAGCCGCCGCCGGGTCCCGTCCAGTGCCGCGGGTCCGGTCTTGATCAGCAGCTGTACGCCGGGGCGCTCCCGCCAGCGGTCCGCGAGCCCGACCGCCGCCTCGGTGAGCCGGGTCGCGCCCAGGCTGCCGCCGTTGACCAGGACGAGCCTGGCGTCCTGCGGTACGGAGAGGGCTCTGCGGGCCTCCGCGCGCATCCCTCGCCGGTCCAGGCGGGCGATGGGCTCGGCGATCGGCATTCCGGTGGTGATGGCGTTCTGGCCGCCCGCGAGGTGGGCGCGGCTGCGGTCGAAGGCGACGGCCATGTGCGGGGTGAGGCGGGCGGCGAACTGGTTGGCCCGGCCCGGTACGGCGTTGGACTCGTGGATCACGCTCGGCAGCCCGGCCATCCGCGCGCCGAGTATGACGGGCGCGCTCGGATAGCCGCCCATGCCGACGGCGATCTGGGCGCCCTGCTCACGCAGGATCGCCCGGCACTGGGCGCCGGACCGCAGCAGGGCCGCGGGCAGCAGGTAGCGCTTGGCGCCGAGGGCGGGGTCGAAGGGGATCATGTCAACGGTGTGGAGGCGGTGCCCGGCGGCCGGGATCAGCTCGGTCTCCAGGCCGCGCGTCGTACCGACGAAGGAGATCACCGCGTCGGGGGCGGCCCGGCGCAGTGCGTCGGCGAGCGCGAGCCCGGGGTAGATGTGGCCGCCGGTGCCGCCCGCACCGATCACGACGGAGAGTGGTGTGCGAAGTGGTGTGCCCGGTGGAGAGCCCGGAGAGCCCAGTGGTGTGCGCATGGCGGCCACGCTCGCGAAACCCCTTAAGAGGGTTCTAAGACCACGCTTTGGCAGTCTTTGCCCATGACGAAGATCCTGGTTGTCGACGACGAGCCCGAAGTACGCGCCGCGGTCGAGGACGGACTGGCCCTCGATGGCTATGAGGTGCGCGGCGTGGGCGACGGTCTCGCCGCGCTCTCGGCCGTGGCGTCGTGGCAGCCGGACGCGATCGTCCTCGATGTGATGATGCCGGTGCTCGACGGGCTCGGCTTCTGCCGTCGGCTGCGGGCGATGGAGGACCATACGCCGGTGCTCGTACTGACCGCGCTGGACTCGGTCAGCGAGCGTGTCGACGGCCTGGACGCGGGCGCCGACGACTATCTGGTGAAGCCCTTCGCGCTGGACGAACTGACCGCGCGCGTACGGGCGTTGCTGCGACGCGCCGCTCCCCTGCCCGAGGAGTCGGGCGGGCTGTCCTTCGCCGGTCTGACGGTGGACCCCGACACGCGCACGGGCAGTCGGGGCGGCCGGTCACTGGAGTTCAGCCGTACCGAGTTCACGCTGCTCGAACTGCTGCTGCGCCATCCCGGGCAGGTGCTCCCCCGCGAGCTGATCCTGGAGCTGGTGTGGGGACGGGACTTCGGCCCCGCCTCCAACTCCCTTGCCGTGTACGTCGGTTATCTGCGCCGCAAGCTGGAGGCGGGCGGTGAGCCGCGCCTGGTCCATACGGTGCACGGGGTCGGCTACCGGCTGGACCTGTCATGAGCGCCCGGCGCCGGCTGGGCGCTCGCTGGCGCCGGCACCGGCCGCTGCGTACGCGACTGGCCCTCGCCGCGTCGGCGGCCGTCGCCCTGGTCGCGGTGGGCATCTGCACGGCCGCGTTCTTCGTGATCCGGTACGAGCTGAACCACCAGCTCGATCTGAATCTGACGCAGTCGGCGACGCTGGTCACCCAGCAGAACCGGGACGAGGGTCCGGGGATGGTGGCGGGCGAGTGCCGCTTTCTGTCGGCTCCGGCCTGCGCGCAGATCGTCCCCGCGGCGCCGGCGCAGGACCCCGCGGAGCCCTATCTCCTCCCGGTAGTTGTGCCCGTGCGCGAGGTCGCCGCCGGGGAACGGGCCCCGTACTTCAGCAATGTCACCCTCTTCGGGCATCCGGCGCGGATGCTGACGACCACGTTCGGCCGGGGCGAGGCGCTCCAGGTCGCGCTGCGCGCGGACACGGTGGAGAAGGGCGTACGTCAGGCGGCCTGGCTGCTCGCGGGGGCGGGCGCGGCGGGTGTGCTGCTCGCGGGCCTGCTGGGGTACTGGGTGTCCCGTACGGGCCTTGCTCCCGTGGCCCGGCTCACCGCGACCGCCGAGCACATCGCTGCGACCCGCGATCCGCGCCACCGCATCGAGCTCCCGGCGGGTCCGCCGGGCCGGGAGGACGAGGTGACGCGGCTGGCCGGGTCGTTCAACACGATGCTCGGGGAGCTGGAGCAGTCGGTCACGGCGCAGCGCCGCCTGGTGGCGGACGCGTCGCACGAGCTCCGGACGCCGCTGACGGCGCTGCGCACCAATGCGGAGCTGCTGGCGCGGGCGGACCGCCTCAGCGAGGCGCAGCGTGCGCGCGCGTCCGCCGCACTTACGCGCCAGCTGCGTGAAGTCACCGGTCTGGTCAACGACTTGATCGAACTCGCCAGGGACGAGGAGCCGCAGCCGCTCCTGGAGACGGTCCGCATCGCGGCGCTCGCCGAGCACTCGGTCGAGATGGCCCGCGCGCACTGGCCGGAGGTCGCGTTCACGCTGTACATCGACGATGCGGCGGCGGGGCTGGGGCTGCCCGGGGTGCCGTCGCGGCTGTCGCGGCTGCTGACGAATCTGCTGGACAACGCGGCCAAGTTCAGCCCGGCCGGGTCGGCGGTCGATGTCGCGCTCAGTACGAGGGAGTTGACGGTGCGGGACCATGGTCCGGGTATCGCGCCGGAGGACCTCCCGTACGTCTTCGACCGCTTCTACCGGGCGGAGACGGCGCGCGCGCTGCCGGGTTCGGGCCTGGGCCTGGCGATGGCCCGCCAGATCGCACGCGCGCACGGCGCGGAACTGACGGCGGAGGAGGGGGCGGGGGGCGGGGCGGTGTTCCGGCTGACGTTCCCCTCAAACGCCGGACGGGCTGACTTTGTCAGCCTCGCCGGCGATTGAGGCGCGGGGTCCGGGGCGGAGCTCCGGGTTACGTCAGAAGCCGGGGGGCTCGGTGTACGTTCCCCACTCGTCCCGGAGCACATCGCAGATCTCGCCCAGGGTCGCCTCGGCCCGGACCGCGTCCAGCATCGGCGCGATCATGTTGGAGCCGTCCCGCGCGGCGGCCAGCATCGCGTTCAGCGAGACCCGTACACGAGCGTCGTCACGGCCCGACTTGCGGCCCGCCAGGACCCGCACCTGCTCGCGCTCGACCTCGTGGCTGACCCGCAGGATCTCCAGGTCGCCGGTGACCGAGCCGTGGTGCACATTGACGCCGACGACCCGCTTGTCACCCTTCTCCAGGGACCGCTGGTACTGGAAGGCGGACTCGGCGATCTCGCCGGTGAACCAGCCGTCCTCGATACCGCGCAGGATGCCCGAGGTGATCGGGCCGATGGGGTGCTTGCCGTCCGGGTGCGCCCGCCGGCCGCGCTCCCTGATCTGGTCGAAGATCTTCTCGGCGTCGGCCTCGATCCGGTCGGTGAGCTGCTCCACGTACCAGGAGCCGCCCAGCGGGTCGGCGACATTGGCGACGCCGGTCTCCTCCATCAGCACCTGCTGGGTACGGAGCGCGATCTCGGCGGCCTGCTCGCTCGGCAGGGCGAGGGTCTCGTCCAGGGCGTTGGTGTGCAGGGAGTTGGTGCCGCCGAGGATCGCGGAGAGCGCCTCGACCGCCGTCCGTACGACGTTGTTGTACGGCTGCTGGGCGGTGAGCGAGACGCCCGCGGTCTGGGTGTGGAAGCGGAGCCACTGCGCCTTGTCGGTCTCGGCGCCGTACACCTCCTTCATCCAGCGCGCCCAGATCCGTCGTGCCGCCCGGAACTTGGCGATCTCCTCGAAGAAGTCGAGGTGCGCGTCGAAGAAGAAGGAGAGGCCGGGCGCGAAGTGGTCCACGTCCATACCGCGGCTCAGCCCCAGCTCGACATAGCCGAAGCCGTCGGCCAGCGTGTACGCGAGCTCCTGCGCGGCAGTCGCGCCCGCCTCGCGGATGTGGTAACCGGAGACGGAGAGAGGCTTGTACGCGGGGATGCTCCGCGCGCAGTGCTCCATCAGGTCGCCGATCAGACGCAGATGCGGCTCGGGCTGGAAGAGCCACTCCTTCTGCGCGATGTACTCCTTGAAGATGTCGGTCTGCAGCGTGCCGTTGAGCAAGGCCGGGTCGATGCCCTGGCGCTCGGCCGCGACCAGATACATGCAGAAGACCGGGACGGCCGGGCCGCTGATCGTCATCGAGGTGGTGACATCACCGAGCGGGATGTCCTTGAACAGGACCTCCATGTCGGCGGCCGAGTCGATGGCGACACCGCAGTGGCCGACCTCGCCGAGCGAGCGCGGGTCGTCGGAGTCGCGGCCCATGAGCGTCGGCATGTCGAAGGCGACGGAGAGCCCGCCGCCGCCGTTCGCCAGGATCATCTTGTAGCGCTCGTTGGTCTGCTCGGCGTTGCCGAAGCCGGCGAACTGGCGGATGGTCCAGGTGCGGCCGCGGTAGCCGGTCGGGTACAGACCGCGGGTGAAGGGGTACTCCCCCGGCCAGCCGATCCGCTCGAAGCCGTCGTAGGTGTCCCCGGGCCGGGGCCCGTAGGCGGGCTCGACCGGATCCCCGGAGAGCGTGGTGAAGTCCGCGTCCCGCTTGCGGGCCTTGTCGTAACGGGCCTGCCAGCGTTGGCGGCCTTCCTCGATGGCGTCAGCGTCCATACCCTTGAATTTACTAGGACGTCCTAGTAAATGTCGATGGGAGAAGCCCCGCACATGCGTACGGGGCTTCGGGGAGGCCAGGGGCCCTACGCCTCGGCGGTCGCCGCGCTGCCGTCCGTGATCAGCGGCCGGATCTCGCGGGTGATCTTCGGCTCGACAAAGAACGAGGCCACAGGGATGCAGCCGGCGGCCAGCACCCACAGCAGCTTCGGGAAGGGCCACTTCGCCTTGGAGCCGAGATCGAAGGCGAAAATCACGTAGATGATGAACAGCACACCGTGGATCTGCGAGATCAGCATGGTGTCGCCGGCCTCGAAGGCGTACTTCGCGATGATCGCCACGGTGAAGACCAGCAGCCATACGGCGGTGACGTACGCCATCACCCGGTAACGGGACAGCACATTCGACTTCATGGCCACGAGCGTAACCGGACGCAATGGGCGATCTTCGCGTGGGTCGGGGCCTCGGGCCGGGGCCTCCGCTCCCCGGCTACTGCTCGTCGAAGTCGTGCGCCGAGACCCGCAGCGGGCGGAGCATCGCGAAGATCTCCGCGCACTCCTCCTCGTCATAGGCACCGAGCCCGAAGTCCATCTCCATCAGCGCGCGGGTGGCCGCCTCGACGACCTCCCGGCCCTTGTCCGTGATGGAGGCGAGCGTGCCGCGCCCGTCGTTGGGATTGGGCCGCTTGTCGACCAGACCGGACCTGACCAGCCGGTCCACGGTGTTGGTCACCGAGGTCGGGTGGACCATCAGCCGCTCGCCGATCTTGGACATCGGCAGCTCACCGGCCTTGGAGAAGGTGAGCAGCACCAGCGCTTCGTACCGCGCGAAGGTCAGTCCGTACGGCCTGACGACCGCGTCGACCTCGGCGAGCAGGATCTGGTGCGCGCGCATGATCGAGGTGATCGCGGCCATCGAGGGCACGGGACCCCATCGCTGCTGCCAGAGCTCGTCGGCTCGGGCGATGGGATCGAAGGGGAGACTGAGCGGCTTCGGCACGGCACCGACCCTACCGACTGGTCATATGCCGGTCAGCCCCGTCTCGCACTTCGGTCGCTGCACGAGCGGAGGGCCGCTCGGGATCGCGCTGACGGTGCCGCGGCCGGACGCGCTGTGACCGCTACCTGCCCGGCCGGTCAGGCCGACAGATGCCGCTCGACGGTCTCGACCTTGGAGCTGAGTCCGTCGGTGACGCCGGGTCTGATGTCGGCCTTCAGGACGACGGAGACGCGCGGCGCACGGGCCTCGACCGCCGCAACGGCACGTTTGACCACGTCCATCACCTCGTCCCAGTCGCCCTCGACGGAGGTGAACATCGCGTCCGTGCGGTTGGGCAGACCGGACTCGCGGACGACACGAACGGCGTCGGCGACGTATTCACCGACGTCCTCGCCGACACCCAGAGGAGTGACGGAGAAGGCGACGATCATGCGCTGACCTTGCCCTCGCGGTGGGCGCGGGAGGCGATGACCTCGTCGTCGGCCGCGCGCTTGAGCTTGCGCTCGGCGAAGAAGCCGCCGAAGGGGAGCACGGAGAGCACGAAGTAGAGGGCCGCGGTCTTCGCGTTCCACTTGGTGCGGTTCCAGGCGTCAAGCCAGAAGATCACGTACAGGATGAAGAGCACGCCGTGGACCGCGCCCATGACCGGGACCGCGTTGAACTCCGTGGTGCGCTTGAGCACGGAGCAGACGAGCAGCAGAAGGAAGGAGACGGCCTCCGGCGCGGAGACCAGACGGAGGCGGTGGAGGGACGAGGCGGTCTTGATGTCCACGGGGGCACCTTTGGTCGATCTTGTGAATGGATGCACAAGGGCGCCCTCATTGTGGCAGCCGGGTTCTGCCGCACCTTTGTCAGGGTCGGGATCCTCCCTGAGGCTATGTCGGGATCCTCCCTGGGGCTCTGTTCGGACGACCTGCCCGGCCAGTAACGTCACCCCGTGGCAATGTTCCGACTCCAAGGCAGCAAGGTGCTCGCCGTCGACATGACCGGCGACGCCGTCAAAGCGAAGAACGGCTCGATGGTCGCCTACGACGGCCAGATGGCCTTCAAGAAGATGTCCGGCGGCGGTGAGGGCATCCGCGGGATGGTCACTCGCCGGCTGACCGGCGAGCAGATGGTGATGATGGAGGTGAGGGGGCAGGGCACCTGCTATTTCGCCGATCGCGCGTCCGAGATCAATCTGGTCAACCTGCACGGCGACAAGCTCTATGTCGAGTCGAGCAATCTGCTCTGCACCGACGCCGGGCTGCGCACCGGGACGACCTTCACCGGACTGCGCGGCGGGGCGAGCGGCAACGGGCTGTTCACCACCACCGTCGAGGGCACCGGCCAGGCGGCGATCATGTCCGACGGCTCGGCCGTGGTGCTGCGGGTGACGCCCCAGTACCCGCTCTCCGTCGACCCCGGCGCCTACATCGCGCACCAGGGCAATCTGCAGCAGCAATTCCAGTCCGGGGTGACCTTCCGCACCTTCATGGGCGAGGGCTCCGGCGAGGCGTTCCAGATCCGCTTCGAGGGCGACGGACTCGTCTACGTCCAGCCGAGCGAACGCAACACCATCGGGGGCGAGGTCTGATGCCGTTCCGTGAGGTCAACGCGAGGATGGTCGAGGCGACGGTCGTTCCCGGCCAGAAGATGTTCAGCCAGCGCGGCGCGATGCTCGCCTACAAAGGCGACGTCTCCTTCACCCCGAACATGCAGGGCGGCCAGGGCGGCCTGGCGTCCATGATCGGGCGGCGGGTGGCCAACGAGGCGACGCCGCTGATGACGGTCGAGGGCAACGGCACGGTGATGTTCGGCCACGGCGGCCATCACATCCAGGTCATCAACCTCAGCGGTGACACCCTGTACGTCGAGGCCGACCGGCTGCTCGCCTTCGACGGGACGCTGCAGCAGGGCACGATGTTCATGGGCTCGCAGGGCGGGGTCATGGGCATGGTGCGCGGCCAGGTGACCGGCCAGGGCCTGTTCACCACGACACTCAAGGGCCAGGGCGCGGTCGCTGTGATGGCGCACGGCGGTGTGATCGAGCTGCCGATCACTCCCGGCCGGGCGGTCCACGTGGACCCCCAGGCGTATGTCGCGCACCACGGCGACGTACGCAACAAGCTCTCCACCGCGCTGGGCTGGCGCGACATGGTGGGGCGCGGCTCGGGCGAGGCCTTCCAGCTGGAGCTCAGCGGCAACGGTGCGGTGTACGTCCAGGCGTCGGAGGAGAAGCTGTGAGCGGGCCCGTGATCTTCGACCCGATGACGCTGCCGAGCGACGACAGTGTCAATGCGTACACCTTCTGCGTGGAGCTCAAATCCAGCCAGTGGTTCCTGCAGAAGGGGAAGATGATCGCCTACTACGGGCGCATCGACTTCAACGGCATCGGCCACGGCCGGCTCGACCGGCTGCTGCGGACCTCCTTCCACTCGCCGCTGCACGCGAGCGACTGGGTGGTGGCGGAGGGCAGCGGCAAGATGCTGCTCGCCGACCGCGCCTTCGATGTGAACTCGTACGACCTGGACAACGGCAATCTGACGATCCGCTCCGGGAATCTGCTGGCCTACCAGCCGACACTGGCGCTGAAGCAGTCGATCGTGCCGGGCTTTCTGACCCTGATCGGTACGGGGAAGTTCGTCGCCGCGTCCAACGGTCCCGTCGTCTTCATGGAGCCGCCGATCCGGGTGGATCCGCAGGCGCTGGTGGGCTGGGCGGACTGCCCTTCGCCCTGCCACCACTACGACCACGGCTATATGACCGGCCTGATGGGCGGGCTGCGCGCGATGACCGGGATCGGCGGGGCGTCGGGCGAGGAGCACCAGTTCGAGTTCGTCGGGGCCGGCACCGTACTGCTGCAGTCGACAGAGGTGCTGATGGCCGAGCAGGCGACGGGCGCGGTCCCGGCGCAGGCGGGCGTGCCCGGGGGCCACGGCGGGGCCGGAGCCCCTGGTCAACCCGGGGCCACACCGCGTCTTCCCGGCCAGCTTGGGGACCTCCAGCGTCGCTTCGGCCTGTGAGCGGTAGTCTGCGGAGTGTGACGTCGAACGTGTGCACCCCTGTGCGTGCGACATCTGTCGCGCGCCGGGTGCCGTGCGTCACACTCACCAACTTCGTCCGTCTTTCAACTTCTTAGGTAGAATCCATATATGGAGACCGAGACGGCCACCCGCTGGCTTACCGATGCAGAGCAGTGCGCCTGGCGCACCTATCTGGACGTCAACCGACTGCTGACGTACCAGTTGGAGAAGGATCTCCAGCCGTTCGGCCTGACGAACAACGACTACGAGATCCTGGTCAACCTCTCCGAGTCGCCGGACCGGCGGATGCGGATGAGCGACCTCGCCACTGCGACGCTCCAGTCCAAGAGCCGGCTCTCCCACCAGATCACCCGCATGGAGAACGCCGGGCTGGTCCGCCGGGAGAACTGCGAGTCGGACCGGCGCGGTCTGTACGCGGTCCTGACCGACGGGGGCACGGAGACGATGCAGAAGGTCGCGCCACACCATGTCGCGTCCGTACGCAAGCACTTCATCGACATGTTGACGCCGGAGGCGCTGGCGGATCTACGCGAGTCACTGGGTCCGGTCGCGGAGCATCTGCGCGGGCAGCGCGGCAAGTTGTAAGTACGCCGGGGGCTCTCCCCCCGTCGGGAAGGGGCGGGGCCGGGAAACCGGCACCCGCCCCTTCGCGTCGGGCCTGCGTGATGCGCGTCAGGCCTGCGTGATGCCCGCCACCAGCTCGTCCGCCGCCGTGTACGGGTCCAGCTCCCCCGCCACGATCCGCTCCGCCAGCGCCCCCAGGCGCCGGTCACCGTGCAGATCGCCGATGCGGGAGCGCAGCGCCGTCACCGCGATCGTCTCCACCTCGCCGGCCGCGCGGCGGGCCCGGCGTTCGGCGAGGACACCGTGCTCCTCCATCCAGGCCCGGTGCTTCTCCAGCGCCTCGACGACCTCGTCGATGCCCTCGCCCCGAGCGGCGACCGTCTTCACGATCGGCGGCCGCCAGTCGCCGGGGCCGCGGGACTCGCCCAGGCCCAGCATGTGGTTCAGCTCGCGGGCCGTGGCATCCGCACCGTCCCGGTCCGCCTTGTTGACGACGTACACATCGCCGATCTCGAGGATGCCCGCCTTCGCCGCCTGGATGCCGTCACCCATGCCGGGCGCCAGCAGCACCACCGAGGTGTCCGCCTGGGAGGCGATCTCCACCTCCGACTGACCCACGCCCACCGTCTCGACGAGGATCACGTCGCAGCCGGCCGCGTCCAGCACACGGATCGCCTGCGGGGCGGCCCACGCCAGACCGCCCAGATGCCCACGCGTGGCCATCGAGCGGATGTAGACACCGGGGTCGGACGCATGGTCCGACATCCGGACCCGGTCGCCGAGCAGCGCCCCGCCCGAGAAGGGCGAGGACGGGTCGACGGCCAGGACGCCGACCCGCTTCCCGGCCCGCCGGTACGCCGACACCAGGCCCGACGTCGAAGTCGACTTGCCGACACCCGGCGAACCGGTCAGACCGACGACGTACGCCCCGCCCGCCAGCGGAGCCAGCGCCGCCATCACCTCGCGCAGCTGCGGGGACGCCCCCTCGACGAGTGAGATCAGCCGGGCCACGGCCCTCGGCCGGCCCTCTCTCGCCTGGGCAACCAGCTGGGGGACGTCCACCATGTACGTGCTCCTTACTTGCCGTTGCCCGGAACGCGGACGATCAGAGCGTCACCCTGGCCGCCACCGCCGCACAGCGCCGCCGCCCCGGTGCCGCCGCCCCGGCGCTTCAGCTCCAGCGCCAGGTGCAGGACCACCCGCGCGCCGGACATGCCGATCGGGTGTCCGAGGGCGATCGCCCCGCCGTTGACATTCACCTTTTCCGGGGATACCCCGAGATCCTTCATTGACTGCACGGCGACCGCGGCGAACGCCTCGTTGATCTCGATGAGGTCGAGGTCCTCGACGCCGATGCCCTCCTTGCGGAGCGCGTGCTGGATGGCGTTGGAGGGCTGCGACTGGAGGGAGTTGTCCGGGCCGGCCACGTTGCCGTGGGCGCCGATCTCCGCGATCCACTCCAGGCCCAGCTCCTCGGCCTTGGCCTTGCTCATCACCACGACCGCGGCGGCTCCGTCGGAGATCTGCGAGGCGGTACCGGCCGTGATGGTGCCGTCCTTGGCGAACGCGGGACGCAGCCTGCCGAGCGACTCCACCGTCGTCTCGGCGCGGATGCCCTCGTCCTTGGCGAAGATCACCGGATCGCCCTTGCGCTGCGGGATCTCGATGGGCGTGATCTCCGCCTCGAAGACGCCGTTCTTCTGCGCGGCCGCGGCCCGCTGGTGGGAGAGCGCCGCGATCTCGTCCTGCGCCGGACGGGCGATGCCGAGCCGGGTGTTGTGCTTCTCCGTGGACTCGCCCATGGCGACGTTCTCGAAGGCGTCGGTCAGACCGTCGTACGCCATCGCGTCGAGCATCTCGATCGCGCCGTACTTGTAGCCCTCGCGGGACTTCGGCAGCAGATGCGGCGCGTTGGTCATCGACTCCTGACCGCCCGCGACGATCACATCGAACTCACCGGCGCGGATCAGCTGGTCGGCCAGCGCGATCGCGTCGAGCCCCGAGAGACAGACCTTGTTGACGGTGAGCGCGGGGACGCTCATCGGGATGCCGCCCTTGACGGCGGCCTGGCGGGCCGGGATCTGCCCCGCGCCGGCCTGCAGCACCTGGCCCATGATCACGTACTGCACCTGATCACCGCCGATACCGGCCCGGTCCAGGGCCGCCTTGATGGCGAAGCCGCCGAGGTCGGCACCGGAGAAGGACTTGAGCGAGCCGAGCAGCCTGCCCATGGGCGTACGAGCGCCCGCAACAATCACTGAGGTGGTACCGGTCGTTCCAGACATGAGGCGCGATCCCCTTTCAGCCGCAGCTGAGGAGTGAACGAGGGTTTACTCAAATGTACTGAGCGGTACGGTCCCCGGTCACCGGGCAGCCGGTGTGATCGCGCGCACGTTGCGTAACCACCGTCCGGCGCGCTGCACTGGGGGCATGCTGACGCGAATCGACCACATCGGGATCGCCTGTACCGACCTTGACAAGACGGTGGAGTTCTACCGGGCCACGTACGGCTTCGAGGTCTTCCACACCGAGGTCAACGAGGAGCAGGGCGTACGCGAAGCCATGCTCAAGATCAATGAGACGTCCGACGGCGGCGCCTCCTACCTGCAGCTCCTGGAGCCCACCCGCGAGGACTCGGCCGTCGGGAAGTGGCTGGCCAAGAACGGTGAGGGGGTCCACCACATCGCCTTCGGCACCGCCGATGTGGACGGGGAAGCGCAGTCGATCCGGGACAAGGGCGTACGTGTCCTGTACGACGAGCCGCGTATCGGTTCCATGGGTTCCCGTATCACGTTTCTCCACCCCAAGGACTGCCACGGCGTTCTCACCGAACTCGTCACCTCTGCAACGGAGCACTGACCTCAGGATTCCCGGCCCGGTAGAGTGAGCCGTTCCGGGCCGGGGCCGGGTCGGGGTCGCGCCGCGTCCCCTCCGCTGATCTGTCACCATTCCCCGGGGGGCCGTTCGCCGGCGAACGGTGCTCGTACGGAGACAGTTGCGACCAGGGGACGGATGGGACCGCGCAGTGCGGGGCTACGAACGCCAGGAGAGCCACCGAGCTGACGACGACCACCTCTCGCGGTTCGAAGCCGAGATGGACCGGCTGAAGACCGAGCGGGAGAAGGCCGTCCAGCATGCCGAGGACCTCGGCTACCAGGTCGAGGTATTGCGCGCCAAGCTCCACGAGGCGCGCCGCAACCTCGCCTCTCGTCCTGCCTACGACAGCGCCGACATCGGCTACCAGGCCGAACAGCTGCTCCGCAATGCCCAGATCCAGGCCGACCAGCTGCGCACCGACGCCGAGCGCGAGCTGCGCGACGCCCGCGCGCAGACGCAGCGCATCCTCCAGGAGCACGCCGAGCACCAGGCCCGGCTCCAGGCCGAGCTGCACTCCGAGGCGAACCAGCGCCGCCAGCGCCTCGACCAGGAGCTGGCCGAGCGCCGGCAGACCGTCGAGTCGCACGTCAACGAGAACGTCGCCTGGGCGGAGCAGCTGCGCGCCCGCACCGAATCGCAGGCCCGCCGGCTGCTCGACGAGTCCCGCGCCGAGGCCGAGCAGGCGCTGGCCGCCGCCCGCGCCGAGGCCACCCGCGTCGCCGAGGAGGCCCGTCAGCGGCTCGGTTCCGAGGCCCAGGCCGCCCGCTCCGAAGCCGAAGCGACCCTGCTGCGCGCCCGCAAGGACGCCGAGCGCCTGCTGAACGCCGCGTCCAACCAGGCGCACGAGGCCACCTCCCACGCCGAGCAGCTGCGCTCCTCCACCTCCGCCGAGTCCGACCAGGCCCGCCAGCAGGCCGCCGAACTGAGCCGGGCGGCCGAGCAGCGGATCCAGCAGGCCGAGGAGAAGCTGCGCGAGGCCCGCGCGGAATCCGAGAAGCTGCTCACCGAGGCCAAGGAGTCGGCGTCCAAGCAGGTCGCGTCCGCCGAATCCGTCAATGAGCAGCGCACCCGTACCGCCAAGGCGGAGATCGCCAGGCTGGTCGGCGAGGCCACCAAGGAGTCCGAGGCGCTCAAGGCGGAGGCCGAGGAGAAGATCCGCGAGGCCCGCGCCGAGGCGGAGAAGCTGGTCGCCGCCGCGACCGAGACGGCCAAGACGGTCGCGGCCGAGGACTCCGCGGCGCACCTCGCCAAGGCTGCCCGTACCGCCGAGGACGTCCTGACCAGGGCCTCCGAGGACGCCAAGGGCACCACCCGCGCGGCGAGCGAGGAGGCCGAGCGGATCCGCCGCGAGGCCGAGGCCGAGGCGGACCGGCTGCGTGGCGAGGCCGCCGAGCAGGCCGACCAGCTCAAGGGCGCGGCCAAGGACGACACCGAGGAGTACCGCGCCAAGACCGTCGAGCTGCAGGAGGAGGCGCGCCGGCTGCGCGGCGAGGCCGAGCAGCTGCGCGCCGAGGCGGTCGCCGAGGGCGAGCGGATCCGCGGCGAGGCCCGCCGCGAGGCCGTCCAGCAGATCGAGGAGGCGGCAAGCACCGCCGAGGAGCTGCTGACCAAGGCGCGCACGAACGCCGACGAGATGCGTTCGGCCGCGACCACCGACAGCCAGCGTGTCCGTACGGAGGCGATCGAGCGGGCCACGACGCTGCGCAAGCAGGCCGAGGAGACGCTGGAGCGCACCCGTGCCGAGGCCGAGCGGCTGCGCGGTGAGGCCGAGGAGCAGGGCGAGGCCGTCAAGACCGCGGCCGAGGAGGCCGCGGCCGCACTGCGCGAGGAGACCGAGCGCGGTGTCGCGGCCCGGCAGGCCGAGGCCGCTGACGAACTGACCCGGCTGCACACCGAGGCCGAGTCGCGTCTCACCGCCGCCGAGCAGGGACTCACCGACTCCCGCGCCGAGGGTGAGCGGATCCGCCGCGAGGCCGCCGAGGAGACGGAGCGGCTGCGCGGCGAGGCCGCCGAGCGGATCCGTACACTCCAGGCGCAGGCCGAGCAGGAGGCCGAGCGGCTGCGCGACGATGCCGCGGCCGACGCCTCGACCACCCGCGCCGAGGCCGAGACCGTCGCGGTACGGCTGCGCAGCGACGCCGCCGCCGAGGCGGAGCGGCTCAAGAGCGAGGCGCAGGAGAGCGCCGACCGGATGCGGGCGGAGGCCGCGGCCGCCGCCGACCGGGTCGGCGCGGAGGCCGCCGAGGCGCTCGCCGCCGCCCAGGAGGAGGCCAACCGCCGCCGCCGGGAGGCCGAGGAGACCCTCGACTCCGCGCGCAGCGAGGCGAATCAGGAGCGCGAGCGGGCCCGCGAGCAGAGCGAGGAGCTGCTGGCCTCCGCCCGCAACCGGGTCGAGGAGGCACAGACCGAGGCGCAGCGGCTGGTCGAGGAGGCCGACCGCCGTGCCACCGAGATGGTCTCCGCCGCCGAGCAGACCGCCCAGCAGGTACGGGACTCCGTCAACGGCCTCCATGAGCAGGCCGAGCAGGACATCGCCGGGCTGCGCTCCGCCGCCGAGCACGCCGCCGACCGCACCAGGACCGAGGCGCAGGAGGAGGCGGACCGGGTCCGCGCCGACGCGTACGCCGAGCGGGAGCGGGCCACCGAGGACGCGAGCCGGCTGCGCGCCAGGGCCCAGGAGGAGACCGACGCGGCCAACGCGCTCGCCGAGCGGACCCTCGGGGAAGCGATCACCGAGTCCGAGCGGCTGCGCGCCGACACCGCCGAGTACGCCCAGCGGGTACGTACGGAGGCGGCGGACGCCCGCGCGTCCGCCGAGCAGGACGCCTCGCGCGCCCGCGCGGAGGCCCGCGAGGACGCCAACCGCATCCGTTCCGACGCCGCCGCCCAGGCCGACCGGCTCATCGGCGAGGCGTCGGGCGAGAGCGAGCGACTGCGTACGGAAGCGGCCGAGGCGCTGGCCACCGCCGAGCAGGCCAAGGTGGAGGCCGAGGCCGACGCCGAGCGGCTGCACGCCGGGATCCGGGCCGACGGCGAGCAGATCCTCGACGAAGCGCGCCAGGCCGCCGACAAGCGCCGCGGCGACGCGGCCGCCCAGGCCGACCAGCTGATCTCCGAGGCGAGCGGTGAGGCGGAGCGCCTGCGCGCCGAGGCAGCGGAGACGGTGGGCTCCGCCCAGCAGGCCGCCGAGCGCATCAAGTCCGAGGCCCAGAAGGTCAAGGCGGAGGCCGAGGACGCGGCCGAGCGGATGCGGGCGGAGGCCAGGCAGGAGGCCGAGCGTACGGTGGACGAGGCGCGCGAGGCCGCGGCCAAGCGCCGCGCGGACGCCGCCGAGCAGGCCGACCAGCTCATCAACAAGGCTCAGGAGGAGGCGCTGCGCGCGGCCACCGAGGCCGAGGAGCAGGCCGACACGATGGTGGGCGCGGCCCGCAAGGAGGCCGACCGGCTGGTCGCCGAGGCGACGGTCGAGGGCAACACCCGGGTCGAGAAGGCCCGTACGGACGCCGACGAGCTGCTTGTCGGCGCGCGCCGGGACTCCACCGCCATCAGGGAGCGCGGCGAGGAGCTGCGGACCCGGATCGAGGCCGAGGTCGAGGAGCTGCACGAGCGCGCCCGCCGGGAGACCTCCGAGCAGCTGAGGTCGGCGGGCGAGCGCGTCGACAATCTCGTGAAGGCCGCCACCGAGCAGCGGGCCGAGGCCGAGGCGAAGGCCAAGGAGTTGCTGTCCGACGCCAATTCGGAGGCGAGCAAGGTCCGGATCGCCGCCGTGCGCAAGGCTGAGGGGCTCCTCAAGGAGGCCGCGCAGAAGAAGGCCGAGCTGGTCCGGGAGGCGGAGCGGGTCAAGGCGGAGTCCGACGACGAGGCCGAGCGCACGGTCGCCGAGGGCAAGCGGGAGCTGGATGTGCTGGTGCGCCGCCGGGAGGACATCCAGGCCGAGATCTCCCGTGTCCAGGATGTACTTGAGGCGTTGGAGTCTTTCGAGGCACCGTCCGGGGGTAGCAAGGAGAGCGGCGTCAAAGCGGGCGCAACAGCGGGGGTTACACGTTCGAGTGGCAAGTCATCCGAGAGCTAGCCACTCAAAAGGCTGGACATTCTCCAGATCAAACGGGCATACGCTCGATGACACGCCGCTTCGGCCCCTAGGATTCCCCCTATCACCTCACCGGTCTCATTCGACAGGAACCCCATGAGCGACACTTCCTCCCCCTTCGGCTTCGAGCTCGTGCGGCGTGGTTACGACCGCGGTCAGGTGGATGACCGCATTACCAAACTCGTCGCCGACCGTGACAGTGCCCTGGCACGGATCACCGCACTGGAAAAGCGCATCGAGGAGCTCCACCTCGAGACGCAGAACGCCCAGGCCCAGGTCAGCGACGCGGAGCCGTCGTACGCCGGGCTCGGTGCGCGCGTCGAGAAGATCCTCCGCCTCGCCGAGGAGGAGGCGAAGGACCTGCGCGAGGAGGCCCGTCGCGCGGCCGAGCAGCACCGTGAGCTCGCCGAGTCCGCCGCGCAGCAGGTGCGCAACGACGCCGAGTCGTTCGCGTCCGAGCGCAAGGCGAAGGCCGAGGACGAGGGCGTCCGCATCGTCGAGAAGGCGAAGAGCGAGGCCTCTACACTGCGGGGCGAGGCCCAGAAGGACGCGCAGTCGAAGCGCGAGGAGGCGGACGCGCTCTTCGAGGAGACCCGCGCCAAGGCCGCCCAGGCCGCCGCGGACTTCGAGACGAACCTCGCCAAGCGCCGCGAGCAGTCCGAGCGTGACCTGGCTTCGCGTCAGGCGAAGGCGGAGAAGCGCCTGGCGGAGATCGAGCACCGCGCGGAGCAGCTGCGCCTGGAGGCCGAGAAGCTGCGTACGGACGCGGAGCGTCGCGCCCGTCAGACGGTGGAGACCGCGCAGCGCCAGGCCGAGGACATCGTGGCCGACGCGAACGCCAAGGCCGACCGGATCCGCAGCGAATCGGAGCGCGAGCTGGCGGCGCTCACCAACCGCCGCGACTCGATCAACGCGCAGCTGACCAACGTCCGCGAGATGCTGGCCACGCTGACCGGTGCGGCTGTGGCCGCCACCAGCACCCCTGCCGACGACGAGCCGATCTCGCGCGGCGTCCCGGCGCAGCAGTCCCGCTGATTGCTCCGCTTGTTCGTACGCCCTCAAACGCCGGGCGGGCTTTGCAGCCCGTCCGGCGTTTGAGGACAAAGCCCAGCAGCCCGTCCGGCGTTTGATGACCGGGGTCCGGGCCGGAGCCCCGGCGTCCAGGATTGCGTGCGGCACCCCGCCCGCTTAGCGTGGCCGCATGATTGAGCTCGAGGGCCTCACCAAGCGCTTCGGCAGCAAGACGGCGGTCGACCATCTGTCCTTTCAGGTACGGCCAGGCGTGGTGACCGGCTTCCTCGGCCCCAACGGCGCGGGCAAGTCGACGACGATGCGGATGATGCTCGATCTCGACAACCCGACCAGTGGTTCGGTGCGGATCGACGGCAAGCACTACCGCGAGCTCGAGGAACCGCTGAAGTACATCGGTGCGCTGCTGGACGCCAAGGCCATGCACGGCGGGCGGAGCGCGTACAACAACCTCCTCTGCCTGGCTCAGTCCAACCGCATCCCCGCCTCCCGGGTCACCGAGGTTCTGGACACCGTCGGTCTGACCCCGGTGGCGAAGAAGAAGTCCAAGGGCTTCTCGCTCGGTATGGGCCAGCGGCTCGGAATCGCCTCCGCGCTGCTCGGCGATCCGGAGATCCTGATGTTCGACGAGCCGGTCAATGGTCTGGACCCCGAGGGAATTCACTGGATCCGCAATCTTATGAAGACTCTCGCGTCGGAAGGGCGCACGATCTTCGTCTCCTCCCACCTGATGAGTGAAATGGCCCTCACCGCCGACCACTTGATCGTGATCGGGCAGGGGCGACTTCTGGCCGATACCTCGATGGCCGATTTCATCCACGAGAACTCCCGCAGTTTTGTACGGTTGCGCTCGCCGCAGCAGGAGCGGCTGCGCGATGTACTGCACGGCGAGGGGTTCGTCCCCGTCGAGTCGGGCAACGGCGTGATCGAGGTCGACCACGCCACCACCGAGCAGCTCGGCGAGCTCGCCGCCCAGCACCAGCTCGTGCTGCACGAACTGAGCTCCCAGCGCGCCTCGCTGGAGGAGGCCTTCATGCAGATGACGGCCGGCTCGGTCGAATACCACGCGCACAACGCCGGCGAGGACGCGCTGCCGCCGACCCAGCCACCGGGTCCCCAGTGGGGCCAGAGCTACCAGAGCAGCAAGGGAGCCTGACCCATGGCCTCGGTACCCGCCGTCCTGCAGTCCGAGTGGACCAAGATCCGTACGGTCTCCTCCACCATCTGGACGCTGGTGAGCGCGCTGGTCGTCACCGTCGCGATGGGAGCCGCGCTCAGCGCACTGCTGAAGTCGACGTTCGACGACCTGTCGCGGGAGGAGCAGCTCACCTTCGACCCGACCTTCATCAGTTTCTCCGGGATGATCCTGGGCCAGCTGGCGATGGTGGTGTTCGGAGTGCTGGTGGTCGGCACGGAGTACAGCTCCGGCATGATCCGCACCTCGCTGGCCGCCGTACCGCAGCGCGCCACGTTCATGTTCAGCAAGATCGCGGTGGCCACGGGTCTGGCGCTGGCCGTCGGGATGGTGACCAGCTTTCTCTCCTTCTTCCTCGGCCAGGCGCTGCTGGGTGAGTACCGCACGACCATCGGCGCGGACCACGTCCTGCGCGCGGTCATCGGCGGCGGCCTCTATATGGGCCTGATCGCGCTCTTCTCGATGGCCGTGGCGGTGATGCTGCGCAGCTCGATGCTCTCGCTCGGCATCCTGATGCCGTTCTTCTTCCTGGTCTCGCAGATCCTCGCGTCCGTCCCGAAGGCGAAGACGGTCGCCCTCTACTTCCCCGACCAGGCCGGCTCCAAGATCATGCAGGTGGTCCCGGACGCGCTGGACAGCGACAGGGCTCCGTACGGCCCGTGGGGCGGGCTCGGCATCATGGTCCTGTGGGTGATCGCGGCGCTGATCGGCGGCTACCTGGTCCTCAAGAAGCGGGACGCCTAGGGCGTGTTTTAGAAGTCCCGCCTGCCCCGCGACGCCTGGCACGCGCACTCGCGATGTTGTCGGAGTCGCCCAAGTACGTCCAGTACGAGGGCGATCCTCCGCCTTGCGATTGCACGCACCAGACGCCGCAGGGCCCGCCCTGCGGGCGGACGGCGCTACTTCTAAAACGCGCCCTAGGGGGCGGGGTCCCCCTCATCCGGCAGCAGTTCGTCGAAGTCCCTCCAGCCCCGCCACGTCCAGACGTCCTTGGCCAGATTCGGCTCCAGCGGCACGAAGCGGCCGGTCTCGAAGTCGTCGCCGCCCAGGTCGAACCAGCGCTCGTCGACCACCTCGGTCCCCATGCCGACCGTTCGCGCGGTCAGCCGGACCAGCAGCTTCGCGCCGTGCGACTGGGCGAGGTCCTTGCCCTGGATCCGGGTGACGGGCAGCGCGGGCACCGGGGCGTCGACCGGTATCCATACAGTGAAGGGTGCCCCGCGCTCCACCGCCAGCCAGGAGCGCTCGTCGGCCGGCTCGCCCTTCTCGTCCAGCACACTGAGCCACTTCTTGTAGATGACCAGGCTGCCGTCGTGCGGCGAGCGCTCGAGATACCGCAGATGGACCCTGGCCCGCAGATCGACGACGGAGAGATTGTCGAGGTGGTTGTAGAAGCGCACCGCGATGATCGCGTCCTCGCTCTCCGCGTGGAGCCGCGCATAGCCCGGAAAGTCCGCGGCCCAGGCGTGCGAGACGCTCGCCCGCCGCCGCCAGATGAACGGCCGCAGTGCGAACATCTTGATCAGTACGATGCCGAGCAGCACCGCGGGCGCCAGCGCACCGGTCAGCGAGGCGAGCGTGGCCAGCAGCTGATGGACCAGGCTGTCCGGCTCGGGGCTGAGGCTGTCGGTCCCGACACAGGCCCGCAGGGCTCCCAGCGCCAGGTTCAGCAGCCCCTCACCGTCCCGCAGGCGCTCCCCCATGCTGCGCTTCGAGTCCTCGGAGAGCGTCCACGCGACCGAGATGACCACAGCGAGGGCGGTCAGCGCGGTCAGGGCCATCAGGATCAGGACGTGGACCGAGTGTCCCGCGATCCACCAGCGAACCGACGTCCGATATCGGGGGTGCGGCCTGCGCCGTCCGAGCCACCCGGGCAACCAGTTCAACTCCCGCCTCCCCACCGTGAGTTCATACCATGGGAGATCCTCCTGCCCCGCTGCCGTTCGCGCCAACCGCAATACACAGGGGGGTCCCGTAGGCTCGGCACGGGTAGACCTGCCATGGAAGGCTCTGCCCGTACGCGCGACCAACCCCGAAGGGCGTCACCCGTGAAGGACCGAAGCCTCGAAGCGCTGGGCCTGGACGACGTGCCGGCCAAGGAGCCGCTGACCTATCCGGGCCGCCCCACCACCGAGCCGTCGCTGCTCACCGGCGACGAACTGCTGCAGCTGGATGTACGGCCGCTGCGGCTCGGCGACTGGTATGTGGAGGAGCAGGCGCAGCAGCAGCGGCTCGACGAGGCGCTGTCCGGTCTCGGCCAGGTCGTGACGGGCCGCCGCCACCCGGTCATCGCGGTCGGCTCCAACGCCTCGCCGGGTCAGGTCAGCCACAAACTCAGCCGGCTCGGCATCCCCGCGACCGTTCCGATGGTGCCGGTGCGGGTGGGCGGCATCGGCGTCGGCTGCTCCGGCCACATCAGCCCGGCCGGCTATGTCGCGGGCACGCCGTATGTCGACCGGGACGCGGAAGCGGTTCTCGTCGTCGCATGGCTGGATTCGAATCAGCTCAAGGCCGTCGACGACACGGAGTTCCCCGACTACCGCCGGGCGATACTGCCCGGCGACGAGTTCCCGATGACGATGCCGTCCGGGGAGCGGCTCGGCGGGGCGTACATCTACTTCAGCGCGCACGGGGTACTCGCGGGCCCCGACGGCAGGCCCCGTCCCGGCGGCGGCGACCAGTCCGCGCTGCTCGCGGCCCTGCTCGACGCCTCGCCGCGGCTGCGGGAGCTGCTCGGACCGGATCCGGCGGCCTGGGTGAAGGAGGCGGGCGCGGACCGCGCGCTGCGCGAGCGGGGTACGCAGATCTTCGGCGAGGAGGGCTGGGTGCTGCCGCAGACGGACTTCTTGCCGTACCTCGACGACTCCGCCGAGCTGCGGCTCTATGACGATCTGCCGCCGGTCGGCGACTCCCTCCCACCGATGCCATAGCGTTACGGCTTGGCCGGAACCGTCAAGGCGCGGCTATCCTCCTAACTCTTACGGGGGCGTGCGGCCGGTCGGCCTGTGCCCCGACGACCCGAAAGTCGATGGGGCTGGAGAATGATCGAGGCAGTCGGCCTGACCAAGCGTTACGGCGCCAAGACGGCCGTGTACAACCTTTCCTTCCAGGTGCGGCCCGGAGCCGTCACCGGGTTCCTCGGCCCCAACGGCGCGGGCAAGTCGACGACGATGCGGATGATTCTCGGGCTCGACCAGCCGACCCAGGGTCATGTGACGATCGGCGGCCGTACCTTCCGGCAGCTGCCGAACGCGCCCCGCCAGGTCGGCGCGCTTCTCGATGCCAAGGCCGTGCACGGTGGCCGCAGCGCGCGCAATCACCTGCTGTCGCTGGCACAGCTGTCGGGCATCCCGGCCCGCCGGGTCGACGAGGTGCTCGGTGTCGTCGGTCTGCAGGACGTTGCGAAGAAGCGCTCCAACGGCTTCTCGCTCGGTATGGGGCAGCGGCTCGGCATCGCGGCGGCGCTGCTCGGCGACCCGCAGGTGCTCCTCTTCGACGAGCCGGTCAACGGCCTGGACCCGGAGGGCATCCTCTGGGTCCGGAATCTGATGAAGCAGCTGGCCGCCGAGGGCCGTACCGTCCTCGTCTCCTCGCACCTGATGAGCGAAATGGCGCTCACCGCCGATCACTTGATCGTGATCGGTCGCGGGCAGCTGCTCGCGGACATGAGCGTCAAGGACTTCATCTCGCACAACTCCGCCGACTTCGCGCGGGTGCGGGCCCCGCACACCGAGCCGCAGCAGCGTGAGAAGCTCTCGGCCGCGCTCACCGAGGCGGGCGGGCAGGTCATGCCGGAGCCGGACGGCGCGCTGCGGGTCACCGGTCTCGCACTGCCGCAGATCAGCGATCTGGCGTACTCCGCCGAGGTCCGGCTGTGGGAGCTCTCGCCGCACCAGGCCTCGCTGGAAGAGGCGTACATGCGGATGACGCAGGGCGCGGTCGACTACCGCTCGACGACCGACCAGAAGTCGGGTCTGATGCAGCAGCCGCCGATGGGCTACGTACCGCCGCAGCAGCAGATCCCCCAGGTGCCGCAGGAGGGCTGGTACGCCCCGCCGCCGCCCCAGCCCGGCCAGAACCCGTACGCCGCCGCGCCCGCCGGCCCGCCCGTGATGCCCCGGCCGCCGCCCCCGCCGACCTGACCAAGCCCGAGGACGCCCGATGAGCACCCCCTACCAGCAGCAGGGTTACCAGCAGCAGGGCGCGCCCGGCACCCTGTACTCCTCGCCCATTCCGGTACGCAGCGCCCACCTCGGCGACGCCCTCGCCTCCGAGTGGACCAAGATCCGCTCCGTGCGCTCCACGATGTGGACGCTCGGCGTCATGATCACGCTGATGGTCGGCATCGGCGTCCTCTCCGCGGTGGCGGTCTCCGCATCGGACGCCGATCTGGACGGTCAGTCCGTCCTCTCGCTCGGCTTCTTCGGCGTACTGCTCGGCAGCATCTGCGTGATGACGCTCGGCGTGCTGACCATCGCCTCCGAGTTCGGCACGGGGATGATCAGGACCACGCTGACGGCATGCCCCAGCCGGGCCCGGGTGCTGACGGCCAAGGCGATCGTCTTCTTCCTGCTCGTCTTCACCCTCACCACGGTGATCACCGGGATCGTGGGCGGGCTGCAGATCTCGATCGTGGACCAGGGCTCGTCCACCGGCGAGGAGTGGTTCCGCGCGACGGTCGGCGTGGCCCTCTACGTCGCGACGCTCGGCCTGCTCTCGCTCGCCGTCGGCACGCTGATCCGGCACTCCGCGGGCGCGATCACCATCATGATCGGCGTGGTGCTGCTGCCGCTGGTGCTGGCCATGTTCATGTTCTCGGAGTCGCTGCGGGACCTGCAGCAGGCCCTCTTCGAGTACTCGATCCCCAACCAGATCGGCGTGCTCTACGACACCGCCGTGACCGAGTCCGGCCCGGCCGGCTGGGACCCGCTGTGGATCATGCTGGGCGTGACGGCCGTCGCGCTGGCCGGCGCCTACGCATCGCTCCGCACCCGCGACGTATAGCGGCCTCAGTACTTCGGCGCGTTTCGGGACCGCTGCACCCGTGTGGTGCGGCGGTCCTTCGCGTTCCAGCACGCCTTGTGCCAGTGCCGCCGGTCGTCGACGCCGCCGTGCTCGGGCCAGGCGACCACATGCGGCACCCCGGACGGGATCTCCTGGTCGCAGCCCGGGCAGCGGTACCGCTTGCCTGCGGCACTTGCGCCGGCGACATGGCGGACCAACCACTCCTCGCCCTGCCAGGACTCACTCCGGCCGAAGCCCCCGTACCTCTCTCCGGGCTCGGCGGGCGGCTCGGTGGGCTTCTCGCCGCCTCGGGGGCGGTTGCGGCGCGGGGACACGTGACACCTCACGGGGCAAGTCCGGACAGTTCCTCTCCAGCCTACGGGCCGCAGTCGGGGGTACACGTCCTTGCACGGCGTGAGACCGTGGCACCCGCAAGGGCCAGTTACCGGAAAATCGCAACAACTTCACGTTCGGCCGTGCCTTTGGCACGTGTCAGACGTTGTTGCCAGTAGGGGGAGTGACGCGTCGGCCGCAAGGAGGCAGAAGGCGATGCGCGTGGGAACGTTCGTACTCGCAGCCCAATTCCCGGGCCAGGGGCAGGGGGAGGCGCTGCACCGGGCGGTGCGGTCCGCCGAGGTCGCGGAGGAATCCGGGCTGGATTCCGTCTGGTTGGCAGAGCACCACTTCGTGCCGTACGGCGTGTGCCCGTCGGCCGTGACACTCGCAGCGCTGCTGCTCGGCCGCACCCGCCGGATCCGGGTGGGCACCGCGGTGAGCGTGCTGCCGAGCGCCCATCCTGTGGCCCTGGGCGAGCAGGCGGCGCTGCTGCATCTCACCACCGGAGGGAGATTCTCCCTCGGTGTCGGGCGCGGCGGCCCCTGGGTCGATCTGGAGGTCTTCGGCTCGGGCCTCGACGCGTACGAGAGGGGCTTTCCCGAGTCCCTCGACCTGTTGATGCGCTGGCTGCGCGAACCCCGCGTCGCCACCCGGGGGGACCGATTCACCTTCCGTGAAGTCCCGGTCGTACCAAGGCCGGACGAACTGGACGAGCCGGACGGCTGCGGATCCCAGGGACCCGAGGTGATCGTCGCCTGTACGTCTCCGAAGAGCGTGCGGCTCGCCGCCGAGCGCGGACTTCCGATGCTCCTCGGGATGCACTGCGGCGACGAGGAGAAGGCGGAGATGGTCGCCCTGTGGCGTACGTACGCGCTCGGCGCGGGACATGCGCCCGAGGTGCTGGACGCCGCCGGCCACGTATCGGCCGGGGTCGCCCAGGTCGCGGACCGCCGGGCCGATGCGACGGAGACTCTGGTGAAGGCCATGCCGGGCTGGCTGAAACAGGGGCTGGACGCCCATGTCACCATCGACGGCCGGCCCCGCGCGATGCGGGACCCCGTGGCGTACACGGAACTGCTGTGCGGGATGCACCCGGTGGGCCCACCGCGGCTCGCCGCGGACCGGATCGCGGCCACCGCCGAACGTACCGGCATCACGCGCTTCGCGCTGCTCGCCGAGGGCTCGGGCGATCTGGCGGCCACGGAGGAGAACGTACGGCGGCTCGGCACCGAAGTGCTGCCGCTGCTGGTCTGAACCGACAACCGCACGGAGGTGCTGCCGCTCCGACACCAGTAGCACCTCCCGCGATGCGGAGCGGCAGCAAAAGACTTCAGCAGTCGCGCATTTCGGGCGACTGATTGAGCAACTGGGCCCGTACGGACGTGAAGCGGGCCAGCCGCTCGTCGACCGAGGAATCCAGCGGGAACACCGCTACGCGGTGGCAGTTCTGGAATGCCAGACGCACTCCGAAGTGCCGCTGCAGCGCGCCGCGAATGGCGTCACTCGCGAGCGCGCGCAGCAGCTGACCACGTGCCTGCTCGTCCGGCGGAGGCGTCTGGTTGTCGGCGAAGTCGCCGCCGTCCACCTTCAGCTGAGCCACCAGAGAACTGATCATCTCCCACGCGAAGGGCAGGGAGGTCCGGACGCAGTCGACGAAAGCAGCTTCATCGACCTCGCCTCGCTCGGCCTGATCCAACAGCGCCGGTGAGACGTCGAGCGACATGGGTTCTCCTCTCGCGGCCCCGGGTGAACGGGGCCTTACGGGCAGGGAAGGAGGACGACGGACGACGAGGGCATACGAACGACGTATGACGACGCAGAGTGCACGACCGACAACCTCCTGCTTCCACGTTAAGTGCGCTGTCCGGGCGGCACCAGGAGATTGGGAGCACAACCGGCCAAATAACGAAGGGGGCTTCCGGGGCGAATCGCGCGCAACTGCTTCCGTCGAGTAGCGTTGCCGACCATGCGTCTTGTCATCGCCCGCTGCTCCGTGGACTACGCGGGCCGGCTCACCGCCCACCTGCCCTCCGCCCCCCGTCTCATCCTGGTCAAGGCAGACGGCAGCGTCTCCATCCACGCGGATGACAGGGCGTACAAACCACTGAACTGGATGTCCCCTCCCTGCACTCTGAAGGAGGGCGACGGCAGTGTGTGGACCGTCGTGAACAAAGCGGGCGAGAAACTGATCATTACGATGGAGGAAATCCTCCATGACTCGTCGCACGAGCTCGGTGTGGACCCCGGCCTCATCAAGGACGGCGTGGAAGCGCACCTCCAGGAGCTCCTCGCCGACCGGATCGAGACACTCGGCCAGGGATACAGCCTGATCCGGCGCGAATACCCCACGGCCATCGGCCCGGTGGACATCCTGTGCCGGGACTCGGACGGCGCGACGGTGGCGGTGGAGATCAAGCGACGCGGCGAGATCGACGGCGTGGAGCAGCTCACGCGCTATCTGGAGCTGCTGAACAGGGACCCGCATCTGGCGCCGGTGAAGGGCGTGTTCGCGGCACAGGAGATCAAGCCGCAGGCCCGGGTGCTGGCGACGGACCGCGGGATCGGGTGCGTGGTGCTGGACTACGACGCGCTGCGGGGCATCGAGGACGACAAGCTGCGGCTGTTCTGAACCGGCGCTGATCCGGGGGCCCGGATCCCCGTACTGACTTCGGCTGCTCCAGCCCCGCCGGCGTTTGAGGCGCGGGGTCCGGGGCGGAGCCCCGCAAGAGCCCGCGCCCCGCGTCCGTCAGATGACCGACGCGCTGCTGCTGGAGCCCGACGGCGCGCCGCCGGTCGTGATCGGAGCGCTGGCCGAGGTCCCGGGTGCACCGCCGCCGCCGCTGCTGGGAGTGGACGTAGAGGTCGACGGCGAGGGGCTGCCGGTGGACGACGTGCTGGACGGCGTCGGCGACCCCGAGGGCGTGTTGGACGGCGTCGGCCTACCCGACGTGGTCGGGGTCGGCTTCGTCGGCGGCTTACTCGGCGTCGACGGCTCACCACCCGGCCGCGACGAACTCGGCGACGGCCTCCCGCCCGGCGTCGACGCATCCCCCGACGACGTGCTCGCCCCCGGCGTCACCGGGTCCGGGTTCTTAGGGCCGTCGCCCGGGCTCTTGGTCGAACCGCCGCCCGGCTCGTCCGCGTTCAGGCCGTCCTGTGCGTCGTCCTCGTTCGCGGTCTGGCCGTTTCTGACCTGCCCGGCCGGCGGGTCCTGCTTGTCCGAGGTCGCCCCCAGCGTCACCACCGTGCCCAGCACCGCGGCGAGCAGCGCGCCCGCGCCCGCGGCGACCAGGTTGCGCCGGGCGCCGCCGATGAACGAAAGACGGCGGCTCGGCCGCGTGCCGTCCCCCGGCGTCTGCCGACGCGACACGAGCGTCGCGGGCTCGTCCGGGGTCTTCGACCGTCCCACCGAACCCGGTCCCGATACCTGCCCCAGTTCGGCGAGCGGCACCGCTGCCGGTACGCCTCCGGGCGGCGACGCCGACTCCTCGTAGCGCGCGGCCGGCACCTCCTCGCCCGCCGGGGTGCGTCCGCCGAGCACCGGGCCGCCTGCACGGTCCGCGACGAGCGCCAGCGCCCTGCGTCCCGCGACGGTGCCGGCCTTGTCGGCGAGCGCTCCGCGCATGCCGATCGAGGCCTCCAGCTCGGCCCGTGCCCGGTCCAGGTTGCCGGTGCAGAGGGCGAGGACGCCCAACTCGTGGTGGAAATACGCCTCTTCGGCCACTTCACCCGCTATGCGGGCCGCTTCGGAGCCGACCCGCAGGACCCGCTCCCAGGCGCTCCAGTGCTGCCCCGCCGCGAAGGCGGGCGCGGCGCTGCGGGCGAGCAGTACGGCCGCGCTGGAGTGCCCGGCCTCTCCCCCGGCGCCGCCCCCGGGAGGCGCCCCCTGCCCCTGCACGAGCGCGGTGAGGGCCGCCAGTACGGCGTCCGCCTCGGCCACGGCCCGCTCGGGCGTGACCGAGGGGTGCCCGGCCCACCAGGCGTAGTGCTGGGCGGCGGTGTGGGCGTGGGCCGCCGCTTCATCGGCGTACCCCTTCTCCGCCAGCTGGGCGATCACCCCGGCCGCGAGCCGGTAGCGCGTGCCGGCCGGGGAGAGCAGCCCGCAGTTCATCAGCTCGCCGAGGGCCGCGTCCGCGTGGGTGTCGCCGACGAGCGCCGGCAGATGCGCCTGATGCGGCACCTCGCCGCCGAGCGCGACGGCGAAGCGCAGGGTCTCGCGGGCGGACTCGCCGAGGCGGGAGGCGAGCAGCGCTGCGGGCGCGGCACCCTCTCCCAGCGTCGGCAGTGGTATGTCGGCGCCCTCTGCGGCGCCGAAGGCGTTGTACGACTCGAGGTCCTCCGGGTCGCTGCGCAGGGCGTCGCCCTGCCGCAGCAGCGCGCCCGCTTGTATGAAGCGCAGCGGCAGGCCCTCGGACTCGAACCAGAGGTCGCCCGCCCAGTTCGTCTCGTCCTCGGTGAGCGGCCGGTCCACGGTGCGCTGCAGCAGCTCCAGCGAGGCGCTGCGGCCGAGACCGCCGAGGAAGACCTCTTCGAGGTGCGAGTCCGCGGCGGGCGCGGCGATGTCGGGGGTGGCGGCGACCAGGAAGGCGCACTCGGGCGCGGCGTCCAGCAGCTCGCCGAGGGCGCTGCCGCCGAACTCCAGGTCGTCGAGGACGACGATCGCGCCGATGCCGCGTACGAGCTCGAGCAGCCCGGCCCGGTCCTGCCTGTACCGCGGCGCCTTGTGGACGACGGCGAAGAGGTTGTGGAGCAGCTCGGTGGGGGTGCGGTGATGGCCGTTGAGACGTACGACACCGTCGGGCGCGAGATTCGCGCACTCCTCGGCGACGGCGTCGAGCAGGGCGCTGCGCCCGGAGCCGGCGGGGCCGGTGAGCCGTACGGAGCGGCCGCGGCCCAGCAGCCGTACGAGCCGCTGGCGCTCCTCGTCGCGCTCCAGCAGCGGGAGCGGCGGCGCGGGAGGCCCGGCCGGCAGCGGCGGCTGCGCCGCGCGCAGCAGCTCGGTGCGCTCCTCGGCGCTGTGCCGTGCGGGTGGCGCGGGCCGCTCCCCCGGCGGGCAGGGTTCTATCTCGCTGCCGTCGACGGGATTGACCGTGAGCAGGAAGTCGCCCGAGACGAGCTGGACGGTACGGGCGAGCGCCGGCGTGGACTGTCCGTAGTCCGGCGCCGAGGCGGCGGCGTCGCGCGGCGGGCGCGGCTGTCCCGCGTCATCGCCGAAGGTGTCGTTGTCCATGTCAGTGCCCCCCAGATGCGCTTCGCTGAGCTTCGTCCCCGCCAAGATCGTTGATTCCTGGTGGCGGAGCCGCGTGCGGATGTCCCTCCCGGCCTTTCTGCACGCCCCGCTGTCGCTTCGGTCCGGTGCCCACCGCTTGGGTATGTCGAATCGGGAGGCGACCGAACCATAGACCTTCGCTCAGTATCTCCGCACGCGCGGGGTGCCGCCCCGCCCGTGACGTCACAGTCTCGTGAGGATTGCGAGCGTCGTACGGTTCACACCCGAGGGAGCGATTCGGCAGCGATGCCGCCTTCGATGGCAAGAATGCGATGCAGCCGGGTGGCCACCAGCAGTCGCTGCATCTGTGGCGGTACGCCGCGCAGCACCAGCCGGCGGCCGCACCGGCCGGCCCGGCGGTGTGCGCCCATGATGACCCCGAGCCCGGTGGCGTCCCAGGAGTCGAGATCGGTCAGGTCGAGCACCAGGTCGCCGACTCCGTCGTCGACGGCCGAATGCAGGACCGTACGGGCGTCCGCGGCGCTGCGGACGTCGAGGCGGCCCCCGACGACCAGCTCGGCGTGGTCGCCCCTGATGTGCATATGCGCTCCCCGAGAGTGCTTCAGTGCCCTGTGTCTGAGGTCTGTTCTCTGTCTTCTGTCTTCATTCGGTTCTTGCAACAACTGACTGCCGCCTGAGCAAGGAAGTTGCCGTCTGTAAGCGAACCGATACCGAATTCACCCCATGGGGTGACACCAAACCGGTCGATGAGGGTCAGTGCTTGTAGAAGCCCTGCCCGCTCTTGCGGCCGATGTCACCGGCGTCCACCATCCGGCGCATCAGCTCCGGCGGCGCGAACTTCTCGTCCTGGGACTCGGTGTAGATGTTGCTGGTGGCGTGCAGCAGGATGTCCACGCCCGTCAGGTCGGCGGTGGCGAGCGGCCCCATGGCGTGGCCGAAGCCCAACTTGCAGGCGATGTCGATGTCCTCGGCGGACGCCACGCCCGATTCGTACAGCTTGGCGGCCTCGACGACGAGCGCCGAGATGAGGCGGGTGGTGACAAAGCCGGCGACGTCCCGGTTGACGACGATGCAGGTCTTGCCGACGGACTCGGCGAACTCCCGCGTGGTGGCGAGCGTTTCGTCACTGGTCTTGTAGCCGCGCACCAGCTCGCACAGCTGCATCATCGGGACGGGCGAGAAGAAGTGCGCGCCGACGACCCGCTCCGGACGTTCCGTCACCGCCGCGATCTTTGTGATCGGGATGGCGGACGTGTTGGAGGCGAGTACGGCGTCGTCCCGTACGAGCTTGTCGAGCGTACGGAAGATCTCGTGCTTGACCTCGAGCTTCTCGAAGACCGCCTCGACCACGATGTCCGCGTCGGCGGCGGCGTCCAGGTCGGTGGTGGTGGTGATGCGCGCCAACGCCGCTTCGGCGTCGGCCGCTTCGAGCCTGCCCTTGGACACGAACTTGTCGTACGAGGCCTTGATGCCGTCCGTGCCACGGGTCAGGGCCGCGTCGGTGACATCACGCAGCACGACCTCCCAGCCCGCCTGGGCCGAGACCTGCGCGATACCGGACCCCATGAGTCCGGCCCCGATGACGGCGAGCTTCCTGGCCACTGCGGCACCCCTTAACACCTGTTTACATTTCGGCTCTCCGGCGGAGATTAGCGTCCGTGAGGGGCCGTGTGGCGGTGAAGAGATGCGCGTCACGTCGCAGATGACGGACATCACACTGGTGCGGCCCATCGGCCGTCGCGGAGGGACTCGAGTGTTCCTCGGGCCGGTGCCTAACTACGCTGGACCCATGGTCAATCTGACACGCATCTACACCCGTACCGGCGACCAGGGCACGACGGCGCTCGGCGACATGAGCCGGACCGCCAAGACCGATCTGCGGATCGCCGCGTACGCCGACGCCAATGAGGCCAATGCCGCCATCGGCACGGCCATCGCGCTCGGGCAGCTCGACGCGGAGGTCGTGCGGGTCCTGGTCCGCGTCCAGAACGACCTGTTCGACGTGGGCGCGGATCTGTGCACCCCCGTGATCGAGGATCCCAAGTACCCGCCGCTGCGGGTCGAGCAGTTCTACGTCGACAAGCTGGAGGCGGACTGCGACCGCTTCAACGAGGAGCTGGAGAAGCTGCGCAGCTTCATCCTGCCGGGCGGTACGCCGGGGGCGGCGCTGCTGCACCAGGCCTGCACGGTCGTACGGCGCGCGGAGCGCTCGACCTGGGCGGCGCTGGAGGTGCACGGGGAGACGATGAACCCGCTCACCGCCACATATCTCAACCGCCTCTCCGACCTCCTGTTCATTCTGGCGCGTACGGCCAACAAGGAGGTCGGAGACGTGCTCTGGGTACCGGGCGGCGAGCGCTGACCAAAGGGCTCCGCCCCCTTTCAGCCCCTCCCGGCGGACGCGCTCTAGCGCTTGACCCGGACCGGTTCGCGCTCCGCCACCGGCGCCTTCTTCGGGAAGAGCGTGTACGAACCCGCGATGATCACGTTGATGCCGATGAGGAAGAGCATCTTCTCCTGCCAACTGCGCAGCGAGCCGACGTCGCCGTCGCCTCCGACGTACCAGATCGCGGCCTGGAGCAGGCCGATGGCGACCACCGCGGCGGTGATCCAGCGGGCGGCCGTCCTCCACTCGTGGAGCATGCGGGCCGTGCCGTACTTCGGCGGCCTGACGGGCGGCGGGCCGCCCGCGAAGCGGTGCGCGAACCTCGCGTCGACCCACGTGATCGTCTGGTGGCCCAGGCCCACGGTGAAGCCGATGTAGACCGCCGCGAGACCGTGCTTCCAGTCCGGCTCGGCGCCGTTCTTGAGGTCGATCGCCGTCACGACCAGCAGGATGACCTCCAGCAGCGGCTCGCAGAGCAGGACACCCGCCCCCAGGCGCGGCATCTTCGCCAGGTAGCGCAAGGCCAGTCCACCGACCAGCAGCACCCAGAAGGCGACCTCACAGATCACGATCAGCGTGACGATCACGGCACTCTCCCTTCGTTCCTCCTCAAGCCTCCCGGCCGCGCGGCCGTGAATCGTCGTCGGCAGTGACGAAGTGGCACTGCATCCTTCGATGTAGCCGGTCCTCACCCGGGACGTGGAGGCCCGCCCGCCGCCCGCCGTGTTTGATGGATCTGTGACCGCTATCCCCCGCCCCCACCGCGACGATGTGCTCATCGCCGTGGCCGGATTCCTCGGGGGCCTGCTGCTGTGGTCGCTGGGTCTGGACACCCACGACGGCCAGAGCTCCGGACCGCGCACGCTCGCGCTGCTGCCCCTCGCGGTGATGAGTGGGGCGGAGCTGCTGCGCCGGACAATGCCGAACACCGCGCTCACGATCGGCTGTCTGACGATCCTCGCCGACGAGTTCACCCCCGGAAACATCGCCACGATCGCGATGTTCACGGACCTGGTGTACGCGGCTGTCCTCTACGGCACACCCGCCGCCGCACGCCGCGTCCCGGCCGTGTCCATGGTGGCCACCGCCGCCGTCACGGTCACCCTGCTGGTGATCTTCCAGGACGCGGAGGCCGTACTCTTCGGTCTGTTCTTCGGCGTGCTGACGGTGGCCCCCGCCTGGACCGGCGTGAGCGTACGCACCCACCGTGACGCCGCCGAGGCGGCCCATCTGCGCGCCGAGCAGACCGCGCTGCTCGCCGAGGTCGACCGTACGCAGGCCGTGACCGCAGAGCGTGCCCGGATGGCGCGCGAGCTGCACGACCTGGTCGCGGGCCATCTCTCGGCGATCGCGATCCACTCCACGGCCGCGCTCTCCATCGACGATCCGAAGACTTCCCGCGACGCGCTCGGCGTCATCCGCGAGAACAGCGTCGAGGGCCTCGCCGAGATGCGCCGGCTGATCGGACTGCTGCGGGAGCGCGGCGACGACGCGGAGCCCGCGGCCGCGCCCACCCTGGCCGGCGTGGACGCGCTGCTCGATCAGGCACGGACGAACGGCGCCTCCAGCGGCCTGGAGTTCACCCTCACCGACACCCGCGATACGGACCTGCGACTGCCCGCGCCCGTCGAGCTCGCGGCGTACCGCATCATCCAGGAGTCACTGACCAATGCCCTCAAGCACGCGTCGCCCGGCGAGGTCAGGGTCGCACTCGGCCGGGACAAGCGGCTGCTGACGGTACGGATCACCAGCCCGTACGGGGACCGGCCGGGGCCGCGCGCCCCCGGCTCCGGGGCGGGTCTGGTCGGTATGCGCGAGCGGGTGGCGCTGCTGGACGGGGAGTTCCGGTCGGGCCCGGTCAGCACCGGCGACGGCGGCAAGAACTGGCAGGTGCGGGCAGAGCTGCCCCTCGACGAAGGCGACGAAGGGAACGGGAAGGCATGACGATCCGGGTACTGGTCGCGGAGGACCAGAGCGCCGTACGCGCCGGTCTCGTCCTGATTCTGCGCAGCGCGCCGGAGATCGAGGTCGTCGGCGAGGCGGCGGACGGCGAGGAAGCGGTACGGCTCGCCCGCGAGCTGCGCCCGGACGTCGTGCTGATGGATGTCCAGATGCCGCGTCTCGACGGGGTGTCGGCGACCCGGCAGGTCGTCGCGGAGCGGCTCGCCGACGTTCTCGTACTGACCACCTTCGATCTGGACGAGTACGTCTTCGGGGCGCTGAGGGCGGGAGCCGCGGGCTTCCTCCTGAAGAACACCGAAGCAGGCGATCTGCTGGAAGCGGTACGGACGGTGGCGCGCGGCGAGGGACTGATCGCCCCGGCCGTCACCCGCCGGCTCATCGCGGAGTTCGCGGCGCCGAAGCCGGTACGGTCCGCGAACGCGCCCGATCCTTCGGTCCTCGACGCGCTCACCAGGCGCGAGCGCGAGGTGCTCTCGTGCCTCGGCGAGGGGATGCCGAACGCGGACATCGCGGTCCGGCTCGATATGGCGGAGGCGACGGTGAAGACGCATGTGAGCCGGCTGCTGGCCAAGCTGGAGCTGCGCAGCCGGGTTCAAGCGGCCGTACTGGCACAGGAGTTGGGCGTCTGAGCCGGCATCAGAGCCACACCCTACCCACCCCGCCCCCTCTCGTCACAGCTTTGGTCTGGACCTATTGACGATTGGTCCAGACCTTCCTACTCTCACCGCACACGCTGCGGTGAGCTGCCGCAGCGTGCGCACTTCACGGACCACCCCCTATTGTCCGTCCGCAACTCGAGGAGCACCCTTGAGAACCCGAATCCCCCTGCACCGAAGATTCAGCTCCAGAGCTGTCGCGGGCCTGACCGCGCTGCTGCTCCCTCTCGCCGCCATGGTCGGCCTCGCCTCCCCCGCCGAAGCCGCCACATCGGCGACCGCCACCTACGCCAAGGTCTCCGACTGGGGAACCGGCTTCGAGGGCAAGTGGACGGTGAAGAACACCGGCACCACCTCCCTCGCCTCCTGGACCGTCGAGTGGGACTTCCCCTCCGGCACGTCCGTCACCTCCGCCTGGGACGCCGACGTCACGAGCTCCGGCACCCACTGGACCGCCAAGAACAAGAGCTGGAACGGCACCCTCGCCCCCGGCGCATCCGTCTCCTTCGGCTTCAACGGCGCGGGCCCCGGCGCCCCCTCCGGCTGCAAGCTCAACGGCGGCTCCTGTGACGGCGGCAGTGTCCCCGGCGACAACCCGCCCTCCGCCCCCGGCACCCCGTCCGCGAGCAACATCACCGACACCTCGGTGGCATTGAGCTGGACCGCCGCCACCGACGACAAGGGCATCAAGAACTACGACGTCCTGCGCGACGGCGCCAAGGTCGCGACGGTGACCGGCACGACGTACACGAACACCGGACTCACCGCCGGCACCGACTACTCGTACACCGTCCAGGCGCGGGACACCGCAGACCAGACAGGACCGGTCAGCGGCGCCCGCGCGGTGCGCACGACCGGCGGTGGCGGCGGCCCGGGCCCGGGCTCCGCGGTCAAGCTGGGCTACTTCACCGAGTGGGGCGTCTACCAGCGCAACTACCACGTGAAGAACCTGGTGACCTCCGGCTCGGCCTCCAAGATCACGCACATCAACTACGCCTTCGGCAATGTCTCCGGCGGCCGCTGCACCATCGGTGACGCCTACGCCGACTACGACAAGGCGTACACCGCCGACCAGGCCGTCGACGGCGTCGCCGACACCTGGGACCAGCCGCTGCGCGGCAACTTCAACCAGCTGCGCAAGCTCAAGGCGCAGCACCCGCACATCAAGGTGCTGTGGTCGTTCGGCGGCTGGACCTGGTCCGGCGGCTTCGGCCAGGCCGCGGCCAACCCGGCGGCCTTCGCCCAGTCCTGCTACGACCTGGTGGAGGACCCGCGCTGGGCCGATGTCTTCGACGGCATCGACCTGGACTGGGAGTACCCGAACGCCTGCGGTCTGTCCTGTGACACCAGCGGACCCGCCGCGTTCAAGAACCTGATGCAGGCGATGCGCGCCAAGTTCGGTACGAACAACCTGGTCACCGCGGCCGTCACGGCGGACGCCTCGTCCGGCGGCAAGATCGACGCGGCCGACTACGGCGGCGCGGCGCAGTACCTCAACTGGTACAACGTGATGACGTACGACTTCTTCGGCGCGTGGGCCGCACAGGGCCCGACCGCCCCGCACTCCCCGCTCACCTCGTACCCGGGCATCCCGCAGGCGGGCTTCAACTCCGCCGAGGCGATCGCCAAGTTCAAGGCGAAGGGCGTGCCATCGGCCAAGCTGCTCCTCGGCATCGGCTTCTACGGGCGCGGCTGGACCGGAGTGACCCAGGCGACGCCGGGCGGTACCGCGACAGGGCCCGCCCCCGGCACGTACGAGCAGGGCATCGAGGACTACAAGGTCCTCAAGAGCAGCTGCCCGGCCACCGGGACGATCGCCGGCACGGCGTACGCGAAGTGCGGCAGCAACTGGTGGAGCTACGACACCCCGGCCACCGTCAACTCGAAGATGAGCTGGGCGAAGAGCCAGGGCCTGGGAGGCGCGTTCTTCTGGGAGTTCAGCGGTGACACGACGAACGGAGAGCTGGTCGGCGCGATCAACAGCGGCCTGAACTAGCACTGCGTACAGCGAAGCCCGGGAGACTCGCGCTCCCGGGCTTTGTCACGTTCTCAGGTCTGGTTCTCAGGTCTGGTTCTCAGGTCTGGTTCTCAGGCGACGTTCACGCGCTGGCCGGGCGGTGCCGCCTCCAGCCAGGCGAGGAATCCGGTGAGCGCGTCCTCGCTCATCGCCAGCTCCAGGCGCGTCCCGCGGTGCAGACAGCCGAGCACCACCGCGTCGGAGAGCAGCGCCAGCTCCTCCTCGCCCTCGGGGGTGCGGCGCGCGACGACCTCGATCGACGAGCGCTCCAGGACGCGGCGCGGCCGGAGTGCGTACGAGAAGACCCGGAACCACATGATCCGGTCACTGTTGTAGCGGGCGACGCCGTACACCCATCCCTTGCCGGAGAGATCGGTCTCCTCCGGGATGTTCCAGCGGAGGCTGCAGTCGAAAGTGCCGCCGGAGCGCTGGATCAGCCGTCTGCGCAGTCCGAAGACGAAAAGCGCACCCACCACCAGTGCGACGACCAGGCCGCCCACAAGAAGAGCGAGGAACATCTCCACCGACCTCCTCGCATCGTCCAGTAACGGGATCCCACTATTACCTTCACCTGCACTGCCTCAGCCGCGGCACGGTCTGGAGAATTCCAGCCCGGGCCGCGGCTGACGCGACTGTTCCTCTCTGGGGAGCGACCCCCAGACCCCCGAAGGGACTGTCGGCAGGGTGTCTAGTGCACCGCCACCGCACGCAGCCGGACGTCGGCGCGACGCTCGGCGGCGTCGTCGTCGCCCGACTTTGCGCGCTCCAGCGCACGCTCGGCACGCTGGGCATCGATTTCGTCGGCCAGCTCGGCGATCTCCGCCAGCAGCGACAGCTTGTTGTCCGCGAACGAGATGAAACCGCCGTGAACAGCGGCGATGACAGTCCCGCCCTCGCTCGTACGGATCGTCACCGGGCCCGACTCCAGCACACCGAGCAGCGGCTGGTGACCGGGCATGACGCCGATGTCGCCGGACGTGGTGCGCGCGACGACCAGGGTGGCCTCGCCGGACCAGACCTGCCGGTCAGCGGCGACCAGCTCGACGTGCAGCTCAGCAGCCAAGGGTGGCTCCTCGGGTCACCACCCGGCGGTTCTGCCGGGTGTTGGGTCAATTCTAATGGGCGTACGAAGGGGGGCGGGACGCACCCGCCCCCCTTCACGAGTCATGGGACTCAGGAGACGCCGAGCTCCTTGGCGTTGGCCTTGAGGTCCTCAATGCCACCGCACATGAAGAACGCCTGCTCGGGGAAGTGGTCGTACTCACCGTTGCAGATCGAGTTGAACGCGGTGATCGACTCCTCGAGCGGCACGTCCGAACCGTCCACGCCGGTGAACTGCTTGGCGACGTGGGTGTTCTGCGACAGGAAGCGCTCGACGCGACGGGCGCGGTGGACAACGAGCTTGTCCTCTTCGCCCAGCTCGTCGATACCGAGGATCGCGATGATGTCCTGGAGGTCCTTGTACTTCTGAAGGATCCCCTTGACGCGCATGGCGGTCTCGTAGTGGTCCTGCGCGATGTAGCGCGGGTCCAGGATGCGGGACGTCGAGTCCAGCGGGTCGACCGCCGGGTAGATGCCCTTCTCCGAGATCGGACGCGACAGAACGGTCGTCGCGTCCAGGTGCGCGAACGTGGTCGCCGGCGCCGGGTCGGTCAGGTCGTCCGCGGGGACGTAGATCGCCTGCATCGAGGTGATCGAGTGACCGCGGGTCGACGTGATGCGCTCCTGCAGCAGACCCATCTCGTCAGCCAGGTTCGGCTGGTAACCCACCGCGGACGGCATACGGCCGAGCAGCGTGGACACCTCGGAGCCGGCCTGGGTGTAACGGAAGATGTTGTCGATGAAGAAGAGCACGTCCTGCTTCTGCACATCGCGGAAGTACTCCGCCATGGTCAGACCGGCAAGCGCGACACGGAGACGGGTGCCCGGGGGCTCGTCCATCTGACCGAAGACAAGCGCCGTCTTGTCGATGACGCCGGACTCGGTCATCTCCTCGATGAGGTCGTTGCCCTCACGGGTACGCTCACCGACGCCCGCGAACACCGACACACCGTCGTGGTTGTTGGCGACGCGGTAGATCATTTCCTGGATCAGCACGGTCTTGCCGACACCGGCACCACCGAACAGGCCGATCTTTCCACCCTTGACGTACGGGGTGAGAAGGTCGATGACCTTGACGCCGGTCTCGAACATCTCGGTCTTGGACTCGAGCTGGTCGAAGGCGGGCGCCTTGCGGTGGATGGGCCAGCGCTCGGTGATCTCGACCGTGGACGGGTCCACGTTCAGGATCTCACCGAGGGTGTTGAACACCTTGCCCTTGGTGATCTCGCCGACCGGCACCGTGATGCCGTTGCCGGTGTCCGTCACCGTGGCCTGGCGGACCAGACCGTCGGTGGGCTGCATCGAGATCGCGCGGACCAGGCCGTCACCCAGGTGCTGGGCGACTTCGAGGGTCAGCGTCTTGATCTTGCCGTCCTCGGCCGGGTCGGCGACCTGAACGGTCAGCGCGTTGTAGATCTCCGGCATCGCGTCGACGGGGAACTCCACGTCGACGACCGGGCCGATGACCCGGGCGACGCGGCCCGTGGCGGCGGCCGTCTCAACAGTGGTCGTCATTACTTGTCACTCCCCGCGGTCGCGTCGGCCAGGGCGCTGGCGCCACCGACGATCTCGCTGATTTCCTGGGTGATTTCGGCCTGGCGGGCCGCGTTGGCAAGCCGGGAGAGGCTCTTGATGAGATCCCCGGCGTTGTCGGTGGCCGACTTCATCGCGCGGCGGGTGGCAGCGTGCTTGGAAGCAGCGGCCTGAAGCAGCGCGTTGTAGATCCGGCTCTCGACGTACCGCGGCAGCAGGGCGTCGAGGACGTCCTCCGCCGACGGCTCGAAGTCGAACAGCGGAAGGATTTCGCCCTTCGTACCGGACTCCTCGGCCGCCTTCTCGAGGCTGAGGGGCAGCAGCCGGTTCTGCACCGGCGTCTGCGTCAGCATCGAGATGAACTCGGTGAAGACGATGTGGAGCTCGTCCACGCCGCCCTCGGCCGTGTCCTGCTGGACGGCCGCGATCAGCGGAGCCGCGATCTTCTTGGCATCCGCGTACGTCGGGTTGTCCGTGAAGCCCGTCCACGAGTCCGCGACCTTGCGCTCGCGGAAGCCGTAGTAGGCGACACCCTTGCGGCCGACGATGTACGTGTCGACCTCCTTGCCCTCACCACGGAGCCGCTCGGTGAGCTGGTCCGCCGCCTTGATGGCGTTGGAGGAGTAGCCGCCGGCCAGACCGCGGTCGCTCGTGATGAGCAGTACCGCGGCGCGGATCGGGGACTCCACCTCGGTGGTCAGGGGGTGTTTGGTGCTCGACCCGGTGGCCACAGCAGTGACCGCGCGGGTGAGCTCGGTCGCGTACGGCGTGGAGGCCGCCACCTGGCGCTGCGCCTTGACGATGCGCGAGGCGGCGATCATCTCCATCGCCTTGGTGATCTTCTTGGTCGCGGTGACGGATTTGATGCGACGCTTGTAGACCCGGAGCTGGGCTCCCATGAGTCAGGTCCCTTCCGTCGTCACTTGGCCGTGCTGACCGGCGCGTCTTCGCCCAGAAGCTTGCCGTCCGAGGTCTCGAACTGCTGCTTGAAGGCGGTGATCGCGTCAGCGATCGACTGCAGCGTGTCGTCGGACATCTTGCCGCCCTCGGCGATGCTGGTCAGGAGCTCCTTGCGCTCGCGGCGCAGGTACTCGAGCAGCTCGCTCTCGAAGCGGCGGATGTCGGCGACCGGAACCTCGTCCATCTTGCCGGTGGTGCCGGCCCAGACGGAGACGACCTGCTCCTCGACGGGCATCGGCTGGTACTGGCCCTGCTTCAGCAGCTCGACCATGCGCTTACCGCGCTCCAGCGAGGCCTTCGAGGCCGCGTCCAGGTCGGAGCCGAACGACGCGAACGCCTCGAGCTCACGGAACTGGGCGAGGTCGACGCGAAGCCGGCCGGAGACCTGCTTCATCGCCTTGTGCTGCGCGGAACCACCGACTCGGGAGACCGAGATACCGACGTTCAGCGCGGGGCGCTGACCGGCGTTGAAGAGGTCCGACTCCAGGAAGCACTGACCGTCGGTGATGGAGATGACGTTGGTCGGGATGAACGCCGACACGTCGTTCGCCTTGGTCTCGACGATCGGCAGACCGGTCATCGAACCCGCGCCCATATCGTCCGACAGCTTGGCGCAGCGCTCGAGGAGACGCGAGTGCAAGTAGAAGACGTCACCCGGGTAGGCCTCACGGCCCGGCGGGCGGCGCAGCAGCAGCGATACGGCGCGGTAGGCGTCGGCCTGCTTCGACAGGTCGTCGAAGATGATCAGGACGTGCTTGCCCTGGTACATCCAGTGCTGGCCGATGGCCGAACCGGTGTACGGGGCGAGGTACTTGAAGCCGGCCGGGTCGGACGCCGGAGCCGCGACGATCGTCGTGTACTCGAGGGCGCCGGCCTCCTCCAGCGCACCGCGCACGGACGCGATGGTGGAGCCCTTCTGGCCGATGGCGACGTAGATGCAGCGAACCTGCTTCTTCACGTCGCCCGAGCGCCAGTTGTCGCGCTGGTTGATGATCGTGTCGACGGCCAGAGCGGTCTTGCCGGTCTGACGGTCACCAATGATCAGCTGACGCTGGCCGCGGCCGATCGGCACCATGGCGTCGACGGCCTTGTAGCCGGTCTGCATCGGCTCGTGCACCGACTTACGGACCATGACGCCCGGGGCCTGCAGCTCGAGGGCGCGGCGACCGTCGGTCGCGATCTCGCCGAGGCCGTCGATCGGGTTGCCGAGCGGGTCGACAACGCGGCCGAGGTAGCCCTCGCCGACGCCGACGGAGAGCACCTCACCGGTGCGCTGCACCGGCTGGCCCTCCTCGATTCCGCTGAACTCACCGAGGACGATCGCACCGATCTCGCGCTCCTCGAGGTTGAGGGCGAGACCAAGGGTGCCGTCCTCGAACTTCAGCAGCTCGTTCGCCATGGCCGAGGGCAGGCCCTCGACCTTTGCGATGCCGTCACCGGCAACGCTGACCGTACCGACCTCCTCGCGCGAGGCCGCGTCCGGCTGGTACGACTGGACAAAGTTCTCCAGCGCGTCCCGGATCTCCTCCGGCCGGATCGTGAGCTCCGCCATCTGGGTTCCCTGCTCTCCTTGTTGGGCCCGAAGTTTCTTAAGGGGTCTGGGGGCCGACCCCCAGGAATCTTCTGCAATCTCTGCACGGCCCAACCGGGCCGCTCGTACTGCTACTGCTCGTACTGCTTGTTCAATTGGTGGCTGATCAGCCGGCCATGCGACGGCTTGCCTCGTCGAGGCGCTCCGCGATGGTGCCGTTGATCAGCTCGTCGCCGACGCGCACCTGGATCCCGCCGAGGACCGCGGGGTCCACGTCGAGGTTGAGGTGCATCTCTCGGCCGTAGATCCGAGCCAGACCGGCGCCGAGGCGCTGCTTCTGCTCATCGGTCAGCGGTACCGCCGAGGTGACGACCGCGACCATCCGGTCCCTGCGCGCCGCGGCGAGCTTGGACAGGGACTCGAGTCCCGCCTCCAGGCTACGTCCCCGGGGCTGGGTCACAAGACGGACGACCAGACGCTCGGTGGCCGGATTGGCCTTGCCGCCGAGCAGGCTGCGCAGCAGCTCACCCTTGGCGGACGCCGGCGCCGACTTGTCGGTCAGCGCGGAGCGCAGCTCGGTGCTGGACGTGACGATCCGGCCGAACCGGAACAGCTCGTCCTCGACGTCGTCGAGCGCGCCGGCCCGCTGGGCCGCGGTGAGGTCGGCGGTGGCCGCCAGCTCCTCGACCGAGTCGACCAGGTCGCGCGACTGCGACCAGCGGGAACGGACCGTGCCGGAGATCAGGTCGACGGTCTCGCCGCCCACCTGACCGCGCAGCAGTCGCCCTGCCAGCTCGGCCTTGGCCTCGCCGGCCTGCGCCGGGTCGGTCAGGACCCGACGCAACGACACCTCACGGTCGAGCAGCACGGTGACGGCGGCCAGCTCCTCGGCGAGCTTCGCCACGTCGACCGACGTGTTGTCGGTCAGCGCGTCGAGAGACTCGCGTGCGGCAGCCAGTGCCTCGCGGCTCGCTCCGTGCATGGTCATCGGGTCGCCTCGGCCTTCGAAGCGCTGTCCTCGAGTCCTTCGAGGAAGCGGTCGATGGTGCGGCTCTGCCGGGCGTGGTCCTCGAGGGACTCACCGACGAGCTTGCCGGCCAGATCGGTGGCGAGCTTGCCCACGTCCTGACGCAGCGCAGCGGCCGCGGCCTTGCGGTCGGCCTCGATCTGAGCGTGACCGGCAGCGATGATCTCCTCACGCTGCCGCTGGCCTTCCGCCTTCATCTCCTGGATGATCGCGGTGCCCTGCTCGGTCGCCTCCTGGCGCAGGCGAGCGGCCTCGTGGCGGGCCTCGGCGAGCTGAGCCTTGTACTGCTCGAGCACGCTCTCGGCTTCGATCTTGGCCGCGTCGGCCTGCTCGATGCCACCTTCGATGGCCTCTCGGCGCTGCTCCAGAACCTTGTTGATGTTCGGGAGGAGCTTCTTGGTGAGGAAACCGAAGACGATGACAAAGGCGAGCAGGCCGATGACTACCTCGGGCCACGGCGGAATGAGGGGGTTCTCCGCCTCCTCGGCCGCGAACTGAACCAGAGGGTTCACATCAGTGCCTTTCGTCTAGTTGGCTGGTCGTGGATCCGAAGATCAGACGCCGTAGACAAACGGCATGACCAGACCGATCAGGGCGAGCGCCTCACAGAAGGCGAAGCCGAGGATCTGGTTCTGGCGGATCAGGCCGGCCGCCTCGGGCTGGCGAGCAAGAGCCTGGGTGCCGTTACCGAAGATGATGCCGACGCCGACGCCGGGGCCGATGGCGGCGAGGCCGTAACCGATGGAGCCGAGGGAGCCGGTGACGGCAGCAAGGGTCTGGGACATGCCAGTTCTTCCTTCTCTTTCACGGACCGGTGGGGGTTGGCCACCGGACGACTATGGGTTCGGGTGGGCGGTCAGTGGTGCTTGGCGAGTGCGCCCTGGATGAAGCTGCAGGCCAGGAGCACGAAGACGTAGGCCTGAACCGCTTGGATGAACAGCTCGAAGACGGTCATGACCAGGACCATCACGAACGAGACACCCGCGTAGGCGATGCCGATTCCGTTCAGCAGGTACCAGCTGGCGATCGTGAAGAGCAGCAGCAGGGTGTGTCCCGCGAACATGTTCGCGAAGAGTCGGACCGCGTGCGTGAAGGGGCGGACCAGCACGTTCGAGAAGAACTCGATGACCATGACCATCGGCAGAACCGCGCCGAGCGACTTGTCGTAGCCGGTCAGGTTCTTGAAGCCGCCGACAAAACCGTGGGTCCTGAAGGTCAGGCTCATCCAGACGATGTAGACGATGATCGCGAGAGCCGCCGGGTAGGCGATGATCGACGTCACCGGGAACTGGGCGATCGGAATGATCGACCAGAGGTTCATCATCCAGACGAAGAAGAACAGCGACACCATCAGCGGGACGTACTTCTCGCCGTCCTTCTTGCCGATGATCTCGTAGACGATTCCGCGGCGTACGAAGTCGTAGCCGGCCTCGGCGACCATCTGCAGCTTGCCGGGAACAACCTTCGGCTTACGGAAGGCCGCCCAGAAGAAGCCGACGATGATGACGGTGCCGAGCAGGGCCAGCAGCATCGTCTTGTTGAAGTAGATGTTGCTGTCCGCGTCGCCGAAGATCGGCTCGAACAGGAACGAGTGCAGGCCGGGAGCCTGGAAACCACAACCGTCGAAGATGTGGCAGTCGGTCTCGAAGGCGAGCACCGTCGTCGGGTCAGCACTCACCGCGGGCTCCTTCAGCGTGGCGCATAGGTACGGCAACCTCGTTGTGTCGGCGCGGCGCACAGCCGCTGATCGGCACTGGACTGGTGTTACGGATGTGGGGGCGGCTGTCAGGCATGGAGCCTCGCGATGGGACAGGCGTCAGCTCAGATGCCCGCGCCCGCAGTGCCGCAGTTGGCACCGGACGATAGCAGGGTCTCGAACTGCTCCTTATCCCGGCCCTACCCCTCACGACGAAGACCCCTTGTTCTCGGGCTTCTTGCCCTCGGAGGAGTCCGGTTCGACATAAAGAATCTTGGCTTTCATGTGCGCACGGGTCTGCGCGGCGATCCATACGAGGGTCGCTGCGACCAGCGTGATGGCGAAGGCCTTCGGGTTGAACAGCGTGGTGTTCTTGAATGCGGCCACGAAGATGAACAGCAGCAGAATCTGCGCCGTATAGAGCATGAGCCCCATGGCCTGGAAGAGATGCGGAAGCGACTTGGCCGTCCGCTCCAGGACCAGCAGCCCGATCCCCATGAAGAGGATCACAATCAGCGTCGCGACGACAGCGCCGAGAGCTCCCTTGCCACCGGCAACCAACGCGCTGATCGCGACGGCGACAGCGCCGGCGGCAGCGGTGGGTACGGCGGTTCGAAGGAGAGTCCGGACGTCGTTGGACGGCATGGCGGCAGCTCCGCTTGCTCGGTGGGGGCAGTGGTGTCGTCATGGACGAGCGTAAGCCCGGTCCGAGTTGGGTCCTCGGGGCCAAAGGACCGTCGCACTACGGTCTTTCGGCTCTGTCTCCGGGTCTCGTGAACGGTATCACAAACTATTTGATGAGGTCTTTACCTGAGAAGTGTGCTGACTGTCACACATGAGAGTGACCGCGCGCGTGTGTGCAAGAAAAGTGGGCCCTATGTCTGCTATTGGCGGCACAAACGATGACTCGTCACCCGCGGGTGCCGGCCTTCCGCCGGTCCGGGAAGCGCGAACGGGGTCCGATCGCGGTAGCGCCGTTGACGCCCGCCGGGACCGGAGTCCGCTCCTCGGGCTCTGCCTCGGCCGCCACCGGCTCCATCCCGGCCAGGACCTCGGTGCGCTCGCCTCTCTCGTACGAGAGCGACGGCAGCGTCTCCAACTCGCTACGGACCTTGCGGCGCCGGTAACGCGGCGGCACAAAGGCCTCCGCCCAGCGTGGGGCCCGTGGCGTGAACCGCGGCAGCAGCAGAAGCACCAGGCCGACCGCGCTCAGCGCCACGATGAGCATCACGCTCCACATCGACGCCGAGTGCACCGAGTACGCGACGACACCGAAGGCGATCAGCGCCGACCAGAAGTACATGATCAGCACTGCGCGGCTGTGCGAATGCCCGATCTCCAGCAGCCGGTGGTGGAGATGGCCGCGGTCGGCGGCGAACGGCGACTGTCCGTTCCACGTACGACGGACGATCGCGAGCACCAGGTCCGCGACAGGGATCGCGATGATCGTCAGCGGCAGCAGCAGCGGGATGAAGACCGGCAGCGCGGCATGCGTGGCCTCACGCGTACCGCCCTCGAAGATCTTCAGGGCGTCCGGGTCCACCTGACCCGTGACCGAGATCGCGGCCGCCGCGAGCACCAGGCCGATCAGCATCGAGCCCGAGTCGCCCATGAAGACGCGCGCGGGGTGCATGTTGTGCGGCAGGAAGCCGAGGCACATGCCCATCAGGATCGCGGTGAACAGGCTGGCGGGGGCGGCCGCCTCGATGCCGTAGCTGAACCAGATCCGGTACGCGTACAGGAAGAAGGCCGCGGCGGCGATGCAGACCATGCCGGCGGCCAGACCGTCCAGACCGTCCACGAAGTTCACCGCGTTGATGGTGATGACCACGAGGGCGACGGTCAGCAGGGTGCCCTGCCACTGGGTCAGCGAGACGGTGCCCACGCCGGGGACGGGGATCCACAGGATCGTCAGACCCTGCATGACCATCACGCCCGCGGCGATCATCTGGCCGCCCAGCTTGATCAGTGCGTCGATCTCGAACTTGTCGTCGAGGACACCGATGATCCAGATCAGGGCCGCGCCGGAGAGCAGCGCGCGCGGTTCGTTGGACAGCTCGAAGACGCTGTTGAGGTTCTGCAGATGGTCGGCGACCAGCAGACCCGCGCACAGACCGAAGAACATGGCGATACCGCCGAGTCGCGGTGTCGGCTCTCGGTGTACGTCACGGGCACGGATCTCCGGCATCGCACCGGTCGCGATGGCGAACTTCCGCACCGGCCCGGTCAGCAGATACGTCACCGCAGCCGTGACACAGAGCGTCAGGAGGTAATCACGCACGGGCTGCCCCACAGGAATCGCTGGCCATCTCAGCCCCACACCCTAGCTCTGGTAGCCACATGCTTGAGGACATACGGGGGCCGGCGATGGTTGCACGACGTTCCGGCTACCCCTGATAGGGCGGAAATCTACCGGCCAGCTCGCGTACTTCCGTACGCACCTTCCGCGTCTCCTCGCCCTCTTCACGCATCGCCGCAGTGAACAGGGCCGTGATCCGCTCCATCTCCGTCTCGCGCATGCCCTGGGTGGTGACGGCAGCGGTACCCAGGCGGATGCCTCTCCCGTCCCCGTACGGCAGTGCACAGGTGTCGAGGACCATGCCCGCCGCGGCGAGCCGGCCGCGGGCCTTCCTGCCGTCCACGCCCAGCGGAGCCGGATCCGCGCTGATCAGATGGGTGTCGGTGCCGCCCGTGAGCACCGCGAAGCCCTCCGCCTCGAGCCCGTCGGCAAGTACGCGGGCGTTGGCGACGACCTGATGGGCGTACGCCGTGAAGGCCGGCGTCGACGCCTCACCGAAGGCGACGGCCTTGGCGGCGATCGTGTGCATCTGGGCACCGCCCTGGGTGAACGGGAAGACCGCCCGGTCGATGCGCTCGGCGAGCTCGGACCCGCACAGGATCATTCCGCCGCGCGGTCCGCGCAGGACCTTGTGGGTGGTGGCGCACACCACATCGGCGTACGGGACGGGGCTGGGGGCCGCGCCGCCGGCGATGAGGCCCATGGGGTGCGCGGCATCGGCGATCAGATACGCCCCCACCTCGTCCGCGATCACCCGGAAGGCGGCGTAGTCGGGATGGCGCGGATAGGAGATGGAACCGCAGACGATGGCCTTGGGCCGGTGCGTTCGCGCGAGGGTGCGCACCTGGTCGTAGTCGATAAGTCCGCTCTCGGCGTCGACGCCGTACCCGACGAAGTCGAACCAGCGCCCGGAGAAGTTCGCGGGCGAGCCGTGGGTGAGGTGACCGCCGTACGGCAGGCCCATGGCGAGCACCGAGTCGCCGGGCTTGAGCAGCGCCGCGTAGGCCGCGAGTACGGCGGAGGAGCCGGAGTGCGGCTGCACATTGGCGTGCTCGGCACCGAAGAGGGCGGTGGCGCGCTCGACGGCGATCCGCTCGGCGGTGTCGACGAGCTCGCAGCCGCCGTGGTGGCGGGCGCCGGGGTAGCCCTCGGCGTACTTGTTGGCGAGCGGGGAGCCCAGGGCGGCGAGGACGGCGGGCGAGGTGAAGTTCTCGGCGGCGATGAGCTGAAGGCTGTCGCTCTGCCGCTCCAGCTCGCCCAGGAGCACTTCGGCGATCTGGGGATCCTGCCGGCGCAGCGCGTCGAAGTCCGCGCCGTGGTGGGTCATTCGGACGGCGTCTGGTGCGGCGGTGACCGACATCTTGGGCTCCGGGCCTCGCGGTGGAGTGGCGGCGATTCCAATGTAGGCCTGGGCGTGTGGGGCTGCCTGGTGTCCGGGGGATCTTTCTTCGGGGCTCCGCCCCGAGCCCGCGCCTCGATCGCCGGCGGGGCTCAAGGTCTCAGTGACGCGCGGAGACGCCCGTCAGGGCGGTCACCACCGGGTCCAGCGCCTGGTTGATCTCATCCCCGATCGAGCGGAAAAACGTGATCGGCGCCCCGTACGGGTCGTACACCTCATCCGCGTCCGGGCTCGGCGCCAGCAGCCAGCCACGCAGTGCCGCCGCCGCGCGCACCAGCGCGCGGGCGCGTTCCACCACGCCCTCGTCCCGTGCATCCGGCAGCGTCGCCGGGTCTATGGCCCGTACGAGCCGGGTGAACTCCTTGAGCGTGAAGGTCCGCAGGCCCGCCGAGTGGCCCATCGAGATCACCTGCGCGCGATGGTCCCGCGTCGCCGTGAGCACCAGATCCGCCCGGATCACATGCTCGTCGAGCAGTTCACGGCCGACGAACCCCGTCGCGTCCGCGCCGAAGTCCGCGAGGACGATCTCGGCGTTGGCCTCCATCGGGGCGCCCTCATGGCCCCAGGTGCCCGCACTCTCCACGATCAGGCCGCGCGTGAGCGGATCGCCGAGGCGGTCGCTCAGGGCATGCCGGGTCAGCCGCTCGGTGATCGGCGAGCGGCAGACGTTGCCGGTGCTGACGTGGAGGATGCGGAAAGTGGAGGTGATTCCCCCAGAGTCCGTCCGGGAGGACCCCCAGGATTCCGCTATGCCACGCCCCTCAGGGGCGGTCAATTGGCCACCTCGAGGTCGGGTACGACCTTGCGCAGTTCATCCGGTGAGAGCGCTCCCTCACGCAGCAGCACCGGGACCTTGCCCGTGACGTCGACGATCGAGGACGGCACGATGCCCGGCGTGGGGCCGCCGTCCAGATAGACCGAGACCGCGTCGCCGAGCATCTCCTGCGCGGCGTCGCAGTCCTCGGGCGCCGGGTGCCCGGTGAGGTTCGCACTGGAGACCGCCATCGGGCCGACCTCGGTGAGCAGCTCGATCGCGACCGGGTGCAGCGGCATCCGGATCGCGACGGTGCCCCGGGTGTCACCCAGGTCCCACTGGAGCGAGGGCTGGTGCTTGGCGACCAGCGTCAGCGCGCCGGGCCAGAAGGCGTCGACCAGCTCCCAGGCCTGCTCGGAGAAGTCGGTGACCAGGCCGTGCAGGGTGTTCGGGGATCCGATCAGGACAGGGGTGGGCATATTGCGGCCGCGACCCTTGGCCTCCAGCAGGTCGGCGACCGCCTCGGAGCCGAAGGCGTCCGCACCGATCCCGTACACGGTGTCGGTGGGCAGCACGACCAGCTCGCCGCGGCGGACGGCCGACGCGGCTTCCCGCAGACCAGTCGTACGGTCGGTCGCGTCGTTGCAGTCGTATCGCCGTGCCATTTAACGGCCCTCCTCGAACTGGGTCTGCAGAGTCTGGAGTTGATGCTGCGATTCAGGATCGCCGGTCACGGCATGGCCTTGCGCGCGGTCGCGAAACGCGGCCGCTTGTTCAGGTCGGGGTGGTCGGCCGCGTCGGCCCAGCCGGCCTCTTCGCTGAAGATCCACGGCACCTGGCCGCCCTGGGTGTCGGCGTGCTCGATGACGACTAGGCCGCCCGGCCGCAACAGCCGGTGCGCGGTGCGCTCGATGCCGCGGATGGTGTCCAGGCCGTCCTCGCCGGAGAAGAGCGCCATGTCCGGGTCGTGGTCACGTGCCTCGGGCGCGACGTACTCCCACTCGGTGAGCGGGATGTACGGCGGGTTGGAGATGACCAGGTCGACCTGGCCGTCCAGCTCCGGCAGGGCGCTCAGCGCGTCGCCCTGGTGGACGGTGACCCGCGAGCCCTCGGCGTTCTTGCGGGTCCACCTCAGCGCGTCCTCGGAGAGCTCCACGCCGTGCACCCGCGAGCGCGGCACCTCCTGCGCCATGGCGAGCGCGATGGCCCCGGAGCCCGTGCACAGATCGACGATCAGGGGCTCGACGACATCCATGGCCCGTACGGCGTCTATGGCCCAGCCGACGACCGACTCGGTCTCCGGGCGGGGCACGAAGACGCCGGGGCCGACCTGCAGCTCCAGATAGCGGAAGAAGGCGCGTCCGGTGATGTGCTGGAGCGGCTCACGGGCCTCGCGGCGGGCGACGGTCTCCCAGTAGCGGGCGTCGAAGTCGCCGTCCGGCACGTTGTGCAGCTCTCCCCGCTTCACGCCGTGCACGAACGCCGCGAGCTCCTCCGCGTCGAAGCGCGGTGAGGGTACGCCGGCGTCGGCCAGCCGCTGGGTGGCCTGGGCCACCTCGGCAAGCAGCACAGATCGGGGGGACGGGGGTCGTCCCCCGGGAGATAGCTGCACGCTGGTCCTCCGGGGCTGGGGCGGTGTGCTGGGCTTACTGGGCGGCGGCGAGCTTGGCGGCGGAGTCGGCATCGACACAGGCCTGGATCATCGCGTCCAGATCCCCGTCGAGGACCTGATCCAAGTTGTACGCCTTGAAGCCGACGCGGTGGTCGGAGATGCGGTTTTCGGGGAAGTTGTACGTCCGGATCTTCTCGGAGCGGTCCACGGTACGGACCTGGCTGCGACGCGCGTCCGCCGCCTTGCTCTCGGCCTCCTCCTGCGCCGCGGCGAGCAGCCTGGAGCGCAGGATACGCATCGCCTGCTCCTTGTTCTGGAGCTGGCTCTTCTCGTTCTGGCAGGAAGCGACGATGCCGGTCGGCAGATGCGTGATGCGCACCGCGGAGTCCGTGGTGTTGACGGACTGGCCGCCGGGGCCCGACGAGCGGTAGACGTCGATCCGCAGGTCGTTGGCGTGGATCTCGACGTCGATCTCCTCGGCCTCGGGCGTGACCAGCACGCCGGCCGCGGAGGTGTGGATACGGCCCTGGGACTCGGTGGCGGGCACGCGCTGCACGCGGTGCACCCCGCCCTCGTACTTCAGCCGCGCCCAGACGCCCTGGCCGGGCTCGGTGGCACCCTGGCCGCCCTTGGTCTTCACCGCGACCTGGACGTCCTTGTAGCCGCCCAGCTCGGACTCGGTGGCGTCGATGATCTCGGTCTTCCAGCCGACGCGCTCGGCGTAGCGCAGATACATCCGCAGCAGATCACCGGCGAACAGGGCGGACTCGTCGCCGCCCGCGCCCGCCTTGACCTCGAGGATGACGTCCTTGTCGTCACTGGGGTCGCGCGGTACGAGCAGCAGCCGCAGCTTCTCGGTGAGCTCCTCGCGCTGCTTCTCCAGCACCTTGACCTCCGCCGCGAACTCCGGGTCGTCGGCGCCCAGTTCACGCGCGGTCTGGATGTCCTCCCCGGTCTGCTTCCAGGAGAGGTACGTGCCGATGATCGGGGTCAGCTCGGCGTAACGCTTGCCCAGCCTGCGCGCGTTCGCCTGGTCGGCGTGGACCGAAGGGTCGGCGAGCTTCTTCTCGAGATCGGCGTGTTCGCCGATCAATTCCTCGACCGCCTCGAACATCGGGGGCTCCTGGTTTCGTACACGAAGGGGGCTGCTCAGAACGGACAAAGCGCCGGCCCCGGCCGCCCGGACAGGGGCAGCCGAGGACCGGCGCAGTGGCTCGCTACTTCTTGGCGGAGCCGGCAGCCTTGCCGAAGCGGGCCTCGAAGCGGGCCACACGGCCACCGGTGTCGAGGATCTTCTGCTTGCCCGTGTAGAACGGGTGGCACGCGGAGCAGACCTCGGCCCGGACGGAGCCGGACGTGATGGTGCTACGGGTGGTGAACGACGCGCCACAGGTACAGCTGACCTGGGTCTCGACGTACTCGGGGTGGATCTCGCGCTTCAAGGTGTCTCCTAGTTTCGGGAGGGCACCGGGTCGTACGTGCGGATTGCTCGTACGTGAACCGGGGCCGACGTACCAGTCTGCCAGGACCGGCCGCATCTCCCAAAACCGGGGTCGAGCCGGAACTATTCCCAAACGCTACTAAGAGTGCTAGTTGCTGTTCACCAGGGACCCGGCGGCGCCCTTGTCGCCCGCGGAATCCTTGACGGCGGACGCGGGAATCGGCTTGTCCTGCTTGAGCGCCGTCCAGACCTGCAGAGATGCGGCCTTCAGCGGGACCACACGGTTGGGGTCGGCCGGGTCGTACTCCACCGGCAGCGTGATCATCTGTACGTCCTCGGCGCCGAGACCGCTCAGCCCCCTGGCGAAGGTCATCAACTCGTTGGCCGAGTCGAGCTCGGAGTCGGGCGTGATCGCCTTGGTGGCGGTGTCGGCGACGTCGAACAGCTTCTTCGGGTTGGTGAAGACCCCGACGTTCTTGACCTGGTTGATGAACGCCTTCATAAAGGCCTGCTGGAGCTGTATTCGGCCGAGGTCACTGCCGTCGCCGACGCTCTTGCGGGTCCGTACGAGACCGAGCGACTGCTCCCCGTCGAGGGTGTGCGTGCCGGGCTCCAGGCTCAGATGGCTCTTTGAGTCGTCGATGCGCTTGGTGGTGGTGATCTCCACACCGCCCAGCTTGTCGATGAGCGTCTTGAAGCCGGTGAAGTCGACCTCGATGTAGTGGTCCATGCGGATGCCGGACATCTTCTCGACGGTCTTCACCGCACAGGCCGGTCCGCCGACCTCGTACGCCGTGTTGAACATGGCGCGCGTCTCGCCGGAGACGGTCTTGCCCTTCGGGTCGGCGCACTGCGGGCGGTCGACGAGGGTGTCACGCGGCACGGAGACGACACTGGCCTTCTTGTGGCCCTCGTAGACGTGCACGATCATCGCGGTGTCGGAGCGGGCTGCGCCCTCGTCCGTGCCGTACTCGGAGTTCGCGCCGGAGCGGGAGTCGGAGCCCAGGACCAGAATGTCCATGGAGCCGTTGTCGACGTTCTCGGGGCGGTCGGTGCCGAGTGCGGCGTTGATGTCGACGCCCTTGATGTTGCCGTTGAGCTTGAAGTAGACGTAACCGAGGCCGGATCCGCCGACGAGCACCAGACCTGCCGCGGACCACGCGGCGATCGTCATCGCCCGGCGGCCCTTGGTGGGCTGCTTACGGCGCTTGCCCCGGCTGCGTATTCGACTGTCGCTGCTGCTCTGCTCGGCCATATCTCCTCAAGCCCTCGTAGGTCCTGCTTACCCCCCGGCCGTAGCGCTCGGGCACGGTTTGTCCGCTCTGTCAAGCTTTGATATGCCACTTGTGAGACGGCGGAGTGCCCAGAAGGGTTGCACAGGGTCGTGAGAACTCAGTGAGAGAAGGCTCGTGCCCACCGTGTCGGACACGGTGGGCACGAGCCCTGGTTCACCTGCTGTTTCGTCTCGGCCGCCGCCTTGCCCTGCCGGGCCCGGACTGTGAGCGAGATCTCTCGCGGATCTCCTGGATCAGCCGAAGAGGTTGTAGCCGGCGAAGCCGGTGCCGGCCTGGACCGGCGCACGCAGCGTCCCCGTGGTGGTGCCGTTGCCCCGGTGGAGCTGGAGTGCGCCGCTGGAGGTGCGGGTCACCACGTCGGGCTTGCCGTCGCCGGAGACATCGCCGGGCGTGATGATGGCGTTGTACGTACCCCACGACGAGGCCTGCAGGACCGGCGCCCCGAACGGGGCTGAGGCGTTGCCGGTGCCCGGGATCAGGTACAGCGCGGTGCTGCTGCTGTTGCGGACGATCAGGTCGGTGCGGCTGTCGCCGTTGAAGTCACCGTGGCCCCGGACCGCGTTGTACTTCTGGTAGCCGGAGCCGATGACCTTGAGGGTGCCGACGCCGCCGGCGCCGTTGCCCGGCAGGACCACGAGCGCGCCGGACGAGGAGACTCCGACCACGTCGGGGTTGGCGTCGCCGGTCACGTCGCCGGGGGCGAGGATCGCGCGGTACGTGCCGAATCCGGAGGCGATGCGACCGGAGACGTACGTCGACGAGGTGGCGCTGCGACGGACCCAGCGGAGCTCGCCGGTGGAGGTCTGGCGGACCACGAAGTCCTGGTAGCCGTCCCGGTTGAGGTCGGTCTGCGCCACGATGTTGTAGCCCGAGTACGTGCCCGAGAACGCGGTCTTGGTGGAGAAGCCGACGCCGTTGGACGTGAAGCTGTAGTCCGCCCCGGCGGACGTACGGGCGAACAGGTCCGCCCGGCCGTCACGGGTGAGGTCGGTGTTGTCGATCCGCGGCTGGGCGGCGGACTTCAGGTTGGCGACGTGGGCGAACGCCTCGTAGGCACCGGCCACGTTGCACAGCTGCTGGCCGTCCGCCGAGTTGATGCCCCAGGAGACGACACCGACAACCTTGCCCTTCACCAGCACCGGACCACCGGAGTCGCCCGGGCAGGGGGTCTTTCCGGTCGCGTCGCTGCCCGTGCCCGGCTGGCCGGCGCAGAACATCGTGCCGTTGTCCTGGAAGAACGGGTTGAGGTTCTCCACGCACTCCTGGTTCGAGTGCAGCGGCAGCACGACCTGCTGGAGCGTCGACGCGAGGGTGGCGGTATCGGCGTCCGAGGACGTCAGTCCCCAGCCCAGCGTGATGCTGTTGGTGCCCGCGTTGTACGACGCGAGGTCATCGGGCCCGGCGAGCTGGAGCGGCTTGTACGGCAGCGGCTTGGCGAGCGTCAGAACCGCGATGTCGTTGCTGAACGTCTCGGTGCTGTAGCCGGGGTGGACCCACTGGCTCCTGACCTTGACGTCAGTGCCCTCGGGGGTCGAACCGCCGCCGCCGACGAGCTTGGACGTACCGGCGAGAACCAGACCGTCAGTCGCGTAGTTGAGCGGACCGCCGAACTCGTCGGTGACGCAGTGCGCGGCGGTGAGGACCTTGTTGGGGGCCACCAGCGTGCCGCCGCAGGTGAAGTAGAGGTAGCCGTCGTTGTGGTGGTTGAACAGCAGCTGCACCATGTACGGCGCGCTGCTGAACGAAGTGGTCGTGCCGCCGATGATGCGCGGCGACGGCTCCCCGGACGTCGGCGAGGCGTCCGCGACCTTGTAGCCCTTCGGGGCCAGGAACTGCGGGCCCGGATCGTCGGCCTGGGCGGTGAACGCGAAGGCTCCCGCGGCGAGGGAGAGTGCGGCCACACCGGCCGCTATGAGTGTGCGGACCCGGCGAAAGGGTCTGCGATGGCGCGAAACGCGCACGCGTGTCTCCATGGGTATGGGTAAATCCGGCAACGGAGGCCGCGTGGGGGAACGGCAAGTGAAGTGAGAGTGGCCGCTAGTGGGGAACGGCTGACCGATACTACAAACAGAGGGCCCGCTCCGTCACTTGCGTAACGGAACGGGCCCTCAATTGTGGAGAGTTGTCCAGAATCAGTCGTTGCCGTTTCCGGGAGTGGTCTTCTGGATCTGCAGCAGGAACTCGGCGTTCGACTTCGTCTGCTTCATCTTGTCCAGCAGCAGCTCGATCGCCTGCTGCTGGTCCAGGGCGTGCAGCACCCGGCGCAGCTTCCAGACGACGGCGAGCTCGTCGCTGCCGAGCAGGATCTCTTCCTTACGGGTGCTGGACGCGTCCACGTCCACCGCCGGGAAGATGCGCTTGTCCGAGAGCTTCCGGTCGAGCTTGAGCTCCATGTTGCCGGTGCCCTTGAACTCCTCGAAGATCACCTCGTCCATGCGCGAGCCGGTCTCGACCAGCGCGGTGGCCAGGATGGTCAGCGAGCCGCCGTCCTCGATGTTGCGCGCGGCACCGAAGAAGCGCTTCGGCGGGTAGAGCGCGGTCGAGTCGACACCACCGGACAGGATGCGGCCGGAGGCCGGCGCCGCGAGGTTGTACGCACGGCCCAGGCGGGTGATCGAGTCCAGCAGGACGACCACGTCGTGACCCAGCTCGACGAGACGCTTGGCGCGCTCGATGGCCAGCTCGGCGACGGTGGTGTGGTCCTCGGCCGGGCGGTCGAAGGTCGAGGAGATGACCTCGCCCTTCACCGACCGCTGCATGTCGGTGACCTCTTCCGGACGCTCGTCGACCAGGACGACCATCAGGTGGCACTCAGGGCTGTTGACGGTGATCGCGTTGGCGATCGCCTGCAGGATCATGGTCTTGCCGGTCTTCGGCGGGGCCACGATCAGGCCTCGCTGGCCCTTGCCGATCGGCGCGACGAGATCGATGATCCGGGTCGTCAGGACGCCCGGGTCGGTCTCCAGCTGAAGCCGGTCCTGCGGGTACAGCGGGGTCAGCTTCTGGAACTCCGGGCGCCCGCGGCCGGATTCGGCCGCCATGCCGTTCGCGGAGTCGAGGCGGACGAGCGCGTTGAACTTCTCGCGGCGCTCACCGTCCTTCGGCTGCCGGACGGCGCCGGTGACGTGGTCACCCTTGCGCAGGCCGTTCTTACGGACCTGGGCGAGGGAGACGTACACGTCGTTCGGGCCCGGCAGGTAGCCGGAGGTCCGGATGAACGCGTAGTTGTCGAGGATGTCCAGGATGCCCGCGACGGGGATCAGGACGTCGTCATCGGCGACCTGCGGCTCGTTGCCGAAGGTGGTGTCCTCACGGCCGCGACGGCCACGGCGGTCGCGGTAACGGCCCCGGCGTCCGCGGCGGCCGCTCTCGTCGTCGAAGTCGTCCTGCGGGCCGCTGCTCTGCGGGCCTTGCTGGCCCTGCTGGCCCTGCTGGCCGCCCTGGCGCTGCTGGCGCTGGCCGCCCTGCTGGTCGTCGCCCTTACCGCGGCCGCGGTCGCGGTCGCGGTCGCGCTGACGGTCACGGCGCTCGCCACCACGCTCACTGCGCTCGCCGCGCTGGCCGCGGTCCTGGCGGTCGCGACGGCCCTCGGCAGTGTCGGCGGCGGCTTCGGCCTTGGCCTCCGGCTGCGCCTCCGTCCTGACGTCGACGGCCGTCTCCGTCCTGGACTCGGCCTTGGGCTCGCCCGTGGTGTCCGGGCTGCCCGCCTGCGCGGTGGCCCGACGACGGCGGCGCTCACCGGCCGGCTGGTCGTCGCTGGCCGGCTGACCGGGAATGTCGATCTGCTGCTGGGCCACGGCCTGCTCGGCCTTGGCGGGCTTCTCGGCGGCGGCCGCGGACTCGTCGCCCGTCTGCGAAGCATCGGCGGCAGCCAGACGCGCCTTGGAGGTGGCACGCCGCTTCGGCTTGGTCTCGGCTGCGCCGGCGCCCGCCTCGGCGCTCTTCGGCGCGGACGAGCCGCCGCCGGCCTGCGCCTCCTTGATGACCTCGATCAGCTGGCTCTTGCGCATGCGCGCGGTGCCCCTGATGCCGAGGCCGGACGCGACCTGCTGCAGCTCGGCCAGGACCATGCCCTCGAGGCCGGTGCCGGAGCGGCGGCGCCGTGAGGTGGTGCCAGAGGCAGCACCTGCGGCGGGCGCGGTGGTGTCGACGTTGCTGTCGGCAGTCACGCCCATCAGATCGGTGGTGTCGCTCACGAAGGGTCCTTCCCTGGAGCGGACGTCGGCCTTCTGGCTCGGCGACCGGTTGTGCTGTCCGACTGCGGTCCTGGCTTGCGGACCGGGTCGGGGCGGTGGTCCCGCCGGCAATTAACGGCGGAGAGATATAGGTATACAAATTCCGGCCCGAGGTTCCCCCTGCTCGGCCCACTCCTGTGAAAAGCGAGGGATGTCGTGCCGTTTCCGGAGCGTGCTCGAAACTGCTCAGGCAGGCTGCTCAGGCAGTTGGGGAGGCTCCCGGAAGAATGTTGGTCCCGAATGGGGACACGAAGCACCGCGCCACAAAGACGTCGGGTGCAGACTTGAGGTTAACACTACCGGCTCCAACAAACATTCCCCCTCTCCATCACCGGCAATCTTGATCTCACTGCGGGGCGAGCGGCAGGACACTCGCTCCCGCCGCGTCGAAGGTGAGCCGGTTGGCCGCCCACCCCTCGCCCGCCAGCCGTGCGACCTTGTCGGCCACACCGTCCTCGGCCAGCGCGAGCACCGTGGGGCCCGCACCGGAGATGACTGCTGGGACGCCGTCGGCGCGCAGCCGGTTGACCAGGGCCACGCTCTCCGGCATCGCCGGGGCGCGGTACTCCTGGTGGAGCCGGTCCTCCGTGGCGGGCAGCAGCAGCTCGGGGCGCCTGGTCAGCGCCTCGACGAGCAGGGCGGCCCGGCCCGCGTTGGCCGCTGCGTCCACATGGGGGACGGTGCGCGGAAGCAGTCCGCGTGCCGTCTCGGTGAGCACCGGCTTGCTGGGCACGAAAACCACCGGGACGACAGAACCCGAGGGATCCATCCTGATGGCGCGCGCCGCTCCCCCGTCGGTCCAGGCGAGCGTGAAACCGCCGAGCAGACAGGCGGCGACATTGTCGGGGTGCCCCTCGATCTCGGTGGCGAGCTCGAGCACCGCCGCGTCGTCGAGCCTGGCGTCGCCGCCTATGGTCACCGCGCGGGCGGCGACGATGCCGGCGCAGATGGCCGCCGACGACGAGCCCAGGCCGCGCCCGTGCGGGATGCGGTTGGCACAGACGACCTCGAGGCCGCGCGGCTGCCCGCCGAGCAGGTCGAAGGCCGTACGCAGGGAACGTACGAGCAGATGGCTCTCATCGCGGGGAAGCGTCGTGGCGCCCTCACCTGCGATGTCGATGTGCAGACCGGAGTCCGCGACCCGGACGACCACGTCGTCGTACAGCGCGAGGGACAGCCCGAGGGCATCGAAGCCCGGACCGAGGTTGGCGCTGGTGGCGGGGACGCGCACTCGGACGGCGGCGGCGCGGAACGCTGGACCGGCCATCGCTCGATGACTCTCCTTGGTTCTGACTGCGGGGGTTCTGACTACGAGATTTCTTCGAGAGATACGAACACCCGTGGGCCGTAACGGCAACAACACCGCGGCATATGCGGCGGGGCGGGATCAGGTACAGCCTATCGAAGGAAGGTTCACCGGCGACACAGGGCGCACGGGAGGCGCACGATGCGTGTCGCAAGCTTCCTGTGCCCCTACGTACGCCGTTGTCCGGGTTGCCACGCTTCCAGCCTGGGAACCCGGACAGGGCTCAGACACGGCCTACGCGAGCCCGAGCTGCTCGGCGGCGGCCACCGCGTCGACCGGGACGGTGACGGGCTGGGGCGCTCCGGCGACGGCCCAGTCCGGGTCCTTCAGTCCGTTGCCGGTGACAGTGCAGACGATTCTCTGGCCCGGGTCGACCTTGCCCTGCTCGGCCGCCTTGAGCAGACCGGCCACGGACGCCGCCGACGCGGGCTCCACGAAGACGCCCTCCTGTGCGGCCAACAGCCGGTAGGCGCGCAGGATCTCACGATCCGTCACCTCGTCGATGAAGCCGCCCGACTCGTCACGCGCGGCGAGCGCTTGCTGCCAGGAGGCCGGATTGCCGATCCGGATCGCGGTGGCGATGGTCGACGGGTCCTTGACGATCTCGCCGCGCACGATGGGCGCCGAGCCGGAGGCCTGGAAACCCCACATTCGGGGGGTGTGCGTGGACATCTTGTCCGCCGCGTACTCCTTGTACCCCTTCCAGTACGCCGTGATGTTGCCGGCGTTGCCGACGGGCAGCACATGGATGTCGGGGGCGTCGCCGAGCGCGTCGACGATTTCGAAGGCCGCGGTCTTCTGGCCCTCGATGCGGTACGGATTGACCGAATTGACCAGCGCCACCGGGTAGTTCTCGGACAGCCGGCGGGCCAGGTTCAGGCAGTCGTCGAAGTTCCCGTCGACCTGAAGGATCCGCGAGCCGTAGACCAGGGCCTGGCCCATCTTGCCCAGCGCGATCTTGCCCTGGGGCACCAGGACGGCGCAGACCATTCCGGCCCGTACGGCATAGGCGGCCGCGGAGGCGGACGTGTTGCCGGTGGAGGCGCAGATGACCGCCTGCGCGCCCTCCTCCTTGGCCCGGGTGATGGCCATGGTCATACCGCGGTCCTTGAAGGACCCGGTGGGGTTGGCGCCCTCAACCTTGAGGCGCACCTCGCAGCCCGTGCGCTCGGAGAGGACCTGCGCCGGGACGAGCGGCGTGCCGCCCTCACCCAGCGTGACGACAGGCGTCGTGTCCGTCACCGGGAGACGGTCCCGGTACTCCTCGATGATGCCGCGCCACTGGTGGGTGCCGTTGGTCGTCATGGGCCCCTTACTCCCCTTCAACACGCATGATGCTGGCGACACCGCGCACGGTGTCGAGCTTGCGCAGCGCCTCGACGGTCCCGGAGAGGGCGGCGTCGGGCGCGCGGTGGGTGACGACGACGAGGGAGGCCTCGCCGCTTCCGTCCTGTCGACCTTGCTGACGTACCGTATCGATGGATACGCCGTGCTCGGCGAAGACCGTCGCGACCTGGGCGAGTACGCCAGGCTTGTCGGCCACGTCGAGGCTGATGTGGTACCGCGTCACCACGTCGCCCATGGGGCTCACGGGCAGCTGGGTGTACGCGGACTCGCCGGGTCCGGTGGACTCGGCGAGCTTGTTGCGGCAGACGGCGACGAGGTCGCCGAGCACCGCGGACGCGGTCGGCGAACCGCCGGCGCCCGGACCGTAGAACATCAGCTGCCCGGCGGCCTCGGCCTCGACGAAGACGGCGTTGTACGCCTCGCGGACGGAGGCGAGCGGGTGGCTGAGCGGAATCATCGCCGGGTGGACGCGGGCGGTGACGGACTTGCCGTCGGACGCGCGCTCGCAGATGGCGAGGAGCTTGACGGTGCAGCCCATGCGCCTGGCGGAGGCGATGTCGGAGGCGGTGACCTCGGTCAGGCCCTCGCGGTAGACGTCGTCGAGGCGTACGCGGGTGTGGAAGGCGATCCCGGCGAGGATGGCGGCCTTGGCGGCGGCGTCGAAGCCCTCGACGTCGGCGGTCGGGTCGGCTTCCGCGTACCCCAGGGCGGTGGCTTCGTCGAGGGCCTCGGAATACCCCGCCCCTGAGCTGTCCATCTTGTCGAGGATGAAGTTGGTCGTGCCGTTGACGATGCCGAGCACCCGGTTGACCTTGTCGCCGGCGAGGGACTCGCGCAGCGGCCTGATCAGCGGAATCGCACCGGCGACCGCTGCCTCGAAGTAGAGGTCCTTGCCGTGCTCCTCGGCGGCGGCGTAGAGGGTCGCACCGTCCTCGGCGAGCAGCGCCTTGTTGGCGGAGACGACGGACGCGCCGTGCTCGAAGGCGGCGGTGATGAGGGAGCGGGCGGGCTCGATACCGCCGATGACCTCGATGACGACGTCGATGTCGCCGCGTTTGACCAGGGCTGTCGCGTCCGTGGTGATGAGGCCCGGGTCAATGCCTTCCCGCACCTTGGAGGGCCGGCGGACGGCGACCCCGGCGAGCTCGACGGGGGCTCCGATGCGCGCGGCGAGGTCGTCGGCGTGCGTCGTCATGATGCGCGCCACCTCTGAGCCGACCACTCCACAGCCCAGCAGCGCCACCTTCAGCGGACGCGTACGCATCATCCGACCTCGTTTCTGTACATCAACGGTGTGGACCAGTCTCACTCACCGGACGGGAGTTTCTATCCCCCGTCCGGCATGCGAGACATCTATCTCAACTATCCGACGTCGAGACGCAGGAGATCTTCCTCCGTCTCACGCCGGACGATCACGCGCGCCTCGCCGCCCTTGACGGCGACGACGGGCGGACGCAGCGCGTGGTTGTAGTTGCTGGCCATGGAACGGCAGTACGCGCCGGTGGCGGGCACGGCGATGAGGTCGCCGGGCGCCAGGTCGGCGGGCAGGAAGGCGTCCTTGACGACGATGTCGCCGCTCTCGCAGTGCTTGCCGACGACGCGGGCCAGCATCGGCTGGGCGTCGGAGCGGCGGGAGACGAGCGCGACGCTGTACTCGGCGTCGTACAAGGCGGTACGGATGTTGTCCGACATGCCGCCGTCGACGGAGACGTACGTCCGCAGGCCCTCGAGCGGCTTGACGGTGCCGACCTCGTACAGCGTGAACGCGGTGGGCCCGACGATGGCGCGGCCGGGCTCGACGGAGATCCGGGGGGTGCGCAGCCTGGAGGCGTCGCACTCGCGGGTGACGATCTCGTTGAGGGCCTTGGCGATGTCGTGCGGCTCGCGGGGGTCGTCGTCGGAGGTGTACGCGATACCGAGGCCGCCGCCGAGGTCGATCTCGGGCAGCTCGATCCCGTGCTCGTCCCTGATGTCCGCCAGGAGGCGGACGACGCGATGGGCGGCCACCTCGAAGCCGGAGGTGTCGAAGATCTGCGAGCCGATGTGCGAGTGGATGCCGATGAGCTCGAGCCCGTCGAGCTTGAGGGCACGCCGTACGGCTTCGGCGGCCTGCCCGCCCGCGAGCGGGATGCCGAACTTCTGGTCCTCGTGCGCGGTGGCGATGAACTCGTGCGTGTGCGCTTCCACCCCTACGGTCACGCGGATCTGGACGCGCTGGCGCTTACCGCGGCTCTGGGCGATGTGCGCGACGCGGACGATCTCCTGGAAGGAGTCGAGAACGATGCGCCCGACGCCGGCGTCGACGGCCCTTTCGATCTCCTCGGTCGACTTGTTGTTCCCGTGGAAGGCGATGCGCTCGGCGGGCATACCGGCGTCGAGGGCGGTGGTGAGCTCGCCGCCGGAGCAGACGTCGAGGTTGAGTCCTTCTTCGTAGAGCCACTTCACTACCGCCCGGGAGAGGAACGCCTTCCCGGCGTAGAACACGTCCGCATCCTTGCCGAAGGCGTCGGCCCAGGCGCGGCAGCGGGCACGGAAGTCGGCCTCGTCGAGGAAGTAGGCGGGGGTGCCGAACTCCTCGGCGAGCCTGGGGACTTCGATCCCGCCGACGGAGACGACGCCGTCGTCGTTCCTGGTGACGGTCTTCGCCCAGACCTTCTCGTCGAGGACGTTGAGATCGGTGGGCGGGGCGGAGTAGTGCCCCTCGGGCATGACATCGGCGTGACGGGGCCCGGCGGGGTGTGCGGAACGGCTCATGTCTTTGGTCTCTTCTGTCTCTCTGTCACAGGTAGTCAGGTGCGCCGATGCCGAGCAGGGACAGGCCACCGGCGAGCACCGTCCCGGCGGCTTCGGCGAGCGCGAGGCGGGAACGGTGGGCGGCCGAGGGTTTCTCGTCGCCGAACGGCAGCACGGTGTGCTGGAAGCCGAGGAGCGCGTCGGCGGTGCTCTCCAGATGCCGGGCGAGCCGGTCGGGCGCGCGGAGGCGTGCGGCGGAGGCGAGGACGGCGGGGTAGTCGCCGATGGCGGTGGTGAGGGCGGGGGCGTCGACGTGCTGCCGCGGATCGCTGTCGAAGCCGAGCTGGGCGGCGTTGCGTGTGAGGGCGCGGGTACGTGAGTACGCGTACCGGACCCGGAAGAGGGGATTGGCCTCGTGCTGCGTGAGCAGCTCGTCCCCGGCCAAGGGGTGGTCGTGCGCGGCGACGGAGAGGAGGGCCCAGCGGGCGGCGTCGGGCCCGAGCCTCTCGAACAGGTCCCGGGACGGGGCGGGAACCGGGCGGAGCATCTCCCGCGCGTCGGGCTGGACACCGGCAGCGGCGCCCTGGGTACGCAGCAGCTGTACGACGGTGTGCGTGAGGATCCCGGCCCGAAGCTCCTCGACGGGCACGAACATGATCCGTACCCCTTCGAGGGCGGTCCCGTGCCCGTACTCCCTGCCGCACCACAGCACATCCCGTACGAGCGCCTGCTGAGCACCCTCGCCGAGGGTGAAGTTCAGAAACCCGGGTCCGGTGATCTCGACCCGCTCGATCCCGCGCGTGCCGGCCACCCGGGACCGCAGAATCTCGGCCACCTCGCGGGGCTGCCGCCCGGCCGGCCCCGCCAGACGCAGCGCGACATTGGTGGCGTAGTCCCCGGACCCCCCGGGCCGCGGCCGCTCAACCCTGACGCTCTCGGGCACGGGCACGGGCACCCGCAGCACACCGTCCTCCACCGCGCGGCACACGGCGTGCAGCACGGTTCGGGAGAGCTCGGCGGGGGTCACGGGACAAGCGTATGGGAGGGAGGGGGGCCCTTCGCGAACCGGTTTCGCGATGCGGTCAGCCCCGTGCGCTTCCCGCCCGCCCGGCACCATGCCTGCCGTCGACGGACGGCGGGCCCTCCCGATGCATCAACTGCCGTACGAGACGGACCAGCTCGGCCGGCTCGAAGGGCTTCGCGAGAAAGGCGTCGACACCGGCGGCGAGGCCGCTGTCCACCTCGTACTGCGTACAGGCACTGATGATCGCGACGGGCAGATGACTGGTCCGGGGATCGGCTCTCAGCCGGGCGGCGGTGCGGAGCCCGTCGAGGCGGGGCATCACGACATCGAGGGTGACCACATCGGGGCGGACGCGATGCACGACATCCAGACACTCGGCACCATCGGCCGCGGTCACGACCTCGAAGCCCTCCAGCTCAAGGTTGACCCTGATCAGCTGCCGAATGACCCGGTTGTCGTCGACAACGAGCACTCGGCCGGACGCGCCTGACACCACTCGAGAGTAGGTCGGCGGGCAGGGCTGCGTCCGGGTTTTGCCCACTTCCACCCCGTGCGGGCGACCTGAGGAGGCGGGGGGAGGCCGGCCGGGAGGCTGGGGCGGGACACCGAAATACCTGTTCACGGGAGCCCTGTGGGAGCTGGTAGTGTTCTGTTCGTCGCCGCGCAACAGGGCGATACGCCCCCGTAGCTCAGGGGATAGAGCATCGGCCTCCGGAGCCGGGTGCGCAGGTTCGAATCCTGCCGGGGGCACTTCCGGATCAAGGCTCTGACCAGCAGAAATGCAGGTCAGAGCCTTTCTTTGAGAACCCGATAGGCGTCGTCGCCGTTGTCCGGGTCCGTCATCGTGTCTCCGTACTTCGAGGTCACGCGGACTGCCGTTTGCCGGGTAGGTCCAGCCCTTCGTGGTGGTGCCACAGCAGATGGCGGTCGCCACGACGCAGTTCGGCGTCTCCCCACTCAAGTCGCATGACACCCTTTTCCATTGCGCACGCGTAGGCCAAGAGCACCAGGCCCGCGTTTGGGTCGAGCTGGTTCAGGTCGTTGTGGAACTCCTGCTCTTGCAGTTCCTCCAGCCCCAGATCCAACTCTCCCTGCATGGGCTCCGGTCCGTGTCGCCGGATCAGGTCGGCGCGGAGGCCGACTGCGCGACGAAGCCGAGCCACGGTCACCGGGACGTCCCGCTTCGCATAGCGGATCGGGTAGAGGACCTGGCCGGCGACCACCATGACAGTTCGGGCCTGGAGACGCACAGGAACGGCGCCCGGCAGGTCGGCCAAGCCTGTCGCCAGCTCTTCGTACTGGCATGCATGGAGACCGTGTCCGTATGCCTCCAGCGTCTGCGTGCGCACTCCCTGATGGCCATCTTGTGCCCGCTCGTGGGCTCGGACGATGCACGCAGGTATCAGCCTCGACAGCGGCGCGGTCAACTCGCCGAAGACGCTGAGCGACCAGGACGATCCTGCGTTCGGTTCACCCATCACGTTCCCCCTCGCACACGTGGTCCGGTCAGAGGCAGCTGCAAAATCCGACAGTGACTCACCGTCAGGCACGCTGCAAGGGCGCACGTCGGGATCACTGGCGCAGGCCGGCGGCATCCGACGAGGTTTCGCCATCATGCGGGGCATGAGCGGTAGCATAGAGAGCATGAGTGAGCCTACCCAGAAGTACTCGATCACGATGCCCCGCGACATCGCGGAAGCAGCCCGAGCCCGCAGCGGACCCTCCGGCCTGTCCGCCTACGTCGCTGCGGCCGTCGCCCGTCAGATCGAGCGGGACAACCTCAACGAGCTCATCGCAGTCGCCGAAGCCGAGCACGGGCCGATCACCGAGGCAGAGATCCAGGCCAAGCGTGATCTGCTGCAGCGCGCCCGTGAGCAGCAGCGTTCCAGCGGAGCGGACGCCGCATGAATCGCTCCCCCGCCGTGCCGGGCGGAACTCTGGTCCTCGACAGCGAAGGGCTGGCCAAGGCCGTGCTGCGCGATCGCGACGTCGCCGGATGGCTCGCCCTGGCGCGTGCGGACGACATGCGAGTGATCACCAGCGCGGCCACCCTGGTCGAAGTGGTGCACCCAAGGATCAAACGCCCGGCTCTCGAATGGACGCTGTCCCGCATCGCCGTCGAGCCGCTCACAGAACCCATCGCCCGCCACTCGGCGGCCCTGCTCGCCGATGCCGGCCTGCACGGGCACAAGTACGCCATCGACGCCATGCTCTGCGCCACCGCACTCGCGGCGCCTGGTCCCGTCACCGCGCTTACCTCGGATCCCGAGGACCTCGCCGCTTTGTGCGGGAGCCGCGTGACGGTCATCAAGGTCTGACGGCCGCCCAATGGTGCTGGCGGTCACCGGCGAGTCCCCTCGTCGCCCACCGAATTCTTCGCCGCGGACTTCGGGATGGGGCGGTCGACGCGCAGCGCGTCCCACACCTGGTGGGCAGCCTCATCGGGAGGGGGGACCCGTCCCGGGTTCCGGGTGTCGTACGTGACCGCCATCGTGACCAGGTTCATGCGGGCGGGGCTGATGCCCTTGAGGCCCGGGCCAGGCCCAGCGGCTTCTTCGCGGACGCGAGGCCGGAGTCGGCGTTGATCGTGCGGGTCGGTGTCCGTCCTCCGGTGGCTCAGTACGCGGAGTCGACGTTGTCGATGGAGCCGTACTTGTCGGCGGCGTAGTTGGCGGCCGCGGTGATGTTGGCGACCGGGTCGGTCAGGTCGTTCGGGGTGCCCGCGACGTGGTAAGCATCGAAGGTCGGCTGAATGACCTGGAGCAGGCCCTTGGACGGCGTGCCGTTCTGCGCGTTGACGTCCCAGCCGTTCTCGGCGTTCGGGTTACCGCCGGACTCGCGCATGATGTTGCGGTGCAGGCCCTCGTAGCTGCCGGGGATGCCCTTGGCCTTCATGATGGCCAGCGACTCCTTGATCCAGCCGTCGAGGTTGTTGGGGTAGGTCTTCTTGGCCTTCTTGGCCTTCGCCGCAGTCTTGGCCGCCGGGGCGTCGGCCGCCGAGATCTTGGTCGCCGAGGCGGTCGCCGACGTCAGTTCGGCGGCCTGGGCGGGCGAAGGTGCCAGCGTGAGAACCGCTGCCGCGGCACCGGCTGTGGCTATGCCGACGACGGAGAACTTACGGAATCGGGCGATGCGGCTGCTGCTGGTCCGGGTGGTGACGGTCATGCGGATGTACCTCTCCATGGGGGACGTGGCGGGGAGGCCGACCGAAGGTTGGACGGCGTGTGCGGAGCTGGACTCCGCTGTGTGGGCCGGAGCGGTCGAAGCGGGCGGGATCCGCCCGGTCGGCTCTCGGCTCCCCGGAACGTCAGCCATGGTTAACGGCACCTGGCGAGCAACGCAAAGATGTGACGTACTACCGAACTACGCAGAAATGACCGCAATTGTCTCGGGCGAGGGATTCCGTCGCCGGAGCGCGGGGAACGGCGCCCGGCGCTACTACTACCGCCCTTAGGACGTGACGTAGGCCCTATGGGCGGGCTCACAGCCATGACGCGGTGAGGCCCGGTGCCGTCACTCTCAGCGAGTGAGCACCGGGTGCCGCAGGCCCGGCAGGTCAGCCGTCCGCCGATGGCGACAGATCATGGAGCGGCGCCGTCGTACGGCCGCCGCCTGGCGCCTTCCCGGGGCTCCGCCCCGGACCCCGTCCTCGATCTCCACCGGACTTCGTCCGGGGGGACCCCCAACGAGCTGGGAAGTCAGGCCGAGGCACGCTTCTTCGGGGCCGCCTTCTTCGCCGTGGACTTGGTGGCCGCCTTCTTCGCGGCCGACTTCTTCGCCGCGGACTTGGTGGCCGTCGTCTTCTTGGCGGCCGCCTTCTTCGTCGTCGTCGACGTCGACTTCCTCGCGCCCGACGCCTTCGGTGCGCTCGGTGCACTCGCCGCCGCCCGCTTCCGGCCCTTCATCGGCGTGACCTCGGCGTGACCTTCGCGGCGCGCCCCCTCGCCTCGCGACTCCTTCGCCGCCCGCACACTGTTCTCCAGCGCCGCCATCAGGTCGATGACCTGTCCGCCGCCCTCCGCGGGTGCCGGCTCAGGGCTCACGACTCCACCCTCCATCTTTGCCTCGATCATCGTCTCGACCGCCGCCCGGTAGTCGTCGTGCAGCGAGTCAAGGTCGACCTCGCCGAGCGTGTCCATCAGGGCGTCGGCCAGGTCGAGTTCGGCGTCGCGGACGGATACTTCGGTGTCCGGGGCGACGCTCCCCGGGGCGCGGATCTCGTCCGGCCAGAGCAGACCGTGCATGGCGATCACATCGTCGACGACGCGCAGCATGCCCAGACGCTCCCGGCCGCGCAGGGCGAACTTCGCGATGGCGACCTTCTGGCTGCGCTTGAGGGCCTCGCGCAGGAGGGTGTACGGCTTCGCGGCCGGAACTCCGTTGGCGGAGAGGTAATACGCCGCGTCCATCTGCAACGGATCGATCGACGACTCCGGGACGAAGGCGACGATCTCGATCGTCTTCGCCGTGGGGAGCGGCAGCGCGGCCAGGTCCTCGTCCGTGATCGGGATGACCGATCCGTCCGCGGCCTCGTACGCCTTGCCGATCTCGGCGGCCGTCACTTCCTTCTCCTCCAGCTCGCAGACCTTGCGGTAGCGGATCCGGCCGCCGTCCGTGGCGTGGATCTGGCGGAAGGAGATGGAGTGGTTCTCGGTGGCGTTCACCAGCTTGATGGGGATGCTGACCAGGCCGAAGGAGATCGCGCCGTTCCATATGGATCGCACGTTTCATCCCTTTCATCCGAAATCCGGGATTCATCCGAGAATCATGGGATTCTCATCGTATGACGCCGATCACGGAAGTGGAGGGGCGGCGACTGGCTCTCAGCAACCTGGAGAAGGTCATCCATCCCGCCACCGGGACCACCAAGGGCGAGATCCTGCACTATTACGCCATCACGGCGGGCGCGATACTCGCGCATCTCCACAACCGCCCGGTCTCCTTCCTCCGGTACCCGGACGGGCCGGACGGGCAGCTGTTCTTCACCAAGAACCCGCCGCCCGGGACCCCCGCCTGGGTGAGGACCGCCCCGGTGCCCCGATCCGAGGACAAGAAGGCGCGGCAGGTCGTCATCCAGGATCTGGCGTCGCTGATGTGGGCGGCGAACCTGGTGGTGGAGTTCCATACGCCGCAGTGGCAGGCGGACGAACCGGGCGTCGCCGACCGGATGGTCTTCGACCTCGACCCGGGCGCGCCCGCGACGGTCGCCGAGTGCTGCGCCGTGGCGCTGTGGCTGCGGGAACGGCTGGCGGCGGACGGACTGCACGCGTACGCCAAGACCTCGGGCTCCAAGGGTCTCCACGTCCTCGTGCCGCTGGAGCCCACGCCGTCCGAGAAGGTGTCGGCGTACGCGAAGAGCCTGGCCGTGGAGGGTGAGGCCGCACTGCCGGGGCTGATCCTGCACCGGATGACCCGCTCCCTGCGGCCAGGGAAGGTCTTCGTCGACCACAGCCAGAACTCCGCCAAGAAGACGACCGCCACCCCCTACACCCTGCGGGCCCGTGCCGAGCCGACCGTATCCGCGCCGGTGACGTGGGAAGAGGTCGGGACGCAGCAGAACCTCGTCTTCCGGATCGGCGACATCGCGCCACGGCTGGCCCGGTACGGGGACCTGCTGGGGCCGCTCATCAATCTCAACCGGGCCAGGCCGCTCCCGTGAGCGTGCCCCGGCCACCGGTGAGGCTGTCCCGGTGACAGGCCAACGAGGACGGCGAGCCTCCCCCTGCCCTGAGGGGCACGCGGGTCGAACCTGGCGGCATGGATGAGAGCTCGCCGACAGTAGCCCTGCGACCACCCGTCGATGTCATGCGTCCCCGGCCTGCGGATGAGATCCCCGCGCAAGGAAGCACACCTGGGGGCCTTCAGTACTCCCTCAAGCTCGATGGATTCCGTGCGCTCGCCTTCATCCTGGAAGACGGAAAAGTCTTCCTGCAGTCCCGCTCACGAAGGGACCTCTCCAGAGAATTCCCTGAGATTGCCGCATACCTGCGAGATCACTTGCCACCGGGAATCGTGCTGGACGGAGAATTGTGCGCCTACCGGGACGGGCGATTGAACTTCACCGACTTGCTCCGGTCCCACAGTGATCGCAAGCTCTCGGGAGTCCCGGTGTCCTACATCGCGTTCGACATTCTCGCTGTTCCAGGCCGGGATGTCAGGGCCCTGCCCCTGAGGGAGCGTTGGGAGCTGCTCGGAGCCGCACTGCAAGACGTCGGCCCACCCCTTCAGCGTGTGCTGGCAACGCTGGACGAGGAAACCGCCCACGTCTGGTTTCGCGACATGAGAGCCGTGGGCGTGGAAGGAATCGTAGCGAAAGCACTGAACTCGCCCTATCGGGCAGGAGGAACCTGGGCCTGGCGGAAGATCCGGCATTCCGATACGCGGGACGGCGTACTACTCGGTGTTTACGGCCCGGTGGAGCGGCCGCAGGCACTGCTTGTTCAGCTTCCCGGTGATCGAACCGTGAAGACGTCGCCTCGCTTGACCCCGACGCAGTCACGGCAGGTGGGCGAGCTGGTACGCGGTCGCTTGGGAGAACTGACGGACCACCCGGACCACGGGCCCGTGCGGATGCTCACCGAGCCACTCCTCGTTGAACTGCGCCAGGCGGCCGGACGCCACGAAACCGCCCGTTTCGTACGTGTTCGGTCCGATGGATGAGCAGCGGGCTTCGTCGACCTTCACGAATGGCGGTACGTTGCGAGGGACGAGAGAAGAGTTCACATGGACTCCCGCGTAGCCCGCCTGCGGCGCAAACTGGCCCAGATCCCGTTCCAGCCGCTGCGCAGCCACTCCTTCGGCGAAGAACGCCACACATTCCAACTCGGCCCCTGGCTCACCCGAGCAAAGGTGACCGCATTCGAGGCAGAGCACAGCATCGAACTACCTCACTCCTACCGCCAGTTCCTCACCGCAGTAGGCGCCTCAGGTGCCGCGCCGTTCTACGGTCTGATCCCGCTGGAGGACTGCAGGCTCTTCACGATGGACCTGCGGCAGGCATCAGAAGCACCTCGTGGCTTCACCCGAGCCCATCACGGCGAGCAGGACCGTGACCTGTTCCTGCACATCATCGAGATGGGCTGCACAGACCTCTGTCTCATCGCCGTCACTGGCCCCCTCACCGGCCGCGTGCTGACAGGCAACGCCGATGGTTTCTGGGGCCCGAACGTTTCGTCGGCCCGTGATTTCCTGGATTGGTACGAGCGCTGGCTCGATCACATGGGAGACGGCCGGGACAACCGGGCCCTGGAACTGACATCCCCACGCCTCGCCGCGACGGCCCCCTGGGGACCTCGGGTCACGGTCCCGCCATCATCAACGTGCAGCTCCGTCGACATCACCGACGAAGGTCGTGTCGGAAGTGAGGTCTTCGACGAATGATCGGAAGTCCGCAGCAAGCTGCAGTTCCATATCGAGGTCAGTATCAAGCCAGATGACCGAGGGCTGGCCCTGTCTTCCGCAGTCCCGGTAGTCGAGCGCGATCCAACAGTGCCCATCGCCGGAGATCAGCGCGATCGGTGAGGGCAGGTCCCACTCCTCGACCAGGTATGGCGTGTCCAGGAGAGAGACCATGTGCTCTCGGTGACCGATTCCCATCAGTTCACCGAAGGGCACATGGTCCGCACTCCACGAAGTTGGCTGGTCGGTCGGAAAGGCGTTCCAGTCAGAGGACACCTCGCCACCGTTCTGGACTCGCAGAACATCGAGCAGCGAGAACGGAAGCACCACACCAAGCACCTGCTCGGCTTCCATTACAACCTCGTCCGTCAGTGGCGACTGGACACCGTACGTTCCACCGCTCCACAACGCTGCCTTGACTTCCTCAAATCGCGCCACGGTCGGCATCCTACGAACCGTCACCGGACGGGGCCGGCTCGGGAGACGTGAGAACTCGGGCTCCCCAGAGATTATCTGGGGTCGCCAGAAGGCTTCAGGCATGTGAGGCAGGTGGCCTTGCGCCGTATGTGCCTCACAAGCATCTGGGAGCAAGGCGCGTTGGGCGCGTGCGCCACGATTTGCCGCGCCGCGACCCCCACCGGCCACGGCGGAGGCCGTCGCGCTCATCTCCGAGCTGTACGCGGAGGGGTGGACCGCTGCGAGGAAGGGCGGCGCGGCCCGATCGCGGCGACGGCCGTGGCGGCCTGTCAGGCGCGGTTCGGTGCGGGCTCCGGCTCGGAGAGATGCGCTGCCGCGCGGCGGGGGAGCAGCAGCGGGGTCGCCAGCAGGAGCACGCCGGCAAGGCAGATGGCTGTAGGCGGGCCGAGCAGGCTGCCCAGCACGCCCCAGAGGGCCGTCAGTAGCGCGGTCGAGGCCTTGGTTGTCACCGCCCAGGCGGACAGCGTGCGGGTGACCCGGTCGGTCGCGGTGCGCTGGAGGCGGTAGGTGGCGTAGACGGGGTTGAAGACTCCGCAGCAGAAGATGAGCCCGAGTTCGACGCCCATCACCAGGAGCAGTCCGCCGGTCCCCGGGCCCAGGAAGGCCAGGCCGACGGGCCAAATCGCGCGCAGCGTCCCGGCCACGACCAGGACCTGGTGTTGCCCGAACCGGGTGACGAGGGGTCGGGCCATCCGCGAACCGAGCAGCCCGCCGATCGAGGGCGCGGCGAAGGCGAGGCCGTACTGCCATGGTGCGAACCCGAGTCGGCCGAGCATCAGGACGGCCAGCAGCGGCGAGGCGGCCATCACCAGGCCGTTGAACAAGGCGGTGTTGAAGAACAGCGGGCGCAGCGTCGCGTCGGCGAGGATGTAACGCCAGCCGTCGAGCAAGTCCCCGGCCCGCATGCGCGTGACCTCCCGGCGCTCGGGCCGCGGCTCGGGCCCGCCCATCGCGCGGATGCCCAGGGCCGAAAGCAGGAAGCTGACCGCGTCGGCGACCACCGTTGCCACCGGCCCGAGGAGCCCGATCGCGACGCCGCCCAGCGGCGGTCCGATGATTGTGGTCGTCCAGGCCGTGGACTCGAACCGGGCGTTGGCGACGAGCAGGTCCTCGGCGGGCAGCAGCGTCTTCAGGTACGCGCCGGAGGCGGCGCGGAAGGTGATGTCGGCCGCCGCGACGACGACCAAGACCAGCAGGAGCTGAAGGAAGGTGAGCGCACCGAGCGCGAACGCGGCGGGGATCGTCAGCAGCGCCGCGAACCGCACCAGGTCCATCGTGATCAGCACCGGCCGCTTGCGGCGGAACTCCACCCACGGGCCGAGCGGCACCGCGACGGCCGCGCCCACCGCGGCCCCCACGGAGGAGAGCGCGGCGACCTCGGCCGGTCCGGCGTGCAGCACCTGGATGGCGATCAGCGGGAACGCGCCGAAGGCGAGCCACGTGCCGAGCGCGCTGGTTCCGTACGCGCCCCAGAGCCACCCGAACCGCCGCCCCAGCCGGTGGCCGAGCAGGTGTCCCAACCGGTGCCTGCGCCTCATGCCCGACGCCCCTCGCCACTCATCCGCACAACCGATCCGCGATCGGAAGCATCAAAGCGAGCGCCGTACCCGGGGGTCAAACAACCGCAGGACCGCCTGGCCACAACCAACGGTTGTGTCGATAGGGTGTCGACATGGACCTCGACACCGTCCGGACCTTCGTCGCGGCCGCCGACGCGGGGCAGTTCCAGGAGGCCGCCGCCGAGCTGGCGGTCACCCAGCAGGCCGTCTCCAAGCGCATCGCCGCGCTGGAGCGCAACCTCGGCGTGCGGCTGTTCACCCGCACCGCGCGCGGCGCCGAGCTCACCATCGACGGGCAGGCGTTCCTGCCCCACGCGCGCGAGCTGCTGCGCGTCGCCGAGCGCGCGGTCGCGTCCGTGCGCCCCGGCCGCCGTCCGCTGCGCGTCGACGTGATCGCTTCGCGCGTCGCACCGTCGGGCCTGATGCGCGGCTTCCATCGAGCGCACCCCGAGATCGAGCTCGACGTGGTGTGGCTGTTCGACATCGAGACGGCCGTCGCCGCCATCCGGTCCGGTGCGATCGACGCGTCCTTCCGTGCCGTCGCCGTGCCCGGCCGGCCCCTTCCCGAAGACATCGAGTCCGTCCGGGTGCTCGACGAGCCGCTCCAGCTCCTCACCGGCCCTGCCCACGCGCTGGCGGGCGCCCGGTCGGTGACCGTCGCTCAGCTCGCCAGGCACCGGATCTGGATGCCCGGCATCGTCCCCGGTACCGAGTGGGCCGCCTACTACGACGACCTCGTCGCCGAGTTCGGACTCACCATCGAGGCGACCGGCCCCAACTTCGGCTCCGACGCGCTCCTCGACACCGTCGCCGACACCCCCGCCCTGGCCACCCTCATGGGCGAGCAGACCCGCCTCGTCTGGCCCGTCGGCCACGGCCTGCGCCGCATTCCGGTGACCGACCCGACGCCCGTCTACCCGCACTCGCTCCTCTGGCACCGCGACAACCCCCACCCAGCGCTGGCCACCCTCCGCACCCACCTCGCCGCCACAGCGGCCTGCCACGACGCCGCCGGGACCTGGGCGCCGGGCTGGGTGATTCCGCGCTGAACGCCGCGTCTTCGATCATCGTGGTCGGATCGACGGACGGTGGCTCGGGGCAGGCGTGGCCATCGGCACATGACCCTGGACGCCGGGGAGGCGGCCACCTGGTACGAGACCCTGCCCGTGATCGGCGTCGAGGGGCTGGTGGTCAAGCGCTTCGACCAGACCTACCGGAGCGGCACGCGCGCGTGGCTGAAGCTTCGGCACACGTACGCGCGCGATGCGGCGGTGGTCGGCTTCACCGGCAGTCCGGCGCGGCCGGCCGCGCTGGTACTGGTGCTGCCGGACGACGACGCTCCCCTGGTGTCGAGCCGCTGGCCCCAGCGCTGCGGGCGCAGACGGCGGCCACGCTGTGCGAGAGGGTGACCGGCGAGACGGGGGTGGCGATGGCCATCGGTGTGGGTGACGTCGAGTACCTGGCCGTGGAGGCGGGGCTGACGGCCGAGGTGGAGCAGGGCACGACCCGGCACACCGTCACCACCGTGCTGCGACTACGGCTCCCCCAGGACGGGTCCCGGGACTGGTGACCCGGCGGACTGGAGCAAGGTCCTGTCCGGTCGATCAGGCCGGACCAGGGAGCGTGCGTGCCAGGGCACGCGAGCCCGGGAGCATCGGCCGGACAGGGCCTATACGCGCAGCCAGGTGCGGCGGTCCCTCGCCGTCGCGTACAGCGCCTCGATGTCCGCGGGCTTGAGCACCCCGCCGAGCCGCATCAGCGCGGGCACCTCGTCCTCCCGCAGGATCCGTACGTCCGGCGGCGCCGGCAGCACGTCCAGCCGCGCCGCCCCGACCACCGCGAGCACCGGGCGTACCGCCGCCGCCAGCGCGAGCGAGGCGCGCTCGGCCCTGCGGCGGGCCACACGCAGCCGCGGGCCCGGCTCAGCGCGGCCGACGCGGACCATGGGGTCGGCGATGCGCACCCGCAGGCGCCGGGCCGGGAGGGTGTGTACGGCCAGCACCCCGGCGGGGCCGATGGCCAGATGGTCGATGCGTTCGGTGCCCGGCAGCGGCACCGAGTGCAGGATCCGCCAGCCCGCGGTCTCCAGCCGGTCCAGCTCGCCGCCCAGGAGCTGCTGCGCGTCGAGCTCCGCGCGGCGTGGGTCCTGGCGGAGTCGGCGGCCGGCGGGGAGGCGGTCCAGCTCGGCGTGGAGCGCCTCGCCGGGGCGGTTGGGGGCCAGATCGTCGTCGGGGTGCAGGGACAGCCTGGCGAGGTCGGCGGAGGTGGGGACGGGCGGCGGCCCGACCGTGACGTCGCCGGTGAGATACGGGGCGAGAGCAGCCAGCACATCTGCGCGACGGGGCTCGGAGACCAGGCTCACCCGGCCGCTGTCCCGGTCGTACCAGGCGATGTTCCGGCCGTCCGGGAGGCTGACGTACAGCCGGTCCCTGCCGTGCCTGTGTGCCGGTGTGACGCGCAGTTCCGTCATGCCACCACCCCTCGACCATGGGACCAGTCCACAGGCCTTCGGGGCAATAACCCCGCGATGTCGGACCCGTGGTGCACACTCTCCCCAAGCGCAAGGTTCTTGGGAGGGGGCAAGCGTGTTCGGGGGGATCGACGAGGTCGACTGGGCCGCACTGGGGCATGCCTACGGCCCGGCGGACGATGTGCCCGAATTGCTGCGCGGACTCGCCTCCACGGACCCGGCGGAGCGTGATGCCGCGCTCGACGGGATGTACGGGGCGGTGCACCACCAGGGCGATGTGTACGACTCCACGCTCGCCTGCATCCCCTTCCTCCTGGAGCTGGTGGCGAATCCGGCGGTCCAGGACCGCGGCGGCATCGTCGAGCTGCTGACCAGCATCGGCGGCATCGATCTGGACGGCGACGACGAACTGGACCCGGAGGACGCGGAGTTCGAGTACGCCGCGAACTACGCGATGGCCGCGTCGGCCGTGACCGCGGGCGCGGATGTCTTCCTGGGGCTGCTCGACGACGAGGACCGGGGCGTACGGCTGGCGGCGCCGCTCGCGCTCGCCACGCTGCACAGCGATCCGGTGCGGGTTCTGGGACTGCTGCGGGAGAGGCTGGGTGTCGAGCCGGACGCCGAGGTGCTGTTCGCCTGCGTCGAAGCCGGCGGCCGGATAGCGCTGCGGCACGGCTGCCTGGCGCCCGAGGTGGTGGAGTGGCTCTCCGGGCTGACCCGGGTGTCGTACGGAGCGGGGCTGCGGCTGGCCGCGCTCGCGCAGCTCGCCCGCTGCGCGCCCGACGAGCTGCCCGCCAATGTAGTGCCGGGCGTGACGGGTCTGCTGCGGGAGCTGCGCGCCGAGCCGGTGGCCGCGGCGTCCTCCGGCGCCGAGCGGCCGTCCACGCCCACCCTCGTCGGACAGTTGCGCGAGCGCCATGAGGAGGAGGCCGCGGGCCGCCACGCGCCCTGGACGGCGGATCTGCTGCGCACGCTCCACTCCGGCCTGGGCGATCGTGTCGACGACCGGATAGCGCTCCTGGCCGACCAGTTGTGCAGCCCCGACTGGGGGCAGCGGATCGATGCCGTACGGATGAGCAGCGGGCTGCTGCGGACCTGGCGCGGTGCGTACGAGGAGTTGGCCGGCCTGATCGGTGAGCAGCTCGCCGATCCGGAGCCTCGGCTCGCCGAGGCCGCCGAGTGCGCGCTGGAGGAGCTGTTCACTCTCGCCCGGCCCGCGGCGGACGCGCTGGCGGACCGGGTGGCCGCGGACCCGCGGGCCTGGGTGCGCGAGTGGGCGAGCGGACCGCCCACGCTCGGCAATGCGCTCACGGCGCTGGCGCGGGCGGGTGACCGGAGGGCGGTGCTGGTGCTCGCGCGGACACTGGACCGGCCCGAGGCGCCGCGCGACCTGGGGTATGCGCTGGATCATCTGGGGGCGGCCGCCGTGCCGCTCGTACCCGCGCTGCGCAGGCATCTGGGCGAGCTGGACCTGGACGAGGAGCTGTACGACCGGGCGGGGCCGCTGCTGTACGGACTGACCGCGCTGCGGGCGGCCGAGGCGGCGCCGGAGGTGCTGCGCCTGCTGCGGGGCGCGCCCGAGTACCGCAGGGAGTGGGTGTTCGAGTCGGTGCTGCGGGCGCTCGCCGCCTTCGGACCCGCGGCGTACGACGCGGTACCGGACCTGCGCGCGCTGCTGCACTGCTCCGACATTTCGGTGTCGCTCGCGGCGCGTACCGCGGGGGCGCTGTGGGCGATCGAGAGTGACGCCGGGGCCGTACTGCCGGTGCTGCGTACGGCACTTGAGGCTTCGGACTCCGCGGGCAGGCGCTCGGCGGCGACGGCGCTCGGCGCGCTGGGGCCGGCGGGCTCGGCGGCCGCTCCGGCACTGGTTGAACTGCTCCGGGCGGCCGAGCCGTGGACCCGGGTGGACGCGGCGGTCGCGCTGTGGCGGGTGACGGGGGATCCGGAGCGGGCGTGGCCGGTGCTGCTGGCCGCCTGGGAGGAGTTTCCGTACACCCGCGTCGCGACCGCCGAGTGCCTGGTGGAGCTGACGGCCGAAGGCGCCGATGGGGCCGAGCGGATACTCCGCCGCGAGCTGGCTTCCCTGCGACGTCACAACGCGGTCGACGGCGGATACGGCAGCCATGACATCTTTACGGACGAGAAACTGCTGGCCCTGTGCCGGCGGGCACTGACACGGGAGGGACCGACAGCATGATCATCTTTGGCACCAAGGGATACCTGTACCAGTTGGCGATACTGACGCTGGTGTGCGGGCACTGCGGCAATCCCTCCGCGCACACGCTCAGGAAGCGCGTCACGAAGTTCACGCTGTTCTTCGTGCCGCTGTTCCCGTTCTCGACGAAGTACGCGACGCAGTGCACGTTCTGCGGTGCCGAGCAGCAGATAACCAAGGAGCAGGCGGAGCAGCTGCAGCTCCAGGGCGCGGGCGGTCAGGGCGGTCAGGCCTACGGGCAGCCGCAGCAGCAGCCCGGACAGCACCCGTACCAGCGCTGAGGACGGCCCGGGGAGGCCGGGCAGTCGGCGGTGATCGGCGCGGAGCCGCGCTTCCCGAACGCGCCGGAGGGCGGCGCGGTCGCCCGGCCGGCGCTGCCCGAGTACATACGGTTCACGGACCTCGACGCGGCGGAGCACGGTCACTGATGGGTGTGCCCTCCCCCCGGACTTCGTCCGGAGGGACCCCCAACGGGCTGAAGATGAGCCCGTTGGGCGATTGAGGACCGGGGTCAGGGGCCGCGCCCCGGCTAACTTGCGTGCCATGACCGCAACGACGGCGGACGCTCCCCCGCCCGATCCACGCCTCCCCAAGCGGCGGGGTGTCGAGCTCTCGCTCCTCGTGTGCGCCGTCCTCATCTCCGTCTACGGCTATATCGACGTGGGCCTGACGAAGAACAACGCCGTGCCGCCGGACGCCGCGGGTTACGGCGCGGGCCTCGGTGTCCTGGCCCTCCTCGCGCATCTCGCCGTACGCTTCCGCGCCCCCTACGCCGACCCGCTGTTCCTGCCCATCGCGGTCCTCCTCAACGGCCTCGGCCTGGTGCTGATCTACCGCCTCGACCTGGAGACCCCGAACTCCGTGGCCGCGCCCACCCAGCTCGTCTGGTCGACGCTCGGCGTCGCCTTCTTCATTGTGGTCGTCGTCTTCCTGCGCGACCACCGGGTCCTGCAGCGGTACGCGTATCTCTCGGTCGTCGCCGCCCTCGTCCTGATGCTCGTGCCGATCTTCTTCCCCGCCGTGAACGGCGCCAAGATCTGGATCCGGCTCGGCGGGCTCTCCTTCCAGCCGGGCGAGTTCGCCAAGATCCTGCTCGCCGTCTTCTTCGCCGCGTATCTCGCCGCCAACCACAACGCGCTCGCCTACACAGGACGCACAATCTGGAAGCTCCAGCTCCCCACCGGCCGCGTACTGGGCCCCATCGTCGCGATCTGGCTGCTCAGCGTCGGCGTTCTGGTGCTCGAGCGGGACCTCGGCACCTCGCTGCTCTTCTTCGGACTCTTCGTGATCATGCTGTACGTGGCGACGGGCCGGACCGGCTGGATCGCGGTCGGGCTGGTGCTCGCCGCGGCCGGCGCGGTCGCCGTCGGCTGGCTCGAACCGCATGTTCACAGCCGGGTCGAGGACTGGCTCAATCCCTTCGCCAGCATCGAGGCAGGCGACGGCCCCAGCCAGCTCGCCCAGTCGCTCTTCGCCTTCGCCGCCGGCGGGATGCTCGGTGCCGGACTCGGTCTCGGCCACTCCATCCTCATCGGCTTCGCCGCCAAGTCCGACTTCATCCTCGCCACCGCGGGCGAGGAGCTCGGCCTGGTCGGCCTGACCGGGATCTTCCTGCTGTACGCGCTGATCGTGGCCCGCGGCTACCGCGCCGGGCTCGCCCTGCGCGACCCCTTCGGCCGGCTGCTCGCCATCGGCCTCGCCTCGATCCTCGCCCTCCAGGTCTTCGTCATCGCGGGCGGTGTGATGGGCCTGATCCCGCTGACCGGCATGGCGATGCCCTTTCTCGCCCAGGGCGGTTCGTCCGTCGTCACCAACTGGATCATCGTGGCGCTGCTCATCCGGGTCAGCGACTCGGCCCGCGCGCCGCAGCCCGACACGGTCGAGCCGGGCGTCGTCGCCCCTGTCGTGGAGGCAGAGTTGTGATCCCCTGCATCCGGCGGGCCGCCGCCCTGTGTCTGCTGCTCCTGGTCGCGCTGCTGATCAACGCCGCCCGGCTGCAGATCCTCCAGTCCACCTCCCTCGACAAGAACCCGGCCAACCGCCGGCTCGCCATCGGCCGTTACGACGAGCCGCGCGGCAACATCCTGGTCGGCGGCAGACCCGTCACCGGCTCCAAGGACTCCGGCCAGCAGCTGCGGTACGAACGCACCTACACCGAGGGCGCGTTGTACGCCCCCGTCACCGGCTACGCCTCGCAGACGTACGGCACCACGCTGATCGAGAGCGCCCAGGACGGCATCCTCTCCGGCCGGAGCTCCCTGCTCACCGCGATCCCTTTGTGGAACGACCTCAGCCGCACCCAGCAGCCCGGCGGCAACGTCGTCACCACCATCAAGCCCGCCATGCAGCGGGCCGCGTTCAGCGGGCTCGCCGGCAAGCGGGGCGCGGTCGCCGCGATCG